>NZ_JBAXGR010000005.1:0-120069 GCF_037139295.1 Aestuariivirga sp.
GAGAAAATGGTGGGTGGTACAGGGATCGAACCTGTGACCCCTACCATGTCAAGGTAGTGCTCTACCGCTGAGCTAACCACCCACGTCCGACGCGGTGGCGACCCTATAGCGGGGGCGGCCGGGCCGCGCAACCCCTAAACTCAGGCCGCCATCAGGCGTTCGACCTCGTTCACGAGATCACGAAGGTGGAAGGGCTTGGACAGCACCTTGGCATCCTTTGGCGCCTTGGAATCCGGGTGAAGTGCCACGGCCGCAAACCCCGTGATGAACATGATTTTCATTGTGGGATCGAGTTCCGCGGCGCGACGGGCCAATTCAATGCCATCCATCTCAGGCATCACGATGTCCGTCAGGAGCAGGTCGAAGCTACTGTGCTTGATTTCTTCGAAGGCGCTCAGGCCCTCTCCGAAGCTGGTCACCTCGTGGCCAGCCTTCTGCAGCGCCTTCACCAGAAAGTTCCGCATGTCGTCATCATCTTCCGCGAGGAGAATCTTGGCCATGGTCTTCATCGTCACAAATCGTCCTGAACCCCGAGCGCCACCATCGGAACGCCTTCTTAGCTTTCTAGCCTTGTGCCGGTAAACGGTGAATGAAGCCTTGCCGCCTACCGCCCCGTAGCGAATAATGGTCCGCGACCGCCAATGGAATGCCTGACCTGAATGCCGGACGCACGCCCGCCTTTCGAAATTCTGTCCCCCGAGGAATGGACGGCTCCCGCTGTCTTCAATTCCCCCCATAGCGGCCGGGACTTTCCGGAGGATTTCCTGCGCCAATCCCGCCTGGTCAAGCATACCCTTCGAAAGTCCGAGGATTGCTACGTTGACGAGTTGTTCATGTCCTGCGTAGCCCATGGGGCGCCCATGCTGCGAGCACGCATACCCCGGAGCTACATCGACCTGAACCGTGAACCCTACGAACTTGACCCCCGCATGTTCGTCGGCGAGTTGCCGGGCTATGCCAATACCAGTTCGCCCCGCGTGGCGGGAGGCCTGGGCACCATTCCGCGCATCGTGTCTGAGGGTGAAGAAATCTATCGTGGCCGTATCGATTTCGCAGAGGCGCGCAATCGGATTGAGCAGATCTACCTGCCCTATCACCGCACGCTCTCGGCCCTCACCAACGCCGTCCTTTCAAAAGCAGGCGAAGTTTTACTCATCGATTGCCATTCCATGCCAGCCAGCGCCAGCGCGCACGTGGCGCCGCAAGTGGCCGGTGCTGTGGATATCGTGTTGGGCGACCGTTTTGGCGCATCTTGCGCGGAGGATATTTCTGGTTTTGTGGAGGACGAGCTCAATCGCCATGGCCTTCGGGTGCTCCGCAACAAGCCATATGCCGGGGGGTTCATTACTCAAAACCATGGTTCACCCCACCGCGGCCAGCACGCACTGCAAATCGAGATCAACCGCAGCCTCTACATGAACGAAACCACGCTTGAGAAAAGCAGCGGATTTGAAGATCTGAGGTCCGTCCTGGCGAAACTTTCGAGCACCCTGCTGCCCTACCTCGAGCAGCGCTTTGCGCCACAACAGCTCGCGGCAGAGTAGGCCAGTCGCTGAAGTCCCTGACCATGCCCTATCAACGAAGTCCTAAGTAAAACAGTTATGGCGGAGCTGCCTGTGGGTCGCCCCTTATTTGAAACTCGCACAACAAAGCACAAAATGCGCTTTTAAGTCGCAGTTTGCTGCGGTATTCTATAAAGATTTTCAGTGTCAAATTTTTAACATTTCTCGACGTAAGAATTCTGTAGCGTCAAACGGGATTTTACTTAGTTGAGTTCTTCGCCCACATTTCGGCGGCTCTCGTTTATCGGGCTGGTTGCACTGGCGAGTGGCATTGTCTGGCTTGCGTCCTGGCAACTCGCACAACCGCTCTTGCATTTTATACAAGTAAAGGCGGGAATAACGCTTCTCTACATCCCGGCGGGCATTCGTCTCGTCATATTGCTGATCTCTGGGCTCTGGGGTGCTCTCGACATTGTCTTGGCTTTCCCATTTGCACTGGTCCAGCAGTTCCCCAATGCAACATGGCTTGAAATTTTCGTCTATTCCTGCATCGCGGGTATCGTTCCCTATGGCACTGTCCTGTGGACCTGCCAAACAGCCAAGGTTTCCCGGGACCTCGGCAGTCTGCGCGCCATTCACCTTCCACTTCTGGCCGCAACCGTATCTGTCACGGGGGCGCTCGCCTACTCTCTGGCGTTGATGGCATTCGGTCGCTTTGAGCGAGGGACATTTCTGCAGGACTTCACCGCCATGGCCGCAGGTGATTTTCTTGGCTGCTTCGCCGTGGTTCTGCTGGTCAGGCTGGGCGAAAGAGCAGAAACTGAGTTACTTGGCCCGGAGGGCACGCGACGCCTGCGAGGACATTCTTCCGAACACTTTTCTCGCATTCTCGGTCAGGCAAAGTCGCCTCGCCCGGGCGTCATCCTTGTCCTGTCGGCGTTCAATCCATCCGTCTGACTCGAGCGCGTTCAGCGCGCTGTAGACCGTAGGTGCCGTCCCCATATTGCCGGTGCGCGTGAGGTCACCGACGGTCAACGCGGACCCTTCGAAATCCCCATCTGCAATGAGCAGCAAGAGGGCCTTTGCTCTGGCATCCAGTCCGTCCAGACCAGCCTCCTGCTCAACCGCGCGCAATATACGATAGACTAGAAAGATGAAAGCCGATGTCTTCATATAGCGTTCCAATTCGAAACCCGGCGCAATACGGTAACCGCGAGAAAACAACAAGTTGGACAAAAAGGCAACTTTCACTTGCCTGTCGCCACCTAAAACTTTTTTCCTTTAATAATTATAAATCAGCCCCCACAGCGGAATCGGGCAGAGAACCCCGATTCAGCTGCATAACAGCGGAGGCGCATCCGGCCCGTCATCGGCGCAAGAGGCCGAAAACTCTAGCCTCAGGTGATCCAGAGAATTGGGGGCAGAGCAGAGAGGCTGAGACACCAAAGGCTGCTGCACGAGAGTTTTATGGCAGGTCAAGTCGAGTCCATGGACCCATCGAACATCGGGCCGAGCCTATCCCGCCCGGCCCCAAAGTCCGCATCCTGCTAGGCGTGGTTCCCCACCGCGGACCGGTCATCAAACGCCCGCACCCACATAGCGCAGATGCCGGACCGCACCACGTCATCGGTCGAGAATTCCACCACGGGAACTGGCAGATTGCGCTCCTTCACCAGTCGGATGGCGAGATGCAGACCGGAACCATGGGCGAGGTCACACTGGGCGATGTCGCCGTTGATCACGGTTACGCAGCCTTCTCCCGTGCGGGTCAGGAACATCTTGATCTCGGTCTCGGTGGTGTTTTGCGCCTCGTCCAGAAGGACGAAGGCATCGCGCCAGGAGCGACCGCGCATGACTTCGAACGGCACCACTTCGATGTCACCGTTCTTCACGGCGAGTTCGAACACGGCCTTGCCAAGACGATCCCGCATGGCATCGGTCACTGGAACGGTCCATGGCGCGAACTTCGACTCGATAGTACCGGGAAAGAAACCCAGCGAACGGCCGCAGGGTACGTTGGGACGCGTCAGGATGATCTTCTTGATGAGGCCGCTGCGGTAGAGATCGGCCGCATGAGACGCAGCGATCCAAGTCTTGCCGGTTCCTGCCGGGCCTAGCACGAAGACCTGGGGATGGGTCCTGAGGTAGGCGAGATATTCGGCCTGCCGCGCATTCATCGCGACGATCGGCGGCGCCTGTCGTTCCGCCTCGAATTTTCGCTTGAACGGAATGACCGTACCGTCATCCCGATCTTCATATTCACGCACGCGACGCTTTTCTCTGGCCTTCACTTTGGTCTTAGCCTTGCCCATCTGATTCTCCTTGAGGCACTCTAGCTGACGCAAAACTCAATTCGCGGCGCACGCCACTGGCCAACGCCAGACCATGCGTGTTGATTCATCCAGACTGTGTGGGAGGTCGCAGTAAAACCGCCTATGACGGTGAGCGGAACATCTCGCATGTGGCCAAGAGCGCTGATTCTCATGACAGTTTGACAACTGCCGAAGCCAACGAGCACACCGTTCTCGTCGTCCCGCAGTCGGCAAGGCGGGAAAGACCGCCTCATCACGCTGATATATCAAACCGTCGGTTTGGAGCTCAGCCAGCGTTGAGCACCACTCCGCACAGGTGGCGTTTGGTTCACTTCCAGAATTCGTCCTGTCGCTTGAAACTCTTCCACTTCTTCGCGAGATGTGAATCAGCGATCAGGGTGGCGTGGCGATACCAGCCCAGCAGATAGCCTGACGCAAAGTGCACTTCCTCGTCAGGTGGAAGACAAAGAGAGTCAATGAATGCCTTGGCGGTTACCGCGTCATTGTGCGCACCAAGGTCTTCCTGAAGGTCGGCAACCGTCCTGAGGTAGGACCGCAGCTCCCTCGGCTTGCCGAACAGACCGCCGAAGAACTCGAC
This sequence comes from Aestuariivirga sp., assembly GCF_037139295.1. Taxonomy (GTDB): domain Bacteria; phylum Pseudomonadota; class Alphaproteobacteria; order Rhizobiales; family Aestuariivirgaceae; genus Aestuariivirga. Next base: position 4,413 of record NZ_JBAXGR010000005.1, read on the forward strand.
CGCATAGCGCAGGTTCTTGAGGGCGATGCGCAAATCATGGCGCTCCTCATCCGGCATGTCCGGCAGGTGCTTGCCGCGCTTCAGGGCCCGGCGCATCAGCCTCTCGAGAACCTCTGTTGCATATCCCTTGGCTTCTGACATGAGGAGGCCCAGGTTCTCGGGCGCCACCGCCGTGCGCCAGGCGCGGCGAGCAATGAAGCTCTGCACATCGAGCACGAACAGGCTGGTCTGCGGGTCATCGATCAGGCGGCGCACTGCAACATAGCTGTCATGGCGCCGCGTTTCGACGGCATCAAGGAGCGTCCGCGCGCCGCGCTGCCGGTCAGGACCATCGCCGAACGGGCCTGCAAGGGCATTGGCACGAAAGACGTCACTTTCGCGCGCTGGTCCCAGCGCCGAGGCGATGCGCCGCGCCTCAGACCTGATGTCCTCGAGTTCGGGTAACTGCAGCGTCCTTCGGAACACGCCAAGGGCACTGCGCAGCCGGCGCAGCGCCACACGCAGCTGGTGGACCGATTCAGGTGCATCCGATTCGCGTAATGATGCCCAATTGGCCGCGAAGTGGCCCAGTGCATTGGCAATGACAGCGGCCACGAGGTCATCGAAGGTTGCGGTCGGTGATATCTTGAGTGGTGTCGCCTTCTGAGGACGTGGCGCTTCGGACGCTACGAGACGATACCCGCGGCCGGCCTTTGGCTCGAATTGCAGGCTGAGACCGCAGTCACGCACGAGAGAAGCCGCACAACCGAAAAGGTCAGGCAAATTGCCGTTCTTCAGTTCCAGTTCCACCTCGGCTAGCGGCAGGTTGGCCTCTCCGGCAACGACGGCACCCTCATCCAGGGCGAGTTCAATGTCGGAATGACCATGGCGCAGCAGTGCCGTGCGCCGCCTGAATCGTGTTTCGAAGATGGGGGCCAGCGGCCGTCCAGCGACAACCGCCTTGAGCCGCTCCCGGATTACCGGCTCGAACAGGTCGAGGTTGGGGACCCCGTCCGGGCACCGCACTTCGATTTCACCGCGCGCAAAAACCACATCGTCACCGCCATCCCACTTTACCCCCATCAGGGGAATGGTCCGGCTCTTGCGTCTCACCCGCAAGGTCATTCCGGTGCGCTTCAGATCTTGCCCTGGCGTATCGAAATAGGTGGACGCAAGCTCCCGCGCCGCACCCACCGTGACGCCCTTGAGCAGCGGAGAGGACAGAACTGCCTCGATGGCGCGCCCATCTGCCCGGAACTTTACCTCGACCTCGCGAGGGGCCGGCTTCGCCGCCCCCTGAGGCCTGCCCGCAGACGCCGGCACGGACACCGAACTCACATTGCTCTCAGCCATCGACTTCTCCCTTATGCGGCCCACGTGGCGAATCGAACTCATCCGGAAGCAAAAAACGGTTCGCGAAACTGAAATATGACTGACACATGACAGAAATCATGCCGATAATCGCAGCGAATCACGATGAGTGCCTGAGTTCCCATGTATCGCCAGATTGCCGCCCTCCCCGTTCAGTTTACCGCAGATGGCAAACTCCACCTGTATCTGGTGACCAGTCGTGGCAGCGGCCAGTGGATCATACCCAAGGGAAATCCGATTCCGGGCCTCTCGGCGCATGAGGTCGCTGCTCAGGAGGCCCTCGAAGAGGCGGGCCTCGTAGGATCGGTCATGCCGGTATGCGTCGGCACCTTTGAATTCGAGCGCACGCGCCGCCTTTCCGGAAGCACATGCATCGTCGATGTCTATCCTATGCATGTCGAGAAGCAGGTGAGCAAATTCGATGAGCAGCGGCAGCGCAGGGTGCTTCGTTGTGATCTCGAGACAGCGCTTTCGGTCGTGAGTTCGAAGCCCTTGGCCGCCCTGATCGAACGCTACGGAAGGCAATGCGGTTCGACGCGGCGTGCCGTCGGATAGCAGGTCACGGATGCAGTCCACCCGCTCAATCCTCAACAGGTGATGACGTGTCATGATCGTCATCGGCAGGCAATCCTTGCCGGCTGCGCAGCATGTTGATCTTCCGATAGGGCGGCTCGGAGGTGACCTCATGGCCGATCCAGTCAGGAATCGCGATGGGCTGATCGAGGGAATCGAGTTCCACCTCGGCAAGAGATATCCCCTTGAGAAGCCCCTCGTATTCGTCCACTTCCCAAGTCAGGTCAGCTTGCGCAACATAGTGCCTGACCTTCTGGATTACGTCACTGCCGCAAAGGGCAAGTAGCCTTTCGGCGTCGCCGCGCGGGATATCATATTCGAATTCTTCGCGCTGACCGCGAATTCGCTTCGTTTTCACAGTGAGGGTCGACCGCTCACCGATGATCCGGATCCTGATTTTACGCTCGGCATTCAAGGCCAGCAATCCATCCCGGATATGTTCGCTTCGCTCAACCAGCAAGCGCCAGCGTTCAGACGCAAGTAGAAACTTGCGCTCGATTTCGACCTTCATAACAACCCTGTCATAACACCTTTTCAGGGAATATTTCACTCGATTGTCACAATCAACGATAATGAGCATTCCTGCACAATCACTGGTCTTGGTGCTGTTGCAGGGTCTTCGACAGACTTTGCCTCTGCTGACACCGGGACAGTATGGGAGACCGCAAATGAGCGCCGCGCCAACACTTGAAGAAGAATACGTTCGCCAGGACTGGCTCGACAGCCTCGACGAGGAACTCGAGCAGGAACTGGATGACGGTCGGCTCGACGCTTTGGTGGAGGAAGACCCGGACGGTACGCCGGATCTCAACCGCCGCTTCTATTACGAGGAACTCTTCCGCCTGCAGCGCGAACTGATCAAGCTGCAGGACTGGGTGGCCACCACCAAGCAGAAGGTCGTCGTGATCTTCGAGGGCCGTGATGCGGCCGGCAAGGGTGGCGTCATCAAGCGCATCACCCAGCGCCTCAATCCCCGCGTCTGCCGGGTCGTCGCCCTTCCTGCGCCGTCGGAACGCGAACGTGGACAGTGGTACTTTCAGCGCTATGTGCCCCACCTGCCGGGCCAGGGCGAGATCGTGCTGTTCGACCGCTCATGGTACAACCGCGCCGGTGTAGAGCGGGTCATGGGCTTCTGCACAGAAGAGGATGTGGCTGAGTTCTTCCGCAGTTGCCCGGAGTTCGAACGCATGCTGGTGCGCTCCGGCATCACGCTGGTCAAATACTGGTTCTCGATCACCGACAACGAACAGCACAAGCGCTTCCTCATGCGCATCCGCGATCCGTTGAAGCAGTGGAAGTTGAGCCCGATGGACTTGCAGTCCCGCGTGCGTTGGGAGGCCTATACCAAAGCCAAGGAAGCGATGTTGGAGCACACCAACATCAAGGAAGCACCATGGTGGGTGGTTGAGGCCGTCGACAAGAAGCGCGCCCGATTGAACTGCATTGCGCATCTCCTTAGCCAGTTTCCCTATGAGGAAATCGTCAGACCGGAAGTCGTACTGCCGGAGCGGGTGCACAACCCCGACTACCATCGTGGTCCGATCCCCAAGGACATGTACGTTCCCGCCGAATACTGAGATAGCCTAATCGAACGAGATATGGCGTGGCCACCGGAACTCGAGTTCCGGTGAGGGCGCATTGGGGGCACGAAGCGACAGGGTGCGACGGCGCAATTCCTGTGTGACCGCCTGGCGCGAGCCCAAATTCGCGAGCTCCTCTGCGCGTACTAGGGCTCCAATGGCCACCGATACGCTCGTACCCTGGCGGCGCCGCGACTCCCCGAACAACAGGGCCACACGAAGCGCATAATGAATGTGACTGGCAACCTGGAACAGTCGCGAGTTCTGGCCTTGAAAACACATCGGAACCACCGTCACGCTTGGAAGCTGTGCGAGTTTGGCGGCAAAGGAATGCCAAGCTGCATCGACGACCGGTCCCCGCAATGGCGTCGTCGCTGTCGACACGCTGCCCGCCGGAAACATCGCTACGGCATGGCCGTCGCGCAGCCACTCCACGCAGCGCCGCCGCGTCATCGCCGAGGTTTGCACCGCTTCAGCCGTGCCGCCGAAGTCCACCGGGAGCAGAAACTCGCGCGCCTCGGGTATCTGGCACAACAGGCTGTGTGTCATGATCTTCGTGTCCGGTCGCACGCGGGTCGCCAGGTGGCCCAACATGAGTCCGTCGATCACGCCGAAGGGATGGTTGGCAACGAACAGGACAGGCCCTGTGGAGGGCACGCGGGCCAGCGCCGCCTCGTCGACTTCGAGGCCGATGTTCAGCAGGCGCATCGCAGCCGCAAAGAAGTTTTCGCCATCCGGCGGGTTGGCCGCCCAGTCTCGATAGAGCCGCTCCAGACGTGGCAGACCGCTGAGGCGTTCGATGGCGCGGATAATGCTGCGGTTGAGCCAACGCTGCTCCGGGCGCGAATAGGAAAACCGGACGGCGCCGTGCCGCGCACGGTTTCGAAGATCGACATAGTCGAAGGTCTCGGTCATGCGTCCTGCCACAAAATCTTGGATCTTTTGTTTCGGCAAGATGACAGTCGTATGAACCCGTGAAGCCAGGGCAGGTATCTCATGCGCGGTCGAAAGGCAGGTGACACAGCACTGTCATGTGCCGCGCCTAACTCCGCCATGCCGCAGTAATCGGTGTCGCGCGGCGTGGCAACACAACAGGATATGATCATGAAATTCACAACCCGACTGCTGCATTCCACCATGGCTCTCGCCATGCTTGCATCGGTAGTGCCTGCCCATGCCGGCGCGATGGAAGACCTCGTGGCCGCCGCGCAGAAGGAAGGCGAACTGACCGTCATTGCGCTGCCGCATGACTGGTGCGGTTATGGCAAGGTGATTGAAGGCTTCAAGGCCAAGTATGGTCTCAAGGTCAACGAGCTCAACCCTGACGCCGGCTCGGCCGATGAGCTCGAGGCAATCCGCGCCAACAAGGACAATAAGGGCCCGCAGGCTCCTGACGTGATCGACGTCGGCCTCGCCTTTGGCCCGCAAGCCCAGCAGGAAGGACTCCTGCAGCCCTATAAGGTCATGACCTGGGACGAGATCCCGGCTGACGTGAAGGATGCCGACGGCTACTGGTATGGCGACTACTATGGCGTGATGGCCTTCGGCGTGAACAAGGACATCGTGAAGACGACGCCGGCCGACTGGTCAGACCTCCTGAAGTCCGACTACGCCGCGTCCGTCGCTCTGACCGGCGATCCGCGCGCCTCGAACCAGGCCATTCTGGCCATCATGTCGGCTGGCATTTCGCGTGGTGCCAAGCCCGGCACGGAATCGGGCGAGAAGGGCCTCGAGCTGATGGCCGAACTGAACAAGGCGGGCAACTTCGTTCCCGTCACCGGCAAGTCGGGCACCATCGCCCAGGGTCAGACGCCGATCGTCGTCGCCTGGGATTACAACCTGCTCGCCTGGCGTGACAGCCTGAAGGGCAATCCCCCGATGGACGTGGTGATCCCTGCCTCTTCGTCGCTCGCCGGCGTCTACGTGCAGGCGATCTCGGCTTTCGCGCCGCATCCGAACGCAGCCAAGCTGTGGATGGAATACATCTACTCGGATGAGGGCCAGACTGCCTGGCTCGAAGGCTACTGCCACCCGGCCCGCTTCAATGCCATGTCCGCCGCCGGCAAAATCCCGGCTGAGCTCCTGGCGAAGCTGCCCCCGGCAGAAGGCTATGCCAAGGCCGTGTTCCCGACTGTCGATCAGCAAGCAGCCAACAAGGCCGCTGTGACTGGCGGCTGGGACAAGGTCGTCGGCGCCAATGTTCAGTAAGTAGCGGAACGCTCCCTAAACTAGCTCCGTCCCGCACTTCCCGGGACGGAGCCTTCACTTGGAACATCGAACATGACCGCGAATGCCCGCCCGCGGCGCAGCGAAGTGAACCTCCTCAAGTGGTTCGGCGTGGTACCCTTCGCGGTTTTCGCACTTCTGTTCCTCATCCTGCCGACGATCCGAATCGTCATCGCCTCCTTCCAGACGCCTGAGGGGCTCTTCACGCTCGGCAACATTGCAGGGCTCGCCGCTCCGAACATCTTGGACGCGACAATACTGTCGCTGAAGCTTAGTCTCCTTACCGCCTTCTTCGGCTGTCTCATCGGCCTCGGCATCGCCATCGCCGTTACCCGCGGGGGACTCCCGGATTGGCTGCGCGGGGGCATGCTGACTTTCTCGGGGGTTGCCTCCAACTTCGCCGGCGTGCCACTGGCCTTCGCCTTCATCGCCACATTGGGCCGGTTGGGTCTCATCACCGTGTTGCTGCGCGACTGGTTCGGCATCAACCTTGCAGCGCTCGGTTTCAACCTCATCAGCTTCACCGGCCTCGCGCTCACCTATCTCTACTTCCAGATTCCGCTGATGATCCTGATCATTACCCCGGCCATTGACGGTCTCAAGCGTGAATGGAATGAGGCGGCGCAGACGTTGGGAGCCAGTGACCTGCAATACTGGCGCATGGTCGCCCTGCCGGTCTTGTGGCCGGCACTACTTGGCTCCTTCGCGTTGCTCTTCGCCAATGCATTCGGTGCCGTGGCGACTGCCATGGCACTCACGGGCTCTGCGTTGTCGATCGTTCCCATCATTCTGTTCGCCCAGATCCGGGGCGACGTACTGAATGATCCGCACCTCGGCTACGCGCTTGCCTTCGGCATGATCGTCGTCACTGGCATCGCCAATCTCATCTATATCCTGCTGCGCGTGCGGGCTGAAAGGTGGCTCAAGTGAAGTCGGGAAAGCACTGGGCATGGGTTGCCGCCATTTTCGGCATTGTGTATTTTCTGCTTCCGCTGGTCGGCACCTTCGAGTTTTCGCTGCGCGCCAGGCGTGGGGTCTATTCCTTCGATGCCTACAGAAGCGTGCTGTTCGATCCGCAGTTCCAGGAAACCTTCCTCTATTCGGTCGTCATGGCACTTCTGACCATCGTCATGGGTGTTCTGATCGTGACGCCCACCGCCTTTTGGGTGAGGCTCAAGCTTCCCGCAATCCGGCCCATCGTTGAGTTCGTGACACTGCTGCCGCTGGTGATTCCGCCCATCGTGCTCGTCTTCGGCTATATCCGCCTCTATAACACCTCGAGCTTCCTGCCGCTCACCGGCTCAGCCATGGGCACCAACCTGCTGCTGATGCTGGGCTACACAACGCTGGCATTGCCCTATATGTACCGCGCCGTCGACACTGGGCTCCGCACCCTCGATGTTCGCACCATCACGGAAGCAGCCCAGATGCTGGGTGCCGGATGGATCACCATCCTGGGCCGGCTGATCCTGCCCAATGTGCTGGTCGCCGTGCTGTCAGGGGCCTTCCTCACATTCGCGATCGTCATCGGTGAGTATGTGCTGGCTGCCCTCCTCAATCGCCCGGCCTTCGGGCCCTACATGGTGTGGATGGGCTCCAACCGCGCCTATGAACCGGCAGCCCTTGCCGTCATTGCCTTTGCCGTCACCTGGGGCTGTCTGGGGTTGATCCAGCTCGCAACGCGCCTTGCCCCGCATACGAGAGCCAAACGCTAATGTCCTTTATCCAACTCGACCGTCTCGCCAAGCAGTTTGGATCAACGAAGGTGGTCAATGACTTCTCCCTGTCGATCCCGAAGGGCGCATTCGTGTCGCTGTTGGGCCCCTCCGGTTGCGGCAAGACCACCGTGCTGCGCATGCTTGCGGGCCTTGAGACACCGACTGCTGGGTCAATCATCATTGACGGCAAGGACGTAACGAACCTCAAAGCCAACCAACGCCAGATTGGCATGGTGTTCCAGGCCTATGCCCTGTTCCCCAACCTGACGGTCGCCCAGAACGTCGCCTTCGGCTTGCGGGTCGTTAACAAGCCACGCGCCGAGATCGACAAGCGCGTGGCCGAGATGCTGGAACTCATCGGTCTGCCGGACCTCGGTACCCGCTATCCGTTCCAGCTGTCGGGCGGCCAGCAGCAGCGCGTGGCGCTAGCCCGCGCCATCGCACCCCGACCCCGGGTGCTGCTGCTCGACGAGCCGTTATCGGCGCTCGACGCCAAGATTCGTGTTAGCCTACGCAGCGAAATTCGTGCAATCCAGCGCGAACTCGGCATCACCACCGTCTTCGTGACTCATGATCAGGAAGAAGCGCTGAGCATCTCCGATCAAGTGGTGGTCATGTATAAAGGCATCGCCGAGCAGGCCGGAACGCCGTTCGAAATCTACAATGCGCCGAAGACGAAGTTCGTCGCCACCTTCGTAGGTACGCTCAACGTGCTGAACGGCAAGGTCTCCAATGCCGCGCGTGGCGAGGTTGAGGTCGACGGCACTGCGCTTACGCTTTCCACGCCCATTGCGGCAGCAGGTGGGAGCAGCGTGTCATTGGCGATCCGACCCGAGAGCATCCGGCTCAATGGTGCTGAAGCATGTGACACTCACGTAGCAGCCGAGATCGGGGAGGTTTCATTCCTCGGCTCCGTCATTCGGATCAGGGCCAAGATGCTCGGCGCTGATGTGGAATTTGACATGTTCAATCAGCCGGATCTGCCGCCACCACTTCCGGGGTCAAAGGTCACCGTGGGACTCAATCGCCGAGACTTCCTGCTACTCGACACTTGAAAAGCTGGCGATTGCCGCTGACTTCGACCCGGCCACTGCGTCCACTCTTCAGATGATCGCGTCCTGCTGGGACGCCGTTGTGTCCTTCTTCGGCCGTGTGCCGGAGGGAGCCTTCCCATCCACGAGGTAGCAAATGTCCTCGGCGATGTTCGTCGCATGATCACCGATGCGTTCCATGTTCTTCGCAGCGAATAGCAAGTGCGTACACGTGCCAATGGTGCGAGGGTTCTCGAGCATGTAGGTCAGGAGTTGGCGAAACACTGAGTTGTAAAGCTCGTCAAGTTCCTCGTCACGCTCCCATACGGCAAATGCTGCGGCGGAGTCATTGTCGTTGAAGCCTGCCAGGACTTTGCGCAACGCCTCTCTGGCCATGTCCCAGATGGGAAGAACCACATCGGCGAGATACGAATTACGATCTGCCATGGCAGCACTTCGCTTCGCAGTATTCTTCGCCAGGTCCCCAATGCGCTCGAGATCGGCAGCGATCTTGATGGAGGCCATGATCGCACGAAGGTCAGCGGCAACCGGCTGCCGCTTGGCGATCATGCGGATCGCCTTTTCTTCGATGTCTCTGAAAAATTCGTCGACGGTGAGATCCTTCTGGATCGCTTGCTCCGCCTGTCTGGCATCAAACTGATGCAAGGCCTCTCCGGCCAGTTCGACCTGCGCCAACACAACAGCGCCCATGCCGTTGATCAGCGACCGGAGTTCTCCAAGTTCGTCATCATAGGCTCTAACGATATGTTCCGACATGACAACCTACAAGCCAAACGAGGTCACTGTGCCATCCGGGTGGGGCGACAACGATGTTTTCTAGCATTCTTGTCGCACCGCAGCAATGCTGCGAAGCGCTGTCCGAGCGAGCAATTTCTCCATGCGCGGGCTGTCATCCACCTGCAATCTCGCTGTCACGTAGCTGTTGTTGCCTTGGGATTAACGGAACCTCCTGAAGGAAGGGCGCACATGCTCCGTATCGAAAATCTCGGCAAGCGTTTCGGTGGCAAGCCAGCACTTTCGGGCGTTTCTGCCGAAATCATCGATGGTTCCTTTGTTGGCGTCATCGGGCGCTCGGGCGCCGGCAAGTCAACCCTTCTTCGTTGCATCAACCGCCTCGTCGACCCGTCGGAAGGCCGCATCACCTTTCAGGGCAAGGATGTCACCAGCCTGCGCGGCCGGGCGCTGCGCGACTGGCGTTCCTCCTGCGGCATGATCTTCCAGCAGTTTAACCTTGCCGGGCGGCTTGACGTCCTGACCAATGTGCTGATGGGGCGCATCAATCACATCTCACTGGTTCCCGCACTGCTCAAGGCCTGGCCTGATGACGAGAAGCTCCGTGCGCTCCGCGCCCTCGATCGGCTTGATCTCGCCGATCTTGCAGGCCAGCGCGCCGAGAGCCTGTCAGGCGGACAGCAGCAGCGCGTCGCCATCGCCCGCACGCTAGTACAGGACCCGCGCATCATCCTTGCCGACGAACCGGTCGCCTCGCTCGATCCGCGCAACACCAAGATCGTCATGGACTCGCTCAGGAACCTTCACCGCGAGTCTGGCATCACTGTCATGTGCAATCTCCACTCCCTCGATCTGGCGCGCGAATATTGCACGCGGCTCGTGGGCATGAAGGCTGGACGCGTTGTCTTCGACGGAACACCCGCGGCACTCACCGAAGACATCGTCATCGATCTCTACGGCCTTGAAGCAAACGACGTGCTGGACCTCCCGGAGGCGGCAGCACGACAGTCCAACGGGTCCGCGGCGTTATCCAGCGCGGCCTGATCTCGCCTCCCCATTCACGACCAAACAAACAGGAGTTCTACCTATGATGAACCGTCGTCACATCCTGCAGGCCGCTGCAGGCCTCGCCGCCCTGCCGGTCCTTTCCACCGCCGCCCGCGCCGACTGGAAGGCCGATTATCCCGAGCTCGTTTTCGCCACCATCCCGGACGAGAATGCCACCGGCGTCGAGAAGCGCTACGAGCCCTTCATCCAGTACCTGACCAAGCAGCTGGGCGTTCCCGTGAAGCTCCGCATTGCCAATGATTATGCCGCCGTGATCGAGGGCCAGATTGCCGAAAACATCGACATTGCCCTTTACGGTCCGTCGTCCTTCGCCCGCGCTCTGATGAATGGTGCCAAGATCGACGCCTTCGCCATGCAGGTGAACCAGGATGGCACCAAGGCCTATTACTCGGTCATGTATGTAAAGGCCGACGCGCCCTACACCAAGCTTGAAGACCTCAAGGGCAAGAACCTCGGTCTCGTCGATCCGAACTCCACCTCGGGAAACAATGTGCCGCGCTTCGAGATGAACAAGCTGGGCATCAAGCCGGAAGAGTTCTTCTCCAACGTTGTCTACACCGGCAGCCACGAGAACGCGATCATCGCCCTGCAGCAGGGCCAGGTGGACGCCGTGTTCAACGCCTGGAACGACGAAAACGAATCGAACCTGCGCCGCATGGAGCGCAAGGGCATGGCCAAGTACGACGACTTCAAGATCATCTTCAAGTCGGAGCCGATCGTGAACTCGCCCTTCGCCATGCTGACCAAGCTGCCGGCCGAACTGCAGACCGCCATCAAGGACGCCTTCTTCTCGATCGAAAAGAACGATCCGGAAGCTTTCCAGGTGATGACCGACGGCAAGCAGCAGCTGTGGGTGCCCACCAACAACGAAGCCTACGCCGGCATCGTCGAACTGAACAAGTTCGTCGACACGCTTCGCAAGTCGTAAGCAGCGATCAGGGTCCGCGCCTATGCGGCGCGGACCCATCATTCCCCGCAGGAGCGCCGCATGACCGCCTCAGCCGCGACGCCGCCACGCATGTCCGTGGAACAGATGGCTCGCGCCTATGCTGCCGAAGTGGCGCAGAAGCGGCGCCGCTTCTTGTTTGCGGCAATCATCTTCGCGGCCCTCGTGCTGGTTGCGGGCTGGATGGCCGAGATTGACCTGGCCCTGTTCTTTAAGAACATTCACAAGTTTCCCAACTATATCGGTCGTATCTTCCTGCTCGATTCAGGGCCGATGGCCGGGCATTTCGTCCTCTACGACGTCGCAGGCTGGTTCTGGGGCCTGGGCAAGTGGCTCAGGCTCCTCGCCGACACGCTGCTGATCGCCTATGTCGCAACGGTTCTCGGCGCCTTGTTCGGCTTCATTGCCTGCTTCTTCGCGGCAGCCAATCTGGGCGTCTCGCATCCCTTGACCTTTGCCGTCCGCCGCTTCCTCGAGTTCTGCCGCACCGTGCCGGATCTCGTCTTCGCGCTGATCTTCGTCATGGCCTTCGGGCTGGGTCCGATCGCGGGGGTTCTGGCCATCGTCATCCACACCACCGGAGCGCTCGGCAAACTGTTTTACGAAGTGCTCGAGAACGTCGACCAGAAACCTATCGAAGGCCTCACCGCCAGCGGTGCCTCCTGGACGAAGACCATGCGATTTGCGGTGCTGCCGCAGGTCCTGTCGAACTTCCTCAGCTATGCGCTTCTGCGCTTCGAGATCAATGTGCGTGGCGCCTCGGTCATGGGCTTTGTCGGTGCCGGTGGCATCGGTCAGGACCTGATGGAGGCGATCCGAAAGTTCTATTACCCCGACGTCTCGGCCATTCTCGTGCTCATCATCCTCACCGTATCGATTATCGACCTCGTGACAGAGCGGGTGCGGCATCATTTCATCACGCAGGTAGGCTGACATGAGGAGCATGGAAAGCGGCGGCTACAGCGACATCGAGAACGCCGCCCTGCGCGCTCGATGTGCAAAGGTGTTCCAGCCCGCGGGCTGGAGCGGCAAACTGATCGCCGTCGCCGCCCTGGCGCTCCTCGTGTTCGGCCTTTGGCACCTGGGCTTCTCGGCCACGCGATTCTTCAGCGGACTCAGCAGTCTGGGCAAGCTTATCGTTCTGATGTTCCCGCCCGAATGGGGAACCACCACGACGCTCATGCGCTTTTTGAAGTCTCTGGGCGAGACCGTGGCGATCGCCCTGCTCGGCACGCTTCTGGCCGCCGCAATCGCATTGCCGCTCAGCCTCATCGCGGCACGAAACACCACCGTGTCGCAAATCTTGCGGTTCTTCACACGGCGCGGCTTCGACGCCCTGCGCGGCGTCGACACGCTGGTCTGGGCGCTGGTGTGGGTCAACGTGGTGGGCCTCGGCCCTTTCGCCGGTGTGATGGCGATCGCCATTTCCGACATCGGCTCTCTGGGCAAACTGTTCTCCGAAGCCATCGAAGCCTCGGATCAGCGATCGGTAGAAGGTGTCAAGGCATCGGGCGGCGCCAAGCTGCACACAATCCGCTTCGGTCTCTTGCCCCAAGTGGCACCCGTGTTGATCGGGCAGTGCCTGTACTACTTCGAGTCCAACACCCGCTCAGCCACCATCATCGGCATCGTGGGGGCAGGTGGCATCGGCCTTGAACTCTCCGAAATGATCCGAACGCTGGAGTGGCAGAAGGTCTCATTCCTGATCATCCTGATCCTGATCACCGTCACGATCATCGACCGGCTGTCGACCATGCTGCGCAGCGCCATCGCCGGCAACCGGTCAGTACCCGGCTAACGTGACCGATAGACCGGCCGGCCCGCACAAATGGTTGCCACTGGCCGCTCTTCCCGCGCACAGAGGACAACGAGATCTGCCCTGAAGCCCTCCGCGATCTGCCCCCTGTCACCGAGGCCAGCCGCCGCCGCAGGTGCGGCACTGATCAGCTCCCAGGCCTGTTCCAGACGAAGAACGCCACGCTCCACGAGGGCAAGTGCCGCATGCAACTGTGCCGGATAATAGTAATCCGAAGAAAGGATCGCACACTTGCCCTGCCGGATTGCCTCCTCGGCGCCAATGGCGCCTGTGTGGCTTCCACCGCGCACCACGTTGGGCGCACCCAACACGATGAAATCGCCGCCCGCCGCACTGGCATCCAACGCTTCGGCAGTGATCGGGAACTCGGCGATGCGCGCACCGAGATCACGATAGAAGGCCCGCATATCCGCTGTGCGATCATCGTGGGAAAGCATGGGCGCCCCATTCTGACGCGCCGCCTCAGCGACTGCCTGAATTGCCACAGGCACTTCAGCACGGCGTGACAGGACTGACTCATAGAGGGCGAGATAGCGTTCCGGCGGCACCATTGAGCGTTGGGCGTGTCGGCCAATGGCGCCACGAACATCGGCAACCTTCATCAAGGGTGTGGTGTGGTCGTTGAAAGCCAAAAGCGTGGTCTTTGGTCGCGTCAGAAGGGCCAGAACCTCATTCACCTCGTCGAGAGCGAATGTCTCCCAGCGCAAGTGGACACGGTTGTCGGCAAGAAGGGATGGTTCCAGTCGCTCCAGAGCGTCAATGATACGCATCGACTGTTCAAGGCTTCGGAGCCCTGGTTCCCAGGATATGGTGATGCCGTGATAGGCTGTGGTAATGCCGTTGGCCACCAATTGCCGGTCACTGTCACGCATTGCCATGTCGATGGGAAACATGGCACTTGGCCGTGGCATGATCTGGCGCTCGAAGGCATCACCGTGAATGTCGACGATGCCCGGCAGCACGAGACAATCCTCAGCATCGATCAAGGCGTTCCTTGATGATCCCGCGGGGCGGATCTCCGCAATGCAGCCACCGGAACAAACAATGTCCGCCGCAACCAACCCCCTGCCCGGCAGGAGGCAGTGACCGCCGCCGATCACCAACTCCCCGGTGAGCCCGTTCACGGTATAATCAGTGATGCGATGAATTCGTCCGCAACCGGTGCGGGATCGGGCAATTGTGCGCCTGGTTGCAAACCCCTCAGCAGCAGGCAGAATTTCGCGACAGCGTCGGCAAGGAGACCGTCATTGACGATCCGCTCAACGCGCACGCCGGCTGGATAGTCCGGGACCTTGCGGAGCACGCGCTCGCGTGCCTGCTCAGGCGTCTCCCGACCGCGCGCCACGATGCGCGCGACGAGAACGTCCTCAGGTGCGGTGATCTCTGCGACGGCGACGTTGGCAAAACGCGCGCATGCATCTGCAATCGAGGCGCGCGAGCAGTTCACAACCACGGTCGCGCCGGAGTCGAGATGGCTTTCGATGAAGCTCCCGATGCCGTAGGAATTGCCATGCGCTCGCCACCACAATGCGAAGGCGCCCTCGGCCACCGCCAGTTCGAACTCCATCTCCGTCATGGAAATGTGGTCTTCGGCATCAGGATTGCTGAGGCGCGTGACGAAGCGACGCGGGAAGACAACGCTGCTATCTCCCTTGAGCGCTTCCCTTGCGCCCATCATCACGCTGTCCTTGCCGGCCCCGCTTGGGCCAACCACCAGGACAAGATGGCCACTCGCTGCTCCCATCACATCACCCGCATGCCTTCGCGCCATACACGGCGCACGGCAGGGATACGGTCCTTGACGCGAACTTGGATCAGGTCGGCCCGCCGGTGCGGCTCGATGGCACCACGGTCGTCCAGTCCTGCAGCTCGTGCCGGATTGAGGCTGATGGTGCGCATTGCCGCCGGCAGAGTCATGCCCGGCACGGTTTCGGCGAGGCGGAAAGCCGCCGGCAGGAGACTGGAAGGTACATAATCGGAGGACAGCACATCGAGATGGCCGCTCGCCGCCACGTCCGAGGCAGAGATATTGCCGGAGTGGGACTTGCCGCGTACCACATTGGGCGCACCCATCAACACGGCCAGACCATTGCGGTGGGCGGCCTGTGCGGCCTCCCGCGTCGTCGGGAACTCGGCGATCGCCACACCATCGGCAATGGCTTCCTCGACATGCGCCTCGGTCGCATCATCATGGCTCGCAAGGCGCACGCCAAGCCTCGCCGCCATGGCAAGAATCGCCTGCTTGTTGGCACCGGCATGCTTCGCCTGCATCTCCTGGCGCACGGCGATATAGCCGTCCATGTGTTCAGGCAGGATGAGCTTCTTGCCGATGTAATACTCACGAAACTTGTCGATCGATACAAACTGCCGGGCGCCCGGCGTGTGATCCATGATGGAAATGAGATGGAGGGGTCCGGCCTGAGATGTTATCTCCGCTGATTCCGCCGTGTCCGCACAAGGCAGTTCGCAGCGCAGGTGAATGAAGTGCTGTGCCCGAAGGCGACCACTGTTCTGGGCTTCGAAGATCGCCGCGCAAAGCGACATTGCCTCACGTGCCGATCGGTCGCCCGGCTCGAAGCTTCCCGCCCGCAGTGCATCGAAGACGGTCGTGATGCCGGCTGCGGCGATCTGTGCATCATGTGCCATCACCGCCGGTATGGCCGGCCAGGCAACGCCGGGGCGCGGAAGGTAGTGGCTTTCGAGGTGATCGGTGTGCAGCTCCACGAGACCCGGGAGCAGGTAGTCGCCATCAATATCCTCGGCGGGCGCAGCCACATTGCCTTCGATGATTTCAAAGATCTTACCGTCCCGGACAATCACTGTTCCCTCGACGATCTCGTCAGGAAGCACCACGCGGGCGTTGGTAAAGAGGGTCTCGGTCATACGGCAACCTCGGCGGCTGAATGGGGAAAGGGAAAGTGGCGGGTGGCCAGGAACGCAGCACCAGGAGATGGCTCCTCGAACAGCGCGAGCCCGTCGATGAGCACGGGTGCCGACAGCACCGGCGCAAAATGCTCTGACGCCGCAGCTTCAAAGCGCTCCACCTCGGCAGCTGGAAGGCGCTCGGTCAACGTCATGTGAAAGCGGAAGTCTTCGAAGACATAGGGGTAACCCCAATCCGCGAGATGCCTCTCCTGGCGTTCGGTCAGGCCTGCCGACCTGCGGCGTGCGAGTTCGTCGGCTGAGGGCGGGGCGCGGAAGCCATCAAGTTCGCGCACCGCACGGTCGGCGATGCGGTGCAGGGGCTCACAAGGTCCACGCGGCACCAGAGCCAAAAAACGGTCGAGAAGCGCCACCTTCAGCGAGACGCGAAAGCAACGCTCTTCCGCGGCAAGCGCTGCCAGCGCTCGCAGCAAGGACTCAGGGTGCGCCGTGTCGCGCAGCGCGAAGGGCGGCTTCATCGTCGCATGGAAGCCATAGCGGCGCGGCTCACCGGTGACGGCGGCAAGGCCAGCGGTGCTGGGCTGCTCGAGCGCCTCTCCCGTGAACGCATCGCGGCCAAGCCAGCGCGAACCCAACGCGTGAAGCAGCGTGCCGGGCAGCGGTGCGAAATAGATGGCATGGCGCATGCTCATCTCAGTCCAATCCTATGCTGCGAGAACACGCGCGGCGGCGCTCAGCCTCGTCATGGAAGACGGCGAGAATGGCACTGCCCTGCCCGCGCGCCTCGGCGATCAATTCCAGCACGCGGTTACGGTTCTCGGTGTCAAGCGAGGCCGTGGGCTCGTCGAGCAGCAAGATCGGAAAATGTGCCGCAAAGCCACGCGCAATGTTGACGCGCTGCTGCTCGCCGCCTGAAAAGGTCATGGGCGACAGGTGCCAGAGGCGTTTGGGGATGTTGAGCCTGTCGAGCAGCGTGCGGGCCCGGGTCAGCGCCTGCTCCTGCGAGATGCCGCGATCCATCATGGGCTCCGCCACCACCATCTCTGCCGGCACACGCGGAATGACGCGGAGGAACTGCGTGACATAGCCGATGACATCGCGCCGCAGTTCGATCACGTCGCGGGGTGCCGCCGTCACCACATCCGTCCAGCCCACACCGGAAAACACCTGGATTGATCCGGCATTGGCGCGGTAGGTTCCATAGACCAACTTCAGCAGCGAACTCTTGCCGCGACCCGACGGTCCGGTCACTGCCACCGCCTCACCCGCCTTCACTTCGGCGTTGAGCCCGTCAAACACCGGGATACGCACGCCAGCCTGCTGGTGCAGCACGAAGGACTTGGAGAGGCTTTCGATCTTCAGAACCGCGCTCATGGTCACACCTGCAGCACGGAGGAAACGAGAAGCTGAGTATAGGGCGCCTGCGGATCCTCGAGGATCTGGTCAGTCAATCCCTGCTCAATGACACGGCCCTGCTGCATGACCATCATCCGTGATGAAAGAAGGCGCGCCACGGCAAGGTCATGGGTGACGACCACGGCCGCAAGGTCGAGCCGCTTGACGAGGCCCCGGATCAAATCGAGCAGCCGCGCCTGTACCGACACGTCGAGCCCTCCGGTGGGCTCATCCATAAACACAAGGCGCGGCGAGGTAACGAGATTCCGCGCGATCTGCAGGCGCTGGCGCATGCCACCGGAATAGGACCAGGGGCTGTCATCGATTCGGTCCTCCGGAATCTCGACACGCTTCAGCCAGTCGGTTGCCGTGGTACGGATGCGGCCATAATGCCGCTCGCCAACAGCCATCATCCGCTCACCGACATTGGCGCCGGCGGATACGCCCATGCGCAGGCCGTCTCGCGCATCCTGGTGCACGAAGCCCCAGTCGGTCCGCATCAGAAGCCGCCGCTCGGCCTCGCTCATCTCGTCAAGCGCCACGTTGCGGCCATCGCGCATCGAGTAACGCACCTTGCCGGAACTGGCCGGCAGGTGGCCGGAGAGGCAGCGCAACAAGGTGGTCTTGCCGGAGCCTGATTCACCCACGATGGCCAAAACCTCGCCCGGCCACAGATCAAAGGACACGTTCTGGCAGCCGGCGCGAGCGCCATAGAACTTGCTGACACTCTCGGCAGAAAGCAGCGCGGTCATCTTTCACCCCGCTGCCTGGCGCAGAAGTCGGTGTCAGAGCACACAAACATGCGCGTTCCCTGGTCATCCATGACGATTTCGTCGAGGAAGCTGGCCCGCGAACCGCACAGCGCGCAGGGCTCATGCCACGACTGCACCTCGAAGGGATGGTCCTCGAAATCGAGGCTCTTCACCTTCGTGTACGGCGGCACCGCATAGATGCGCTTCTCGCGGCCAGCACCGAACAGCTGCAGCGCCGGGCAATCATCGAGCTTGGGGTTGTCGAACTTCGGAATCGGCGAGGGATCGAAGACATAGCGGTCCGCCACCTTGGCGGGATAGGCATAGGTCGTGGCGATCTCGCCGTACTGCGCGATGTCCTCATAGAGCTTCACATGCATCACGCCATATTCCTCAAGCGCATGCATGGTGCGGGTCTCGGTCTCGCGCGGTTCGAGGAAGCGCAGCGGCTCCGGGATCGGGACCTGGAAGACGAGGATCTGGTCCTCGGTGAGCGGCGCCTCAGGGATACGGTGACGGGTCTGGATGACACTCGCCTCCTCCGTCCGCTCAGTCGTCGCAACGCCCGCCGTCTTGACGAAAAACTTGCGGATGGAGACGGCATTGGTCGTGTCGTCAGCGCCCTGGTCGATGACCTTGAGCGTATCCTCCGGCGTGAGCACGGCTGCCGTCACCTGCACGCCACCCGTTCCCCAGCCATAGGGCATGGGCATCTCACGGCTGGCGAAAGGCACCTGATAACCGGGAACGGCAATCGCCTTGAGGATGGCCCGGCGGATCATCCGCTTGGTCTGCTCGTTAAGATAGGCGAAGTTATAGGCGGGCGCGTTCATTCAGCGGCCTCCAGCCTGTCCTTGGCATTGTCGATCTCGGCGCGCATGCGTCGCAGCAGCACCAGCTCTGACTGGAAGTCGACGTAATGCGGAAGCTTCAGGTGTTCGACAAAGCCAGTCGCCTGCACATTGTCCGAGTGTGACAGAACGAACTCCTCATCCTGAGCCGGGGCCACGCGCTCCTCGCCCAATTCTCCAGCGCGCAGCGACCGGTCGACCAGCGCCATGGACATGACCTTGCGCTCGCATTGGCCGAAACCCAGGCCATACCCACGCGTGAACTGCGGCTTCACCGTCGCCGAACCCTTGAACTGGTTGATCATCTCGCACTCAGTCACGGTGATCTTGCCGATGACGATCGGGAAGCCCAGTTCCTCCGGGATGAAGCTCACTTCAACACTGCCGAGCCTGATCTCGCCCGCAAAGGGATGCGTGCGCCCATAGCCACGTTGGGTCGAATAGGCGAGCGCCAGCAGGAAGCCCTCGTCACCGCGGGCAAGGTTCTGCAGGCGCAGGTCACGCCCGGCAGGAAAGTTCAGGGGGTCCTGCGTCAGGTCGCCCGGCTCACCTGCTTCCGCCGAGGGCTGCTCCATCAGGCCTTCGCTTCCGAGCAGCTCCAGCACACGCGGCATGTCGCTGCGCAACTCGCTGGGCGCACGTGCGGCCTCGGCAGGCTCCACCTCGCCCGCGAGCGAGAAGTCCAGAAGGCGGTGGGTATAGTCGAAGGTGGGGCCAAGGATCTGCCCGCCCGGAATATCCTTGAAGGCGGCGGAGACGCGACGCTTCACCCGCATGGACTGGGTGTCGAGCGGCTCGGCATAGCCGAAGCGGGCGAGCGTCGTGCGCGTGGCACGGATCAGGAAGATCGCCTCGATGAGGTCGCCCCGGGCCTGCTTGATGGCGAGAGACGCAAGCTCACGGTCATAGAGCGAACCTTCGTTCATCACCCGGTCCACCGCCAGCGTCAACTGTTCGGCAATCTGCTCCAGCGTGATCGATGGCACGCTGCGGTCGCCACGGCGCTCTTCGTCGAGCAAGCGGTGCGCGGCATCGATAGCCTGTTCGCCACCTTTGACGGCCACATACATCAGGCGGACTCCAGAAGGCGGATTTCAGTTGAGCGCGGCAGGGCCGCCACCAATCCGGGCGCGGCGAAGATCACGTCGATGCCAACAGGGAAGCGGGCATGATTATCGGCCATTGCCGTCCAGAAGGAAGCGCCTAAGCCCACGACACCGAACGGCTCGCGATCATGAATGCCCGGTCCGGAGAGCTTGACGGCATCCGACGAAAAGCCCGGAACCTGAATGACCAGCGTGGCCGAGCGGTCAGGATACTCGTGGGTTCCCTGCATCAGCAAAGGAAGCGCGGGAGGCATCTGCTCCAGTGTGGCGAAGAGGAACTGCGCCTTGTCTGGTTCCGACGTGATCGGTGCACCAGCATGGAAGCGCAGGTAATGCACCACCTTGTCGATATCCAGATCGGGTGCCAGCCAGATCGGCGTCTGGAAGTCACACAGTGTCAGCGCAACGGCGGCCGTGCTTGCCAGCAGCGGTTCTGGCGCCTCGAGATCGGCGCCGATTTCAAGCACGCGGCCGGGCCGCGCCATGGCCTTCATGATGGCCCGGAATGCGTGAGCGGACTGAACCGCGACGTCGGAAAATCCGCGTTCAGTCATCGCCACGCACCATGGTGAAGAAGTCAACCTTGGTGGCCGCCGCCTTGGTGGACTCCTCCACCTGTGCGGTCTGCAGCTTTGCTTCGAGTGGCGCGATGACCTTCTCGGACAGAGTGGTGTCGCCACCCTGCAACAGCGCATCGCAGAGCGCGGCCAGGCGGGCATGGGCGGCATTGCGCCCCATGACATAGGCATGTCCTTCGGTGCCGTCGCCAAGCCGCACGGCACAGCGCGTCACGGTTGCCTCGCCAAGGTTGAAGGCAGCACCCGTCGCACCCATGCGGCCGCGTAACATCACCAGGCCGGTTTCGGGCACGCGCAGCACATCATGCGGCGTGTCGGCGACGTGCTTTGCACAGGATTCGAGATCACGCCACGCAGACAGCGAGAGAACGCGCATCCACGCCGCGCGCTGGTTCCCGGCGGATGTCGGATATTGTGGTGGCATGGTGCCACTAACCAACCGAATGTAACGGCTGGATGACGGGCATTCGCTCATACCTCTCGAGGAACGCCTCGGCCGATAGCGAGCGGAAATCCGGCAGTGCTGCGCGGATCTCTTCGTGCGGCCAGTCCCACCAGGCGAGCGCCTGCAACCGGTCCGCGACGTCACGGGGATGACGCCACTTGATGAACCGCGCGGGCGCACCTGCGACAACCGCATAGGGCGCCACGTCCTTGGTGACGACCGACTGCGCCCCGATGATGGCGCCGTTGCCGATGGTCACACCTTTCATCACAATCGCACCATGGCCGATCCATGTGTCATGACCGACTCGCACCGGGCGGGAACGTCGCCAGTCGAATACCGCCTGCTCGTCCGGTTCGTCCGGCCAGAAATAGCTCGAGCGGTACATGAAGTGGTGAAGCGATGCGCGATGATAGGGATGTTCACCGGGGTTGAGCCGCGTGAAGGCCGCCACATTCACGAACTTGCCGAGCACCGAATAGGCAATATCCGCGTAGCGCGCGGTGTAGCTGTAATCACCCATGTCCGATTCCAGCACGTTGGAGCCCTCGCCGATTTCAACGAAGGCGCCCAGCCTGCTGTTGCGCACCGTGGCGTTGGCATGAAGGAAGGGCTGGAGCCCGAGTTGCGGCATGATGATTCTCCGAAACCCTCCTCATCGGGGAGTTCGGTGACACGCAGATGAAGGATCAGTGCGCCGGCTTACGAATTGCCGGCAAGTGCCGCAGCTGCCTCCGCAGCGCCCTCGACGATGTTCAGGTGTTCCGTCAGGCTGGCCATCTGCAGCAGTTCCTGGACCGTGCCCTCGCGCGGAGCAATCGTCACGAAGGTAATGCCACGCTGCTTGAACTGCTTGAGAGTGGACACCAGCAGGCGAATTCCCATCGATGACAGGTTGGTGAGGTCCTGCAGGTCGATGATCACCTTGTCGCCCTGCGCGCTCACCGCACCGGCCTTGGCAGAGAACCCGGTTTCCATCTTCGCCACCGCGGCGGTATCGAGGCGGCCTTCGAGCGTCAGTACTTGGATAGTCATATCGATTGCCTCCGGCGACGATTGATGATGCACGGCGGAGTGGCGCTCAGATTACATGACAGTTTTGTGACGAATCTGCTGATATCGCCTAACCCCTGTCCATCAGCTTGAGGTACAGGATCACTGCCCCGGACGAGAGCACACACAGCCCGGTCGCCGCCCAGAAGCCCGAGGGTGAGCCAGTGAACGGAATGCCTTCGAGATTCATACCGAACATGCCGGCCACCAAGGTGGGCGGCAGGAAGGCGGCTGTCAGCGCGGACAGCGTGAACAGCTGGCGGTTGGTCTCCGCCGTCAGCTTGGCGTCGATCTCGTCATGGAAGAAGCGGGCGCGCGCCTCCATGTCGGCAAAGTCCTGGTCGAGGTTGCTGAGCCGCGCCGCGGTGAGCGCAAAGCCCTCCGGTGTGGGAATGCTCGCGCGTTCCGCCGTCTGCAGCGCCCGGCGCATGGCGCGCATGTGGCGGTGCAGCTGGGCGATCTCGCGCCTGGTCAGCATCAGCCGTTTGCGCTCGCCGCGGTGACGCTCGTCGAGCACATGGTCCTCGATGATCTCGAGCTCGTCGGAGAGCCGGTGCAGTGCTGTGTCCACCACGTCGGTATAGAGCGACAGCAGGTGCGACAGCAGGCTGGCCGGATTGGTGAAGCTGTAGCCCGCTCCAATCACTTGCCGCAGCCGCTCCGCCGACTGCACGGCCTTCGCCCGCCCGGTGATCAGGAAGCGCTCGCCCAGCGCGAAATGCATCCAGGCGAACTCGGTCGTGTCGGCATCGAACTCATGGCGGAAATCGGCGAGGTGCCCGAACAGCACGTTCTCCCAGGCACTCACATGCTGCCGCAGCGGCGGGTCGCAGATTTCGTTCACGAGTTCTGCGGGGAAGCCGAAGGTCTGCGCCAACCAGCGACGGCAGCGCCAGTCAGCGAAATTGAGATGGAGCCACAACCACTCGCCGGAGCCCGGAAGCTGGCCGTTTAACTCGTCTTCTGACAAAGCCCGCCCGCGGCCCGATGAATCGAATCCGAACGCACAAATCAGGCCCGGAACCGGGTTGGCACTCAAGAGTGGTATCCGTCGTTGGGAAGCGGAAAAATCACCCGCTACGCCGCGCGTATGACGGTTCCACGACAGCCTCTCGCTGCGAGGGCGGCAGGCCCATCACAACCGGTCGCCGTGACGCCATCACACGCGCACAGCACGATCACAGTGGATGATTTCACATCTTGCGCCTGTCTGTGGGCCGCGTCCTGCGCAGTGGAGCTCAGGGTTCACTGCTCCAATCAGGCAACTGTCACATCACTTTCACGTGATTGCCATAGCCCTTGTGCCGTTGCGCTTGTGCGACAGGAGAAAAACATGTTTGGACTGACCCGCCGCGCCCTGATGGGCGCTCTCGCGATGACCGCCGTGGGCCTCGCCCAACCGGCACTTGCAGATGACGGCCACCCCTATTTCGGCCCCGAGGTCCTCGATCTCACCGTGTTGCTTGTGCCGCCCCCCGCCAAGGACTCGGACGTCACCAAGGCCGAGCTCGCCGAAGTGAAGGCACTGCAGGCATCCGTCAGCGACGCCCGCAAGCAGCAGGCCATTGCCGATGCCGAGGAAGGCTTCAGCCCCTTCGTGGCCACCACGAGCCTTGCCGCCATCGATCCTGCAAAGCTGCCGCTCACGGTGGCGCTCGTCCAGCGCGTGCTCGACACCGAGGACGCGGTGACCACGCCCGCCAAGAAGTTCTTCGACCGTGCGCGCCCCCCGCTGGTCGATGAGGCCATCAAGCCGCTCGCCAAGATGTCGAAGTCCAACGCCTATCCCTCGGGCCACACCTCGAACGGCACGGCGGTCGCCATCGTGCTGTCGGAGATGGCGCCGGAAAAGCGTGCCGAGCTGATGGCGCGTGCCTCTGATTATGCTGAGAGCCGCTTGATCGTCGGTGTGCACTATCGTTCCGATCTCGGTGGCGGCTTCGCCTCGGGCGCGCTGATCGCCAAGGAGCTCGAAGAAAACGCTGACTTCCAGAAGGAAATGGCCCCCGCCAAGGCCGAACTCCGCGCCGCACTCGGCTTGCAGTAAACACCCGAAGCGATCCCCCTCTGCACTGGCATTGCCGCCGCAGAGGGGGCGCGCGCCCGCCTTGGGGCGTCTTTCAGATGCATGAGGAACTGCGGAGAACCATCTCGCTCCGCGCGGCCAGCCGGAGCCGAAATCCAGGCCACCCCAGAAAGAAAAAAGGGCCGATGCACCAAGGTGACCGGCCCAAGTCTAGGGAGGAAACGCCCAGGAAGGGCATACGAAACATCGCTGTTTCGTGAGGCCGATATGGCAGTGCGGCATGATAGAATCAAGAGGGCGACTGGCAAAATTTTGTACAGCCAGTCAAAACCTGCGCTCAGGCGATCACCGGAACTTCAGCAACCATTTGAAATTGATCAAGTTTTTTAAATCTCTCGTCCAGAGCAAGTAGCTATGCGCTTTGCGCATGCCGAACAGAAATTGCTGCATTGCAGCACAAACAGCAGGCTTGAGGGGCACGGTGCGCTCCCATAGGAAGGATCCGTTGGGAGGACGACAAGATGACCACACCGGACTGGGCTGAACTCACGCGCTTTGCAATCCTTCTGGCGGAGACGGCAGCCGACGCGATTCTCCCCTATTTCCGGCAGAACACGAAAGTGGACGTGAAGGATGGCCCGGTGTGGGACCCTGTCACCGAGGGCGACCGGGCAGGCGAGCGCGTCATCCGGCAGTTGATCGAGCGGCATTATCCGGAGCACGGCATTCTCGGCGAGGAATATGGCGTGAAGGACGCCCGCTCGCCCTTCACCTGGGTGCTGGACCCGGTGGACGGCACTCGCGCCTTTGTCAGCGGCATGCCCACCTGGGCCACGCTCATCGGCCTCAGCCATGAAGGCCGCCCGGCCCTGGGCCTGATGAATCAGCCCGTGGTGGGCGACATGTTCTACGGCAATCCGCAGGGCGCATGGCACAGCTACCGCGGCGCCACCTCGGCCATCACAACGCGCAAGGGCGTGCCGCTGTCGCGCGCCACGCTCGGCACCACGGCGCCCGAGCTCTACCGGAGTGCCGAAGACCAGCGCCGTTTCCAGAGCTTGCGGCACAAGGTGCAGCTCGCCCGCTACGGCGGGGATTCCTATTTCTTCTGCCTGATGGCGGCAGGCCACATCGACATCGCCATGGACTGCGGCCTGCAGCCTTATGATATAGCACCCCTTCTCCCCATCGTCACCGGGGCGGGCGGCGTTGCCGCCGAGTGGACCGGCGGCGACATTGCGCGTGGCGGCAATGTCATCACCGCAGGCTCACAGGCCCTGCTCGACGAGGCACTGGCCATCATGGCCTACTGAGCCGATCAAAAAAATACGCGGGACAAGCCCGCGTATCATCGTCCATCCGTGAACGGATGTTTACTGCATCGCCAGCTTGAGGCACTGGCCCGCGGCCATGGCGGCCGGGCGCGCTGCCGACATCGGCAACTTGCCCGACTCGACAAGAGCCTTGGTCGCGGTCGTCACGACGGCCTTGAGGTCGACGCCGGGCGCCACCTGCGGCATGGCGGCATTGAAGATCGTCTGGCCGTTGGCGTCGAGGCCCGAGGCGCAGCTCGTGGCTTCGGCAGCGCCGGCGAAGGCCGGGGCAGCGGAGAGGGCCAGAAGGGCGATGGCGGTGATGATGCGCATGGGAGTGTCCTTTCGAGAATGCGTTCGAGCGAGACTACTAGCCGGGCGCACGAAAATGGGAATCCGTAAATCCCCCCGCACCCGGCCGGAAACGAAAAGGCCGCCCGGCGGCGGCCTCTGTCATTCAGTCATCCCGGTAGACGCGCTCGCGCCGCTCGTGGCGCTCCTGCGCCTCGATCGACAGCGTGGCGATCGGGCGGGCATCCAGCCGCTTGAGGCTGATGGGCTCGCCCGTCTCCTCGCAATAGCCATAGGAGCCATCCTCGATTCGCTTCAGCGCCGCGTCGATCTTGGAGATCAGCTTGCGCTGGCGGTCACGGGTGCGCAGCTCCAGCGAACGATCGGTCTCGGAGGACGCGCGGTCGGCCAGGTCCGGCAGGATGTGGTTCTCATCCTGAAGATGGGCAATGGTTTCCTTGCTTTCCTTCAGGATCTCTTCCTTCCAGGTCAGGAGCTTTACCCGAAAATACTCGCGCTGCCGCTCATTCATGAACGGCTCGTCGTCACTGGGTTTGTAGGCTTCGTCGACTTCTGCAGCCATTTCGAACTCTCTGTGAACCCCTGCTTGGGCGCGGCTTATAGCGTCAGCACGGGCCTTCCACAATAGCCCGGTTGCGGCTTCTGCCGGCCATCCACAACCCCGCTATCGCCATGATATTGCGAAGCTTTTATGACGTTTGCCAGACGGGCTGCAGAATGCCACAAAGACCCCGGTCAGGAACGGGAAGGATCGGGCAGGCATGCGCTTCGAAGGAACGGCAGATTACGTCGCGACCGACGACCTCAAGACGGCCGTCAACGCCGCCATCGTTCTCGAGCGCCCGCTACTGGTGAAGGGTGAGCCTGGCACCGGCAAGACGGTGCTGGCGCACGAGATCGCCTCGGGCCTCGGTGCCCCCATCATCGAGTGGCACATCAAGTCCACCACCAAGGCCCAGCAGGGCCTCTATGAATATGATGCGGTGGCCCGCCTGCGCGATTCACAGCTGGGCGACAAGCGCGTGCACGACATCGCCAACTACATTCGCCGCGGCAAGCTGTGGCAGGCTTTCACCGCGCCAGAGCGCCCTGTGCTGCTCATCGACGAGATCGACAAGGCCGACATCGAATTCCCCAACGACCTCCTGCAGGAGTTGGATCGCATGGAATTCTTCGTCTACGAGACCGGCGAGATGGTGAAGGCGGAGCGCCGCCCCATCGTCATCATCACGTCCAACAACGAGAAGGAACTGCCCGACGCCTTCCTGCGCCGCTGCTTCTTCCACTACATCAAGTTTCCTGACGCAGAGACGATGCAGGCCATCGTCGACGTGCACTTCCCCGGCATCAAGAAGCGGCTGGTGTCGGAAGCGCTCAACATTTTCTTCGAGCTGCGCGATGTGCCGGGCCTCAAGAAGAAGCCCTCGACCTCTGAACTCCTCGACTGGCTCAAGCTCCTGCTCAACGAGGACATCGACGTCGATACCCTGCGCGAACGCGACCCCAGGAAGGTGATACCGCCGCTGCATGGAGCCCTCCTCAAGAACGAACAGGACGTGATGCTGTTCGAGCGCCTCGCCTTCATGGCAAGGCGCGAGGGGCGCTGAGAGACGTCACCTGTCGTTGCGGCTCATCCACTTCAGCGCATGCGGCACGAACCAGGCATTGCCGCGATACCAGAACCTTGTTGGCGGCGCTGTGTCGAACACGCTGTCCCCACCCTCCTGCCCCAGGATGCGCCGCGCGATCTTGATGCCGAACAGCGTTCCCATCGGCACGCCGGCGAAGCAGTAGCCGCTGCCATAGTGAACGCCCTCATGGCAGCCGATGCGGGGCGTGATGTCGAAGGTGCCACCGCATTTTCCCGTCCAGACATTGTCGAACTGGATGCCCTCCATGTCCGGGAAAATTCGCACCAGCCGCTGCTGCAGGCGCTCCGCCATGATGCGCAGGTCGGCATCGACCTCGCCCGTCAGCCCGCCGAACTGAATGCGCGTATCGTCACCCGGTGCGATGCGCATCCAGTCGACGTTGAAGTTCCAGTCGATGAAGGTGCGGTCGCCCGGCAACAAGGCCCTCACCCGGTTCTCGCTCATCGGTGCTGTCACCGCCTGATAGGCATGGAACGGCATGATGCGCCGCTGCAGCCACGGAAACTCCCTGCCGCCATAACCATTGGTGGCGAAGACGAGGTCCCGAGCCTCCACCTTCGCGCCCTTCACGAGCACCGTGAAACCCTCAGTCTCCTTGCGGAAACCATAGACCGGCGTGAAGGCGCAGATCGTGACACCCGCCTCCCGCGCCGCGTCGAGCAGGCCCTGGTGATAGAGCCCGGGATGCAACCCCGCATGGTCCGGAATGCGCACGCCGCCGAAATAATGCTCGGTCGCGATCTCCACGCGCTGTTCAACCCGGCTCACCGTCTGGAACGGCTCGCCCAGATGCTCCTCGCGCAAGCCGAATTCCCGCGCCATGTCGTCATACATCTTGGTCGAAGTCGCCAGCAGCAGCCGCCCCTGCTGCTTGTAGTGGCAGGCGATGTTCTCCCGCTCCACCACGTCCTTCACCGCGATGAAGGCATCCATCAACTCGCCATAGGTCGCCTTGGCCATGTCGAGGCCCTGCCCCTCCATGATCTCGCCGAAGGAATGCTTCAACGTGCGGCCCACATAGCCCGCATTGCGGGTGGAGGCGCCATGGCCCGGTTCCTTCGCCTCGAACACCGTCACCTGCCGCCCGCCGCGGGCGAGGTTGATCGCCGCGTTAAGCCCGGTGATACCGGAGCCGACGATCGCCACGTCGGTGCGCTTGAGCGGGGCAGCGCGGGTTTGATCTTCATGCGGGGCAGCGCGCCACCAATAGGGGTCGAAGGAAGCATTGTTGCTGAGTGCGCTGCTGCCGAAGGCCATGTCAGGCGGCCTTTCCGTAGCGCCGCTCGTCCATCCTGTCCTTCAGTTGCATGTACCAATAACCCGCCTGCACGCACACGCGGCCGAAGGGCCCGCCCGCCCAATCCGGCGCGTAAGGGGCGAAGCGTCGGTACTCGTCATCCTTCGCGCCAATCGCCCGCGCCATCAGGATGCCACCCATCGCCGTGGTGTTCATGCCGTGGCCACCGAAGGCGGTCGCCCACCATTGTCCCTGCCCGTCAGAGCCGATCAGCGGCATGAAGTGCCGCGCATAGCCCATCAGGCCCGCCCAGGCATATTCGATCTTCGGGTTGCCCAGTTCCGGGAACACCGACACCATGTCGCCCTTCATCCGCTCGGCAAGGTGCGCAGGCTCCGAAACGCGCGTGGTGATGGCGCCACCCCAGAGGAGACGCCCCTCATCCACCAGCCGATAATAGTTGCCTGCACGCCGCGTATCCGAAATGGCGCTCCGTGTACGGATGACATCCTGCGTCAGCGGCTCGGTCACCGCCACATAGGTGGCCACCGGCAGCACGGCGCGGCCCGTCGGCTGGTGCAGCGTGCGGTCAAGCGATGAGACGCAATAGACGACATTCGCCGCCCGCACCTCGCCCTTGGCCGTGCGCACAGACCACACCGCGCCTTGCTTCTCCACCGACACCGCGGGTGAGTTCTCGTAAAGCCTTGCCCCCGCCGCTTCCGCTTTCTTCGCAATCATCAGCGCATAGCGCAGCGGGTGCATGTGGAAGGCGGTGGGGTCATAGGACGACTGGAAGTAGCGCTTCGTGTTCACCCGCGCGCGCGTTTCGGCCACGTCGAAGAACTCCATCTCCTGGCCGTAGTCCCTGGTCATCTCGGCCACCGCCGCCTGCTTCCCGGCGGCATTGGAATAGCGGATGCAGCCCTGCCAGCCGTCACCCATCCGGATCGAGGGGTTGGTCTCGGCAATCTCGCGGCGCACGAACTCGGTGCCGTGGCGGGACAGCTGGTACAGCGCCTGCGCGGCGGTGAGCCCCACCCGCTTCGCCACAGCGCCCATGCCCTCGGCAAAACCGTTCGACACGAAGCCGCCGTTCCGCCCGGAAGCCCCCCAGGCGATCCGCTTGGCCTCCAGCAGCACCACGGACTTGCCCCGCCGGGCCAGTTCCAGCGCGGTCGTCAACCCGGCGAGCCCTGCGCCGATCACACAGGCGTCGGCCTCGACCCGGCCCGTCAGGGCGGGGCGGAGCGCCCCCCGGTCCACCGTGGCCTCATACCAGGTCCGTTCGGAATAATTCGCGTCGATCATTCTCAAAGCCTCAAGCAAACGCGCCAGTTGCTCCCGCCCCATGCCTTCCGCTATGGAACGCCTCATGCGCTTCACTTCAGGCAAAGACTTCGCGAACCAGCCGCAGAAGGCGGTCACCATATTCGGCATGTCCGGTGTGGGCAAGACAACGCTCTCGAACCTCCTGCAGGATTCGGGCTGGTATCACTATTCCGTCGATTACCGCATCGGCACCCGCTACATGGGCGAACACATCGTCGACAACTTCAAGCGCGAGGCGATGCGCGTGCCCTTCCTGCGTGACCTTCTGCTGTCGGACTCGATCCACATCCAGTCCAACATCACCTTCGATCACCTGAAGCCGCTGTCGACCTATCTCGGCAAGCCCGGCAACCCGGCGAAGGGCGGCATCTCGTTCGCCGAATACAAGAAGCGCCAGACCCAGCACCGCGCGGCTGAGATCGCGGCCCTGCTCGACGTGCCGACCTTCATCGGCAAGGCGCGTGACATTTATCAGTACGAGAACTTCGTCTGCGACTCCGGCGGCTCGCTGTGCGAGATCGTCGATCCGTCGAACCCGAAGGATCCGGTGCTCGCCTGCCTCGCGGAGAACACGCTGCTTCTCTACATCGAGGGCACGCCCGAACACACCCGCATGCTGGTCGAGCGCTTCCGCAAGGATCCGAAGCCCATGTATTACCAGCCCCAGTTCCTCGAGAAGAAGTGGGCAGAGTACAAGGAGATCAACAAGCTCTCGAACGACGATCAGGTCGATCCGGACGGCTTCGCCGTCTGGGGCTTCGAGCAGCTGCTTCACCACCGCATCCCGCTCTACAAGGCGATTGCCGATAATTTCGGCTACACGGTCCGAATGCGTGACGTACCAAACGTCCAGTCCGAACAGGACTTCACCGCGCTCGTCGCCAACGCCATCGCAAAGTAGATCACATGCCCATCCGCATTCCGAACGACCTTCCCGCCCGCCGCACGCTCGATTCCGAGGGCGTGATGGTGATGACGGAAGCGAGCGCCGCCCGCCAGGACATCCGCCCCCTGAAGATCGGCCTCCTCAACCTGATGCCCAACAAGATCAAGACCGAGACGCAGTTCGCGCGCCTGATTGGTGCAACGCCGCTGCAGGTGGAGCTCACTCTCGTGAAGATCACGTCCCATACCCCGAAGAACGCGAGCCCCGAACACATGCTCGCCTTCTACGAGGACTGGGAGGACGTGAAGCACGAGAAGTTCGACGGCTTCATCGTTACCGGCGCACCCGTGGAGCTTCTCGACTTCGACGACGTCAACTACTGGGACGAGCTGTCGCGGATCTATGACTGGACGCAGACGAACGTGCAGTCGACCTTCAACATCTGCTGGGGCGCGCAGGCCGCCCTCTGGCACTTTCACAAGGTGCCGAAGCACGCGCTGCCCAAAAAGCGCTTCGGCGTCTACACTCACCGCAACCTGAAGCCCAACTCGCCCTATCTGCGCGGCTTCTCCGACGACTTCTCGATCCCCGTCTCGCGCTGGACCGAGAACCACCGCGCTGACATCCCCGAAGACCGCGGCCTCGAACTGCTGATGGAGTCGGACGAGGCGGGCCTTTGCCTCATCAATGATCCGTCAAAGCGCTCGCTCTACATGTTCAACCACATCGAGTACGACACCACCTCGCTGTCGGACGAATACTGGCGGGACCGGAACGCGGGCAAGCCGATCGAGCTTCCCGTCAATTACTTCCCCAAGGATGATCCGGAGCAGCCGCCGGAGAACCGCTGGCGCAGCCACGCGCACCTGCTGTTCGGCAACTGGATCAACGAGCTCTACCAGACGACACCGTTCGACCCCGCGAAGATCGGCGGCTGAAGAAACCCGCTGCCTAGGCAACATTCTCAATTCTCATCATGCCCGGGCTCGTCCCGGGCTTCTTTTTTGGCGGCCAGTAAAAGGATCGCCGGGACAAGCCCGGCGATGATGAGCACGAGGGAAGAGATGGCAGCCCACCGCCCGACACACCTCCGCCCACGCTCCCCCCATGTGGCCACATGCAAGGAACGGGAGGGCCAGACCCCTTCTCCGGGACCTGAGAAAACAGATTCACGATGTCAATCAGCAGCAAGCACGACCAAGCCTTCCACATAGCACACTATAGGACTAAAGTCAAGTTCTAAGAATAGTCTCAATCGCTTTCATTCCGTCAAGGTGCCGGGCTAGCCTCTTCGGTCTCAAATGCGGGATGCCACATGCCGGACCTTCAGCTGCTTCTCCTCCGCCATGCAAAGGCCGTGCTCGGCGAAGGCATGGACGATTTCGACCGCCCGCTCGCGCTGCGTGGCGAACAGGCCGCACAGGCGATCGGCCGCCACATGGCCGCCAATGGTCTCGTGCCGGACCTCGTGCTCTGCTCGCCTGCCCGCCGCACCAGCCAGACATGGGAAATCGCCGCGCGTGAACTCCCCGCAACCGAGGTCCACTTGGTCGAGGCCCTCTACGACTTCGGCGATGGCGAGGCACTGCTGCAGGTGATCCGCGAACAGGGGGGCTCCGCGAAGCGCCTGTTGCTCGTCACCCACAATCCCGCCACCCAGAACCTCGCCCTGGCGCTGGCAGGATCGGGCGACCGCACGCTGCGCCGCCAGATCGTCGAGAAATACCCGACCGCCGGGCTCGCCATCCTCACCCAGACCGGTGGCAGCTGGGCAGAACTCTCGGACGGTCAGTGCAGGCTCGACGGCTTCCTCAAGCCCCGTGATCTGGCAAGCCGCCCGGCATGACGGTTTCCCTTGCCATGCGGCCCCAACCGCACCACTTATTGCCCCATGAAAGGGGTTCCGAAGATCGTCAGTTTCACCGACATCGTTGACGGCACGCGCATCGCCGCGGGCGGCCTTTCCGATTTCGCCACCGGCCTCGTGAACCCCTCGGTGCGCCTGGGCGTCACCGGGCTCTCGCGCGCCGGCAAAACCGTGTTCATCACCGCCCTCGTCAACGCACTGCTGAAAGGCGGCCGCTTTCCCGCTTTCGAGGCGCTGAGCGGCGGCCGCATCACGCGTTGCTATCTGGAGCCGCAGCCGGACGACACGCTGCCGCGCTTCGCTTTCGAGTCCCATACAAGGGCGCTGTCAGGCGAGACCCGCCACTGGCCGGAGAGCACCAGCCGCATCAGCCAGCTGCGCATCACCGCCGAGTATGAGCCGCGCGGCCTCATTGCCCGCAACCTCGGCTCGGGCAAGCTGCACATCGACATCGTGGATTATCCCGGCGAGTGGCTGCTGGATCTGCCGCTGATGCGCATGAGCTATGCCGAATGGTCGGCTGCCACCGTGGCCGCCAGCCGCGTGGCGCCGCGCCTCGCATACGCCAGCGACTGGCACGCGCTGCTGTCGACGCTCGATGCCACCAGGCCCGCTGACGAGCAGGACGCCATCACGGCAGCCGAGGTCTTCACCGCCTATCTCGCACGCTGTCGCAAGGACGACGTGTCGCTCTCCACCCTGCCGCCCGGCCGCTTTCTGATGCCGGGCGACTTCAAGGGCTCGCCGCTGCTCGCCTTCGCGCCCATCGACATTGCTCCGGGTACGGATCTTCCGAAGGGTTCCCTCGGCGCCTTGATGGAGCGGCGCTACCAGGCCTATGTGTCCACCATCGTGAAGCCCTTCTTCTATGGCCACTTCGCCCGGCTCGACCGACAGATCGTGCTGGTCGATGCGCTGACAGCTCTCAATGCAGGTGCCTCTGCGGTCAAGGACCTGCAGCACGCACTGGCCGATATCCTCTCCTGCTTCCGGCAGGGCCAGAACTCGATCCTGTCCAATCTCTTCGGTCGTCGCATCGACAAGGTGCTCTTTGCCGCCACCAAGGCGGACCTGCTGCACCACACCAGCCATGACCGGCTGGAGAAAATCCTCAAGCTCATTGTCGAGCAGGCGATGGAACGCGCCGAATATTCCGGCGCCACCATCGACGTCGCAGCACTCGCCGCCATCCGCGCCACGCGCGAGGCAAGTGTCAAGCAGAAGGGCGAGACGCTGGAATGCATCGTCGGCACGCCCCTCGCCGGCGAGCACGTGGGCGGAACTGAATTCGACGGTACCACCGAAGCCGCGATCTTCCCCGGCGACCTGCCGAAGGATGCGCAGAAGGCGCTCGACGGCTCGCTCGAGGGCAGCCTCAAGTTCGTGCGCTTCCGCCCGCCCTTGCCGAAGGACGGCACATGGCCCGCGATCCGCCTCGACCGCACCATGGAATTCCTGCTGGGAGACCGCTTCCAATGAGCGAGCACAGAAACCCGCAGGCCTTCGTGCTGGATGAGCCCGAAGGGCAGGACCAGCCGCAGAGGAAGCCGCGCGCCATCACCGGCATCACCTTCGAGCCGGAGGTGGACGAGGGCGCGCTCATCGTCAGGCCGCCCGCCGTGGCGCGTCCCGCGCGCTTCCGCTGGGGGGCACTTCTGGCCTCTGCCCTCTTCACGCTCGTCACCATGTGGGCCGGCCTTTCCATCTCCAAGCTGGTGGAGGATTTCTTCGCGCGTTCGCCCATCCTCGGCTGGACGGCGCTGGGCGTTGCCGCCATCGCTGCCTTCGCCGCCCTCGCCATCATCCTGCGCGAGATCTGGGGCTTGGCCCGTCTGCGCCGCATCGAGCACATCCAGGTTGATGCCGCACATGCCATCAACACCGACGACACGGCAGCCGCAAAGCGCGCAGTGGACAATCTCAAGTCGCTCTATGCCAGTCGCTCCGATGCGCAGCTCGGCCTGCGCGAGATGAAGCGCTACGAAGCTGACATCCTCGACGGGCGGGACCGCATCCGCCTCGCCGAGCGCCACCTCGTCGACTGGCGCGATGCCGAAGCGCACCGCATCATCGCCCATGCGGCACGCCGCATCACGTTGCTCACCACCGTGGCGCCGACGGCCGCGCTCGACATCCTGCTGGTCGCCGCACAGAACCTGCGCATGATGCGCGAACTGGCCACACTCTACGGCGGGCGCCCCTCGACGCTTGCCACCCTGCGCCTCGCACGGATGGTGATCAGCCACCTCGCCGTCACCGGTGGCATCGCGCTGTCCGACAATCTCATCCAGCATGTCGTTGGCCGCGGTCTTCTCGGCAAGCTGTCCGCACGCTTCGGCGAGGGCACGGTGAACGGCATCCTCACGGCGCGTGTGGGGCTTGCCGCGCGGGACGTGTGCCGCCCCATCCCGCAGGAAACCTCCGCAAAGGATACGCTCGGCAGCTTGATGAAGGAGCTCGTCTCCGCCGCCCCGCAGGAGAAGGACGCGTGAAGCGCCTCGCCGCCCTGCTCGTTCTGGCCGCGCTGGCAACGCCCGCCGCCGCCGAAAACCGCGGCACGCGAATCGCCATGGCGGTCGCCCTTCTCGACGTCGCGCAGGAGCATTGCGAGGGCCGGTACCAGGTCGACGAGCATGTGAAGACGGTGCTCTTCAACAACTTCCATGAGTACGATATCGCAGGCCTCGCCTCGCTGCTCTCGCATCCGCTCAACAGCTTCTACGAGGACTTCACCTATCAGGCGAAGCAGGGCCGCGACGCCTTCTGCCGCAAGGCCCCGGAGGTGGCGGCAAGCACAGGCTATCCGGTGATCCTGTCAGGCGGAGGCTGATGTTCCTCACCTTCTTCACCGAGCTGAAGGGTGCCGGCGTCCCTGTCTCGCTCAAGGAATACCTCACCCTCATCGAGGCGCTGAACGCAGACCTCGGGCAGTATTCGACCGAGCAGTTCTACTACCTCTCCCGCGCGGCACTCGTGAAGGACGAGCGCAACCTCGACCGCTTTGATCGCGTCTTCGGCTATGTCTTCAAGGGGCTGGAAGCGCCCGCCGATGCGCTCCTCGCGGAAATCCCCGAGGAGTGGCTGAGGAAGCTCGCCGAGAAGCACCTGACCGAGGAGGAGAAGAAGCTCGTCAAGTCGCTCGGCGGCCTCGACAAGATTCTCGAGGAACTGAAGAAACGCCTTGAAGAGCAGAAGGGCCGCCACGAGGGTGGCTCTAAGTGGGTTGGCACCGCTGGCACCTCGCCCTTCGGCGCCCATGGCTACAATCCCGCGGGCGTGCGCATCGGGCAGGACAAGAACCGCAACAACTCCGCCGTCAAGGTGTGGGACATGCGCGAGTTCAAGGACCTCGACGACACGGCGGAACTGGGCACCCGCAACATCAAGGTCGCCCTCCGCCGCCTGCGCAAGTTCGCACGCGAGGGCGCCGCGGAGGAGCTTGACCTGCCCGACACGATCCGCTCCACCGCGCGCCAGGGCTGGCTTGACGTGAAGCTGGTGCCGGAGCGGCGCAACACGGTGAAGGTGCTGATCTTCTTCGATGTGGGCGGCTCGATGGACCCGCATGTCCGCATCTGCGAGGAACTGTTCTCGGCGGCGCGCGCCGAATTCAAGCACCTCGAATATTTCTACTTCCACAACTGCGTCTATGAAGGCGTTTGGAAAAACAACCGCCGCCGCACCGCCGAGCGCATCGACACATGGAAGCTGCTCCACACCTATCCGCATGACTACAAGGTGATCTTCGTGGGCGATGCCTCCATGAGCCCCTTCGAACTCACCCATGAGGGCGGTTCCGTGGAGCACTGGAACGAGGAGCCGGGCCTCACCTGGCTGCAGCGCATCGCCGCGACTTACCCCAAGGCCGTGTGGCTGAACCCCTCGCAAGAAAAATACTGGGGCTACTCGCCCTCGATCAGTCTCGTCGCGCGCAGCTTCGAGGGCCGCATGTTCCCGCTGACGCTGGACGGCATCGATCGCGCCATGCGCGAACTGGTGCGTTGAAAGACCTGACGTTAAGTCAATACGGCTCTTTCGCATGCAGCGACGGAAATGCCGCGCTTATTGCGTCTCTCAATCATCGGAACATAGTGGAGCATCACGATGCGCAATCGAACCAAGATTTTCCTCGGCATTGGTGCCGCAACCATGCTGGCGCTGGGCGGCCTCGCGGGCCTCGCCCAGGCTGACATGGAGGGTGGCATGCATGGCGGCCACTGCGGCATGGGCGGCGGTCATGGCCCCGGCATGATGGGCCAGCAGCTGATGGAACGCTACGACGCCGACAAGGATGGCAAGGTCACCCAGGCCGAAATCGACCAGAACCGCCAGCAGTGGCTGGCCGACGCCGACACCAACAAGGATGGCACGCTGTCGCTCGACGAGTTCAAGGTGCTGTGGCTGAAGTCCCGCAACGAGATGGTGGTGCGCGAGTTCCAGTTCTTCGACCGTGATGGCAATGGCCAGGTGACGATCGAGGAATACAAGGGCCCGATGTCCGATCTCGTGGCCACCCGTGACCAGAACGCTGATGGCTCGCTGGGCAAGGATGACCGGCCCGCAGCTGCAGGCAACGGCGAGCGTCCGCGTTGGCGCCACCTCCACGGCAAGATGGGCCAGGGCATGGGCCACGGCATGATGGGCGGCGGCAAAGGCCCCTGCATGGGTGGCGGCGTTGGCCAGGACCAGCCCGCCGAAAGCCCGGACGATGAGCAGGGCGAAGCCCCCGCAAACCCGTAACCCCGACCAATGACCCGGAGCCCCAAACTCCGGGTCTTTTCTTTTTCGCCCATTGCCGCCATCAAGGGCGCATGGACCAGATTGACGGACACTCCCTCGCAACGGCGTTCACGCCCCTGGCCGGTCTCACCGGCGGCATCTTGATTGGCCTTTCCGCCGTGCTGCTGATGGGCGGGCTCGGCCGCGTGGCCGGCATCACCGGCATTTTCGGCACCCTGCTGGGCCGCTGGAAACCAGACAACGCCTGGCGCGCCCTGTTCATCCTCGGCCTGCTGGCGGGAACGATCCTCACGTCGCTGCTGGGCGGCTTTGATTCGGACAGCATGAAGTTTCCGGGCAATCCGCTGACCACGGTGGTTGGTGGCGTGCTCGTGGGGCTGGGCACGGTGCTGGGCGGCGGCTGCACCTCAGGACATGGCATCTGCGGCATCGCGCGCCTGTCAGTGCGCAGCATCGTGTCGACAGCAGTGTTCATGTTCTTCGCGGTGGCCACCGTCTACATGCTGCGTCACGTGATCGGAGCCTGAGAATGGACAAGCTCACCGCACTTCTCTCCGGCCTGCTGTTCGGCGCAGGCGTCACGCTCTCCGGCATGGTCAACCCCATGAAGGTGCAGAACTTCATGGACATCTTCGGCCGCTGGGACCCGACACTGCTCTTCGTCATGGCCGCAGCACTTGCGATCACCTATGCAGGCTACCAGGTGGTGTTGAAGGCGCCGCGGCCACGCTTTGCCCTCGCCTTCATCATCCCCTCGCTGCAAGGGATCGATGAGCGGCTGATCGGTGGTGCTGTCGTGTTCGGGCTTGGCTGGGGCCTCACGGGCTTTTGCCCAGGCCCCGCCATCGCCTCGCTGGTCTTCGGCTACTGGCCGTCCGTTATCTTCGTCATCGCCATGGCAGTGGGCATGATGCTGGCCCGCCACCTGTTCCTCGGCACCGACGAAACGCAGTCCGACGGCTAGGCCTTCTTCACGCCGCAGGTGTTGACGCCGATGATGGAGTAGAGCGGGCAGTTGCCGATGAGCGCCGTGACCAGCGGAATGGCGCCGAGCCAGCCGATCCAGTTATAGCCCGTCGCAGGCGCAAGCAGCGCATACCACAGCAGCGCCAGCCCGATGATGATGCGCAAGCCGCGATCAATGCTACCCATGTTCGTGGTCATGTGAACCTCCCTCGCCCGGTGCAGCCAGTCCGCACCCCGAAAACTACTTATATCAGATTCGCTGATATTTACGCATCAATTCCATCAGTTCGCCGGCAGGCAGCGCGACGGCGGTGTTGCCGTCGCGGCCGACCATCGTCTCGGCCATCAGCATGGCGTCGATCACCGCCTCTTCCGTTGCCTCCACCGTCGCCATGAACAGCTTGTCGATGTCGCCATTGCCCAGCGCCGCCATGTGCGTCAGGCCGCCGCGTGCCGAAAACGCCTCTTCATTGGCCGTCGAGAAGGCGAGGAAGATGTCACCCGATGAATTGTTGCCCACCGTGCCGGTTCGCGCGAGGCCCAGCGGCACGCGCCGCGCGAGGCGCTTCAGCTGGTGCGCCATCAGCGGCGCGTCAGTGGCGACGATGGCAATCACCGAGCCCTGCTCCTTAGCCCGCAGCTTGCCATCCAGAAGATGGCGCCCCACCGGCACGCCCAGAACCGTGAAGTCTTCCCGCCGCCCGAAGTTCGACTGCACGAAGACACCCAGCGTGTAGCGCTCGCCCGCGATCTCGACGACGCGCGAGGCCGAGCCATTGCCGGCCTTGAAGTCATAGGTCAGCATGCCGGTGCCGCCGCCAACACTGCCC
Organism: Aestuariivirga sp.; assembly: GCF_037139295.1. Classification (GTDB taxonomy): domain Bacteria; phylum Pseudomonadota; class Alphaproteobacteria; order Rhizobiales; family Aestuariivirgaceae; genus Aestuariivirga. Next base: position 43,698 of record NZ_JBAXGR010000005.1, read on the forward strand.
ATGGCCACGGGGCCGGAGCGCGCAGAATTCAGTGCTTCGACCGTGTGTTCCGCTGTCACGTGGAATCCGTTGATGTCGTTCAAGTCGCCGTCATAGGTCTCGGCCGCCACCGGCAGTCCCCAGTCCTGCCCCGTGCCCACTCCATGCCCAACGAGCCAGCGGATCGTCGCATCGCGGGTGACGCCGCAGGAATGCGTGTTGGTGATGGTGATCGGCGTCTGCAGCTCACCACACTCTTCGATCCACACCACGCCCGTCATCTCGCCATTGCCGTTGAGCGAATAATATCCGGCAGCGCAGGGCACATGCGCCTTTGCCTTGCCCCTTGGCAAAATGGCGGTGACGCCGGTGCGCACCGGGCCCTGGCCCACCTTCAGGGGCCCTTCGCCCGAAATCAGCGTCACCTGCCCCACCTCGACGCCAGGCACGTCGGTGATGGCGTTCCACTGCCCGGGCACTCCGGGAAACGGCAGGCCCAGTTCCCGGCCACGCATGCGCTTGCTCACGGACATCTCCCTCAATCGGTCAAATTCATGCCAAACCTAGCAAATTTGCTTGCCGCGTCGAGGCCCAGCCTCTTTAACACACTGACCACTGAAGGAGACTGACTTGGCCGGACCGAAGCATGCCCATAACCCGTTGTGGACGATGGCCCTGCCGCTGCTCGCAACAGCACTTGTCATCGCCTATTTCGCCGGTCTGGTGCCGAAGGATCAGCCTCTGTTCTTCGCCATCGAAGCGCTGATCCTTCTGGGGACGGTGTTCGCCGCCGTGCACCATGCGGAAGTGGTCGGCAACCGGGTGGGTGAGCCCTTCGGCTCGATCATCCTCGCGGTCTCGGTCACCATCATCGAAGTGGGCCTCATCGTGGCGCTGATGCTGGCGGCGGATGATGGAGGCCCCACCATCGCGCGCGACACGGTCTATTCCGCCGTGATGCTGGTGCTCACCGGGCTCATCGGCCTCTGCCTCGTGGTCGGCGGCCACAAGCACCATGAGCAGACGATCAAGGTCGCTGGCACGTCGTCATACCTCGCAGTGCTGGGCACGCTCACTGTCACCGCGCTGATCCTGCCGAACTTCACCACTTCCACTGCCGGCCCCACCTACAGCCCGGTGCAGCTTGGCGCCGTGGCGCTGGTCTCCATCATGCTCTACGGGGCCTTCATGTTCGTGCAGACGGTGCGCCACCGCGACTACTTCCTTGCGGCAGCGGATGACTCCGACCTCGAGCATTGCGAATTTCCGACCCGCCGCCAGGCGGGAATCAGCCTTGTCTTCCTGCTCATTTCCCTGGCAGGCGTCGTCCTGCTGGCCAAGATGCTGGCGCCGGCACTCGACGACCTGATCGACATGGCCGGACTGCCGCCGGAGTTCACCGGCGTGGTCATCGCGGCGCTGGTTCTGGCACCCGAGAGCATCGCCGCAGTGCGCGCCTCGCTGGCCAACCGGCCGCAGACCGCCATCAATCTCGCACTGGGCTCGGCGCTTGCGTCGATCGCGCTAACCATCCCCATCATCACTATTCTCGGTGCCTTCGACAATGTCGATCTCGCGCTCGGCGTGCCGCCCTCCAAGATCGTGCTGCTGTCGCTCGCGCTCTTCGTCAGCGCCATTACGCTGCTGCCTGGCCGCACCACGGTGCTGCAGGGCTTCGTGCATCTGGGACTGTTCATCATGTTCGTGGTGGTCGCCGCAGTGCCCTGAGGCAATTTGCGCTTCACATGCCGGCGACGCTGCCCCACACTGTGGCGAGGGGTGAGGCAAGATGCCGTCAGAGACAGCCTTCTACTACAAGGAATTCCTGATCGTCCTCGGCGTGGCGGGGCTTGCCGTGCCGCTGTTCCTCAGGCTTGGCGTCAATGCCGTGCTGGCCTTCCTGATCATGGGCGTGCTGCTGAGCCCCGACATTCTCGGCAACCTTGCGCATTACGTGCCAGTGCTGTCGATGTTCAATATCGCGGATCCTGAAAGCCTCTCCCACATCGCCGATCTCGGCGTCGTCTTCCTGCTCTTCCTCATCGGGCTCGAACTCTCCTTCGAGCGGCTAAACACCATGCGCCGGCTGGTCTTCGGCCTGGGCGGGCTGCAGGTGGTACTGAGCCTCGTCGCCGTCGCTGCAGCGACCCTGCTGCTTGGCTTCGACATGCGCGCAGCCCTCGTTGCGGGCGCCGCCCTGTCGCTCTCATCCACGGCCATCGTCGTGCAGCTCCTGTCGGACTCGAAGCGGCTCGGCTCGCAGACCGGGCGGCTCAGCTTCGCCATCCTGCTGATGCAGGATCTCGCCGTCATCCCCCTGCTGCTGCTGGTTCCCATCCTCGGGCAGCGCAGCGAGGGCAATGTCGCGGTCAGCGTTCTCCTCGCCCTGCTGCAGGCCGGCGTGGCCATCGCCATCATCATCGGCGTCGGCCGCTTTCTGCTGCGCCCTCTGCTGCGGCTGGTGGCTCGCACCGGCAGTTCCGACCTGTTCATGGCCGCCACGCTGCTGATCGCCGTGGGCGCTGCAGCAGCGGCAAGCCTCGCTGGCATCTCCATGACGCTCGGCGCCTTTATTGCCGGGCTGATGCTGGCCGAGACGGAATACCGCCGCGCCATCGAGGCTGTGATCGAGCCCTTCAAGGGGCTGCTGCTCGGCACCTTCTTCCTCGTGATCGGCCTCAAGCTCGATCTCGACACGCTGTTCGCAAGCCCGCTTTACACGCTGGGCATCGCGGCGAGCCTCATCTTCCTCAAGAGTACGATCATCTATGTGCTGGCGCGCCTGTTCCGGGTGAACCGCGGCGCGGCGCTCGAGTCGGCCATGCTGCTTGGCCCCTGCGGCGAGTTCGGCTTCGTCATCGCAGGCACGGCACTGGCTTATGGCCTGATCGATGATCCCACCAGCCGCAACATCATGCTGCTGGTCACGCTGACCATGATTGCCATCCCCTTTCTCGCCAGGATCGGCGCGGCCCTCACCCGCTCGTTGCGCCAGCGGGCTGCAGCGGCGGCCATGCAGACGTTGCTTCCGGAAGACAGCGAGCAGCGGGTCATCATCGCAGGGTTCGGTCGCGTCGGCCATCTCATCGCCTCGATGCTTGATGAGCACAAGATTCCCTATCTCGCCGTCGACGCCGATGCCGACCTCGTGGCGCGCGAAAGCAAGGCCGGAAGCGAGGTCTATTACGGCGATGCCGCGAATGCCGAATTCCTGAAGCGCTGCGGACTGGCGCAGGCGCGTGCGCTTGCCGTCACCATGGACAATCCGGTGCGCGTCGACGAGGTGGTACGCGTGGCCCGCGCGCAGCGTGATGACCTCAAGATCATCGCGCGGGCCCGCGACGAGCGGCACGCGCAAAGGCTCTATGCCGCAGGTGTCACCGAGGCCGTGCCGGAGACGATCGAATCCAGCCTGCAACTGGGCGAGGCACTGCTGGTTGAAACAGGCGTTCCGATGGGCCTCGCCATCGCCTCCGTGCATGAGCGGCGCGACGGGTTCCGCAAGCTTCTGGGCCGGCCGAACCGCAGGCAAGAGCTTGAACTCGCGCGCAAGCGCCTGCGGCGTGAGAAGTCGGCGGAATAGATCAGGCGTCCTGCCGCTGGTTGCGCCAGCGGGTGATGATGCGTCCAACCATGCCCGGATCGTCCTGGGTCTCGTTCCACGACTTGGTGAAGTTCGGATCGTTCGAACTCGGACGGCGCGACTCATCGAGGAAGTCGATTGCAACGCGCACCGGCATGGGAACCGCCTCGCCAAAGACGATGCATTCGCGGTTTCGCAGCGAGGAGATGCCGTTCACCACGCCATGGGCCCAATCGGGAACCGCGCTCTTGATGAAGTGCTGGTCGCGCTCGGTTGTGAGACGGAGCACGAAGAGCGACCCGCACTGCGACAGCACGGATTCGGAAAGATCCGAAGGGCGTTGCGAGATCAGCCCCAGCGAGATGCCGTGCTTGCGGCCTTCCTTGGCAATGCGCTCGAAATTGCGCTGGGCGGCCGATTTCATGTGGCCATCTTCGCGCGGCAGGTAGCGTTGCGCTTCCTCGCAGACCAGCAGAACCGGAACGCTCCGCTCCGCGCGTGACCAGATGGCATAGTCGAACACCAGCCGCGAGATCATCGACACGACGACGTTGACAATCTCCGACGGCATGCCGGAAACGTCGACGATGGTCAGCGGCTTGTTATGAGTGGGAATGCGCAGCAGGGTGGAGAGGAGATCGCCCATCGAATCCGCGATCAGACTGTTGCCGAACATGAAGCCATAGCGCGGGTCGCGCCAAACCTCCTCCATCTTCAGCTTCAGACGAATGTAGCGGGAGGCATCTGCCGACTTCTCCAACCGGCCCGCCTCGAGTTCAAGCTGCTCCAGCAGGTCGGCGATAAAATAGGGAACCGGGCTGTCCGCCGTGACGCGCTCGATGTCGATGTTGAGGTAGTTCTTCTGGCGCACGTGGAGGAGGCACTTGCCGAGAATGTCGCGGTCGCGGTCGCGTGAGGCGCCATCGCTGGTCAGGAAGGCCTCGGCATGTTCCTCGAAGTTCATCAGCCAGAACGGCAGTTTCAGCGACTCGACGTCGAGGTGGATGCTGTTGTCCTTGAAGGCGGCGGCATATTCGCCGTGCGGATCGATGAGAACCACGTGGCCATTGGGCGCCGCATCGAGGATCTTGTGCAGCAAGGCTGCCACGGTGGTGGATTTGCCGACGCCGGTCGAGCCCAGGACGGCGAAGTGCTTGCTCAGCAGCGCGTCGAGATTGAGCGACGCCTTGATGTCGGGCGTTGCATGGATATCCCCGAGCGTGATGGTGGTGGTGCCCTTGATCCGGAAGATCGTTGCCCAGTCTGCGTGCGACGTCAAATAGGCCCGGTCGCCCGGGAACGGGTATTGCGAAACACCGCGACGGAAATCTACCACCTGCCCCGCCTCGGAGAGCGAGCCCTCGCCGATGAGGCTCACCTCCGCATCGAGGAACTCGTCCTGGCTTCCAGACGGGAACACGCAGTCGACCGAGGCGAAGACGATGTTGCGGCCAACACCGATCTTGATCATTGCGCCGACGCCAGCGCTGGATGCGATGTCGTGTCCCGCTGCATCGACGCCAGCGATGGCGGGGTCGCTCAGCCGCACGGTTGCGACCGCACCAGTCACCGAGACTATTCTTCCGAGCAAGATATCAGTTGTCACCTGGACCCGCCGTCATCATGAAACCTGCACTGCCCTGTGCAGATACCCAACGCCAAACGAAGTCAACCGTTCGCAAAAAATCAAGCTGAGTAACGTTAAAGCCGGCAGGTGCCGTCCGGCACAAACGGCAACCCATGCGTTCAGGCGCCCTCTAGGAGACGCCCAGTTTCTTCTGCAGGTTCGAACTCGAAGTTGTGTACTGGAACATCAGCCGCTCGCCGGGGTTCTTCAGCTTGAACACCTTCTGCGCCATCAGCGCCGCCTCGTGGAAGCCTGACAGGATCAGCTTCAGCTTGCCGGGATAGGTGTTGATGTCGCCGATGGCGAAGATGCCCTCGACGGATGTCTCGAACTTCTCGGTGTCCACCGGGATCAGGTTCTCATGCAGGTTGAGGCCCCATTCAGCCACGGGGCCGAGCTTCATGGTCAGCCCGAAGAACGGCAGCATGGCATTGCAGGCAACGTCGAAGCTCTGGCCGTCATTGCCCTTGACGGTAGCTGCCGAAAGGACGCCGACTTCGCCCTTGAGGCCCGTCACCTGGCCGAGCTTGAACGACATCTTTTCGGCCTCGACCAGTTCGCGCATCTTCTTCACCGAATCCGGTGCGGCGCGGAAATCGTCGCGGCGGTGGAGCAGCGTCAGGCTCTTCGCGATGGGCTGCAGGTTGATCGTCCAGTCGAGAGCGGAGTCGCCGCCGCCAATGATCAGCACGTCCTTGTCGCGCAGGGCTTCCATCTTCTTGACTGAGTAGAGGACGGAGCCATTCTCGTAAGCCTCGATGCCGGGGATCGGCGGCTTCTTGGGCTGGAAAGAGCCGCCGCCCGCCGCGATCACGACCACCTTGGAGCGGAACCTGAGGCCGCCATCGGTCTCGACTTCGAAGTCGGCGTCACCGAGCTTCGTCACAGCCGTGACCATGTGGTTGAAGTGGAACTCCGGGTGGAACGGCTTGATCTGCTCGAGCAGCCGCGTGGTGAGTTCGGCTCCCGTCACGATGGGAAGTGCCGGAATGTCGTAGATCGGCTTCTCAGGATAAAGCTCGGCGCACTGGCCGCCGGGACGGTCGAGGATGTCCACCACATGGCAGCGGATGTCGAGCAGGCCCAGCTCGAACACGGCAAAGAGCCCGCAGGGTCCGGCGCCGATGATGACGGCATCCGTGGTGATCACATCCGACATAGGTGCTCGTCCTTCCTCAGAACTGCTTTTCGGGAACCTTCACGCGCAGGCCATCCAGCGCGTCCGACACCTTGATCTGGCAGGAGAGGCGGGAATTGTCGCGCACGTCGAAGGCGAAATCCAGCATGTCCTCTTCCATCGGGTTGCGCGCGCCCACCTTCTCGACCCAGTCGGGCTCGACGTAGACGTGGCAGGTGGCGCAGGCACAGGCCCCGCCGCAGTCGGCATCGATGCCGGCAACCTGGTTCTTCACGGCCGTCTCCATGACGGACATGCCGGGAAGACCGTCCACCGTCTGCTCGGTGCCATTGTGCTGGATGAAGGTGATTTTTGCCATGCGAGACCCACTGAAAGCCGTTCGTTTTTTCGAACGGGTTTCTAGGGGATCATCAGCTGGAACACAACTGCGGGCGCGTCAGGCCACGGGAAGGTGATAGGCGCTGCGGGCCGCCTCGCGGAATTCCGCCGCCGCCGCATTCAGGCCCTGGAGACGGAGCATGCGTAGCTGGGCATCTCCCGGAAAGGTCAGAACTTCCAGGCAGGCAGCCAGGTTCTGCAACTTCTGCGCGCCAACAGCAGCACAGGACCCCTTCAACGTGTGGGCAGCGAACTTCCATTCAGCGATGGTCGCCGCCTCATCCAGAAGCTGCAACGTGGCTGGCAGCTGGGCCAGGAAAAGCCCCAGAACCTCTGCCGCAAGCCTTTGATCATGCATGGTATTATGCTCAAGACCCAGGCGGTCGAACACCGCGCTGTCGGCCTCGGGCTTTCGCTTGGCACTGGCCATGGATTTACACTCCCACACACCCTTGCCAAGAGGCTACGCCGCAAGCCTGAGCAGTTGGTAAAGGGAATGCGTGAAGACCGCATTTTCCACAAATTTTTCAATGCCCCCGCAGCCTTTAACCAATTTTTAAATAATCGTGTGCGGAGGGCCTGTCGCGGGTTCAACCCGCCGTCCTGATGGTCTATGGTAAAGTTTGCGAAGCCGTGTCCTGATGGGATGCGTTTGGAGCAACGCGGCAACCCAAAGGGAGCCGCATGTTTGTAATAGTGCGGGAATTGACACATGGCCAACACGACCGACACGCGCCGTTCCGACCGTCGCCAGGCCGACGCGGATGCCTCGAGGCGCGACACGCCAAGGCTGTCGGGTGAGCCAGTCAAGGGCCGCCCCGCCAACGAGAACGATCCCGGCACTGCCATGCTGCTGGCCAAGATGCGCCGCCGCCCCTCCTTCATGCCCTATGCCGTTGTCTCGGTGATTCTCATCGCCTTGTGGTCCTTCGGCTGGTTCTACGCCAATTCTGCAGCGCTCGGCGGCAATGCCCCGGCCGCTACCGTCTTGCAGGTGCTGGCCTTGCTGCTCGTGCCCGTCGCCGTCATCTGGATTGGCGCCTTCACCCTGTGGCGCGCCGCCGACATGCGCCAGGTCTCGGAAGCCCTGTTCCAGTCCGCCATGCGCCTCGTCCGCCCGCAGGACATTGCAACCGAAGGCCTCACCACCATTGCCCAGGCCGTGCGCTCCGAGGTCGACCTGCTGGTCGGTGGCGTCGAGCACGCGGTGCAGCGCGCTGCCGTGCTGGAAGAGATCGTCCACAAGGAAATCGCCGCCATCGAGCGTGCCTTCGGTGGCAACGAGGAGCGCATCCGCAACCTCGTCGCCGGCATCGAGAACCAGCGCTCCGCCCTGCACCAGGCCGCACTTCTCATCTCGAACGACACCAATCCGCTGATCACCCGCCTCGAGAACAACACCAAGAACCTCGACGGCATCATGATCGCCGCGCAGGACACGCTGGGCCGCCTCGAAGGTGGCCTGCGCGACGTCTCGGGCTCGATCATCCGCGCCGTCGACGACATGACCGACCGCGCCGCCGCCGCCGGCAACGACATGAGCATGCAGACAGCCCACATGGAGGACGTCTCCACCCAGATGCTGGGCCAGTTGCGCGACTTCTCGGACCAGGTCGGTTCGCAAATCGACCAGATGAAGATGGCCTATTCCAACCTCAACTCCGAGACGGTCGACTTCGGCCGCACGGTGCAGGACATGGAAGCGAACATGACCGGCCTGGTGCGCAACGCGGTCGATTCGCTCGCCGCCGTGCACGAGGACATCTCGCGCGTCATCGAACGCTCGAGCATCACATCGTCCGACCAGATCCGCCAGCAGGTGGCCGAACTCGCCGAGGTCGTGCAGACAACCGGCAGCAACCTCGGCTTCCACCTCAAGACCATCGCCGAAGATGTCACCGGCAACCTCGAGCGCGTCAGCGTCGACACCTCGCAGCTCCTCGAGCAGAGCCGCACGCTCGTCACGCAGGGCATGCAGTCGGTGGCCTCCGACTACATCGACCGCGTCGCGCAGTCGCGCGCCGAGCTCATCAACTATCTCGACCAGTCGGCAGCCGGTGTGTCCGCCGCGGTCGACGAAGCCACCGACACGGTGGCCGGCCGCCTCAATGCGGCAGGCTCGCAGTTCCTCACCGGCCTCGACCAGACCTCCTCCGCGCTCCTTGAGGAGCTGGGCTCGATGAGCACCGGCGTCTCGGGCCGCATCGAGCAGACGACGGGCCGCCTGATCGACGAGATCGGCAACCGCGCCGACACCATCATCACCAGGCTCGACGATTCGGCAGGCGGCGTGTTCTCCCGCCTCGACGAGCAGGCCGGCCTCATCTCGACCCGCGTCGAGGAAACCGCCACCCGCCTCCTCTACGCCATCGAGGACCGCACGGCGGCCGCCGCCGCGCGCGTCGGCGAATCCTCGCAGCAGGTGCTCGCAGCACTCGACCAGCAGAACCTCGAATCCGCCCAGCGCGTTATCGATTCCGCCTCGCGCGTCGAAGCGGCGATTGCCCGCGTGACCGACGACTTCACCTCGCGCATCGATGCCACGCATGGCGACGTGATCGGCCGTATCGAAGAGTCCGTGGGCGCGGCACTCGCCCGCATCGAGGACACTTCGGCGGAACTCCGCACCCTGATGAGCCACACCAGTGGCGACGTGCTGGGCCAGCTCGACAGCCGCACCCGCGACATGCTGGACCAGCTCGAGGCTGTCCTCGGCACCGCCAACAGCCGCCTCACCGAGGCTGCCACCACCTTCCATTCCGTCATCAGCCAGACCAGCGACCGGCTGGAAGACCGCATCGGCGTCTCCGGCGAGGCGCTCAATGCCCTCATGGCAACCGCCGTCGAGACCGCGCGCTCGCGCATCGACGATGCATCGGGCCTGTTCCACGACATCGTCGCGCAGGTGACGGGCAACGTCGAGCAGCGCCTTGGCACCTCGACGACGCTCATTGAGGACCAGGTGTCGCGCGCCATCGCCACGGCCTCGGGCCGCCTCGACGACACGACCCGCATGTTCCAGGAACTGATCGGCGGCGCTTCGGAGGAAATCGAGCGCCGCGTGGACGGTGCCGCCGAGCGCTTCTACGGCCAGGTCGAAACCTCGGTCAGCGCGGCCACCGGCTCGCTCGACCAGGCCAACCGCACCTTCCAGGACGTCATCACCGGCACCGCCGGCGCCGTGGTCAGCCAGATCGGCACCGCCACGCGTGACATCATCGGATCGGTCGAGACCACGGTGAACGAAGCTTTTAACCGCTTCGAGAATTCCGCCACCTCCTTCCAGTCGCTCATCTCGGGCTCTGCCGATGATCTTGAACTGAAGGTCGACGGCGCGGCGGAGCGCCTTTACGTGCGCATCGCCGAGACTGCCGAAACGGTGGCGAGCCGCATCGATGATGTGAACCTGCAGCTCGACCAGACTTCAGGCGGCATCAGCTCGAAGCTCGAGAGCGTGGCGCGCGGCGTCAACGACCTGATGGCCTCGACCAGCAACACCGTCGCCTCGCACCTCAAGGACACCGCCGAAATCGTCAACCGCGAGATGGCGGAATCCGGCGTGGCGCTCGCTGAGCGTATCGAGAATTCGGGTGGCCAGGTCACCGACAAGCTGATCACCGTGTCGGACAGCTTCACCCACAACTTGGCGCGGGCCCGCGAGGACCTGCTGACCACGATCACCACCTCCTCCGAGGACGTCACCAAGCGCCTTGCCGACACCACGATGCAGCTCTACAGCAAGCTCGACGGCACAACCTCGTCGATGACCGGGCAACTCGAGACCACGGCGACCAAGCTCTACACCAGGCTCGACCAGGTTTCGGCCCACATGTCGGGCGAGCTGGAAAACACCGCGCAGCGCATCACTGACTACATCAGCACCTCGGCCGGCGATGCCGTCACCAAGGTGGCGTCCGTCACCGACCGCCTCTCCACCCAGCTTGATGCCTCATCCCAGCAGCTGGGCCAGCTGATCGACCACACCTCGGAGCGCCTCGGCAGCCAGCTCGACCAGGCGGCGACCGATCTTTCGGCCCTCTTCGGCAACTCGACCGAGACGCTCACGCGCCGCCTCGACGAAACGTCCTCGCATCTCTCGGAAATCTTCACCACCAACACCGAGATGCTCAACAGCCAGCTCGAGGAAACCTCTCTCAAGCTGTCGGACGTGTTCACCACCAATACCGAGATGCTCAACGGCCAGCTGGAAGACACTTCGCTCAAGCTGTCGGATCTCTTCACCACCAACACCGGCAAGCTCAGCGAAGAGCTGGGCCAGACCTCCGAGCGGATCTCCAGCCTGTTCTCGGTCAACGCCGAGCGCCTCAGCGGCACGCTGGACACCACCTGGAACAGCTTCGCATTACTGTTCAACGACAAGACCGAGGCCCTCACGGAGCAGCTGGACCGCACCTCGGCCGACCTCAACGAACTGTTCATCGCCAACACCCGCATGATGGCGCAGCAGATCGACAAGACCGCCACCGAGATGACCGACAGCTTCTCCGAGACCGCAGTGCGCGTCACCCAGCAGGTGAGCGACGTCAACCGCGTCATGGGGCAGCGCCTGAGCGATGCCTCCTCCGAGGTCACCTCGCAGCTCGATACCGCCGGCACGTCCATGCTCGCCCGCATCGAAAAGACAGCGGAACTCCTGCGCCAGCGCTTCGACAATTCGACGGGCATGCTGGAGCGCGTCACCGACGAGCTCAACACCAAGCTCGACGGCACGGGCATGCGCTTCGCCGACATCCTCGACCAGGCCTCTGGCGCCATCCTCGCCGACCTCGGCAAGGCCAGCCAGGCCCTGTCGCAGGAGATGACCTCCACCGCGGAAGATGTCACCGGCCGCATCGCGCAGGATTCGAGCCAGCTCACCAGCCGTGTGGAGCAGGCTGCACGCGAGCTGGAACAGATTTCCTCCAGCACCGCGATCAAGCTTGATGAGGCCAACCGCAAGTTCTCCAAGCACGTCGAGACCGCGACGAGCTTCCTCGCGGAGCAGCTGGCCAGTGCGGCAAGCACCATGGACGAGCGCCTCGATACCGTTTCGAGCGATCTCACCGGCCGCCTCGAAGGCACCTCGACGCGCGTGTCCGAGCGCCTCGACGACGCAACGGTGCTGGTGCAGCGCTCGATCGAACGTTTCAACGGCGAGATGGAACGCGTCCTGGCAGACCGCAAGCTGGCGCTCGAAGGCCTCGTCTCGGATGCCGCCAAGCAGGCAAGCGAGATCGACAAGGTGATGGGTGGCTACATGACCCTCATCGAGGAGTCACTTGCCGCGTCAGAGACCAAGGCGCGCGAGATCAGTCGCATCGTTGTCGAGCAGTCGGCGCTTGCAACGCGCAACCTCGAGCAGGAAATCGAGCGTCTGCAGGAGACCTCCGGCGGCCAGATCACCCAGGCGGTGCGCGTGCTGCGCGACCAGCATGAGCGCGCCATGTCGGCGATGAACGAGATGCTGTCCTCCACCGCGACCGACTTCCAGCAAACGGCGCAGGACATGCGCCTTACCGCCCAGCAGGTGGTGAAGGACATCGACCTTGCCCGCAATGACCTGATGCGTGCGCTGACGGAACTGCCCGAGGAGACCCGCTCCAACGCCGACGCCATGCGCCGCGTGGTCGCCGACCAGATCGGTGCACTCGCGGCCCTGGCGGACGTCGTGAAGCGCCAGTCCGGTTCGCTGGACGTGTCCGGTCCCGGCACCTCCACCGGCCGCGGCAAGTCGCCGACGAAGAACTAAGAGCGTCGGCGGAAAAGCCATGCGCCTCACCATCGCCGAGGAACGCTGGCCGATCGCCGGCAGCTTCACCATCTCGCGCGGCAGCAAGACCGAGGTCCATGTCGTGACGGTGACGCTCGCGGACGGCGGCCATGTGGGCAATGGCGAATGCGTGCCCTACCCGCGCTACGAGGAAACCGTACCGCAGGTGACGGCCGCGCTCGAGGCTGCCAGCAGCCGCATCGAGGCGGGCGTGTCACACGGTGACATTGCCTCCGTCCTCACGCCGCATGCCGCGCGCAACGCGCTCGACTGCGCGCTGTGGGACTTGCGCGCCAAACAAGCCGGAAAGCCCGTCTGGCAACTCGCCGGTCTGCCGGAGCCGAAGCCCGCGGTCACCGCCTATACGCTGAGCCTCGACACGCCTGAAGCGATGGGCGAGGCCGCAGCGAAAGCATCAGCACGCCCTTTGCTCAAGCTGAAGCTCGGCCGCGGGGGCGATGCCGAGCGGTTGAAGCTCATCCGCCGCAATGCGCCCGCAAGCCGTCTCATCGTCGATGCCAATGAAGGCTGGACGGCGGACAATCTTGCCCAAATGCTCGCCGCCTGCGCCGATGTCGGCGTCGAGCTGGTGGAACAGCCGTTGCCCGCCGGAAATGACGAGGCGTTGCGGACCATCTCGCGTGCTGTCACCGTCTGTGCCGATGAATCGGCCCATGGCCTCGACTCTCTCGCCCAGCTCATCGGCAAGTATGACGCGATCAACATCAAGCTCGACAAGACGGGCGGCCTCACCCCCGCGATAGCACTCGCCCGCGCCGCACAGGAGCGCGGCCTCGGCATCATGGTGGGCTGCATGCTGGCCACCTCGCTGGCGATGGCGCCGGCCTTCCTGCTCACCCCGTTGGCGGACGTGATCGACCTCGATGGCCCGCTGCTGCTGAAGCAGGACCGCGTTCCGGCGATCCGCTTCGACGGCAGCCTCATGCAGCCGCCGCCGCCTGACCTCTGGGGCTGATCGCCTGCAGAACAAGCGCAAGCCCACAGGCCAGCGCCGAGATCGCCGCCATCACGAAGAAGGCGCCGCCACCGAGCCCTGCATAGAGCGCGCCCGAGGCCCACATGGTGCCTGACAGCAACACGCCGCTCGACAGCACCGAATAGAGCCCCTGCGCGGTGTTGCGCATGTTCGCGGGCACGCGCTCGCGGATATAGTGCATGGTGCCCAGGTGCGTCAGGCCGAAGGAACCCGCATGCAGCGTCTGCACCAGGAACAGGATGCCCAGCGGCGGGGCCAGTGCCGTGACCACCCAGCGGAAGCTGGCGATGGCGGTGCCAAGCATGATCAGTCGCGCCGAACCGAAGGCCTTGTAGAAGCGGTTGGAGAAGGCGAACATCAGCACTTCGGCCATCACGCTTGCCGCCCACAGCATGCCGATCACGAATTTTGAATAGCCCAGCGCCTCGAAATAGACCGAGCCGAAGGCATAGAGAAAGCCATGGCTCGCCTGGCCCAGCCCCGCCGCCAGCATGAAGACGATGAAGCTTGCGGTACTCACCAGCGCGAGAAGGCCTGAAAGGCGGATTGGTTCGGCCTTGGTTGCGGCGCGCACGGCCTTGTCCTGCGGCAGCAGCAGCGTGACGAAGGCGCCCAGCGCCTGGGCACAGGCGATCAGCAGGATCACCCATGTCACCGGTATCACCTCGAGCAGTGCGCCCGCACCCAGGCTGCCCGTCAGGAAGCTGAGCGAGGCCCACAGCCGGATGCGACCGTAGTCGAGGCCGTAATGGGCGCTCCCTTCCACCGCCAGTGTTTCCGTCAGCGGCACGATGGGCGCCAGCAGGGCAGCAGCCAGCATGCCGGTCACGAGGATTGGCCAGAAACCCGTCATGACGCTCAGCAGGAAATACGCAGCCGTCGAGCCGAAGGCACAGGCGATGATCACCGCGCGCCGGCGCTGGGTCAGGTCGGCAAGGAAGGTGCCGAAGGGAATGGCAAGGATGCGCACCGCCATCATCAGCGCGACGACCATTGCAACCTGTGAGTCAGGCAAGCCCCGGTCCTTCAGCCACAGCGGCAAAAACGGCAGCTGGATGCCGCTGCCGAGGAACAGCACAGCATTGAACAGCGAAAGCCTGAGGCTGAAATTGCGGGATGGCATGGGGTTGCGGGGCGCCGGCGATCTCGGATTGACCGCGTCTAAACCAAAGATTCACCACTCGCCATGATTATGAGGGGCGGTGGTGCCCTGCGACAGGCGCAGGGGATGGGGCGTGTCAGCCCCGGTGAGTGGAGTTGCGTATGACGCCCAGAGAATTGCCGCCCCGTGCGCGAACCGCGCCGGCAGGCCTTGATCCGGAAGATTTCGATGCCATCCGCGAGGCGGTCATGGAAACCCCGCGCGGCCGCTGGTTCCTCGACGAATTCTCCACGCGGCTGCGCCGGGCAGAGACCTCGAGCCTGCAGGACAGCATGCGGCGGCTCGAAACCGCCATCGCCACCAACCACGACGAAGTCATGTCCCGCCTGTCCAGCGCCCTGCGGGAGGAGGCGGAGGACGAGCCCGCCCCTCACCTTGCCGAACCCCACACACGCCTCGCGCCTCGCCACATGAGGTATTTCCGCGCCGACGAGGACCTCTTCGAACCAGCGCCGGAGGCCACCATTGCCTCCGTGCCGCGCCTCCTCGACATGCTGCCGCCGGAAGCCGAAGCGCCCCCGCGGCGGGGCCGCATCATCATCACCCGCCACAAGCCCGGCGATCAGTTCGACGTGCCGCTGGCGGAGGAGCTTTCCAAGGCTTCGTGAGGTTCAGACTTCGCGGTTCAGGATTCGCGCATAAAGCCCCGGGTCACAATTGCCGCCCGAGGCGATGACGCCGATGGCCTTTCCCTTGGTCTCGATCTTGCCGGACAGCACGGCGGCGAGCGCCACGGCACCACCCGGTTCCAGCACGATCTTCAGCACCTCGAAGGCGAAGCGCACGGCGTCTGCCGCTTCCGCATCCGTGACGGTGAGGCCCTCGCCCAGCAACCGCTTGTTGACGGCGAATGTCATTTCACCCGGCGCCACCGACATCAGCGCATCGCAGATCGAGCCCGAGGGCTTCGGATTCTTCTCGATCCGGCCGCTCTTCAGCGAGCGCGCATAATCATCAAAGCCCGCAGGCTCAACCGAATGCACCTTTGCCTGCGGCTGCAGTGCCTCCATCGCCAGCGCCACACCGGCCGTCAGCCCTCCGCCCGAGCAGCAGACAAGTACATCGTCGAAACGAAGACCGAGCGCTGCAGCCTCTTCCGCAAGTTCCAATCCGGCCGTGCCCTGGCCCGCAATGATGTCGGCATGTTCGAAGGGCGGCACCATTACCGCATGGCGTTCCTTCATATAGTGCTCGGCAATCGCCTCGCGCGATTCCGTGGCGCGGTCATAGGTCACGACTTCGGCGCCATAGGAGCGGGTGTTGTCCTGCTTGATCTTCGGCGTATCGGCCGGCATCACGATTAGCGCCGGCAGGCCCTTGATCTGGGCAGCAGCGGCAACCCCCTGCGCATGGTTGCCGGAGGAATAGGCGACGACCCCGCCCTTCGCCTTCTTGGCGTCGAGCTTCGAAATCATGTTCCACGCGCCGCGAAACTTGAAGGAACCGGTGCGCTGCAGGCATTCCGCCTTGATCAGGATGCGACTGCCGGTGACGGCATTGAGCTTCGGTGATTCGAGGACGGGTGTCCTGACGGCAAATCCCTCGATGCGCCGAGCCGCTTTCTCGATGTCCTTGAATTCCGGCAGCATGTGTCCCCGCAAATGTCGCTTTCAGCCAAGCATAGCCGAGGCGCCCCGGGATTTGCTAGAAGCGGTTGAGCAACCACGGAAAGCCAAGATGACCCGCGATTCCCGCTACGACATCCTCTTCGAGCCCGTCCGCATCGGCCCCGTCACCGCGCGCAACCGCTTCTACCAGGTGCCGCACTGCAACGGCATGGGCTACAAGGACCCTTCCGCACTGGCCGCCATGCGCGGCATGAAGGCGGAAGGCGGCTGGGCCGTGGTCTGCACCGAGATGGTGGAAATCCATCACACGGCAGACGTTGCACCTTACGTCGAACTCCGCCTGTGGAGCGACCAGGACATTCCGATGCTGGCGCGCATTGCCGAGAAGGTGCACGAGCACGGCTCGCTGGCCGGCATCGAGCTCTGCCATTCGGGCTACACCGCCAACAACCTGTGGAGCCGCGAAGTACCCATGGGGGTGAGCCCCATGCCCACCGCGAGCTATTTCAACGACCCCATCCAGGCGCGCGGCATGGACAAGGATGATATCCGCAACCTGCGCCGCGCCCATCGCAAGGCGGCGCTGCGTTCCAAGGAAGCGGGCTTCGACCTCGTCTACGTCTATGCCGGACACGGGCTTGGCATCTTTCAGCATTTCCTGTCGCGCGCCACCAACTTCCGCACCGACGAATATGGCGGCTCGCTGGAAAACCGCGCCCGCCTGCTGCGCGAGGTGATCGAGGATACCAAGGATGCGGTGGGCGACACCTGCGGCGTTCCCGTGCGCATCGCCATGAGCGAGTTCATCGGCTCCGCCGGACTGGAGCCTGCCGAGGTCGAGGACGCCATTGCGATGATGGCGGAACTCCCGGACCTGTGGGACCTGTCGCTCTCCGACTGGTCGAAGGACAGCCAGACCTCGCGCTTCTCCGAGGAAGGCTTTCAGGAGCCCTACATCAAGGGCGTCAAGAAGCTCACGACGAAGCCCGTGGTCGGTGTTGGCCGCTACACCTCGCCCGACACCATGGTGCGCGTGATCAAGCAGGGGATCATGGACATGATCGGCGCGGCGCGGCCGTCAATCGCTGACCCTTATCTGCCCAACAAGATTCGTGACGGCCGGCTCGACGACATCCGCGAATGCATCGGATGCAATGTCTGCGTCACCCACGACTTCACCATGACGCCGCTCCGCTGCACCCAGAACCCCTCGATGGGCGAAGAATGGCGGCGCGGCTGGCACCCGGAAACGATCCGCGCGAAGGAGGAGGACAAGCACATCCTCGTCGTCGGCGCAGGCCCGGCAGGTCTCGAGGCCGCGCGCGCACTGGGCCAGCGCGGTTACCAGGTGACGCTTGCCGACAAGGCATCGGAGGCCGGCGGCCGCGTGGCGCGCGAGAGCCGGCTTCCCGGCCTCGCGGCCTGGGGCCGGGTGCGCGACTGGCGCCTCCTCCAGCTCAACAAGCTTCCCAACGTCTCGATGTATCTCGAAAGCGAGATGACGCCGGACACGGTGGCCGAACTCGGCGCCGATCACATTCTCGTCACCACTGGCTCCGAATGGCTGCGCGACCTGACGGGTCGCCACACCCTGGTACCCTTCCTTCATCCGGCAGCCTCAGACGTGCTGACACCTGATGACCTGATGGCGGGCAAGCGCCCCAGGTCGAAGGACATCGTGCTGTTCGATGACGACCACTACTACATGGGCGGCGTCTGCGCCGAGTTGCTGGCACGGGATAGTCATCAGGTGACGCTCGTCACCCCCGCTGCCGTCGCCTCCTCCTTCACCAAGGCCTCGCTGGAGCAGAAGGCGATCCAGGCGCGTCTCATCACGCATGGCGTCAAGATCATCGCCAACCAGGCGGTGGTGGGCATTGGCGAGGGCCATGTCAGCCTCGAATGCGTCTTCACGGGTGAGGGCTCGCAGCTCGCGGCGGGCTCGGTCGTGCTGGTGACGGCACGGCGCCCGGTGGACGGGTTGTGGCAGGCGCTTTCGGCGGCTGGCCTCCCCGCCAGCCGGGCGGGTGACTGCTATGGCCCCGGCACCATCGCCGCCGCTGTCCATTCCGGCCGCAGGTTTGCCGAAGATTTCGGCAGGCCAGAGCTCGATTTCCTCGAGATACCCTTCCGGCGCGAGGTCACCGCCCTCAGCTGAACGCGCGTCTGCCCCATTCCTGCCGAAGAAGCGCACTAGAGGAGGCACAATCGGCACTGGACTTTGCAGGTTTAAGTCGCCATTTACCCAACGCGTCCAATGTAAGGCGCTAGATTCAAGGGGATTTCTCAGGTGTTGTCGCGTCGCGCCTTCAATCGCAGCCTCCTCGCCATGGGCAGTCTCCTGGCCATGGGAGCGGCCGCCCTTGCCCAGGAGCAGGTTCAGACCGGTTCGCTGACAACCCCCGCACCCGCAAAGATCAAGCCTGCCAAGAACGCCAAGGGCGGTGGCCTCGCGACCCAGACGGAAATCGTCGCGGGCCAGGACCAGCAGCCGATGCTGAGTACCAATTCAGCCTCCGCCATGGAAGGCGCCATCAGCATGTACGAGGAGATCGTCTCCGGCGGCGGCTGGGAGGACCTCCCGGAGCGCACCCTCAAGAAGGGAGCCAAGGGCGAAGCCGTCATCGCGCTGCGCCAGCGCCTCATCCGCGAGAACTACCTGTCCTTCGACTCGCTCTCCTCCGAGACAGCCTCGGTCTATGACCAGGAAATGGTCGATGCGGTGAAGGCCTTCCAGATCAACCACGGCATCCTGCCGTCGGGCACCGTGGCGGAGAAGACGCTTGCGGAGCTGAACGTGCCCGCCGACACCCGCCTCGGCATGCTGCGCGAGAACCTGACGCGCGTCGAGGCCTATGCCCAGGACCTCACGGGCGACTTCGCCATTCTCGTCAACATTCCCGCAGCCCAGCTCGAGACGGTTGAATACGGACACGTCTATTCGCGCCACAACATCGTTGTCGGCAAGCTCGAGCGTCCGTCACCGACGCTCGCCAGCAAGGTGAGCGATATCAACTTCAATCCCTACTGGAAGATCCCGGCCTCCATCGTCGAGAGGGACATCGTTCCGAAATACATGTCGGATCCGAGCTACCTGCAGATGATGAACATCCGCATCTTCGACGGCGTTGAAGGACCAGAGGTGGACCCAGCGCTGATCGACTGGACCACCACGCCGCCCGAGCGCTACTTCTTCCGCCAGGAGCCCGGCCCACACAATTCATTGGGCGCGGTGAAGATCAACTTCCCCAACAAGTTCATGGTCTACATGCACGATACGCCGCACCGCGAGCTGTTCGGCCGCAATGTGCGCTTCGAAAGCTCGGGCTGCGTCCGCATCGACCAGGTCCAGACGGTGGTGAAGTGGGTCCTCGACCGCACGCAGACGCCGCTCGACGAGGCGACATACCAGAGCCTCGTCGATTCCATCGAACAGTACGAGCAGCCGGTCGAGAACGGCCCGGACGTGCGCTGGATGTATCTCACAGCCTGGGCCACCGAAGACGGCCGCGTGAACTTCCGCCCTGACGTCTATGGTCTCGACGGCACCGACTTCGTCTTTGGCCAGCCGCAGCCGAAGACCTATTGATCTCACATCACTTTGACTCTCATCATCGCCGGGCTTGACCCGGCGATCCCTTTTCGTGGCACTGGAAAGGATGCCCGGGTCACGCTCGGGCATGATGGGTTCGAAGCGCTGGGCATTCTCCCAGCTTGCAGGCTGGCCGCGACCGCCCTAGCCTTGCCCGGAACAAGACGGACCCTCCGATGACCCGCAGCTATTACGCCCCGCATGGCGGCCTCCCGCCGCAAACCGAGCTCCTGACCGGCCGCGCCGTGTTCACCGAGGCCTATGCGGTGATCCCCAGGGGCGTGATGCGCGATATCGTGACCAGCGTTCTGCCCTTCTGGAACGAGACGCGCGCCTGGGTGATTGCCCGGCCGCTGTCGGGCTTTGCCGAGACCTTTTCGCAATACATCATGGAAGTGGCGCCTGGTGGTGGCAGCGAAAAGCCGGAGCTTTCGAAGGTAGCCGAAGGCGTGCTGTTCGTCGTCGAGGGTGAGATGGTCCTGACGCTCGATGGCTGGCGGCATGAGCTGAAGCCGGGCGGCTATGCCTATCTCCCACCCGGCGTGCACTGGGCGCTGAAGAACGAGTCCAAGGCGCCCGTGCGTTTCCACTGGGTGCGCAAGGCCTATGAGGCGGTCGAGGGCATCAAGCCGCCGGAAGCCTTCGTCACCTCCGACCAGGAGGTGAAGCCCCACGCCATGCCCGGCACCGACGGCAAATGGGCGACCACCCGCTTCGTTGACCCCGCTGACGTGCGCCACGACATGCATGTCAACATCGTCACTTTCGAGCCGGGTGCGGTCATTCCCTTCGCCGAGACGCATGTGATGGAGCATGGCCTTTATGTACTGGAAGGCAAGGCCGTCTACCGCCTGAACCGTGACTGGGTGGAAGTGGAGGCTGGCGACTTCATGTGGCTCAGGGCCTTCTGCCCGCAGGCCTGTTATGCCGGCGGACCGGGGCGCTTCCGCTACCTGCTCTACAAGGACGTGAACCGCCACATGAAGCTGAAGGGGCCTTTCGCCTAGCTCACATCAGGACAGCAGCTGCAGGATATCGAGCATGACCTTGGCCTCCGGCATCGGGACGATGGCGGTAAGCTTCTCGGGAATGATTGGTTGACCCGGGCCTACGGTGGCGCCTGGCAAACCGAGAGGGCCTCGGAAGCCGTGCGAACTCCAGGCGATCTCCTGCAGCGCGGGGCTGAGCAATGCGCCGATCAGATCGTCGGCGGCGGGTTTCAGGCTGATCAGCGGATGGGCCGAGTAGACCGTCGGAGCAGGATAGAGGAGAACGGGCCTAGCACTGCCTGCCATCACCCTCTGCCAGCGCGCAGCATCTTCAAGCGCCCATTCGATGAGCTGATTCTCATAGAGCACGGCCATGGGATAGACGCCCGGACCGCCGGCGATGTAATCCTCGAACAGGCTTCCCGAGGAATTCGACTTGAAGCCCATGCGATGGAATAGCGCACCCATATCTCCGGAAATAGCCGAAAGCTGGGACTGCTGCGTCACCTCGCCGGTCAGCAGATTGGCCACCAACCCCGCAAACATGAACCCGGAATTGGAGAGGTTCGGATCGGTCGCCACGATGCGCGCCGGCCCGGAAAGTTCTGCAACACCCAAGTCGGTCCAACTCCGGCCGGCCAACACAGCCTTGAGATACTGCGCGAGATCAATGGTCCGCGTGCCATCAGCCTGGCGTTTGACGAGGCCCGCTGCCTCGAGCCCCGCTGCGACTGGCTCCCAGGAATAGACCACGATGGGAGAATTGAGGATGACCTCGGCGCGGCGGATCGGCACGTTGTTCTCCTTGGCGATTTCCACCATCACCGATGAAGACGGCCATAGAAAGTCCGGATCCTGCCGCAAGATCTGTGCCTCGCGAACCATCTCGACCGAGCCCGCCTGTCTGGCGTTCAGTTCGAAGCCGTCGTTGCGCAGCGCCGCGACGGTGGCGGGATTGGCGAGGAAGCCGCGCTTTTCTCCGCCGACAAAGCCGGTGAGAGGTTGCGGCGGGCGAAGATACTTCGTGTCCTTGAGATAGAGGTAGCCACCGGTTGCAACCGCACTGGCGGCAATGAGGCCGATACCGACAGCACGGCGAGTCATGGTCATGGGCGGGTCTCCAGGTCGTCCTTCACCGCGCGTTCAATCAGGCGCAGGTCGACATCGAGACCCGAGAGATCGGACTCGAGCATGGTATCGGCATAATGTCCGAAGGCCTCGTTGAGCTTGCCGAGAACCGACTCGGACTGCTGCAGCCGACCGGCGTCGGGCGAGCGCTGCTGTTCGAGCACGCCATAGCTTTCTGTGAGCTCGGCGGCAGCGGGCAAGTAATAGGTGAGGAAGCGTTGCACCGATATCATGCGCTCCGGATTCTGCTCGATGCGCGCGAAGATGGTTCGAGCCGTCGATGTCAGCTCCGCGGTGCCCTTGCGGATCGCCGGATTGCGGATACGCCGCGAGGCGGCATCGAGGCGCTCAAGCTCCGGCGTCGCCTCCGTCAGCACCTTGCGGACGAGATCGAGCTTGCCCTTGTTGAGGGTCGAGACATCGACCCCTTCGAACAGGCCGCGCGGCGCCAGCAACAGCACCAGACCGAAAAAGGCGGTGAGACCGACGCCGAGCGCCACCAAAAAGGGAAGCTTGATGCCGAAGGCCAGGAGCGGGATGAGGGCGGCGGCCACGATGCCCGCCACTACCCAGTTGAGACCGTTGCGGAAAAGCTGCCCGGTCATTATCAGTTGTAACCACGGGCCGAGCGGAATGCGCCGGTCAGGTCCTTCGTGCCATCGAAGACGCGTCCGCCCGAGGCCTTGGCGAGCGCGTCTAGTTGCTCACGGTCAGCATCGCCGAAGGTAATGCCGAAGATCGGAACATCGCGCTCCCCAGCGGACAAGCTGTTGACGAAGGAGCCAGGATCGCCATCGCTGCGCCCGTCGGTCAGCACATAGATGGCGGGCAGGTAATCTTGCATATTGCCCAATGCCTCCATGCGTCTCAGCCCCTCCATGGCGCAGGCATACATGTTGGTGCCACCATCCGCGTGCAGGCTCCGCACGCCATCCAGGATCTTCGCCTGATCGGCCGGCTGGCCTGTCCCTTCCCAGGCATTGATCACCTGGCCATTGAAGGGAATGACGATGATGCGGTCACGCGGCGACCACTGCACCAGCACCTCTGCCGCACGTTCCGGCGTGAGCAGGAATTCCATGGCACGCTGCAGGGCGCTCTCGCCATCGCCCTGCATGCTGCCGGAGAAGTCGAGGCAGAGCACGCTCAGCGAGGGACGCCGCAGCGCCTCCTGATACAGCACCAGTGCCTTGCTGATGACGTCGGGCTCCGGTAGCGGCACTGCGGTGACCAGCCGCTGGGGATCGAAGTTCCAGTCCGCTTCGGGCTTGGCGGGGGCCGCCCGGTCGGCCGGCACGCGGCGGCCGGTCGCCGCGATCCGCGCCTGAACCGCAGGGGACAGGAGCCAGGCCTGGAGGTCATCGAAGAATTGCTTCACCTCGGGTCCGCGGCCCCGATCGACAAAGCCCAGAGGCGAGTCAGCCATGGCGACGCCGTCGGAGGGATAGACAGCCCAGAGCAGTTCCTTGCCCGCCTGGCGCAGCTTGTCGTTTGTCTCCTTCAGCACGGCTTCGTAGTTCCACATCGCGTCGTAGACCACGCCCTTTTCGGCTGATGAGAGATAGAGATCGGCAAGCCAGCCACTCGAACCCGACGAGCGTTCGACGCCGCGCAGCAGGCGCGCGGCGAGATCCGCCGAGGCGCCCGACAGGTCGGCCTCGGTGATGACCGCCCTGGAACCCAGCGCCGCCGACAGCATGGCGATATAGGCACTGGCGCCGGAGTTGGATTGGGTGGCCGACGTCATCAGGAACTTGAGCTTGCCGGATTCGACAGCGGCCAGGATGTCGGCCATCGCGACCGGACCCTTGGTCCAGCCAAGAGCCTCCGCCTTCGACTGGCGCACCCCGAGCACCACCGGACTTTGGGAGATGGACTTGAGCGCGCTCACCCGGCGGCCACTGTCGAACATCGCGATCCAGATGCCCGAGGCCGGCCATACCGCATCGTACTTGACATCCTGCCCTGGTCTCAAACCCAGCCCAATATCAAGCGAACCCTGATACGTCATCTTGCAGGTGGCACGTCGTTCCTTGCAGAATTCTTGCGCCAGCGTTTCCAACGGCTGGTTTTCCGAGCCGGAGACGATATCGAAGGCCGGCCCCGGCGCTCCGCCGCAACCCGACAGCGCGAACAGCAACCCGAGAATGGCGGCGAGCGATACCGCGTGCCGGAGGCGGGCCATCTCAGGCTCTGGCCTCCGTCAGCACCTTCTTGAGTTCGTCCGTCATGCGTTCCATCTGGCGCTCTGCGACGGCCCTCTTGTCGCGGCCCTCCTCCTGCACCCTCAGCACGCCCTGAATCGTGTCGATGAGGTCGCGGTTGGCCTGTTCCAGCGTATCGATGTCCACGATGCCGCGCTGCGCCTGCTCCTCGATGGCGATGGCCTGGTCCTTCATCATTTCAGAGGCCTGCTTGATCATTGTGTTGGTGGCGTCCGTCACCGTCTTCTGCAGATCAAGTGCCTTCTTTTGACGCGAGAGGCCAAGAAGCAGGATCATCTTCTGCTTCCAGACCGGGATGGTGAGTTCGGAGGTCGCCTGCAGACTTTCAATGAGCGTCTCGTCACCCGCCTGGACGATGCGGATCTGCGGCAGTTGCTGGATGCCGATCTGCCGGGCCTGCTGGAGATAGAAGACACGCTTTTCCAGACGGTCGAGTGCCTGCAGAGCATCCTGATAGGTCTGCGCCTTGAGCAAGCCGTCTGTCTGGTCCTTGTCGGCCTCTGCTTCGCGCTTGAGTGCAGGCAGGTGCTCGGCGCGAAAGGTTTCACCGAACGTCTTGCCTGCCAGAATGTATGCATCGAGAGCTGCGATCGACCGCTTGGTCTCGGCGTGGAGATCGTCGAGGACGGCCAGGTCTCGCTTCAGATTGTCCTTGTGCTGGCCAAGCTCGATGGTCACTCCATCGATTTGGCTCGCCACGTCCTCGAACTGTTCGGTGAAGCGGCGGACGCGCGCCTCGAGCGACGAGAAGATGCGCGACAGGAACCCGCCTTCCTTGATCGAGGCAGGATCGAGACCCTTCGCCTTCTCGAGAATGTCGATCAGCAGCTTGCCCGTTTCGCCCATGTCGCGGTTGCGGGTTTGGGCAAGGATCTTGTCAGCATAGGCAGTGACTGACTGCTGCGCTCTCTCGCCGAAGGTCGAAAGCTCTGCGCGATCACCCAGGTCGATCGATGAGCGGATACGGGCGACTTCGCCCGGATCGGCCATGACGGCGGGAAGTCCTGCCGCATCAGCGGTTGTCTGGATATTCGTCATGGATTTGCCTCCCGCTGATATGGCGACCCGGTCGGATCAGCGGATCCGCCGGCAATGGATTCTGTGCAGCGGTCATTCGGATGGACACAGCGCGCACAATCATGATGTTAGACTGCACTTGAATGTGAACGTCATGTGTCGGTGCCTGACGTCGGCTTGCAGGTGAACAACTTGGAATGGGATCTGGCGTTGAGTGGCATGAATCGTCCGCGTCGCGTCCAGGTCACATAGGGTAAATGCTTCGCTTAGAAGTAGTCACATGAGCGAATCAATTCAAGAGTTCCTGGCGGGGCGGTTGGTGACCAGACCGATCATCTTCTGCCCCGGCGTCGGCTGCCGACAAATCTGCCTCGAACCATGAGACACCACATGATGCTTCATATATCATCATTGACGGCTAGAGCTTGAATATCTAGGTTCTAAACACAATCATCACCGTCAAGTCTCCGCCATGATCACCTCCGCCCAGATCCGCGCCGCCCGTGCCCTGCTCGGCATGGACCAGCGGACCTTGGCTGAAAGGGCAGGCCTTTCCCTTCCCACCATACAGCGCATGGAAGCCAGCGACGGCCAGGTGCGCGGCGTGGTCGACAGCCTCGTCAAGCTCGTGCAGGCGCTTGAAGCGGCGGGCATCGAACTCATCGGCGACAATACCCAGAGCAAAGGCGGCGGACGCGGCGTGCGCTTCCGCGAAGCCAAGACGCCACCCAACACCTGAGACCATCAGCAACGGGGCCATCCCAGATGTCCGTTCAGACCGCTTCGCCCTCCACCCCACCCGCCCCCAAGGGCGCCAGCTTCGCTGAATTGTTCACGCCGAAACTGGTGACGGTGCTGCGCGAAGGCTACACGCTCAAGAACCTGCGCGCCGATGCGCTCGCGGGCCTCACCGTGGCGATCGTGGCACTGCCACTCTCCATGGCCATCGCCATCGCGTCCGGAGCCACGCCCGCACAAGGCCTCTACACGGCCGCCGTGGGTGGCTTCATCGTCTCGCTGCTCGGCGGTTCGCGCTTCCAGATCGGTGGACCTGCGGGTGCCTTCATCGTTCTGGTGGCGGCCACGGTGTCGCAGCACGGCATGGACGGGCTGATCCTTGCCACCTTCCTCTCGGGCATCCTGCTCGCGGCGGTGGGCTTCCTGCGGCTCGGCACCTTCATCAAGTTCATTCCCTTCCCCGTCACGGTTGGCTTCACCGCAGGCATCGCCGTCATCATCTTCGCCAGCCAGATCAAGGATCTTCTCGGCCTCACGCTCAGCGTGCCGGAACCCGGCCCGCTGCTGCAAAAAATTCCCGTGCTGTTGAACGCGCTGCCAACGATCTCGCCCGCCGCATTCGCCCTGTCGCTCGGTACCATCGCGATCATCGTCGGTCTCAAGAGGCTGCGCCCGCACTGGCCCGGCATGCTCATCGCCGTGACGCTCGCCGCGCTCATCACCTGGAAGCTGGGCCTCGACGTCACCACCATCGGCTCCAAGTTCGGCGGTATCCCGAGCACGCTGCCAGCGCCTTCGCTGCCTACGCTGTCAGCCGCCAAGATCATTGAGGTGCTGCCAGCAGCACTGTCCTTCACGCTGCTCGGCGCCATCGAGTCACTGCTTTCCGCCGTCGTGGCCGATGGCATGACCGGCCGCCGCCACCGCTCCAATTGCGAACTCGTTGCACAGGGTGCCGCCAACATCGGCTCCGCGCTGTTCGGTGGCTTCTGCGTTACCGGCACCATCGCGCGCACCGCCACCAACGTGCGCTCCGGCGCTCACAGCCCCGTGTCAGGCATGCTGCATGCGGTGTTCATCCTGATCTTCATGGCGGTGGCTGCACCGCTCGCCGCCTATGTTCCGCTCGCAGCCCTCGCCGGCGTGCTGGCGATCGTCTCTTGGAACATGATCGAGAAGCCGGCCATCGCGGTGCTCGTGCGCTCCGGCTGGGGCGATGTCGCGGTGCTGGCCGCCACCTTCTTCCTCACCATCTTCCGCGACCTCACGGAGGCCATCATCGTCGGCTTTGCGCTGGGCTCGGTCTTGTTCATCCACCGCATGTCGAAGGCCACCGCAGTCGAAACGCACACGCCCTTCGTCGGCGAGGACGTGGCCGATTCCACCCTGCCGCGCGGCGGCTATGACGAGGCGCTCGCCGCCAATCCGGAACTCGTGGTCTATCGCATCACCGGCGCTTTCTTCTTCGGCGCCGCGGCCTCCATCGCTTCAGTGCTCGATCGCATCCAGGATACGCACAAGGCGCTCATCGTCGACTTCGCAGCCGTGCCCTTCCTCGATTCGACCGGCGCCAACGTCATGGAGGGCCTCGCCCACAAGGCGGAGAAGCGCGGCGTGAAGCTGTTCGTGAGTGCTGCCAACGCGGATGTGCGGCGGAGCCTGCTCACCCACGGGGTGAGGCCGCCCGCCGTGCATTTCGCCGCCACCATCGACGACGCCCTGGCGCAGTACCAGGAACTTGCCCCGGCCTGACAGGCCGGACGGAGGACAGCCCGTGCTCCGTCTTGTTCCAGTGGAACGGCCTCGTGAAGAACTGCCACAGGGCCAGCCATGCGGCGAATGACATCAAAATCCAGTAAAGCGGCATGGTGGCGATCGTGAAGTGCCAACCCGCAATGCCTTGTTTGCGCAAGGCACGCCGGGTGAGAACGATCGAGATGGCATAGCCCGACACGAGCACCAGCAGGTTCACGCCCGCGAGCAGGAAGAACACCACGCCAGCATCCTTCGGGAGCGAGGGATACAAAACCCACAGAACTAGCGTGGCCGCCATGCAGAGAGGGTGCAGCAGAACAGACGCGAAGACGCCCAGGGTCAGCACCTGTGCTGCCCAGAAGCCCGATGGCCCCAGCTCGCGCAGCAACAGGGCGGGCTCGCGCATGTGAACGAGCCAGGTGATCAGGAAACCCTTCAGCCAGCGTGCCCGCTGCCGCATCCAGTTGCCGAGCCGCGTGTTCGCCTCTTCGTAGGTGAAGCTGTCGAGCACGCCCGTGTCATAGCCAAGCCGCGCCAGCCTCAGGCCGAGGTCGGCATCCTCCGTCACGTTGTAGGGGTCCCATGCGCCCACGCTGCGCAGCACGTCCATGCGGAAGTGATTGGAGGTTCCACCCAGCGGCAGCGGCAGGTTGTGGTTGGCCAGCACCGGCAGCAGCACGCCAAACAGTGTCGCATATTCCGCCGTGAACTGTCGGGTGAGCCAGTTCTCCTTCTGGTTATAGAAGGTGAGCTGCGCCTGCAGGCAGGCAAGCTCGCGCGGTGCCGCCGCAAAGCGCCGCGCAGCCTTCTCCAGCTGGTCGCGGTCCGGCACATCCTCCGCGTCATAAATCGTCAGCAAGTCGCCACGGCAGAACTGCAGCGCATAGTTCAGCGCGCGCGGCTTGGTCTGCGGCAGGCTGGCGGGCACGACGATCACTTCGACATGCGCCTCGCGTGTGAGGGCCGCGACAGCGCGCTGCATCAGGATGTCTTCTTCCTCGAGGATCAGCTTGATGTCGAGCTTGTCCGCCGGATAATTGAGTTCGCGCAGCGCCGCCATCAGCTGCGGCAGGACCGCAACCTCGCGGAACAGTGGCACCAGCACGGAATAGACCGGCCAGTCACCGGGCGCGATCACACGCTGCTCAGGCGGCGCCCGCTGCAGCGGTGGCAGAATGCACAGGAGGCGCAACGCCACCACGCCGAGGAAGAAGCTGCCACTCGCCGCCGAGACAACGGCGAGGAACAGGTGGCCCGGCAGCAGCAGGCTCGCTGCCACGGCCCCGCTCACCAGCAGCATGAGCGACAACAGCTGCACGGAGGTCATGCTGCCGCGCGCCGAGAACATCGGCCAGCGCCGGGCCAGACCGGACGTCGCCTCGCGCAGCAGCAGGCCGCGATGCACCGCGCGCGCCGCCACCAGGAAATCGGCCGCCTCGCCATAGCCTATGATGCCGAGGCCGCGTGCCCGTGCTTGGCGCAGCGCCGGAAGCCCACAGGCGGCATGGAACACGACACCCGGCAGGCTCACCGCCCGCATGATCTTGCTGCGCAGCGCCTCCTCGAGTTCCTCCTTCGGCAGGCGGCGGAGCAGATCGCAGAGCGCCGGAACGCTCAGACGGGGCAAGACTTCGCCGTCGCCCCCAGCTATGCTGATGGGCGTTGCGGGAGACTCGCCAAATCCCTGGTGATCGTGTTCCGACAGCACTGCCTGCACTTGCCAATGGCTGAGTAATGCGACGTTACGTAAAGTTTTCTACAGCCTGCCGGATGTTTTTCACGCTGCTTCTGCTATCTGAGATTGCAGTTGCGCAGGAAAATCCGCCTGCCTCCTATCAACCGCCCCAGTTCCGCACGGTGGAGGAGCAGGTCCGGCCCAAGCTGCCTGACAACCTGGCCGTCAAGCTCATCGCGGACGAGGACTTCGCACCCTACAGCTTCCGCTCACGCACCGGCTCGCCAGCCGGCATCTCGGTCGAGATCGCCATCGCCGCCTGCGAGCAGGCGCGCCTTGCCTGCACGGTGGAGGTTCTGCCCTTCGCCGAAATCCTGCCTGCGCTCGCGCGTGGGGAAGCCGACGTTGCCGTCACCGGCCCGCGCCTTGATGAGAAGACGCTGGCCGCAGCCCGCATGACCAGACCCTATTTCCGCATCATGGGCCGTTTCGCGGTGGCTGACACCAGTACGCTCGACGCAGCTTCGGCCAGCGCGCTCTATGGCCGCCGCATCGGCGTGGTGAAGGACACGGTGCACGCCCGCTGGCTTGCCGCCTATTATGCCTCCGCCCGCATCACGCCCTATGCCGATCTGGCGGCAGCGGGTGCGGCGCTCAAGTCAGGCGAGGTCGATGCCATCTTCGGCGACAACCTGCAGGTCATCTACTGGGTGGCAGGCGAAGCGGCGGCCAATTGCTGCCGCCTGCTCGGCGGCGCCTACTCCGACTTCGACTATTTCAGCCGCAACCTGTCTTTCCTGGTGCGGCGTGACAGGCCCGAACTGGCGCAGGCCCTCGACTATGGCCTCGACAAGGCACAGGAGATCGGCGCCACCGCCAAGATCCTCCGGACCTACGTTCCGCTCGATCCCTGGTGAGCGAGCGTGGCCGCATCGCGGCCGCGCAAGCTTTCGAGTGAGCCGCCACTGCGCGCCGCTTCAGTTGCAAGGTGGCTGAGGATCGACGTCACCAGCCCAGGCCCCTGATAGACCAGCGCCGAATAGAGCTGCACGAGGCTGGCGCCGGCGCGGATCTTCAGCAGCGCCGAAGCGCCGTCATGCACGCCGCCTGCCCCCACCAGCGGGATCTTGCCCTCGGTCAGCACGAACATGCGCGCCAGCTGCCGCGTGGAAAGGGCGAGCAACGGCAGGCCTGAAAGCCCGCCCTGCTCCTTCGCGTGGCCTGAGCGAAGCCCATCGCGCGACAGCGTGGTGTTGGACACGATGATGCCATCCACCGCGCCGCCGCCGCAGGCCGCCGCGATGTCCTCGAGTTCATCCTCGCGCAGGTCCGGCGCGATCTTGAGCAGCATGGGCGGCTGCCGCTCCTGCCGGGCGCGCTCGTCGTTGATCCGGCCCAGCAGCTGTTCGAGCTCGGCGCGTGACTGCAGCCCGCGCAAGCCCGGCGTGTTGGGCGACGAGATGTTGACAGTGAAATAGGAGGCGACCTGCGCAAAGGCTGCGATGCCCTGCACATAGTCGCCGATGCGGTCCACCGAATCCTTGTTGGCGCCGATGTTGACGCCCACGATTCCGCCGCGCGTCTTGCGCGCCATGAGTCGCCGCAGCGCTGCCCCATGGCCCTCGTTGTTGAAGCCCATGCGGTTGATCACCGCGCGATCCTCCGGAAGGCGGAACAGCCGCGGCCGCGGGTTGCCCACCTGCGGCTTGGGTGTGACCGTGCCGATCTCAGTGAAGCCGAAGCCCAGCGCCAGCATGGCATCCGGCACTTCGGCATTCTTGTCGAAGCCCGCAGCAACGCCCAGCGGGTTGGCGAAGTGCAGCCCGAAGGCCTCGACGGCGAGCCGCCTGTCCGAGGCAGCCGGAGCGCCCGATGGCATCGCTGACAGGGCGCGGATGGTCATACCATGCGCCGCCTCGGCATCGAGCGCGTGCAGCAGCGGCCGGGCGAAGGGAAAGGCCAGCGCGGCGAGGCTCATGCCGCACCCGCGGGAAAACGGTGCACGCCATTCTCCACCGGAAGCGGATCCTGCGAGACGGCGAATGCGGTCTCGATCGCCCCATAGACATGGGGGAACAGGTCACCCCCGCGCGAGGCTTCCCACCTAAGGTTGGGAAGGTCCCCCTCACGGAACCCCACCAGCACCAGCCCGTCCTGGCCGGCAAAATGGCGGGCCGCCGTCTCGCGCATCTGCTCGGCGGTGGAGAGGTGGATGAAGCCATCCTTGATGTCCACGGCAGACCCGGTGAACAGGCCCATGGCCTGCGCCGCATCCCACTGGTCGGCGGAGAGAATTTTGTAAAGGATTCGCATGGGCGCGGACCATAGGCCGCCCATTGCGTCTGGACAATCGCCGCCACACAAGGTATAGCTTCCTACCAATAAGAACTTTTACTCCCCAATCGGAGGGCAACATGCTCACGCACAAGCAGGTCTGGAACGCCATCGACACCATCGCCGAGCGCTATGGCTTCTCGGCCTCGGGCCTCGCCAAGAAGTCGGGCCTCGACCCGACCTCCTTCAATCCCTCGAAGCGCAACGGCCCGGATGGCCGCCCGCGCTGGCCGACCATGGAGTCGATTTCGCGGCTCCTGCAGGCCTCGGGCGCCTCGATGGAGGAGTTCTCCGAACTGCTGATCGGCCGCCGCGGCCAGCCGCCGAAGCTGCGCCAGATCCCGCTCTTGGGCCTCGCCAAGGCGGGCAAGGGCGGCTTCTTCGATGATTCGGGCTTCCCCGCCGGCAATGGCTGGGACGAGATCGAGGTTCCGGGCGTCACCGACCCCAATTCCTATGCGCTGGAGATCACCGGCGACTCGATGCTGCCGGTCTACCGCGAGGGCGACATCATCATCCTCTCGCCGTCGGCCACCGTCCGCAAGGGCGACCGCGTGGCGGTGCGCCTCAATGACGGCCAGGTGATGGCCAAGGTCATGCAGCGCCAGACCTCCAAAAACCTCGAACTCTCCTCCTTCAATCCGAACCATGCCACCAAGACATTGGACATGAAGGACGTCGACTGGATCGCCCGCATCATGTGGGCCAGCCAGTAAGGGATAGTTCCCAGCGAAGCCCCGGCTCACGCCGGGGCCTGCGCGTCATCCACCGATCTCGCCTCCGTCGATCCGCGTGATCGCGACCACCGCGGGCCGGGGCAGGCCATTGGGTGCGAAATCGGGCCAGGTGGTGGACAGCTTGGCGACGCTTTCCGAATCCTCTCCCGGATGCTGCACCGAGAGGAACATCGTCTTGCCGTCGGGTGTGAAGAACGGGCCTGTGGCCTCCGCTCCCGTCGGGCAGGCGAACAGCGCGCGGGACAGGCCGCGGCCCGGCCCCTCGACATCCATGGCGAAGACGCCATCGGCAATACCGAAGTCGTTCTGCCCATCGGTGGCAATCCACAGCCGCCCCTTGGGGTCCATCGCGATATTGTCAGGCGTGGCGAACCAGCCATTGGCCGTCGTCTCCGGGTGGAACGACGCCTTGATCTCCGGCTTCGCGGTGTCGCCCGCCAGCACCAGCAGCGACCAGGTGAAATTGTCGGCCGCATGATCGGCCTCAGCGCCGCTGCC
This sequence comes from Aestuariivirga sp., assembly GCF_037139295.1. GTDB lineage: Bacteria > Pseudomonadota > Alphaproteobacteria > Rhizobiales > Aestuariivirgaceae > Aestuariivirga. The sequence goes on from NZ_JBAXGR010000005.1 coordinate 76,588, forward strand.
GGGCGGGATGAGCTCGACGATCTGGCCCCACAGATTGGCGGCGCGCGGGTTGGCGGCGTCGACCTGCTCCGGTTTGCGCTTCTTGTTCTTGGTCATCACCGCATAGACGCGGCCGGTGACGGGCGAGACTTCCATGTCCTCCGGCCGGTCCATCTTGGTGGCGCCCAGCCTGTCGGCGGCGGCGCGGGCATTGATCAGCACGGTGGCCTGGTCGGGGAAGCCGTTCTCGGCCGTGAGCGGGCCTGTGCCCTGCACCAGCGGCATCCACTGCAGCGTGCCGTCGGCATTGAGTTTCGCCACCGACAGCACGCCCTCGTCAAGCAGCTTGAGATTCGCCGCGCGGTCCGCCGGATTGAAGGCATTTGTCGAGACGAAGCGGTAGATATATTCGAAATAGTCGTCATCGCCCATGTAGACGACGGCGCGCCCGTCCTTGTTGAGCGCCACGGCCGCACCTTCATGGCCGAAGCGGCCGAGTGCGGTGCGCTTCACCGGTGCGGCTGACGCGTCATAGGGATCGACCTCGACCACCCACTGGAAGCGGTTCAGCTCATTCGGCTCCTTTTCCACGTTGAAACGATCATAGAAGCGCGCAAGACCATAATAGTCCTCGCTCGCCATGCCGATGCGCTCCAGCGCCTCGCGCGTCTGGGTCTTGGCCGGGTCGCCGCCGAAGAAGGAGACCGACCATTCCTCGCAGGACAGCACGGTGCCCCATGGCGTGTGGCCGCCGGCGCAATTGGTGGAGGTGCCGATCACCTTGGTTCCTGTCGGATCTTCCGAGGTTTTCATCAGGTCATGGCCCGCCGCCGGGCCGGAAATGGCGAATTCGGTGAAGCCGGTGATGCGCCGCGCCAGCGGCGAGCCCTCGACCACCCGCCACGCGCCATCCTTCTTCTCCACCTCGACGATGGTAAGGCCCACCGAGGCAAGCCCGATGTCGGCCTGATCCTTGCTCACCGCCTTGCCGGCATCATCCTCAGAGGTGATCAGCCCGGGGAACATGATCTGGAAATCGGGATATTCGTTGTTGATCGCCAGGATGCCGCGCTCGGAATTCTGCGAGCCCATGGGCAGCGGGAAATAGGCCATATGATCGTTGTTGTAGCCCGCCTGCTTCGACTGGCTGTCCGCCGTCTGGGCCGCGGGGTCGAAGGCCGGCGCATCGGCCGTCACCTTGTCGCCCCAGCGCAGCACCACATCCGCCTTGTAGCCATCGGCCACATGATGCGTCTGATCATAGATGCGCGGCAGCTCGGTGAAGGTGAGGGTCGAGATGGGTGCTACCGCCCGCGCCGGGCGCGGCAGAAGAGCCAGCGGCGAGGCGGCGGCCAGCGCAATGGCGCCCACGCCCGCCTTCAAGAGGTTGCGGCGCGAAAGTGTGGAAACCGGCGCGCTGCCGCCATCAATCCTGTTCATGTGTTTTCTCCCGGTTGGCGTGATTTCACCCGGAACTCGAACACCGGTACATGACAGCCGCTTGAAGGCGCAGCTCCTGTGGATTGCGGGCGCGGACTGCTGGGTCCTGCCGGGCTTGCCCGCTTCCGCACAGCCTGTGCGGCCCCCTGGCAAGAAGCGGCAAGGACCGGTGATGGCGGCGGTGAAGCGGATATCACCACATTCAAGTCTTCGATCACCACCTGAGGACACCATGCGCGACATGACATCCCACACGAGCCCTGCCCTCAAAATCGCCCTGCTGAACCCACCGCACCGCGCGATTGGCAGCCGCGTGCCGGGCGAGCTGCTGCCGCCGCTCGGCCTGCTGATGGTCGGCGGGCCGCTGATCGATGCCGGCCACCATGTGCGGCTGATCAACGCTGACATCGCGCCGATGAGCACAGCGGAGATTCTGGCCGACCTCAGCAGCGATGTGCCCGATGCGCTGCTCATCGGCCATTCGGGTTCGACCTCGGCCCACCCCGTGGTGCTGGAGATCTGCGCCGCCGTGCGCGCGGCGTGGCCGGACGTCACCATCGCCTATGGTGGTGTCCACCCCACCTATCACTGGCAAAGCATCCTGCGCGAAGCGCCGCAGATCGACATCATCGTGCGCGGCGAGGGCGAGGTGACGGCCCCGGCGCTGATGGCGGCGCTGGCCGCAGGCCGCCCGCTGGTCACCGTCCCGGGCCTCGCCTTCCGCTGGGCCGGCGAACCCTTCGCCACGAAGCCCGCAGCCATGCTCACCGACCTCGATCAGGCGCGGATCGGCTGGGAGTTGATCGACTTCACGCAGCACTCCTATTGGGGCGGCAAACGCGCAGTGGTGATGCAGTTCTCGCGCGGCTGCCCGCATCTCTGCACCTATTGCGGCCAGCGCGGCTTCTGGACCAAGTGGCGCCACCGCGACCCTGTGGCCTTCGCCAGGGAAATCGCGCGCCTGCACCGGGAGAAGGGCATCGATCTCGTCAATCTCGCCGATGAGAACCCCACCTCCTCGCGTGTGGCGTGGAAGGCTTTCCTGGAGGCGATGATCGCCGAGAGCGTGCCGGTTCTCATCATCGGTTCGACGCGCGCCGATGACATCGTGCGCGATGCCGACCTGCTGACGCTGTACAAGAAGGCGGGTTGCCTGCGCTTCCTGCTCGGCATCGAGGCTACTGACGAAGCCACCCTCAGCACCCTACGCAAGGGCGGAACCACGGCGAAGGACCGTCAGGCGATCCAGCTGCTGCGCGCCCATGGCATGATCGGTCTCTGCACCTTCGCCGTTGGCTTCGAGGAAGAGACCGACGCGGATTACTGGAGGCTGCTGCGCAACCTCCTCTCCTATGATCCGGATCAGGTGATCTCGCTGTTCGCCACGCCGCATCGCTGGACTCCCTTTCACCGGCAGAGTGCGCGCCGCCGCGTCATCCAGCGCGACCTGCGCTTGTGGGATTACAAGCACCAGGTGCTGGAAACCCCGCGCGTTCCGGCCTGGCGCGTATTCCTGTGGGTGAAGCTCATTGAAGCTGTGCTGCAGGCGCGGCCCAGAGCGCTGTGGCGCGCCTACCTGCAGCCCGATCCTGTGCTCCGCCATGCCCAGCGGTGGTACACCCGCATGGGACGCCGGGTGTGGCTGCGCGAATTCCGCGACTTCTTCCTGTTTCCCAGCCGCCCAGGCCCGACCGTCGCCGAATTCTCCGGCGAGGAGCAATTGCCGGAGCAGGCGCTGGCTCGCCACCCAAGGATTGCCGCCGAATGAACGCTGCGGAAACACTCGCCCGCCGCTCAACCTTGCCCCGGCCAGCGGAATCGGGAATGGTTCCGCCATGTCAGAAACAGGCCCCTCACCGGACGGCCAGCGGCCGGCCGCTCAGATCATCCGTGACGAGCTGGCGCGCCGCCGACTGTCGCGCGCGCAGCTTGCGGCGATGGCGAAGGTGAGCCTGTCGTCGCTGGAAAAACTCCTCTCCGGGCAAAGGACACCCACGGAACAGATCTTGATCCGGCTCGAGCAGGCGCTGGACATCAAGCTCCGCCACGACTCGGCAATGCCGGGGCAGATCGCGCCTGAGTGGCTGGGCTCTTACAGCCGGGCCGCGGTGCAGTGGATGGAGGGCGCCTATCTGACGCTCCGCCCCTTGTCCTCCGGCGGCGGCAGCATCTATGCCTATGTCACCGAGGTGCAATGGGACGCCGCGCAATGCTGCCTCGCCTTCCGCGAAAGAGAGCGGCTGGACGGCGACTATGCCCAGTCCGGCGCCGTGTCCGTGCCGCACCAGACGGGCCACGTCTACCTGGTGACGAACCGCCATGGACAGTATCGCATGGCCATCCTGTCGCGCCCGCTCATCCGCGGAGAGATGTTCGGCATTCTGGCCACACTGCAAACCGGCCGCGGCTCGCAGCTGCTTCCCGTGGCAGCGCCTCTCGCGCTTGTGCCGCTCGCTGGCGGCGAGAAGCTCGGCCGCATCGCCGAGGACATGGCGGAGCATGACGCCTATGCCAGAATTCTGAAGAGGGCCGTGGAAGAGGACTTCGCCCGGCTGCTTACGCAGGCCCAGCCAGTTCACCCCTGACCGCCCGCCCGATGAGGGCGCGGGTGTTGTCCAGCCCATAGAGCGCCACAAAGCTGCCGAAGCGCGGGCCCTTCTCCTCGCCCAAGAGCACCTGGTAGAGCATGTTGAACCAGCCCTGCCCGACGCCGACGGAGCCATCCTTCTGCGTCGTCTTGTAAGGGTCGCGGCGGCCCACGTCATAGACCTTCTGCTGGATTTCATCGGGTGCCGCATGCGCGGGCAAAGTCGCAAGCGCGGCAGAAAGCTCGTTCAGCGCCTGAACTTCTTCCTCCGTAGGCAGACGATACTGCTTCTTTGGCTTTACGAAGTCGTCGAAGTATCGCAGCGCGTGCTTCGCCAGAAGGTCGAGGCGCGGGTGCGTTCCCGGTGTGAGGGCGGGCTGGTAACGCTGGATGAAGCCCCACAGTGCGGACTTGTCATGGGCGTTGGCCACTGCCGCAAGGTTCAGCAGCAGCGCGAAGGAAATGCCGCCCTCTTCCGGCAACGGCGGGTTGCCCTCATGGATGTGCCACACCGGGTTCATCAGCCGGTCGACGGGCTTGTCCGCCTGGCGCTGATAGGCCGAGAGGAAAGCACCGTAATCATCCACCGCACGCGGGATCACGTCGAAGTAGAGGCGCTTTGCCTCGCGCGGCTTGTTGAACATGAACAAGGAGAGTGATTCCGGATCGGCATAGGTCAGCCATTCGTCAATCGTCAGGCCATTGCCCTTCGACTTCGAAATCTTCTGGCCCACATCGTCGAGGAACAGCTCGTAGACGTAATGCTCGGGGGCTTCCGCACCGAGAATCCGGCAGATGCTGTCATAGACCGGCGCGTTGGTCTGGTGATCCTTGCCGAACATCTCGAAGTCGACGCCGAGTGCGGCCCAGCGCATGCCGAAGTCCGGCTTCCACTGCAGCTTGGTGCGGCCGCCGGTGACCAGCATGGTGACGTCGGTGCCGTCTTCATCAGTGAAGGTGATGGTGCCGGCCTGTGGGTCCACCTTCTTCATCGGCACATAGAGCACGCGGCCCGAGATGGGCGAGATCGGCAGGAAGGGCGAATAGGTCGCCTGACGTTCCTCGCCCAGCGTGGGCAGCATGACGCCCATGATGTCGTCGAACTTCTCGAGTGCGCGCAGCAACATCGCATCGAACTTGCCCGACTTGTAATACTCGGTGGCGGAGGCAAACTCGTACTGGAAGCCGAAGGTATCGAGGAAGCGGCGGAGCATGGCGTTGTTATGGTCGCCGAAGCTCTTGTACTCGCCGCCGAACGGGTCCGGCACGGAGGTGAGCGGCATGTGGAGATAGGGCTTCAGCGCGGTAGGGTCCGGCACGGTCTCCGGAATCTTGCGCATGCCGTCCATGTCATCCGAGAAGCACAGAAGACGGGTGGGCACGTCGCACAGCAGCTCGAAGGCGCGCCGCACCATGGTGGTGCGCGCCACCTCGCCGAAGGTGCCGATGTGGGGAAGGCCTGAGGGGCCGTAGCCTGTCTCGAACAGCACGTCCTGCTTGCCGGTCCGTTTGATCCGCGCCACCAGCTTGCGGGCTTCCTCGAAAGGCCAGGCCTTGCTGGTCTCTGCGGCGGCGCGAAGGGCGGGATCGGCGGGCATTTCAGGGCTTTCCATGTGTAACTGCGGGTGTTTAGGAAGCCACCGGCGGGCGGTCAATCAAATCCGTTGAAACCCATGGGGAAAGGAGCGATATTGCTGCGCATGAGCCGAAAGTCGCCCTCCAAGACCTCACGAATTGCCGCCACTGGCCAATTTGTTGACCGGGGGGTAGCGGGCATTACGGCCGACGGTGTAGCAATCCGCAAGTCGCCGGGCCGCGCAACGCATTTCACTCAGCGGGAGGTCGAAAAAGCGGTCGCCGCGGTGCTTTCAGGAAGGTTCCAGAAGCCAGATGGCGCGAAGAAAGCCCAGCACAAAGAAGGGTGACGACAGCAGTTATTCATCAACTGTCCCTTTTCACAAGACTATCTGGAAATCTTTCGCGCAATCGTCTTCTCCGTTATACGGTCCGGCTTCGAGCCACGCTGTGCACTCGAAGCGGATAATGGCGCCGAAAACCGCCTTCTGAAGATATGCAGCATTATCGGCCAATGCAGCCTCGCGATCCACGACATCTCAAAAACTGAATTGGACGCAGGGTCTGGCCTGCCGCGCTTCAACATGCCGCTGGAACTCGGCCTGTTCCTCGGAGCGAGGCAGTTCGGCGTCGGAAGGCACAAGGCAAAACGCTGCATTATTCTCGATCGTGAGCGCTACCGGTATCAGAAGTTCATCTCTGACATTGCCGGGCAAGATATCCATTCTTACGGCACGACAGCTGCGGGAATGATCGAAGAGGTATCGTCATGGCTGCGCCACGAAACCACATTGGCGCCTGTACCCGGCGGCAAGGCCATCGCGCGGGAATTCCAAGCTTTCCAGCATAACCTCCCCAACATCTGCGGGGCGATGCAACTCGCCCCTGAGGAGTTGACCTTTCAGGATTATCGCAAAATGGCCATCGAGTGGATTGTTCAGGCGGCTAGAGCATGATCCGCAAGAGTGGAACTCACTTTTGCGACAAGATCATGCTCAAGCTTATGATCTGGCGAATGTTCTGATCGATCAGGCGATTTCGCCTGACCGGAACATGCGATAGGAATGGTCGGGGAGCCTGAGACTGAACCGCCCCCAAAAACCTAGCCCAAATTCGTCTTCAGAAACCCAACCGTCCGCCCCCAGGCGAGATCCGCCGCCTCTTTGTTGTACCTTGCCGCATTGGTGTCGTTGTTGAAGGCGTGGTTCACGCCGTCATAGACGAAGGCCTCGAACACCTTGCCATCTGCCGTCAGCGCCACCTCATAGTCCTTGATGCCGGCATTGATGCGCTCGTCGAGGCTGGCATAGTGCAGCATGAGCGGTGCCGTGATGCCCGGCACCTCGGCCGCCTTGGGCTGCATGCCGTAGTAGGCCACACCAGCCTTGAGGTTCGGGTCGCCCGTGACCGCCAGCGCATTGACGGCACCTCCGCCCCAGCAGAAGCCCACCGCACCCACCTTGCCGTTGCCGCCCTGGATCTTGGCCAGCGCGTCGACGGCCGCCGTGCTGAAGGCCACCACCGCTTCCGGCTTCAGCTCCTTGAACATCTCGCGGGCCTTTTCCTCGTCGGCGGGGGTTCCGCCCAGCGGCGTGAGGTAGTCCGCCCCGAAGGCGATGAAGCCCTCCTTGGCCACGCGCCGCGTCACGTCCTTGATGTGTGGGTTGAGGCCGCGGTTCTCATGGATCACGAGGACGGCGGGATAGGTTCCCGCCGCCTTGGGCCGCACCATGTAGCCCTTGATGCCCGGCGCGATCTCAGTCATCTCGGCCACAATGTCAGGATCGTTCTCGGGAACGACCTCAGCAAAGGCAAAATTGTTCTCAAGCGCCGGCAGCAGTGCCGTTGCGGCAGCGGTGGATCCGGCCAGCAGCGTCAAGCGCTCCAGAAAATCGCGCCGGTTCAGGCCGCCATGCGTGTAGCGGTCGAAGAGATCGATGATTTTCTGTTCCATGGGCTCCGTTCCTCTTCCGTTCAACTGCTTCAGTCTCTAACGTGGGCTCTGGTCATCAGGATGACAATGGATTCGAACCTTCGCACCGCCGTGGCGTCCGGCATGGGCGCCGTGATCGGCGGTGAACCCATGGAGCCCGCCCATGCCTTGGCCGCACTGGCCGCCACGCCCCACCTGATCTGCCATTCGGCCTTCTTCATCGAACGTCTGGGCGTTGCCGCTCAGGCGCCGCGCGCCACGGTGCGGGCCGCACGCGAGCAGCGCCACTTCGACGTGGCTGAACTCTTCGCCTTCGTCTGCCCTGCCCGCTTCGCTACGCCAACACCGGTGGGCTTCGCTCGCTCGCTGGCGCTCGACCCCGGCGAGGACGACGAGGAGACCGTGCGCCTCATCGCCGAAGACCTCCTCAATCGCCTGTCAAACAAGCATTATCCGCTGCTGCGTGAGACCGCCGAGAACGCCACCTTCCTCGCCCGCGCCAAGTGGCCCTGGGCCGAAAGCGTGATGCGCGCACTGATGACGGCCAACCCGAAAATGGACGTTGGCTCCTTCGCAACCGGCCTCAACGCCTGGGACCGCATCGATGAATGGGAAGAAGACGGCGGCCGCCCGCCGGGTCGGCAGGACGCGATCCTGCCCGAGGAGGCGCAGCGCTTCCTGCGCGAGGTGCTGGGTTCGGAGTCAGAGCAGCGCGCTTCGCAGGCCGCCTATGCGGGCTCCGCCACCTTCGCCTTCCAGCCGCGCCAGTCAAAAGAGATCAACAATATTTTACTCGCGGAAGCGGGCACGGGCCTCGGCAAGACGCTTGGTTATCTCTCACCCGCCTATCTCTGGGCCAAGAAGAACAACGCTCCCGTGTGGGTCTCGACCTACACCAAGAACCTGCAGCGCCAGCTCGACCAGGAAACCTCCCGCCTCATCGAGAACCCGGAGGAGCGGAGCGCCAAGATCGTCATCCGCAAGGGCCGCGAGAATTACGTCTGCCTGCTCAACATGCAGGAGGTGTTTGGCCGCCTCACCTCGGCCAATCCGCGCACCGCATTGCTGGCAGCCCTCATCTCGCGCTGGGCACGCTTCACGCGCGACGGCGACATGGTGGGCGGCGACTTTCCCAGCTGGATCCTGTCGCTGTTCAACGACCTCTCGCTGGACGGTGAATCGCGCGGCGTGACGGCGCAGTCGCTGGGACTCACCGACCGGCGCGGCGAGTGCCTCTATTCCGCCTGCCCGCATTACCGCCGCTGCTTCATCGAGCGCTCCGTGCGCGCCGGGCGCAATGCCTCGATCGTCATCGCCAACCACGCGCTCGTGCTGCACCAGGCCGCCGTGGACCATGCACTCGGCGTGGCCACCACCGAGGAAGAGGAAGCAGCCCCCGGCGGCATCCGCCGCATCGTCTTCGACGAGGGGCACCATCTTTTCGACGCTGCTGACTCCGCCTTCTCCGGCCACTTGACCGCACTCGAGACTGCTGAACTGCGCCGTTGGATTCGCGGACCAGAAGCAGAGCGCCGCCGGGGGCGCGGATTGTCGGACCGCATCGGCGATCTCCTGGGCGAGGATGAGAATGGCCAGAAGCTTTTGCAGCAGGTGCTGCGCGCCGCGATGGCGCTGCCCGGCCCGGGCTGGACGAGACGCGTGCAGGCAGGGCAACCCGACGGCCTGGCCGAGAATTTCCTCTCCCTCGTCCGTCAGCAGGTTTTGGCGCGGGCCGAGCAGAATGCAGGCTCCGGCCACACCATCGAGACTGATTGCCTGCCGCTGATCGACGGCCTCTCCGACGCGGCGGAAGAACTGATGGGGGCACTCCTCGACCTGAAGAAGCCGATGTCGGCGCTGGCCAATGCGCTGGCCAAGAAGCTCGATGCCGAGGCCGAGGATCTTTCCACCAATGACCGCGGCCGCATCGAGGCCATCTCGCGCTCGCTGAAGCGGCGCGGCGAGCTCATGGTGGGCTCCTGGGTCGACATGCTGAAACGGCTGCTCGAAGAAAAGAACCCGCTGTTCGTCGAATGGTTCGACATCGAGCAGGCCTTCGGCCGCGAGCACGACGTGGGGCTGCATTCACACTGGCTGGACCCGACGGAGCCGATGGCACTCGCCGTGCTGCGCCAGGCCGACGGCATCGTCATCACCTCCGCCACGCTGAAGGACCGTCCGCCGGACGTGCCCGACGACTGGGCCAATGCCGAGATGCGCACAGGTGCGGTCCACCTGCCCTACCCCGTGAAGCGCGAGAGCTGGGATTCGCCCTTCGACTATCCGGGGTCGAGCCGCGTCATCGTGGTGACGGATGTGAACCGCGAGGACATGGACCAGGTGGCCGCCGCCTATCGCGAGCTCTTCCTCGCTGCAGGCGGCGGGGGCCTTGGCCTCTTCACTGCCATCTCGCGCCTGCGCGCCGTGCACAAGAAGCTGGTGAAGCCCTTGGCCGATGCCGGACTGCCGCTTTACGCGCAGCATGTGGACCCAATGGACACCGGAACCCTGGTCGACATGTTCCGCGCCGAGCGTGATGCCTGCCTGCTCGGCACCGATGCGGTGCGCGATGGCGTCGACGTGCCCGGCGACTCGCTCCGTCTCATCGTGCTTGACCGCGTGCCATGGGGTACGCCCACCATTCTCGAACGCGCCCGCAAGGAGGCCTTCGGCGGCAATGCCTATACCGACATGGTGGTGCGGCTGCGACTTCGGCAGGCCTTCGGCCGCTTGATCCGCCGTGCCGGCGACCGCGGCCACTTCGTGATCCTCGACCCGCGGCTGGCCTCGCGCTTTCTCACGGCGTTTCCGCCGGGGGTTGCCGTCTCACGGCTGGGGCTGGTCGATGCCATCGACGCGGTGCGCGGCCAACTGGACAATTTGCGCTCCAGCACCTAACTGTCAGCGCACAGGAGAACCACAATGCCCGGCACCATCTCGACTGAACAGGCGCTCATCTACACCATGGTCACCATGTCCGGGGTGGAGGGCAAGATCAACGCCATCGAAATCGCCGAAATCCGCCAGCTGGTGCAGACCCTGCCGATCTTCCGCGACTTTGACGAGCACCGCCTGATGGGCGTGGCGCACGAGGCCGGTGAAATTTTGCAGGATGCCGAAGGCCTGAAGGCCATCCTCGGCCTCATCAAGGACGCGCTGAAACCGAAGCTGCGCGAGACGGCCTATGCGCTGGCTGTCGAGGTCGCGGCCGCGGACCTTGCGGTGGGCAAGGAGGAACTCCGCTTCCTCGCCATGCTGCGCGATACGCTGGGCCTGGACAAGCTGGTGACGGCGGCGCTGGAGCGCTCGGCGATTGCCAGGTACCAGACGGAATAGGCTCTCGTTCCCACTCCTTACCTTTCATCATGGCCGGGCTTGACCCGGCCATGATGAAGATCAGAGAGCGCCAAGACGAACATGAGAGAGTTCTGTATTAGGAAAATACTTCTTGATTTTAATCCTACGATGTGCTATGTCAGCAGCTTCGTGCCTGCTGCTGATTGACATCGTGAATCACTATCCAAACGCCCGCCGCTCCAGCGACGGCATGCGGGTGGCGAAGGTTATTCCGCGGGCGATGAAGAAGATGTCCAGCGCCGCCCAGAGCCCGTGGTTCCCGTAAGGCCTTTCGAGCATCCACCACGCCAGCAGGAACACGCCCAGCGACAGGATCATCATGTTGCGCATGTCCTTCGTCGCCATCGCTCCGGTGAAGATGCCGTCGAACTGGAAGCAGATTACGCCAAGCACGGGAGCGACGGCTGCCCAGGGGAGATAGGTCCGCGCCGTCTCCTGCACATCGGGGCTCAAGGTCATCAGGTCGACCAGTGCCGGACCGAAGACCCAGATGACAGCTGAGCAGATGACGCCCAGCACCATGGCCCAGACGCTGGTGAGCCATACCGCCGCCCGGAAGCGCTGCCGGTTCCGCGCGCCCACTGACTGGCCGACGAGGGCTTCCGAGGCATAGGCGAAGCCGTCGATCAGATAGGCAGACACTTCGAAGAGGTTGAGGAGGACGGCATTGGCCGCAACGACCACGTCCCCCGCCCTGGCCCCGCGCGCCGTGAAGAAGGTGAAGGCGAAGACAAGGCAGAGCGTGCGGATCATCACGTCGCCGTTCATCAGCAGGGTACGCTTGAAGCGGACGGGATCGAGGATGCGCGGCCATGAGATGTGAGCACCCATGCCGTGGAGGATCACCGCCGCCAGCACCAAGGCCAGGGTGACCGCCGACCACTCGGCAATCAGCGCCGCAAGGCCCACGCCGTCCGACGTCATGCCGAGGCCCAGGACGAAGAAGGCCGAGAGCGCCATGTTGGTGAGGTTGAGGAACAACTGCACCACGAAGGCCAGTTTCGCCCGCGACTGGCCGATGAACCAGCCCATGACGCAGTAATTCGACAATGCCGCTGGTGCGGCGAAGATGCGGTAGTTGAAATAGGTCTCGCCATGACTGCGGATTTCCGCCGAGCCACCGACGAGGTTGAAGGCCGCATCGCGGATCAGCGGCGACAGCAGGACGAGACCGATGCCTGCTGCAAGCCCGATCATCAGCGCGCGAATGAGAACGGCGACGAGTTCCGTGCGGTCGCCCGCCCCCAGCGCCTGTGCCGAGAGGCCGCCAGTGGAAAGGCGCAGGAAGCCGAAGCCCCAGAAGAGGAACGAAAAGATCAGCGCGCCCACGGCAATGGCGCCGATGTAATAGGGCTCCTTCAGCTGGCCGATCACGGCGGTGTTGACCACACCGATCAGGGGCTCCGAGACGTTGGAGAGCATGATCGGAACTGCCACCACCAGAACAGAACGGTGCGTCACCCTTGATTGCGGATCAAACGACATGGGCTGGTGTTGCTTCTCCCGCCGCCCCAAGTCAAGTTGAGGCGCATATGAGCCTGCCGCAACGCTTCCTCGACTGGTTTGCCGCGCGTGGCTGGTCGCCGCGCGCGCACCAGCTTCGCGTGCTAGACCATGCCGAGCGCCGTGAAAGCTTGCTGCTGATCTCGCCCACCGGCGGCGGCAAGACCCTGGCGGGCTTCCTGCCGAGCCTGGCGGAGATCACCGCGCGCGGCTCCGGCGAAGGCATCCACACCCTCTACATCTCGCCGTTGAAGGCGCTGGCGGTGGACATTGCACGCAACCTCGAGGCGCCGATTGCCGAGATGGGGCTTCCGGTGATCGTCGAGACACGGACGGGCGACACGCCGCATTCCAAACGCGTGCGGCAGCGGCAGAAGCCGCCCGACATCCTGATCACCACGCCAGAGCAGGTCTCCCTGCTGGTTGCCGACCCGCATGCGGCACACCTGCTGAAGGGCTTGCGCACGGTGATTCTCGACGAATTGCACTCGATGGTGACGTCGAAGCGCGGCGTGCTGCTGTCGCTTGCGCTCAGCCGCGTTCAGGCACTGGCGCCCGAGGCCATTCGCATCGGGCTTTCGGCAACGGTGGCGGACCCCGATGCGCTGCGGGCCTGGCTGGTGCCCACGGGTGCCGAACCAGCACCGCTGGTGCTGGGGCAGCCGGGCGCGAAGCCGGAAATCCGCATCCTGTCATCGGTCGAGCGCGTGCCGTGGTCGGGGCATTCGTCAATCTATGCTATTCCGGAAGTCTATGAGGAGATCAGACGCGCGAAGATGACGCTCGTCTTCGTCAACACGCGTTCTCAGGCCGAGCTGGTGTTCCAGGCGCTGTGGGAGGCGAACGACGACAATCTGCCGATTGCGCTCCATCACGGTTCATTGGACGTCGGGCAGCGGCGCAAGGTGGAAGCCGCGATGGGCGAAGGCCGGTTGCGCGCCGTAGTTTGCACCTCCACCCTCGAACTTGGCATCGACTGGGGCGACGTGGACCTCGTGGTGCATGTGGGCGCACCCAAGGGATCGAGCCGGTTGCTGCAGCGGATCGGCCGCTCCAATCATAAGCTCGACCTGCCATCGCAGGCGCTGCTCGTTCCGTCCAACCGCTTCGAGGTGCTGGAATGCCAGGCGGCACTGCAGGCGGCGGAGGTGAATGCGCAGGACACCGAATATCCGATGGTGCTGAAGATGGACGTGCTGGCGCAGCATATTTTGTGCCGGGCCTGCGCGGGGCCATTCCATCCGGATGAGTTGTTCGCGGAAGTCTCAAGCGCCTGGACCTATCGCAAGCTGTCGCGCGAGGAGTTCGACAAGGCCGTCGACTACGTGGCGACCGGCGGCTACGCGCTGCGCGCCTATGAGCGCTACGCGAAGCTGAAGCCTCAGGCGGACGGGACGCTGCGGCTGGCACATCCGCGGCTTGCCATGGCCTATCGCCTCAACATGGGCACCATCGTCGAGGACGAGATGCTGAAGGTGCGGCTGGCCCATGTGAAGCGGCGGCTGGGCAAGCGCGTGGTAGTTGGGGGCCGCGTGCTGGGCGAGGTGGAGGAATGGTTCCTCAGCCAGCTGACGGTTGGCCAGACCTTCGTCTTCGCCGGCGAGGTGCTGCGCTTCGAAGGGCTCGACGAGTTCGGCGCACTCGCCTCGCGCTCGAATGACCGCGAACCCATGGTGCCGTCCTATCAGGGCGGCAAGTTTCCGCTGTCGACCTACCTTGCCGAGCGCGTGCGGCAGATGCTGGCGGACCCATCTTCGTGGAACAGCCTGCCGCCGCAGGTCAAGGCTTGGCTGTCATTGCAGCACTTCCGCTCCGTCGTGCCGAAGGCGGGCGAGATGCTGGTCGAAACCTTCCCGCGCGCCGACAAGCATTACATGGTGTGCTACCCCTTCGAGGGCCGCCTCGCCCACCAGACTCTGGGCATGCTGCTGACGCGGCGGCTGGAGCGTTCAGGCATGCAGCCATTGGGCTTCGTCGCCTCCGAATATGCCCTGGTGATCTGGATGGTGCGCGACCTCTCACTCGCGGTCTCGTCAGGCCGCACCTCGCTTGGGAGGCTGTTCGACGAGGACATGATGGGCGACGACCTCGAGGCGTGGATGGCGGAGTCAGCCCTGATGAAGCGCACCTTCCGCAATGCGGCGATCATCGCCGGGCTGATCGAGCGGCGGCAGCCAGGCAAGGAGAAGACGGCGCGGCAGATGACCGTGAACACCGACCTGATCTACGACGTGCTGCGCACCCACCAGCCGGACCACCTGCTGCTGCGCGCCGCCTGGGACGACGCGGCGGAAGGGCTGATCGACGCCTATCGGCTGGGTGCCATGCTGAGGCGCATCAAGGGGCAGATCCTGCACAAGCCGCTCGACACGGTGTCGCCGCTGTCGGTGCCCATCCTCTTGGATATCGGCCGCGAATCGGTTTACGGCGAAGGCCATGATGCCCTTCTCGCCGAAGCCGCGAACGCCCTCATCGACGAGGCCATGCGGCTTGTCTAGGTCCCATCGCATCACGCTGTCCGGTCTCGACTTCATCCCTGACCTGTCGGGGGCACTCTTCGTGCCGGAATTCAAGGCGCTGCTGGTGGCGGATCTGCACCTCGAGAAGGGCACGAGCCTTGCCCGGCGCGGCGTGCACCTGCCGCCCTACGACACGCGCGAGTCGTTGTTGCAGTTACAGGCGGCTGTCGAGGCCACGAAGCCACGGCGGCTGATCTTTCTTGGCGACAGTTTCCATGATGGCGATGCGCGCGAGCGCATCGATACTTCGGACCTGGCTCTGCTGCGCGCCATCACGGCCAGGGCCGAGACGGTGTGGATCACCGGCAATCATGATCCGGAACCGCCTGAGGACGTGGGCGGCATCATCATCGCGGAGATGGCGCTGGGGCCTGTCACGCTGCGCCACCAGCCGAAGCTGTTGCGCGAGGATGAGGCGGAAATCTCAGGTCACCTGCACCCAGCAGCGGCCATTCATGCGCGCGGCCACCGCATCCGCTGCCGCTGCTTCATCGCCGATCACCGGCGGCTGATCATGCCGGCCTTCGGCAGTTACACCGGTGCTCTCAGCGTGCGCTCGGAAGCTTTCGAAGGGCTGTTTGGCGATTTCCATGTGTGGATGATCGGCGACAAGGCCGTCCATTGCTTCCCGGCATCCCAGGTCAGGTAACGAGCACCGCAAGAAGGGCCGCGACCAGCGAGACCACCGCGCCACCGGTAAGGATCATGCGCAGGCGGCCGAACCAGCCGGGGAGCCGGCCCGCATCAACGCTCATCACGTCCCACAGGCCTTGCATGAGAAAGCCCGCGATGAGCAGGGCGAGAGCCGGGATGGCAGGCAGGAAGGCGGCGGCGAGGCCCGCGAGTGAGCCCAGCACGCTGGCCGAGAACTCCAGCGTCTGGCGCCCGGAGTCGTAGGGCCCGATGGCGGTGCCCCAGCGGATGCCGCCCAAGAAGGACAGGATGATCGCGCCATAGATGATCGCAAGCTTGAGGCCCGTCTCCGGCGGCAGCAACGGGATGTTGGCCCACAGCGAGGCAGCACCCGCCACGAAGGGAATGAGGCCTGCGAGGCCGAGCCAGAGGGCGGGGCCGGGAATCTTGCCGGTCAGGGAACGGTCGTTCATCCACCCGTTTTGGCGCGGCGGGACCCGCGAGGCAAGAGCTAGGACGGCTGCTTGATCTTCCGGCCGTCGTTCCAGCTCGGGTCGACGACCGTAACCACATTGGCGCTGTCGTCTGACGGCGTGGGCGTCCAGCTGGCGAGGCGGACGTTGGCGGCCTTGAGGTCTGGCTCAGGCATGCCCTTGGCCAGTGTAGCGGCGCGCTGGCCCGAGTCCGGATCGCCCTGCTTCGCAGAAAGCGAATACCAGAGATAGGCCTCCTCCACGCTCGGTGGCGTGCCGAGGCCGCGTTCATAGAGGATGGCGAGGTTGAACTGACTGTCGGCGAAGCCACGCTCGGCCGCCGCCTTGAACCAGCGGAAGGCGCGATCATAATCGGTGGCGCCGGCCTTGTTGCCCGCCAGCAGCACGGCGGCGTTGTGCATGGCCTTGACGTTGCCGCCCAGAGCCGCGCGCTCATACCAGGCGAGTGCCTGCTTCGGATCGGCATCGGTGCCCTTGCCGAGTTCGTAAAGTGTCGCAAGACGGTATTGCGCCGGAGCGAGGCCACGGGTGGCCGCCTGCTGATACCAGGACAGGGCCTTGGCGAAATCCTTCACCACGCCCTGCCCGTCGAGATAGCGGCCGGCGATGATGAACTGGGCGCGCGGGTCGCCGTTGGCAGCAGCACTGCGCAGCGCCTCGGTGCCGGTTTCAGGCGGCGGCATTTCAAGCTTCGTCGCGACAGGGCTCGAAATTGTCTTGGCCAGAGGTTCAGGCGGCAGCGAGCCGGTGACAATTGGGTCGGGTGGCGCAACGAGCAGGCCGCCCTTGGCAGAGGCGACGGCGGGCGGAGGAGCCACGGTCGGAACTGCAGGCATGGCAGGGACCGATGCGACGACGGCAGGACGCGCCGGCGCTTCGATACGGCCCGACTGCTGGACGGCGGGCGGGGACGCGGAGAATGTGCGGTAGGTGAACAAGGCTGCGGCGGCGACGAGCACCACGAAGCCGGCAAGGATCAGCGTGCGACGTGCACCTGCGGGCTGAGCAGTGGGCGTGGCGGCCTGTGCTGCAGGCTCTGCCTTTGGAGCCGCTTCGACGCGGCGACCGCGCAAGCGTTGCAGGAAAGACAACTTCGAGGGCTTCTGCTCCGCCGCAGGCTGGGTGAGAACTGCATATTCGGCGCGCAGGGCAGATGGCCGCGTGGCGGCGGCCTGCGCTGCACGTCGCGCGGCGGCGATGAAGTCATCACCCCCCAAAGGAGGTTCCTGCATGCTGGCATCTTCAGCCAGTGACGGGCCACTGACTTGCGCTTCAGCTTGCGGTTCAGGTTGCGGCGGCTCCGCAGCGGGGGCCTTCGCCTGCACAGGAGCGGCGCGCGCGGTGGACTCGAGTTCGGCGATCTTCTCGACGATCTCGGCCAGCGTCTCATGCACGGCTTCGAATGTATCCTGGTGGCGGCGCTCCGACGCGCTGGCGCCTTCGCGGATGGCGCGCAGGCCGTCTTCCAACGCCTGAAGCTCCATCGACGGGCCGGCAAAACTCTGTGGCGGCTGATAGCGCTCAAGCGCGCGAGTGGCGGCGGCCTCCGCCGCCTCGCCCACCGAGACGCGCGTTTGTTCGAGCGAGTCATAGAGCTGGCGGATCGCCTGCTCCATTGTTTCAAGATGGCCGAGTTGCGCTTCCGTCTGCTCGACGCGGGCGCTGACAGCGGCGATGCTGTCTTCCAAGCGACCAAGGGCCTGCTGGTCGCCCTGCAGACGGATCGCCTCGGCCAGGCGATGATCGAGTTCGGCGATGCGTTGTTCCAGCGCGCCCACCTGCGGCTCGTCACGGCTGGCGGCAGCGGCCTGCTCGAGGCGGCGGTTGATATCGCCCAGCCTGCGATCCATGTCGGCGAGCGGGCGAAGGTCTGGCTCCTGCGCGACACGGGCCGAAATCTGCTCGATCGCGGCGCGCAGCGACTGCATGTCACGATCACTGGCGGCACCCGCCTTTACGTCATCGAGGCGGCGGGCGAGGCCTGCCATGTCGCCATGGAGCTTGGCGATCTCGGTGGCGACCATCGAGGGCGCGTTGGCAGCGGCGGCCTGCGCCTCCTTGAGCGAGGCGAGCATGCGCGTTTCGACCTCGCGCAATTCACCGCGCAGTGCGGTGACGGCGGAGGCCTGCGCCTGGTTGGCCATCTGCTGGGCGGTGGAACGCACGCTTTCGACGCGCTCCGTCATCAGCCCTTCGGAGCGCTGGATGCGGTTCACCATGTCGGCGAGGCGGCTTTCGAGACCGGAGAGGACCGGCGCGGCGCGCAGCAGGTCTTCGCCATTGGGCGCGCCATGGCGCTCCGAAACATCGGCAAGCCTGTCCTGCATGGATCTGAGCGAATCCCGCGTACGCTTCTCACTGACCTCGATGTGCTCGACGACCGAGCGGATGGCAGATTCAAGCGCGGAATAACCTGGCACGTCCTCTGGCCGTTCAAGGCCTGCCGGACGGCCCAGCTGCGCGATCTGTCGGCCGAGCAGCGACAGGCGGTCGTTGACGGCGGTCAGCGCCTCCACCGTCTGGCGCTCGTTCTCGTCGATGCGCTCGACGACGCGCTCGAATTCATCGTGGTCGATGCGGGCGCGCTCGGGCGCGGGCGGCGGAGCGGTATGACGCTCGCGCTGCGCGAGATCAGCGAGCTGCTGGGCGATGTCCTGTAGGCGCAGGGCGTTGTCGTCCCGGCGCTCAGCCTTCTGGGACGGCTGACGCGCAACGTATTCGGGCTGGGATGGTTCGAAGGGTGGCGGCGCAGAGGACACGAAGTTTTCCCGTGGGTGAGAATCAGCCAATCCCGCAACATTATGCGCGCTTTGGTCGAAAATCACGCTATTTAACCACTCCCCCAGCGTGAGCCCGGCCTTGCGGGCAGCGAGCTTCGCTGCCTCGCGGGCCTCAGGTTCGATGCCCTTGACGCTCCAGGGGATGCCCGGTTTCATTCTGCTTTCGTCTTCCCGTTGCACGCGCCGACAGGTTTGATCATCAAATGACCATGAAAGCGGCGCGGGATTACCCACAACGAAGGTTAAGGAATTCGGTAAATATTCGGTTAAGCGGTTGTTCTTTTGTGCGATTTTGAAGCGCGCCGCGTTCCGGGGATTGTAAACTTAACCGTTTGGATGGGGATTGAAGCTAAAATTGACGCAGGGGGATACACAACGCACTCCCGCAGGTTTATATGAACGTCAACGGCCCCAGCGACTCGATTTACCGGAGCGAAACACCATGAGTGTTACTGACATCAACGAGCGGTCAAAACGCGACCGCACCTATTCGATTACCGAGCTGTGCCGTGAATTCGACGTGACGCCCCGCACCCTGCGCTTTTATGAGCAGAAGGGTTTGCTGCATCCCGCGCGCCGCGGCTGGACCCGCCTGTTCAGCTACCGTGACCGGGCCCGCCTGCAGCTGATCCTGCGTGGCAAGAAGGTCGGCTTCGCGCTCGAAGAGATCAAGGAGATGCTCGATCTCTACAATCTGCGCGACGGCCAGCTGACGCAGCTGCGCATTGCATCCACCAAGATGCGCGAGCGCCTTGAGGCACTTCGGCAGCAGCGCGTGGAACTGGAAGACGCCATTGGCGATCTTGAGCGAACGGTCGTCGTCGTCGACGGCATGCTGAAGGAGCGCGAGGCCACGCAGCCTAAGGCTGCCAACAGCTAAGCCTTACGCCAATCGCTTGCAGAGTTCAGGCATCCGGGTGAAAACCCGGGTGCTTTTTGTTTGGATCGGACCCCTGCCTCATGTCGCTCGCCTATGTGCTGAACCCGCTCGATCGCCGCGCCAATGACCGGCCGAATGCCAAATGGATATCGCAACAGCGCGTCCGCGCGGATGCGAAGCTGATCCGCATCGCGGGTGACGCGGCACTGCTGGACGACGGCAGGCTGGTGACGGCGAACGATGCTGCGGTGGAACCCACCGTTTTTCTCGGCCTCGATGCGCAGGGCACGCCGTGGTTTGCCTGCCCCACGAACGTTGCAGAGGGCATGCGCGACCTGCGCAGCCTTGCAATGGAAGAGGCGCTGCCGCCGGAGCAACTCGGCATGCTGGCGCAGGCACGCTCGCTGCTGCAGTGGCATGAGCGTCGGACATACTGCTCGAACTGCGCGGCAAAGCTGGAGATGACCGATGCCGGTTACCGTCGTCATTGCCCCGGCTGCGGCATGGACCATTTTCCACGCACCGACCCGGTGGCGATCATGGTGGTGCGGCATGAAGGAAGCATCCTGCTCGGCCGCCAGTCATCATGGAAGCACGGCATGTATTCAGCCCTGGCCGGCTTCGTGGAACCAGGGGAGACCATCGAGGACGCCGCACGACGCGAGGTGTTCGAGGAGTCGGGCGTGAAGGTTGGCGCTGTCAGATATGTGACAAGCCAGCCCTGGCCATTCCTTTCAAACCTGATGATCGGGCTGATCGGCGATGCGGTATCCGCCGGGATCACGCTCGACGAGAAGGAACTTGAAGATGCGCGGTGGTTCTCGGCGAGCGAGGCACGCATGATGATGGACCGTACGCACCCCGACGGGCTCTACGCCGCCAACCCCTATGCCATTGCGCATGAGTTGGTGAGGGTGGCGCTGGAGCAGTAGTTACCCCAACTCACCACTCATCATTCCAGGGCTTGACCCGGGCATCCTTTGCATGGCCGCCAAAGGGATCGCCGGGTCAAGCCCAGCGATGATGATTGACGGAGGGAGATGTCGGCAGGCGCGAGGATATTAATCCTTCTCGAACCGCTTCGCGATCTCGGCGCGGTGCGGCGAGGCCTTGTAGATGCCGAGCACGCGAAGGTAGCTGGTGAAGAACTCGAGTTCCTCCATGGCCAGCCGCACGTTGCGCTCGGAAGGATGCCCCTCGATATCGGCATAGAACTGTGTTGCCGAGAACTGTCCCTCGATCTGGTAGGACTCGAGCTTCGTCATGTTGACGCCGTTCGTTGCGAAGCCACCCATCGCCTTGTAGAGCGCAGCGGGAACGTTCCGTACACGGAAGACGAAGGTGGTGATGACCGGAATATCCTCTGGCTCCGCATCCTGCGGGGTGGCGGAGAGCACGACGAAGCGCGTGGTGTTGTGGCTCTCGTCCTCGATGTCCTCGCGGATCACCTCGAGGCCATAGATCTCGGCGGCGAGCTTTGAGGCAATGGCGGCCTGCGACAGATCGTGTGACTCCGAGAGTTCGCGCGCAGCACCTGCCGTGTCGGCAGCGACGACGGGCTTCAGGCCCAGCTCCCTCATCACCTTTCGACACTGTCCCAGTGCGTGGATATGGCTCCTCACGATCTTGATCCCGGAGCGGTCGGCGCCCGGCACGATCATCAGCTGGTGATGCACAGGTAGGAAGTGCTCGCCGATGATGTAGAGGTTGGTGCGCGGCAGCAGATGGTGAATGTCAGCCACGCGGCCCGCCACCGAATTGTCGATGGGTATCATCGCAAGCGCGGCCTCGCCATCGGCCACCGCCTGGAAGGCGTCCTCGAAGGTGCCGCTGGGCATGGGCTCGTAGGTGGGATAGGCTTCGATGCAGGCAATGTGTGAATTGGCACCGGGTTCGCCCTGGTAGGCGATCTTCAGGGGCATCAGGCTTTCCTCAGCATGCGGCGGGCGGTTTCGAGTTCGGTGGGCGTATCGACGCCGAGCGGCACCGTGTCAACCCGCACGACCACGATGCGCATGCCATTGTCCATGGCGCGCATCTGCTCGAGCTTGCGCTCTGCCTCGCGCTCGCTGACGGGGAGCGACACGAAACGCTCCAGCACATCGCGCTTGTAGGCATAGACGCCGATATGATGCCAGTAAGGCGGCTTGTGCTCCGGGCCGACCTTGCGCAGGAAGTCGCGCGCGAAGGCCACTTCGCGCTCATCACTCAGGGGTGCGATGGCCTTGACGATGTTGGGGTTGGCCACGTCCTCGTCATGCTCGATCCTGGCAGCGATGGTCGAGATGTCGGCCAACTCGTTGGTGAGGCCCGCGAGGCAGCGCTGGATCGACAGGGAATCGATTGTCGGCAGATCGCCCTGCAGGTTCACCACATATTCGAAGCGGCGCTGGGGGTCCCGGAGCGCCAATGCCTCTGCGATGCGATCAGAACCCGAGGGCAGCGCCGGGTTAGTGACGATGGCGTCTCCGCCTTGGGCGCGCACGGCATCGGCAATCTCCACCTCGGCGGCAGCGACCAGTACCTGGCCGATGTTGGCCTCGACCGCGCGCTTCCAGCACTGGACGATCATCGGGAGGCCGTTGATGTCGGCCAAGGGCTTTCCGGGAAGCCTATTGGACGCCATCCGGGCGGGTATGAGTACGATGGTATTCCGGTTATCGATCATGTAGTTAGCCAGAGGCGCGGCAAATTGGTGCAAACCCCCCTTACACTATTGCGGCGGCGCGGAGAAAGCACTAGTTTCCGCGCCCGACGACGGCTCAAGGGGTTTCTACCTTCATGGACAGCTTTGAATTCAACAAGATCGCGGGCGCGGTGCTGGGTACAGCACTGCTGGTGTTCGGCCTGAACGAGTTGAGCAAGATCATCTATCACGCACCCGAGCCGGAGAAGCAGGGCTTCGCCGTCGAGGTCGCCGAAGCGGCGGCCACGGGCGAAGCAGCCGCCGATGCCGCTCCCGCGGCACCTGCCGAATCGCTGGGCACGATGCTGGCCTCGGCCGACGCCACCAAGGGCCAGGCCGTGTTCAAGGCATGTGCGGCCTGCCATGACGGCTCAAAGGGCGGTCCCAACAAGGTGGGCCCGAACCTGTGGGGCATCGTCGGCCGCAACCACGGGGTTCACGAAGGCTTCGCCTATTCGGACGCCATGGCGGCCCTGAAGGACAAGCCCTGGGACTATGAGGCTCTGAACACCTTCATCGCCAATCCGAAGGGCGCCATCAAGGGTACCAAGATGGGCTACGGCGGCCTCAAGAAGGACGCCGACCGCGCCAACCTCTTGGCCTACCTGCAGACCCTGTCGGACAGCCCGGTGCCTTTCCCGGCCCCGTAAAGGCCACAAATCTCACTGAAATTTAACACCGGCAAGCTGCTTGCCGGTGTTTTCTTTTGGGGCCCGGCTTGCTTATCTTCACCCCCACGTTCTGCCTGGAGTTTCCAAGCCATGACCATCACCCGCCGCACCCTGTTGAAGCTCGCCTCGCTGGCGCCGGCCGCCAAGCTGGTGGGCATCCAGATGGCCCACGCCGAGGACCGTGACTTCCGCCACGCGCTGACGTTGTTCAACGACATCAAGTATCCGCCGGACTTCAAGCACTTCGGCTACGTGAACCCGGATGCGCCGAAGGGCGGGCGGGTGCGCTTCGGGCTGGTCGGCTCGTTCGACAACCTGAACCCCTATACCTTCAAGGGTGAGACGGGCAGCGCGGTTCAGAACGACACCCTGCTGACCTCGGCCCTCGACGAACCCTCCACCGAATACGGCCTCGTTGCCAGCAGCGTCTGGCACCCAGAGGACCGCTCCATGGTGGTCTACCGCCTGCGGCCCGAGGCGCGCTTCAACGACGGCACGCCAATGATGCCCGACGACGTGATCTGGTCAATGCAGGCACTGCGCGATGCCAACCCCTTCTACAATGCCTATTACAAGAACATCTCCAAGGCAGAGCAGACGGGCGAGCATGAGGTGACCTTCACCTTCAACCAGAAGGGCAACCGCGAACTGCCGCTCATCACCGGCCAGCTTCCCGTGCTCTCCAAGGCGTGGTGGACGGGCAAGGACGACAAGGGCAAGCAGCGCAACATCCAGGAAACGAGCTTCGAGGTGCCCTTGGGCTCCGGCGCCTATGTGGCCGACGACGTGAAGCTTGGCACCTCGATCCGCATGAAGCGCGTGGCCGATTATTGGGGCAAGGACCTGCCCGTGAACATCGGCCAGAACAACTTCGACACCATCGAATACGTCTATTTCCGCGACGCCAACGTGGCCTTCGAGGCCTTCAAGGGCGACCAGTATGACTGGCGCACCGAGTCATCTTCCAAGATGTGGGCGACAGGCTATGACTTCCCGGCAGTCAAGAACGGCAGGGTGATCCTCGAGAAGATCAAGCTGCGCCAGGTGGCGGGCATGCAGGGCTGGGCGCTGAACCTGCGCCGCAACAAGTTCCAGGATGCGCGGGTGCGCCAGGCGCTGAACCTCGCCTTCGACTTCGAGTGGGCGAACCAGAACCTGTTCTATGGCCAGTACACGCGCTCGCGCAGCTACTTCAACAATTCCGAGATGGAGGCGAAGGGCCTGCCCTCCGAACAGGAACTCGCCCTGCTCAATCCGCTGAAGGACCAGTTGCCAGCGGAGGTCTTTACCACGGAATTCGCGAACCCGCTGAACGACACGCCGCAGAACAAGCGCAAGAACCTGCGCCAGGCCGCAAAACTGTTGACGGATGCCGGCTGGGCGATCACCCAGGACGGCGGCAGGAATGTGCTGAAGAACGACAAGGGTGAACAGCTGACCGTCGCGTTCCTGCTCGACTCGCCGCTGTTCGAGCGCATCGCGCTGCCCTACCAGCAGAGCCTCGAACTGCTCGGCATTGGCGTCAGCATCAAGACCGTGGACAGCGCGCAATATGAGCGACAGTTGCAGAACTTCGACTACGACATCGTTGTCGGCAATTGGGGGCAATCGTTGTCACCTGGCAATGAGCAACGTGAGTTCTGGGGCAGCGAAGCCGCAAAACGCACGGGCAGCCGCAATTACGTGGGCATCTCCGACCCGGCCATCGACAAGCTGGTGGAGACACTGATCTTCGCGCCGGACCGCGAAAGTCTGGTCACCGCCTCCAAGGCGCTCGACAGGGCGCTGATCTGGAACCATTATGTCGTTCCCATGTGGTACATCGACTATGATCGCACTGCGCGGTGGGACCGTTTCGGTCGTCCGGAAAAGCTTCCTGACCTCTCGACCGGCTTCCCCAGCATCTGGTGGTGGGACGAGGAGAAGGCAAAGAAAGTGGCAGCGAAGTGAGGCATTTCGCTGCCGCGGTGATCGCTCTGTGCCTCGGTGCGGCTTCGGCAGAAGCGGCGCCGCGCCATGGCATCTCCACCTTCGGCGACCTCAAGTATCCTGCCGACTTCACGCATTTCGATTACGTGAACCCTGATGCGCCGAAAGGCGGAAGGATCGCCACCATCGGCACTGCGGCCATGGACACTTTCGACAGCTTCAACGCCTACATCCTGAAAGGCGATGCGGCGCAGGGACTCGAGATGCTGTTCGACACGCTCATGGTGCGCGCGATGGACGAGCCTGATGCCGTCTATGGTCTCGTTGCCAAGAATTCGGACATTGCCGATGATCGCAAGAGCGTCACCTTCACCTTGCGGCCGGAAGCGAAATTCTCCGACGGCTCGCCCGTCACCGCCGAGGATGTCTGCAACAGCTTCCGCCTGCTCTCGACGCAAGGCCACGAGCGCATCCGCATCACCATCCGCGACGTCGAGGCCTGTGACATCATAGGTCCGCATACGGTGCGCTACCGCTTCAAGGGAGAGCGCACGCGCGATCTTCCCCTCACCGTCGCCGGACTTCCGATCCTGTCAAAGGCCTATTACGCCAAGGCGGATTTCTCGAAGTCGACGCTCGAGGCTCCACTCGGTTCCGGCCCCTATGTGATCAAGTCCTTCAAGCCGGGCGAATACGTGACCTACGGACGGCGTGACGATTACTGGGCGAAGGACCTGCCCGTGAACAAGGGCCGCTATAACTTCAACGAAGTCCGCTATGATTACTTCCGCGAGCGCATCGCTGGCTTCGAGGCGCTGAAGGCGGGCGCCATCGACCTGCGGGAGGAATTCACCTCCAAGGACTGGGCGACCGGCTATGACTTCGCGGCTGTGAAGGATGGGCGCGTCATCCGCATGGAGATGCCCGACGACACGCCGTCGGGCGCGCAGGGCTGGTTCTTCAACCTGCGGCGCCCACAATTCCAGGACATCCGTGTGCGCGAGGCGATCAACTTCGCCTTCGATTTCGAGTGGACCAACAGGAACCTGTTCTTCGGTCTCTATGACCGGACGCAGAGCTTTTTCCAGCGCTCGCCGCTGCAGGCCGACGGCACGCCGAAGCCGGACGAACTCGCCTTGCTCGACCCGCTGAAACCTTCGCTGCGGCCCGAGATGTTCGGACCGGCCGTGCTTGCGCCTGTCTCCAATGGGTCCGGGCAGGACCGAGCGCTGCTGCGCAGGGCCTCGGCACTGCTCGACGAGGCCGGCTGGAAGACAGACGGGACGCTGCGGCGCAATGCGGCCGGCCAGACTCTCGACCTCGAGTTCCTGATCGAGAGCCCGGTGTTCGAGCGGGTACTCGGTCCCTATCTGAAAAACCTGAGGCTCATCGGCGTCAATGCCACGATCCGCACCGTCGATGATGCGCAATACCTGAAGCGCACCAAGGAATTCGACTTCGACGTGGTCGGTAGCCGCTTCTCGACCAGCCAGACCCCGGGTGACGAGCTGAGGGTCTTCTTCGGCTCGCAATCGGCCAAGACGCCAGGCACCTACAATCTCTCGGGCGTTGCCTCTCCCGCCATCGACGCGCTGTTGGACAAGGTGGTCGAGGCCCAGTCCCGCGAGGAGCTGAACACCACTGGGCAGGCCCTGGACCGGGTCCTGCGGGCCGAGCAGTTCTGGGTGCCCAACTGGTACAAAGGCACCAATTGGCTGGCCTTCTGGGACAAGTTCGGAAGGCCCCCGACCAAGCCGAAATACGACCGTGGCATCGTGGATACCTGGTGGTATGACGAGGCCAAGGCCACGCGAATCGCCAACGGAAACTGACCTCGCTCCATGGGCGCCTACATCCTGAAACGCATCCTGCTGATGATCCCGACACTGATCGGGATCATGCTGATGACATTCGCTGTCATCCAGTTCGTGCCGGGCGGGCCCGTCGAGCAGGTGATCGCCAAGATGCAGGGCAACGACACGGACTCGACCGGGCGCATCAGTGGCAACACCGGCAACGAGGCTGGCGGCCAGCAACAGATGCAGCCGGGCGGCGACGCGGCGAACGTCAAGTACCGTGGCGCGCAGGGCCTCGACCCTGAATTCATCAAGAGCCTCGAGAAGCAGTTCGGCTTCGACAAGCCGGCGCCCGAGCGCTTCCTGATGATGATGAAGGACTACCTCACCTTCAACTTCGGGCAGAGCTATTTCCGTGACCGCTCGGTCATCAGCCTGATCCTCGAGAAAATGCCGGTGTCGGTGTCGCTCGGCCTGTGGCTTACACTGATTCAGTATCTGGTATCGATTCCGCTCGGCATCCGGAAGGCCGTCAAGGATGGCTCCACCTTCGACGTGTGGACCTCCGGCGTCATCATCATCGGTTATGCGATCCCGAGCTTCATCTTCGCCATCATGCTGATCGTGGTGTTCGCCGGCGGCAGCTATTTCAGCTGGTTCCCGCTGCGCGGACTGACGTCGGACAACTTCGAGCAGCTGAGCTTTCTGGGCAAGCTTGGCGACTATGCCTGGCACCTGACGCTGCCCCTCTTCGCCATGGCCATCGGCAGCTTCGCCACCATGACGATGCTGACCAAGAACTCCTTCCTCGACGAGATCAGGAAGCAATATGTCACCACGGCGCGCGCCAAGGGCCTGAGCGAGAACCAGGTGCTCTATGGCCACGTGTTCCGCAACGCCATGCTGCTGGTGATCGCGGGTTTCCCCGGCGCCTTCATCGGAGCCTTCTTCGCCAGTTCGCTGCTGATCGAGACCATCTTCTCGCTCGACGGCCTGGGCTATCTCTTCTTCAAGGCAACGCTCGACCGCGACTATCCGATCGTGTTTGCCAGCCTCTACATCTTCACGTTGATGGGACTCGTCGTGCAGCTCATCTCGGACCTCACCTACACCTGGATCGATCCGCGGATCGATTTCGAGAAGAGGGACGTCTGAGCCATGGCGATCCGCATGACACCCCTCAACAAGCGCCGTTGGCAACTGTTCCGCCAGAACAAGCGCGGCTTCTGGTCGTTCTGGCTGTTCATGGTGCTGTTCCTGATCTCGGTCTTCGCACCCTTTATCGCCAATGACCGGCCGATCCTCGTGTCCTACAAGGGCCAGTGGTCTTACCCGACCTTCTTCGATTATCCGGAGACAAAGTTCGGCGGAAGTTTCGCTAATACCGACTTCCGCGACCCCTTCATCCAGGATGAAATTGCCGCCAATGGCTGGATGATCTGGCCGCCGATCCGGTATTCATACAATAGCGTGAACTACCAGATCCCCATGCCGGCGCCCTCGACACCGGCCTTCCAGCTCACCCGCGAACAGGCCTGTGCCAAATATCCGCTGGGCGTGAACGACTCCAACTGCGTGTTCGGCAACCTCAACTGGCTCGGCACCGATGACCAGGGGCGCGATGTGACGGCGCGGCTGATCTATGGTTTCCGCATCTCGGTGGCCTTCGGCCTGATCCTCACCCTCATCTCATCGCTCATCGGCATGGGTGCAGGTGCCGTGCAGGGCTATTTCGGTGGCTGGACGGACCTGCTGTTCCAGCGTTTCATTGAAATCTGGACGTCGATGCCGGGCCTCTACCTGCTCATCATCCTCGCGGCCTTCATCACGCCGACCTTCTGGATATTGCTGTTCATCCAGATCCTGTTTTCCTGGACGTCGATCGTCGGGTTGGTGCGCGCCGAATTCCTGCGCGCCCGCAACTTCGAATATGTGCGCGCGGCACGCGCACTCGGGCTGTCGGACGCGCGGATCATGTTCAAGCACCTGCTGCCCAATGCGGTGGTCTCCACCATCACCTTCATGCCCTTCATCCTGGCTGGCTCAGTGACGGTGCTGACGTCGCTCGACTTCCTCGGCTTTGGCCTGCCGCCCGGTTCACCCTCGCTCGGAGAGCTGATCGCCCAGGGCAAGAACAACCTGCAGGCACCGTGGCTTGGGCTTACCGGCTTCCTGATCGTCTCCCTCATGCTGTCGCTGCTCGTCTTCATCGGCGAGGCCGTGCGTGATGCGCTTGATCCGCGAAAGACCTTCGCATGAGTGAAAAGCTGCTCGAGGTGAAAGATCTGTCGGTTGCCTTCGCGCAGGGCCAGCGGACCACGCTCGCCGTTGACAAGGTGTCGTTCTCGATCGCCAAGGGCGAGACGCTGGCACTGGTGGGTGAGTCGGGCTCTGGAAAATCGGTTTCCGCCCTCTCCATCCTCAAGCTTCTGCCTTATCCATCCGCCTCGCATCCTTCAGGCTCCGTTCGTTTCAAGGGCCAGGAGCTGCTCGATGCCGACGAGAGCGACCTGCGCCGGGTGCGCGGCAATGACATCACCATGGTGTTCCAGGAGCCGATGACCTCGCTCAATCCGCTGCACACAGTGGAGCGGCAAATCGGTGAAATTCTTGAGGTCCACCAGAACATCAAGGGAGATGCGGCGCGTGCCCGCATCGTGGATCTGCTGGCCAAGGTTGGCATCCGCGATCCCGAGACACGCCTTCTCGACTATCCGCACCAGCTGTCCGGCGGCCAGCGTCAGCGCGTGATGATCGCCATGGCGCTTGCCAACAACCCCGACCTTCTGATCGCCGACGAACCGACGACGGCGCTGGACGTGACCGTGCAGGCGCAGATCCTGAAGCTGCTGAAGGAGCTTCAGGCCGAGTTCGGCATGGCGCTGCTGCTCATCACCCATGACCTCGGTATCGTTCGCAAGATGGCTGACAATGTCGTGGTCATGCAGCACGGCAAGGCGGTGGAGAGCGGGGATGCAAAGGAAGTCTTCGCCAATCCGCAGCACGCCTATACGAAAATGCTGCTCACCGCCGAACCCAAGGGCGCACCCCCACCGAGCGATCCTTCGGCACCCACGGTGCTTGAGACCAAGGGTCTCAAGGTCTGGTTCCCGATCAAACGCGGCTTCTTCCGCAAGACGGTGGGGTACATTAAGGCGGTTGATGGCGTGGATGCCATCGTCCGCGGCGGGCAGACACTCGGTGTGGTGGGCGAGTCGGGTTCGGGCAAGACGACGCTGGGCCTCGCCCTTCTCCGGTTGATCCGCTCCGAAGGCCCGATCGTCTACATGGGCCAGAACATCGACGGCTATAACACCGCCATGATGCGACCGCTGCGCAAGGACATGCAGATTGTTTTCCAGGATCCGTTCGGCTCACTGTCGCCGCGGCTCTCGATCCAGCAGATCGTCGAGGAAGGCCTGACGGTGCAGGGCCGCAACCTGGGCTATGAGCAGCGGCGCGAGATCGTGGCGCGCGCGCTGACAGAGGTCGGGCTCGATCCTTCGACCATGGATCGCTACCCGCATGAATTTTCCGGCGGCCAGCGCCAGCGCATCGCCATTGCGCGCGCCCTGGCGCTGGAACCTAAGTTCATCATGCTGGACGAGCCGACTTCCGCCCTCGACATGTCTGTCCAGGCGCAGATCGTGGACCTTCTGCGCGAGTTGCAGCAGAAGCATAATCTCGCCTATCTGTTCATCAGCCACGACCTAAGGGTAGTGCGCGCGCTCGCCAACGAGGTGATTGTCATGCGCAATGGCGTGACGGTGGAGAGTGGGCCTACGGCGGAGGTCTTCTCAAATCCGAAGACGGACTATACAAAGGCGCTGATCGCGGCTGCCCTTAACCTGAAGGCCGCGCCGGAAGGGGTGGTGAATCAATAATGGCATTCCTGTTCATTCTGCCGACATGGCCAGTCGAGGTTTGGACCGCGGCCATGAAGAAGGTTGCCCCCGATCTCGACGTGCGCGTATGGCCAGATCAGATGGGCAACGTCGCTGACATCGAATACTGTGCCGCATGGCTGCCGCCGCCCGGCGTGGTGAAGAGCCTGCCAAACCTCAAGGTCATTATGTCTCTGGGGGCTGGCGTCGACGCCATCCTCAAGGATCCGACGCTTCCCCACGATATCCCCATCGTGCGCGTCAACGACCCGGACCTGACGGGTCGCATGACCGAATACATCGTTCTGCATGTGCTGATGCACCACCGCCAGCAGCGCCGCATCGACGATAACCAGCGGAACAAGATCTGGGACTCCTTCCCAACCCATGCCGCAAGGGAACTGAGTGTCGGCATCATGGGACTTGGCGTGATGGGCGTGGACTCGGCCATCAAGCTGCGTGACATCGGCTTCCGCGTAGCCGGGTGGAGCCGCAGTCTCAAAGACATTCCCGGCGTCGAAAGCTTCGCTGGCGCGGAAGAATTCGATGCCTTCCTGGCGCGCACCGACGTTCTCGTCTCGCTGCTGCCGGCGACGCGGGATACCGACGGCATCATCAATCGCGCGACGATCCGCAAGCTCTCCCGCAAGGGGCCCTTCGGTGCGCCTATCGTCATCAACGCGGGCCGTGGCCGTCAGCAGGTGTCGGACGACATTCTCGCGGCTCTCGATGCAGGCGAACTCCATGCGGCGACACTTGATGTCTTCGTGCCCGAACCCCTTCCACCATACAGCCCGCTTTGGACGCATCCGCGCGTGACGGTGACGCCGCATTGCGCCGCCGACAGCGACCCGGAGACGATCTGCGCCTATGTTGCGGCGAACATTGCCAAGCACCAACGCGGCGAAAAGCTGAAAAACCTGGTGGACCGGGCGCGGGGATATTGATTCCCCTTGGGCGTCAGCCCCGGAAGCGCCTCACGCACGTCAGCTGTCCATAGCGAGCAGCGATGCGGTCAACCGCCTCCTTCAGCGGCTCTGCCACCACCATCATGTGGTGGCCGTTGGCATGAAGCAGTGTCTTCTCATCCGTCATGATGCCAACGTGGCCATCCCAGAAGACGAGGTCACCGCGCCTTAGGGCATCAAGGTCGTTGACCATCAGCCTCTCGCCCAGCGTCGCCTCCTGCATGTCGCTGTCGCGCAGTGCCGTCTTGCCGCTGGCCTCGAGCGACAGCTGCACGAGGCCCGAGCAATCAAGGCCATGAACCGACTTGCCGCCCCAGTAGTAGGGGACGTGGCGGAACATTTCCGCGACGGCGACGAAATCCGCCTCGACATCGTCGACGCGCTTCAGATGCGCGGTGAACACGAAGCGACCGTTTGAAAGCTGCGAATAGGCGCCGTTTTCCACTTTCACAGTCACCTGTGCATTGAGTGTGAGGGAAATGGCGGGTTGCGTCTTAAGGCTCGCCTCAGGGTACATGAAGGTCGAGGGCACGGCCACGCGGTGTGTAGACGCTGAGATCGGCGATGACAGCGCATTGCCGTTCACATAACCGACATAGCCATCTCGCACGAGTTGCACCCAGGCCCAGCCCTCTTCCTCGTGGAAAAGCTTCACTGTCTCGCCGAACAGCGCCTGGGTGAGTTGCATCGCGTCGAAGCGCGGCGCCTTGTGCATGGTGATGACGGGCTCGATGACCTGCACCAACCGCGGTCCCACGAAGTTCTGCGCCTCCACCTCGCCCACAAGTGCGATGTCGGCGAGGTCTGGGCGATATGCATGAAGGCGCGGGTCGAGCTTTTTCATGCTCGCTCCCTAGAGGCTTTTTGCGTGATTGCCAATCGTGTCCGCCAGACGCTCGAGATAGAGAGCGCCCTTCACGGTGCGCTGGACAAGCACGTTGCGCCTGTCCTTCTCATCACGCCTGCGGCTCACGAGTTCGAGCTTGCCCATGGTGTCCAGCGCGCGGGTGATGACCGGCTTGGTGACACCGAGCTTCTTAGCCAGGTCTCGCACCGTGTGGGGTGGGGCCTCGAGATAGATGGTGAGAAGGATGCAGACTTGGCGCACTGACAAGTCGGGCTCGTCGTCCCGCACAAGGGCGAGGGCGACATCGTGCCAGAGAGTGAGGGCTTGGGCGGTGGACAACGCAACGGACATAAGCAGCCTTCTCGCAACCGATATGGTTGTTTCGGGTCCGTTACAGTCTGGCCGCAAATGAATGCGGTTGCAAGCCGCTATGTGGCGCGTCGGCGGATGACCTCAAACAGCGTTCGCATCGCCTGCGCCTCGCCGCCCTTGGGCCGACCGGGGCGTGGCACCGGCGTCCATGCGAAGATATCGAAATGAACATAGGACTTCGCCTTCTCGACAAAGCGCTTGAGGAACAGCGCTGCGGTAATGGAACCCGCAAAGCCTGAGTCGCCGGCATTGTTCATATCCGCCACGGAGGATTCGAACAGGCGATTGTAGGGTTGCCAGAACGGCAGGCGCCACACCGGGTCATTCGCCTCCCTGCCCGCCTTGGCGATGGCTTCGGCCAGCGCCTCGTCATCCGTGTAAAAAGGCGGCAGGTCGGGGCCCAGAGCCACGCGGGCAGCACCGGTCAGCGTTGCCATATCGATGAGCAGGTCGGGCTTCTCCTCATCCGCGAGCGCCAGTGCATCGCCCAGCACCAGGCGTCCCTCGGCGTCGGTGTTGCCAATCTCGACCGTAATGCCCTTTCGACTCTTCAGCACGTCACCGGGGCGGAAAGCATTGCCGGCGATCGAATTCTCGACGGCGGGAATGAGAACCCGCAGCCGGACTTTCAGGTTGGCGGCCATGATCATCTGGGCAAGGCCCAGCACATTGGCGGCACCGCCCATATCCTTCTTCATCAACGCCATGCCGGAGGCAGGCTTGATGTCGAGGCCGCCGGTGTCGAAGCACACGCCCTTGCCGACCAGCGTGACCTTTGGCGCCCGTGCGGGACCCCAGGTGAAGTCAATGAGGCGGGGGCTGCGCGGGCTGGCCTTGCCCACGGCGTGAATCATTGGGAAGTCCTTTTCAAGCGTTCTTCCGGAGATGACCCTCAGCTTCGCCTTATGAGCGCGGGCAACGGCACGAGCCGCCTGCTCCAGCTCGTCCGGCCCCATGTCGGCGGCCGGCGTGTTGACGAGGTCACGCACCATCCAGCTGGCGCGCGCGGCGCGCAACACCCCCTCACGATCGACGCCTTTCGGGCAGACCAATTGCGCCACGGGCTGCAACGCCTTGCCATAGCGACCGAAGCCATATGCTTCGAGGCACCAGCCAAGCGACAGCAGCTCCGGTTGTGGCACTGCTCCGTTCACAGAATAAGCACCCGGCGGGAGGTTGCGAGCCAGCCTTCCCATGGCGAAGGGATCACCAGCGTCTGCACCCGCCAACACCTGCTTCAGCTCGCTCCTCTGTCCCGGAACAGCGAGTACACGCCCCGGCTGGGCCTTGAAACCGTTCGCATCTGCCCAGGTCCGAATTTCCACCGTCAAATCCTGGCGCTTCCGTTCCCATTCCTTGCCTTCAATGAGGGTGACAGGAATGCCGCGCGCGGCGGGCGCAAGGAGAATGTCTGCAACGTCGATCATGGCGAACTCCGGGTTTGGCCTCCCATATCGCGAAACCCTCTTATGGTTAATCAAATATTGACCGTTGCGCGCCAAGGTAGCTGAATAAACCGGACTGGAGTTTCGCAATGCCGAGGGGCAGGCCCCGTGCCACTATTCTTTTGATGCTGGCTGCCGCCGTGATCCTCACGGGATGCAACAAGACGACCGGCCAGCTCGGGTCATCAAGCAGCCTTTCGACCGCGTCGACGACGCCCGTCTCGCTGGAGGCGCTGGCCGACCTCGGCGACAAATGGCAAGCCAACCCGAAAGACGTCAACAAGGGCCTCGCCTATGCCAACGGCCTCGAAAGCCTTGGACAAAAGGATGAAGCGCTGAGCGTCTACAAGAAGATCGCCGAGGAGGACCCATCGAACGCCAAGGTTGCAGGTCTCTATGGTCGCAAACTGGTAGCCGCCGGAAAGACTGAACAGGCTATACCCATCCTCGAAGGCGCCGAAAGAGGTGGCGACACGGACTGGCGTGTGATGTCCGCGCTCGGCAGTGCCTACGACCAGCAGGGTCTGTACAAGAAGGCGCGTGAACAATACTCGCGGGCGCTGGCCAGCGACCCGCAAAACCTTGTGGTCATGAACAATCTCGCCATGTCCTACGCACTTGAAGGCAACCTGAAGCAGGCAGAGACCGAGTTGCAAGCAGCGGATGCCCTTCCCCGGTCGAAAAGCGAACCACGCATCCGACAGAATCTCGCCCTCGTCATCGGGTTGCAGGGCCGCTTTGACGAAGCCACGAAGCTTGCACAGGAGGATCTTCCCCCCGAGCAAGTGCAGGAGAACATGGCTTATCTGAAGAAAATGCTCTCCCAGCCGAATACCTGGCAGCAGATCAGCGACGGCAACGTGAAGGGATGAACCTTGCCTGGCTAAAAGAGGAGCTTGGATACGGTCAAGAAAACCGGACCCATGATGATCACAAAAATGACCGGCATGAAGAAAAGCATCATCGGCACGGTGAGTCGTGGCGGCAAAGCCGCCGCCTTGCGCTCTGCTTCCGACATGCGCATGTCACGGTTTTCCTGTGCCAAAACACGCAGGGCCGTTCCTAGCGGCGTTCCATAACGCTCCGACTGAATAAGGCTCGTTACAACCGACTTCACCTGAGCAAGGCCGGTGCGCTTTCCAAGATTTTCAAATGCCTTGCGTCGTTCTTGCAGGAATGACAACTCGGCCACCGTCAATGTCATTTCCTCTGCGAGCGGAACCGAGATTGCGCCAATTTCGCGGGCCACCCGTTGCATGGCAGGTTCGATTGCCATGCCGGCCTCAACGCAGATCAGCATCAGATCAAGGGAGTCCGGCCAGGCACGGCGAATCGACGCCTGTCGCCGCGTGACCAGATTGCGTAACAATAGGTATGGAAGGTAGTTTCCTGCGATCAAACCGAAGGCTGTTGCAGCAATGAGCATCTGGGGCGATGCGGTATCGGCATAAATGATCGACACATAGCCGAATGCAAGAAGACCCATTCCAATCGGAAACCCCACCCGGGCAACGAGATAGAGAATCAGGTGACGTTCGCTGCGCAAGCCCGCCTGCCGCAAGAGTTCTCGAGATGTCTCAGCTTCGAATACCTTGCGAAGATTTAGGATGTCGACAAAGCGCCTTGCAGCACCAGCATTGCGCTTGTCGCGCAGCTTTGACTCACCCAAACCCTTGATCTTCTGCTCTGCGCGCAACCTGTCGCGTTCGACACTCACGGCCTTCATGCGTGCCTTGAGCGGGTCGTCCTGCATGAGCGGAGCAGCGAAGCTTAGAACGGCTGCAAATGCAGCGATAGAAAACAACAGTGTAATGAGTGTATCCACCCGGAGCAGTTCAGACAGAGCATGAAGCATGATGCTATCAGTTCACTCAAATATCGAAGTTGATCATTTTCCGCATAGTCAGGACGCCCATGAGCATCCAGACGCCGCATCCGATGAGAATCAGGTGGCCGGTATCAGTCGTGAAAAGAGGCTCAAGATACTTCGGGCTGAGCATGAATATCGCGCCTACGATCAGAAATGGCAGCGCGCCGATGATGGCCGCGGAGGACTTTGCCTCCTGCGCCATCGCCCGAACCTTTCCCTTCATCTTTTTGCGATCGCGAAGCACCCGGGACAGATTGCCAAGAGCTTCGGAGAGATTGCCACCAGACTTCGATTGAATGCTGATGACAATACCCAGGAAGCTGACTTCCGGCAATGGCATGCGTTCGAACATGCGCTCCAGACCCTGATCGATTGTGACGCCGAGGCGCTGCCCTTCAACAATTTCCATGAATTCAGGAGCAATGGGCGGTCCAGCCTCCGTTGCGATCACGCGCATGGCATCGGAGAGCGGAAGGCCTGCCTTCAAGCCCCGGACCATAACGTCCAATGCATCCGGCAGGTCTCTGAGGAAGGCGTTCTGCCGCCGCTTCGACATGTATGACAGGAACCAGCGGGGAAGGCCGAGGAGACCAGCAATTCCGCTCAGAAATCCGACGAAGATCGGAAGGCCCAGCAAGAGGGGAAGGAGAGCCATGGCAAGCCCCACGGCGCCGGACACCACCCAGAAATTTCGCACCGAGATGCCAAGTCCGGCGCGGCCGATCTGCGCACGCAGAGACACACCCCGTTTGCGTTGCTGGGCACGATCCTCGATTTGTTTCAGGGAGTCCTGAATCTGGCGGCGACGATTGTCCTTCTGGCCACCAATCAGTCGTCCAGACGCAGACCCAGTCTTGGCCTCCGCCACTGAGCTCTTCGCCGCGATGGATTTTACACGCGACTCTCCCTCCGAAGAGGAGAGCAAAGGTAGGGCCAACGCGAGAACCGCACCGCCGGCGGCCACCGCGACAAGAAGAAGAAAGGCGAGTTGCTGCGGATCCAATCCGAACGGCATGGCTCCTTATCCCGCCTCACCACGGATTTCTGCCAATTCGAGTGTCTCGGCGAGGCGCCGATCTTCGTTGTAATAGCGCGCCCGATCCCAAAAATGTGGTCGCGCAATACCGGTGCCGCGATGCCGCCCAACAACCTTGCCATTTGCGTCCTCGCCGGTGATATCATAGACCATCAGATCCTGCGTGATGATCACGTCACCTTCCATGCCCACCACTTCGGTTACGTGCGTAATGCGACGCGAACCATCCCGCAGGCGGGCAGCCTGCACGATCAGGTCGATCGACCCACAAACCATTTCCTTGATCGTCTTGGATGGCAGCGAAAATCCGCCCATGGTGATCATGGACTCGAGGCGCGAGAGTGCTTCACGTGGTGAGTTGGCGTGGAGAGTTCCCATCGATCCGTCATGGCCCGTATTCATCGCCTGCAAGAGATCGAAAGCCTCTGGTCCGCGAACTTCACCAACGATAATGCGTTCAGGCCGCATGCGGAGGCAGTTCTTCACCAGGTCACGCATGGTGATTTCACCCTCGCCTTCAAGGTTCGGCGGTCGCGTTTCGAGACGCACGACATGCGGCTGCTGCAGCTGCAGCTCTGCGGCGTCTTCACAGGTGATGATTCGCTCATCGTTTTCGATGTATGCAGTGAGACAATTCAGCAGTGTGGTCTTGCCTGAACCCGTGCCACCGGAAATCAGGATGTTGCAACGGACTCGGCCTATGATCTCCAGCAGTGTCGCTCCCTCCGAAGTAATTGACCCGAACCGAACGAGATCAGGCAACTTCAGACGATCCTTCTTGAATTTTCGGATCGTGAGCGCAGGCCCATCGATGGAGAGTGGCGGCACGATGACGTTGACACGCGAACCATCCAGCAGACGCGCATCGCAAATGGGGCTAGCCTCATCGACGCGCCGACCGATCTGACTGACAATGCGCTGACAGATGTTGAGAAGCTGTGTGTTATCTCGAAAGCGGACACCGGTTTTCAAGACCTTGCCGGAAACCTCGATGAAAGTGGTGCCCGCGCCGTTCACCATGATGTCGGAGATATCATCGCGGGCAAGCAGCGGCTCAAGGGGACCAAATCCAAGGACATCGTTACAAATATCCTCGAGAAGCTCCTCCTGCTCAGAGACCGACATCACCACGTCCTTGAGGGTGATGATCTCACTGACAATATCGCGAATTTCCTCACGCGCTGCCTCGCGGTCTATCTGCGAGAGCTGCGTAAGGTCGATGGCATCAATCAGGGCGTTGAAGATTGTGCTCTTGATGTCGTAGTAGGTTTCTGACCGCCGGTTGTTCGAGCCGTCAATTCGGCCGCCGGGCGCGTTTGGCGTGAACCCTCCGGCAGGACTGACAGATGGACTGCGCTGCTCCTGCCCTGGCCTGAAAACCTGGCGGTTCTGCTCGGCGCCCACATCGCTGCGTGAGGGCTGGAGCGGCGCAAGAAGGTCCTTGGATGGGCTTTCACCCGAGCGCTTTCCGAACATCACTTTTTACCCAATGCGAGAAGTTTCTTCAGAACAGATGAGGTGGTCGCGACAGGTCTTGCAGGCTTATCACCGCCGAAGTCATGCGCCAGCTTGCGTATTGCCTCGGCGGCCTTAACCTTTGGCGTGGCGTCGAGGAGCATCCGGCCATTGTTCAGGGCGGTCCCGAAGCTCAACGGATCAAAGGGAATTGAGGCAGCGACATTGGTGCCTACTGCCTTGGCAAAATCTGCTGCAGGTATCTCTGGTCGCTTGGGGACGCCCACCTTGTTCAAGACAAGATTTGGCAACGGGTCATTCGGTCGGGACACCGTGAACATGTCAAACAGCGCCTTGGCATTGCGGAGGCTGGCAAGGTCAGGTTCGGCGGTGAGAACGATCTGATCAGCATGCTGGAGTGTGAACTTAACCCAGGGTGCCCACAGGTTTGGCAGATCCACCACAACTATCGGAACGGTCGCTCGCATTGCAGTCAGGATTGTTTCCACCGCATGAGCCTCAACGGCGAAATCCTTGTCGACTCCACCGGGGCCCGCGAGAAGGCTCAGTTTCTGGCCCAGCTTGGTGAGAAGCCGATCGAGCAGCAGAGAGTCAACGCGTTCCGGTTGCGATATGGCTTCCAGAATGCCGCCTGATGCATCGATGTTGAAATTGAGTGCGGCCGTGCCATAGGCAAGGTCGAGATCGAAGATGGTGGTTTCGATGTCGACCGCGCGCGCAATCTCCCAGGCACAGTTGTGAGCGATGGTGCTGGACCCTGTGCCACCTCTTGCTCCCAGAAAAGCGATGACTCGACCAACAGGCGCTGCCTTATCATTCCGGTACAGCGAGGCTATGGTCTCCACCAGATGCAATGGGGCAATGGGCGCGACGATGTATTCGCTGACGCCTTGGCGGATCAGTTCACGATAGAGGATCACGTCGTTCATGTGCCCAATGACCACGACTTTCGTGTCGGGCTGGCAAACCTCTGCAAGGGAAGCAAGGTTGGTGAGCAACTCGTCGCGCGGTGCATCAGATTCAACAATCAAGAGGTTTGGCGTAGACTGGGTCTGGTAGAGCCTGATCGCCGCTGGAATGCCGCCAGTTATCACTGTTCCGTGGGCACGGGCCATGCGGCGGTCAGCAAAGGCCGCTCGCACATCCTCGGCGGTCCGCGGCAATTCGCAGAAGGCCTGGATATTGACGCGCGGCACCAGCGCTACGGGGGTAGCTTTGCCGCGCAATCCGGGTGCTTCACCGTGCATCGTCATCCACTGCTCACTTCAACTTTCATCCGCTCTGCTCCTTACTGTCCAGGCGAGAAAACCGGATCGGCGGTTTGCTCGGTCCAGGTTCCATCGGAGTAGTTCTTGAGTGCCGGGCTTTGGCTGGCACTTTGGGCGGCGGTCATGGGGCGCGGGCGCTCGAGGTCTTCCGGGTTGGCAACCATGGCTGCGAAGTTCTGCTGGAATGCGCACCCAAAATTGGGGCCTGAGTCGTTGAACTGGTTCGCGCGCATGTTCTGTGACCAGTCTCCGCAGGGTTTTGTCTCGGCAACCTTGGTGGAGAATGCCAGGACCACGCGGTTCTGGGTTCCATCATAGGGGGTGACGATGATGGAATGCCGCGCAATTCCCTGTCGTGCGAGGATTCCGGCAGCTTGGTTTGCCGCTTCGCGTGACTGTTTGCTTCCTGTCGCGTAGCTAACAACCACGGGAGTGGCGCCGCGGGATTCGGCCTGACGCGCAAACTGGATCACGTCGTTGACATCTCCAGGCCTGAGACCACCTGGGGTCACATCGAGCGCGAGTTTGACGGGTCGCTCGACGACCTTGATCGGGAAGTTCTCCTCGACGCTGGCTGGCACGTAGGTGTCATCGAAACTCGCAAGTTCTGGAGAGCAACCGGCAAGAAGAGCCGTCATTGACCCCAGCACACAGGCAACGGTCGCAGAGCGAAGATGGCGGGCACTATACTTGAGCATGTTCAGTCCTGTTCCGCTCTCATTCGATGATGTGGCCGACCTGGCCATGATAGGTGTCGGTCCCCATGCCGCTGGCGTCAGCACCGGCACTGGCCGGCAGGCCATAGACTTTGTTCATGCGACCAAGGAAGAACTGCTGAAGGTCGGTGGCATTGTTGAAGCGGTCGATGGGCGTTGCCAATTTCGACTCGTCAGAGGGGTTCGCAATATAGGGGGTAACAATCACCACAAGTTCGCTTTGCCGCCGCTGGAACTCCTGGCTGGAGAATAGCGCCCCAAGGATGGGCACCGATCGGATGCCAGGTGTATTTTCCATCTTTTGCTGGGAGACGTTCTTGATGAGGCCGGCGAGCATCATAGAGCCACCGCTCGGCAGTTCCACTGAGGTCTGAGCGTTGCGTGTGTCGATCAGCGGTTCGGTGCCGTAAGGGTTCGGCGCAAGATCGCTCACCTCGGTGAATACGTTGAGTGCGATGCGGCCCTCGCTCAGCACCGTGGGGGTAAAGGCAAGGCTGATGCCGTAGTTGCGGAACAGAGTGGTGCAATTGAGATATGTGGTGGTCGTGTTCGGATCCAGGTTCTGAAATTGGCAGCTTTGATAGGGATACTCTCCACCGGCATGAAAGTTGGCGGGCGCCCCTGACGTTGCCGTGAGCGTGGGTTCAGCGAGAACCGTGGCAAGGCCGTTATCTTCGAGAGCGCGAATGGTTGCATCGACCTTGAAGGGAGCCGGGAACGAAGCCGTGCCGTCGAAAGTGTGAGGCAAGTTGACCGGGTTTGTTTGGTTCGAATAGGTAAAGTTGAAGGGACCCGCAGTGATCTCGCCGTCGAGGTTCATGCCGATCCGCTTGAGAATCGAGCGCTTCAGTTCAACAACCCGGACCTTCAGCGTGATCTGGTTGCCTTCGGCAATCTTGAGAAGATTGAGGACGGACAGGTCATCTCCGCCATAACTCGTAAGGAAGCGCTTGGTGAGGTCTTCTGCCGTCTTTCCCTGCTGGGCATCGCTGACTACGCCCTTGAGCACGATGTTTGATCCGGTGCTGTCGAGCTGGATGGCATTGCCCGGCATGGCCCTGTCGAGAAGCGACCTGAGGGCCTTGGTGTCGAGGGTAACCTCAAGGTCGAGCTGCAGGATCTGCTGGCCCGCCGAGTCGAGGAAGAAGATGTTGGTCTGGCCGGCACTGCGCGCGAAGAGATAGGCGGTGCTGCGGTTCTTCAGCACCACGTCGACCATTTCGGGATTGCCGACGATGACGTCCTTGACCGCGGCGGGCAGTTTCAGAACGGCACTCTTTTCAAGGCCAAGCCGCAATGAGCGTCCCGCCTGCTGCCCGTCCGTGAGATCGATGGTGTCCGAGGCAGACGCGTTGCTCGGCGCTGTGCTTGCGGGAAGCGGGATAGCAAGAGCAATCAGCAGCCAGAAGACCAGCCTTGCTGCTGAAGGGATTAGGGTAACCTTGTGGATAATCATCATCATGTTCTCATTGTCCAGACGCCCGGCGCTGGAGCCCGTATCGAATGATCAGGGGGCCGCTCGTGGCACGGCTGGGGTTCCGATAGTTGTCGGCAAGCACCGGCTTGCCGTCTCCGCCGTCTGCAAGGGCACGCAATGCGAGGGAGATCTCACCCGATGCAGCGACTTTTGCGAGGACTTCCGCCTGCTTTGGATTTAGTTCCAACACCGCGGTTCGGCCTTCTGGGACGGTGGCATCGGTGGTTCCGCCTCCGAGCGTCTGGTTGATGGCCAGCACCTTCGCGTTGGTAATCACGGCTTCGCCGGTGGAGATCTTGTTGCCGAGCGAGTCCGCGGTGGTTCGTGTGAGAATGACGTCCACGCGGTCATTCGGCAGCACGAATCCACTAACGGACGAGATTTCCGTAATGGAAATGGCCACCGCACGCATGCCCTCTGGCAAAACGGAGCTCAAGAAGCCTGCCTCGCCGGCCTTCACGATTTTCCCGGGCAGGACCGGCTCGCCGGCGATCATCGATACACGGGCGCGCGCGTCACGCATCTGGGTTGGCGCATCCGGCATCGTCTCGCGTTTGATCATGTCGGCCGCCAAGCCATCACGCGGCCAGGCCCGCCACTGCAGGCCGGTACTGCCGAACCTTTGGCCCGGAGCAAAGGCCGTGCCCGCGACGAGCACGTCCACGCTCTCGCTCTTCTGCACTTGCGGTTGAACGACTTGGGGCGCCGGCCTGCGCAGCAGACCCGTCGACAGATATGCCGCAAGCAGGGCGGCCAGAATTGCCGCCACCAAGATCAGGAGCCGCATTCTGTTCATTGCTTCAATCCTGTGAGGTACCAAACTGGAGACATTTGGCTACCTTGAGGTGTATTCGTCAAATTTGCGTTAACTATGTTCAGACGACGAAAGCCATCCACCGACTAAACGGCACTGCCAGAATGGCACCTGCGGCCAGTGCAAAACCATATGGCAGGTCAGGCGACAAACGGGTCACCGCACGTTCCAGCCGATCACCGCGAATCCTCGCTTCAAGGCTGACAACAGCCCAAAGCCCGATGGCAACCGCGAGAATTCCCCCGGCAATCGCCGCAAACAGCAGGAACGGCAGCACGACTGGGAAGCCGAGCCACAGGCCGGCCACAGACATCAGCTTTGCATCCCCGCCACCAATCATACCGAATGAGAAGAGGCCATAACCTGCGATCAGCAGGACAACAGCGGTCGCCGTATGCAAACCCAGGGCAACGCCTGGCATGCCCGTGATGAAAGCAATGGGAAAAAAGAGCATTGCCAAGGCGATCACAATCCAATTGGGAATGTGAAGCGAAAGCACATCCAATGTTGCGGCCAGAAGCATCAAGAGCAGAAAAGCATAGAGAGC
>NZ_JBAXGR010000006.1:0-91176 GCF_037139295.1 Aestuariivirga sp.
CGGACGCGCCATCTTGTCGCCGATGTTGGCACCGCCATTGCCCGGCTTTGTCACGCTGCCGAGATTGCCGTTGCCCGGCTTGGTGATGTTGCCGAGGTTTCCGCCGTCACCGTTGCCGGGGCGGGCCATCTTGTCGGAGGGCTTGAAGCCCTGGGTGGGCTTCTTGTTGAGGCCCTCCATCGTGCTCTTGCGGATGTCCTTGGTCTGCATCCCGCCCTTGGCGGGCAGGGTGGCCGGGCGCTGGAGGTTGCCCTTGTTGTTGCTGCCGACTTTGTTGTTGCCCAGCTTGTTGCGATCGATGTTCGAGATGTCGTTCTTCTTGAACTCGTTGCGGATATTGGTGTTGCTGAGCTTGTTGAAGTCGTTCTTGTTGTAGTTGATCTTGCTGCGGTCGACATTGCGCCAGTCAACGTTGTTGACGTTG
This sequence comes from Aestuariivirga sp., assembly GCF_037139295.1. Lineage (GTDB taxonomy): Bacteria > Pseudomonadota > Alphaproteobacteria > Rhizobiales > Aestuariivirgaceae > Aestuariivirga. The sequence goes on from NZ_JBAXGR010000006.1 coordinate 425, forward strand.
AGCTTGCCGTTGAAGTCGCTGCCGATGATGCACTTGTTGCAGTCGATGTTGATATCGTTGCCGCCACCGTGCCAGTAGTTGTTGTTGTGATTGTGGTTGTTGTTGTTGTTCCAGCCCCAGCCCCAGAATCCGTTGTCCCAGTCTACCGCGGCGGTCCAGATGGCGCCGGTCACGGCCCCTGCGAAGAAGGTGGCGCCGGGATTCCAGTAATAGGGGTAGGGCTGCGGGTAATAGCTTATTGGCTGATAGGCGTAGCTCGGCTCGTAGAGCATCTCCGGCTGGTACTGCGGCACGTAGATGGCTTCGCTGCTGGCCGGCTCGATGACGATGTTCTGGCGGCCCGTGTCGGCGTTGACCTCCTCCGTCACCTTCATCTTGTCGTCGGTCTTGATGACGCCGTTGGCGACGGCCTGCTCGCGCAGCTGCTGGATGGCGTTGAGGACGTCTTCCTGCTGGTTGACGATCGACTCGCCCAGGAGCTGGGTCCAGTCGAGGTCTTCGGCCATCATCTTGACGATCTCGGGATAGTTCAGCAGCGAGATGACGCTGCCATCCCAGGTCGCCTTGGGCTTGAGGTCCTTCTTGGTCTTGGAGTCGTCAAGGAAGCGCTCGGCCTCGACGATCTGCAGGGGGTAGAGCGAGGCAGCCGAGATCAGCGCCACGAGCTCATCAGGGTAAAGCGCGATGCGCGCCACGAGGATGTCCATCTCCTCGGGAGACAGCGGCTGGGGGGCCTCCTCGGCGGCCTGGGTGGCCTCGGGCGGCGTGGTTTCAGCGCGCAGCGGTGCGGGGGCAGAACCCAGCGCGATCACCGCAGCGGCGGAGAGCAGAAGCGGGCCCGTCATCAGGCGCTTCAGGAAAGTCTTGTCCATCTCTTCTCCCATTCAATTCGGGGGTGCTCGACCCACGGTCGCGGACCCTACGGCAAACGTCTTCACGTGTTCAAGTTGCAATATGCGGGCGCCCCGGTCGGATTTTCCCTTCCGCCGGCTGCCCGCGATTGTTACAATTTCCCACGTGGTGACATTTAGACGGCAGCTTAATGGCAGGCTGGCCCGGCAAATGCCTCCTGCGATACAATTCGCGGGATTTTCGGAGCGGAGGGAACGAGGCGGCAATGGCGGACAGCGCCACCCAAGGCTGGCTGAACCGGCGCACCCTGACGTGGGCCGGCTATGACGTGGCCAGTTCCGTCTATTTCGGCGTGGCGCCCGCCGTGCTGCTGCCGCTCTATTTCCGGAGCCTGATGGCGGACTTCGCCAACCCGACGGCCGCCTGGGGCGCACTTGCGGCAGGCGCGATCCTGGCCAGCGGCGTGGCCGCGCTAATCGCCGCCGCGCTCACGGCGCATATTTCGCGCCTCACGCTGCTCAGCGCCGCGACGGCAGGGATGGTCCTGTCCATTGCGGTCCTGGCCTGGCCGCCGCTCCCGTCGCTGGCCATGGCGGCTGCCGCCTTTGTGGCGGCCCAGAGCTTCTATTTTGCCGCCACCAGCGTTTATGAATCCTTCCTCCCCGATCTCCTGCCCCAGCGCTTCCTGCAGAAGCTCTCGGGCTTCGGCTGGGCCATCGGCTATCTCGGCGGGGCCTTTGCCATCGTCATTCTTCTGCAGCTGGTGGGCGGGCAGACCCAGACGCAGGCGCTGATGCAGGATTGCTTCACTGTCCTGGCGATCATCAGCGCGGCATTCTTCGTGATCGTGCTGATGCTGATGAAGCGGGCTGACTTCGGGTCGCTGGGCCCCGGCCCCGGCGCCCCGCAACTGTCAGGCGTGATTGCGGTGATCGGCCAGTGGCGGCGCCACCGCGGCCTTTACGTGCTGCTGGCGGGCACCATGCTGGTGCACCTCGCGGTCTCGGTGGTCGTCACCTTCACGGCACCTATCCTCGCCACGCGCTTCGGCCAGACTCTGCCGGACCTGCTCTGGCTGCTCCTTCTCTTGCACGTGCTCTCTGTGCCATCGACCATCGGCTGGAACATGCTGATGACCAGCTGGTCGCGCGTGGTGCCGATGACCATCCTGCTCTCGGCCTGGGGCTTCGTGCTGCTGCTCATGGCCTTTGGCTCCGGCCCGCTGATGCCGGTGGTGACGGTGACGGTGATCGGCTGCTGCGTGGGCGCCACGGCCTCGGCGCTGCGCGGTTTCCTGGCGGAGAGCGTGCCGCCGGGCAGTGCGCCGGCCTTCTTCGCGCTGGCCACGGTGGCGGGGCGCGTGGCGGCGGCACTCGGCCCGGCGCTGTTTGCGGTCATCACCATGCTGAAGGGGCAGGAGGCCGCGCTGATGGTGGTGGTGCTGCTGCTGTGCGCTGGTGCTGCGCTGGTGCTGGTGCACTTGGTGCGCTCTGAGGTGCCGCTGCAGCCCGCCCGCCTGAAGGCCGACGGCTAGACAGAACCGAGCTCGACTGAAACCACGGGGTTGCGTGGAGAGGATCACATGCGCCGCATCATCATCGTCATTTCGTGCTTGTTGCTTGGCCTCATGGCTGGTCCTGTGCTTGCGCACCCGGACAAGCTTGCTGGCGCTGACTGGGTGCTGGCCGGACAGACGGGCGAACGCGCACCTTACCTGCGCTTCGATGGCGGACGGGTGGGCGGGCTCAGCGGCTGCAACCGGTTCGGTGGGCGTTATGAAGCGGATGGCGACATGCTGGCCTTCTCGCCCATGATGGCGACGCGCATGGCCTGCCGGCCGGACATCATGAAGGCGGAACAGACCTTCATGGACATGCTGGCCAAGGTGAAGGCCATGGTGCTCGACAGTGACCGGCTGGAACTGCTGGATGGCGAGGGCAAGGTTCTTGCGACATTCGACAGGCGGGTGGCGCAGTAGGCGGCACTCCCCACGTCTTGCAGGCCATCATCGCCGGGCGTGACGACGTGGTGGGTGAACGCCGCATCTATAGGCAAAAATTCTCCTCGGTATCATTCCCAAGACTTGACTTTAATCCTATAACATGCTATATCGGTGGCTCGTGCCTGCTGCTGATTGACATTGTGAAGATTTTACAGAGGTTTCCGGCGCCGGAGGTTTGTCCTTCCACGGAGGCGACGGAAAGAAGATGCCCGGGTCAGGCCCGGGCATGATGTGTTTGTTCGTCACCGCCGGGTTTTGTTTGTTCATCGTCGCCGGGCGTGACCCGGCGATCCTTTCCCGCTTCTCACACGTCCGCGTAGCTGCTCGTTTCCACCGCACCACCGGGGTGGGTGACCGCACCATTCACGGCGGGGCCGACCTGCTGGGCGTATTTCCAGATGGCGCCTGAGTTGTAGCCGTGGGGGTGGGGCGCCCAGGTCTTGGCGCGCTCGGCGAATTCGGCCTCCGACACGTTGCAGGAGAGTGAGCCCTCCACCGCGTCGATGGTGATGATATCGCCGTCCTTCAGCAAACCGATGGGACCACCCAGTTGCGCCTCGGGGCCGACGTGCCCGATGCAGAAGCCGCGCGTGGCGCCGGAGAAGCGGCCATCGGTGATGAGCGCCACCTTGTCACCCATGCCCTGGCCATAGAGTGCAGCCGTGGTCGACAGCATCTCGCGCATGCCGGGGCCGCCGCGCGGGCCTTCGTAGCGGATGACCAGCACCTGGCCTTCCTTGTACTGCTTCTTGGAGACCGCCTCGAAGCAGGCCTCCTCATTGTCGAAGCAGCGGGCGGGGCCGGAGAAGGTGAGGGTCTTCATGCCAGCCACCTTCACGATGGCACCTTCGGGGGCGAGGTTGCCCTTTAAGCCCACCACGCCGCCCGTCACGGTGAAGGGGTTGTTGGCGGGGCGGATCACGTCCTGATGGGGGTTCCATTTCACCGCCTCCATGTTCTCGGCCATGGTGCGGCCCGTCACGGTGAGGCAGTCGCCATGCAGGAAGCCGTGCTCGAGCAGTGTCTTCATCAGGAGCGGAATGCCGCCCGCCTCGAACAGGTCCTTGGCCACATAGCGGCCGCCGGGCTTCAGGTCGGCGATGTAGGGCGTCTTCTTGAAGATCTCGGCGACGTCGAAGAGGTTGAACGCGATCCCCGCCTCATGGGCGATGGCGGGTAGATGAAGGGCAGCATTGGTGGAGCCGCCCGAGGCCGCGACGACGGTGGCTGCATTCTCCAGCGCCTTCCTCGTCACGATGTCGCGCGGGCGGATGTTCTTCGCGATCAGCTCCATCACCTTTTCACCTGCAGTGTAGCAGAAGGTGTCACGCACTTCGTAAGGGGCGGGCGCGCCGCAGGAGTAGGGGAGTGCGAGGCCGATGGCCTCGGCCACCGTGGCCATGGTGTTGGCGGTGAACTGGCCCCCGCAGGAACCGGCCGACGGGCAGGCGACCTGCTCGATCTCGGCCAGGTCCTCGTCCGACATGAGACCGGCGGAGTGCTTGCCCACCGCTTCGAACATGTCCTGAATGGTGACCTGCTGGCCGCGGAAGATGCCGGGCAGGATGGAGCCGCCGTAAATGAAGATCGACGGGCAGTTCAGGCGCACCATGGCCATCATCATGCCGGGCAGCGACTTGTCGCAACCGGCGAGGCCGACGAGCCCGTCATAGCAGTGGCCGCGCATGGTGAGTTCCACCGAGTCCGCGATCACCTCACGCGAGACGAGGGACGCCTTCATGCCCTGGTGGCCCATGGCGATGCCATCCGTGACCGTGATGGTGCAGAACTCGCGCGGTGTGCCGTGGGCGGAGGCCACACCCTTCTTCACCGCCTGCGCCTGGCGCATCAGCGCGATGTTGCAGGGGGCGGCCTCGTTCCAGCATGAGGCGACGCCGACGAAGGGCTGGCCGATCTGCTGGGCGGTCATGCCCATGGCATAATAATACGACCGATGCGGCGCGCGCGACGGACCGACGCTGACGTGGCGGCTGGGCAGTTTGGATTTGTCGAAGGTGGGCTTGTCCATTCTCGTTCCTCCCGAACGGGGGGATCATAGGGGAGTGGGGGAAGGCGGCAAGGTGGTAGAGTTGCGGAGGCGGATTACAAAGGTGTCAGGTGCGACTTGCCGCTCATGTCTTCTCCCGCTGTTTGAGCGGGAGAAGAAGGGACCCGTTGCGGCACGCAACGGGGAGATGAGGGGAGGCAGTTGACATGTTTTTCGGAGTTTGTGTCCCCTCACCTCCCCCGACTTCGTCGGGTCCCCTTCCTCTCCCGCCTTGCGGGAGAGGACGCTCGGATGCAGATCAGTACCTGATCTCGAACCTGCAGGCCTCGCTGCCTGTGGCGATGCAGTCCGTTTCGCGCACATTGGTGTCGGGATTGATCAGTTTACGGAACAACCGTTCGAATGTTGCCGAATAATAGCTGCAGCAGGGATCGCTGGCCTTGTCCCAGCGACACAGCGGGCAGTCCTCGAAGGTCAGCGTGATGGGGCGGCCCATTTTCCAGCTGAAGCGGCTGGTTCCCGCGAAGGTCCAGGCATGGGCGCCGATGGCTTTCAGCAGGATGAAGGCGGCGAGGCGGGCGGGCAGAACTTTGAGCAGGCGCTGCACGGGTTTGGGGATTCGGTTGGCCAGCAGATAATCTGCGGTGCGTTGCCCCGCGATCCACGAGACAGAGGCCGCGCGGCCTGCACCTAGGTCGCTGCGCAGGTGTCGGTGGAGGACAGTTACCTCTTCCTCCGGCACCATGGTTTCGGGGAGCGCGTGGACGTAGGTCTCAAGCTTGGCGGCGATGAAGAGTTTCTTCGTCACCGCCTTGCTTTCGAGTGCATCCAGCGCTTCCGCGAGGCGGATCACCGCGTTGGGGCCGATCCGGCCCGTATGGGCCGCATCGCTCATTGCATCGCGTCTTCCATCTGGTCCTTACCGCCGCCGCAGGCCATGGCTTCGGCGGCTTCCTGGCCCACCTGGCGATTGGACTTGCGGTTGTGAGTAGTCTGCCACTCCACCTTGCTCATGTCGGCGCGGGTACGGGTGCGGTCGAACTGGAAGTCGACGGCGTCCTTCTTGCCCCAGTAATTGACGCGGCCGAGGTCATAGAACTTGCGCTCGAAGCCCGACTTGAGGAAGGCCTTGAGGCAGCCCAGCAGATAGCGGCGGCGCTCGCCGGAACCGGCCCAGGGGTAAGAGAACAGCGCCTTCTTCATGTAGAAGCGGCGGTAGTTATGCATCACGCGGTCCAAGAGCTCGGCGCGGTCCATGGCATCGGGCTTCATGATCGGCGTGACGAAATTATACTTGTCGTAGTCGAAGACCTCGACCTTGTCCCCTAAATCGCGGAACAGGTCCGAGAAGGGCCAGGGCGTGAACATCGACCAGTTGGCAAGGTCCGGCTTCCAGTCCTGCGCCATGCGGTAAGTCTCTTCCAGCGTCTCGCGCGTTTCGTTCTCGAGGCCCACGATGAACTGGGCCTCGACCACGATGCCCGCATTGCGCAGCAGCTCGATGGCCTTCTTGTTCTGCGCGACGGTGGTCTCCTTGTTGAAGCGGTCGAGCTGCAATTGCGCGGCGGCCTCGGTGCCGAGCGAGACGTGGATGAGGCCGGCCTTGCGGTAGAGCGGCAGCAGGGCTTCATCGCGCAGGATGTCAGTCACGCGGGTGTTGATGCCCCACAGGATCCTGAGGTCGCGCCTGATCAGCTCTTCGCAGAAGGCGACGAACTTCTTCTTGTTGATGGTGGGCTCCTCGTCGGCGAGGATGAAGAAGCCCACGTCATGCTCGCGCATCAGCGTTTCGATCTCGTCCACCACCTTCTTGGGGTCGCGGATGCGATAGTCACGCCAGAACTTCCACTGCGAGCAGAAGGAGCAGGTGAAGGGACAGCCGCGCGCCATGTTGGGAATGGCCACGCGCTTGCCCATGGGGATGTAGATGTATTTGTCCCACTGCAGCACCGACCAGTCCGGGCTGATGCCGTCCAAGTCCTTCACAGTTGGTGCGGCGGGTGTGGCGATGACGTCGGTGCCATCACGATAGGCGATGCCGCGGATGTCTTTCCGGCATTCGGGCCAGCGCTTCTCGTCGATGGCGCGGACGAGATTGACGATGATCTCCTCGCCTTCACCGCGCACGATGGCGTCGATCCACGGCGCTTCGCCCAGCACCTGATTGTACATGAAGGTGGCGTGGATGCCGCCCAGCACGGTGACGGCGTTCGGATGTTCTTGCTTGGCGATCTCCAGCAGGCGCTCGGCCTTGTAAATGGACGGCGTGATGGCGGTGCAACCGATGATGTCCGGCTTTTCACTCCGCAGGATGTCGCGGATCTGGTCCTCGGAGAGGTCATTCGTCATGGCATCGACGAAGCGGAGGTCGGGGTAGCCCGCCTTCTTGAGGGCACCCGCCAGATAGGCCACCCAGGCAGGCGGCCAGTTGCCCGCGATTTCAGCGCCGCCGGAGTGATAATTCGGGTGAAGCAGAAGAATGCGCATGGTGGGCCTCCCTGTGTCAGCTGTCAGGGAGGCTATACGTCAGTTCAAACTGACACTTTGATCAGGATCAAGCTTCAGGAGGCGGAACCGAGGCTCTTCTTCAGGTCCCGGATGCGGTTGGTCAGCGACATGACGCCCGCGTCAGCTTCCTCTTCGGCGATATTGGCCTCGGCGAGGCGCTGCTTCCATTCGGCATCCAGCTTTTCGAGGTCGCGGGTGAGGTCCTCGGCCTGGCGTTCGGCCTCGGCCATCCGTTCGGCGACCGCCGGGTCCATGTCCGGCGGCGGGGGCGGCGGGGCGTGGATGATGAAATCATCGGCCGGCGGGGCCTTGGCCAGTTCGTTCAGCCGGTTGATACGCTCGCGCAGGCGGGCTTCGGCCTCGTCCTCCGGCGGCGGCTGGTGGTGTGCCGTGGCTGGGGCGGGCTTGGCTGTCTGGTGCGGCTGGCGGAGGCGCGCGAGGGCATCTTCCCCGGCGGCGAGGTCGCGGCGGAGATCATGCTCGTTGGTGCGCGACTGGGCCAGGGAATATTCAAGCTCGGTGATGCGCTCGGCCAGGCGGCGGTTTTCAGCACCGCGGCTGGTTTCCAGCGCCTCAAGTTCGTGAAGGCGATTGCGGTGGCGGCTGACCTCGGCCATCTGCTCAACCATCTGCGTCTTGGTGGCTTCGAGGCGGGCGCCAAGGCGCTGCGAGAGCATGGCATATTCGGCGCGCAGCCGGTCACGCTCGGTCTGCAGGCCGACCAGCGAGGAGGGCACCTGGCGCTGCATGCGGCGCGCGCCGACCTTGATGCCGGCAGTCCACAAGCCCCGCGCCATGAACAGCGCGATGAGCGTTGCCAGGGAGAACCCCAGCACGATCAGCAATATCGTCTCGGTCTGAGACATCAGGCCTCCGCAACTCGCCCTACAGTAGCCAATCGCCGGGGCGATTGCCAGCCTGCGGCACTGAGAGCCCTCTCATCCGGGAATCGTGACGGGACGATGGCTGGCCCCTTCGAGGGGCCGCCAGCCGACGTGGCGTCAGAAGGGGTTCCAGGTCGGCTTGCCGGAATATTTCAGGTAGCCGACATTGGCGCCAAGGCGGGCGCCGACGCCGGTGCGGATGGGGGCCAGCACGATGTCGCCCTGCTGCTGGTAGTTCACGCCCACGCCGCCGATGAAATAGGCCGAGCCCTCGACGCCGCCGAAGCGGGTGTAGAGATCTGCCGGGCTGTGGGAATTATAGACCAGCACGAGGCTGCGCGAGCCGTTGCCACCGAAATCGAAGCCGACCGACGGGCCCTGCCAGTAGATGCGCTGCTTCTGGCCGGTCTTGTAGTAGACGGTGCCCTCGCCATAGCGCAGGCCGCCGACGAAGGAGCCGGCCAGTTCCTCGCCCACGATATAGGCGGTGGGCTGGCCCTGCTTCTCGAACACGGTCTCGACGGCGCGCGCGAAATCGCGCGAGGCCTTGCCAAAGAAGCCGTGGCCTGCGGCAACGATTTCATCCGGTGTGAAGGTGTCGCTCGAGGTGGCCTGGGCCTTGGACACGGAGCCCGTGGTCTGGGCCAGGGCGGGAAGCGGTGCGGCGGCGAGCAGGCCGAGCGCCAGCGAAACGAACATCGACTTCTTGAGCATGGGACTCCTCACGCAATTGACGTTGGGACGCTGACAGCAGCTCATGGCGAGCCTGTGGCAGCACCCCTCATGGCGCGAAGAGTAACAGCGGGGACTTGCGCGTTGGTTAACGCTTCCTCAAATCACGCGCTGGCGATGAAACCGGGATTGTCATAGCCCCGCGCGCGCTTGCCATAGGTGAGCACCGGGCCCTCGACGGTGACGACCTTGCCGCCCGCCGCCAGCAGCACGGCATGGCCCGCCGCCGTGTCCCACTCCATGGTGCGGCCAAAACGCGGGTAGAGATCGGCTTCAGCGGCAGCGATGAGGCAGAACTTCAGGGACGAGCCTGCCGAGCACAGCGACTTGACCTTGACCGTCTTGAGGAAGTCCTCGGTGGCCTGGTCACGGTGCGAGCGCGAGGCGACCACGGTGGCGCCGTCGGCAGGCTGGGGCCGGACATGCAGCGGGTGCCAGGCGGCGACGGCATCGCCATCGACCTTGCCGTGGGCGGCGCCGATGCCCTTCTCGCCCCAGAAGATGCGCTTCAGGGCCGGTGCATAGACCACGCCCACCACCGGCACGCCATGCTCGACGAGGGCAATGTTGACGGTGAACTCGCCGTTCTTGGAGATGAACTCCTTGGTGCCGTCGAGCGGGTCGACGAGGAAGAACTTCGCGGACACCTCCGGGATACGGCCCGCCGAGGCGGCCTCCTCGGAGATCACCGGGATCGAACCGTCGATGCGGGACAGGCCCGTCAGGATAATCCTCTCGGCGGCCTCGTCAGCCTCGGTCACCGGTGTCAGGTCGCCCTTTTCCTTGGCGGAGAAATCGGTGGCGTAGATGGCCATGATCTCGGTTCCGGCACGGATCGACAGATCGACGAGGGACTGCAGCAGGGACGAGGGGACGGGATTCATCTGGACGGGCACTCCGGCGCGAATTGCGGGGGTTTCATGGTCGCGAAAACCCCCTCCGTCAATGCGGAAATATTTAGGTCTGGGTGGTACAACAGTCACACGAATCACTCGCCCCCAAGGAACACCCATGTCCGACGCCGACGCTTTCAACGCGAAGCTTTCCGACCTCGACCTCGCTGCCCTGCTGTGCAGCCGCGTCTGCCATGACGTGATCTCGCCGGTGGGCGCCATCGCCAACGGTCTCGAGCTCATCGACGACCCGGAAATGGATGAGGAAACCAAGGTCACCGCGCTCGACATGGTGCGTTCTTCCGCCAAGACGGCGGCGGCGAAGCTGAAATTCTGCCGCATCGCCTTTGGCGCTGCGGGTTCGGCCGGTGCGCTCATCGACATGGGCGAGGCGGGCGAGATCGCCAAGGCCTTCGTCGGCGACGAGAAGGTGAAGCTCGAGTGGAACGCGCCGCGCGAGAACCGCCCGAAACAGCAGGTGAAGCTCGTCCTCAACATGATGCTGATGGCCATGGCGGGCATCCCGCGCGGTGGCCTCGTCACCATCACCGTCGAGGGTGACACCTTCACGGCGCGCGCTGCGGGTGACCGCGCCAAGGTGCCGGAACAGATTTCAGGCGTGCTGGCAGGAACCACCGAACTGACCGCCCTCGATGCGCGCCTTGTGCAGCCCTACTACGCCAAGCAGCTGGCGCGCTCCGCCGGGCTGACCCTCACCATGGACATGGACGAGGCGGACGTGGTGGTGAAGGCGGCCTGACCGTTACCGCTCTGCAAATCGTATTGACGTCATCATCGCCGGGCTTGTCCCGGCGATCCTCTTTGGTCGCCAGAAAGAAGATGCCCGGGTCGAGCCCGGGCATGATGAACATCGAGCCAAACAAAAACGCCGCCCAGTGGGCGGCCTTTTCTGGTCAACACGTGTGTAACTTATGCGCTTTCGCGGATGTCTTCGCCCATCGCGGGGGCGTTCTCGCGCAGCACGTAGCCGCGGCCCCAGACGGTTTCGATGAAGTTCTTGCCGCCTGCAGCGCTCGCCAGCTTCTTGCGCAGCTTGCAGATGAAGACGTCGATGATCTTGAGCTCGGGCTCGTCCATGCCGCCGTAAAGGTGGTTTAGGAACATTTCCTTCGTCAGCGTGGTGCCCTTGCGGAGCGAGAGCAGCTCCAGCATCTGGTATTCCTTGCCGGTGAGATGGACGCGGGCGCCACCCACTTCGACGGTCTTGGTGTCGAGGTTGACGCAGAGGTCGCCGGTGATGATCACCGACTGGGCGTGGCCCTTGGAGCGGCGGACCACCGCGTGGATGCGGGCGACCAGCTCATCCTTGTGGAAGGGCTTGGTCATGTAGTCGTCGGCGCCAAACCCTAGGCCCCGGACCTTGTCCTCGATGCCGGCGAGGCCGGAGAGGATGAGGATGGGCGTGTTGACCTTCGCCACACGCAACGTCTTCAGTACTTCGTAGCCCGACATGTCCGGCAGGTTCAGGTCGAGCAGGATGATGTCGTAATCATAGAGCTTGCCGAGGTCGACGCCTTCTTCGCCCAGGTCGGTGGTGTAGACGTTGAAACCTTCAGACTTGAGCATCAGTTCGATGCTCTGGGCCGTCGCGGTATCATCCTCGATCAGCAATACCCTCATCTCGAATCCCCTATGGTCCCTAGCCCCGTTCTGGAGCCTTCCGGTTTGCGCGGCCGACCGGGCCTTGGCGCACAACTAACCGTTAACGATGACGCCTAAGATATGTCGGGAAAGGTTAACAAACCCTAATCTCACAGCAGAATCCTGTTGACTTGTTAACCGAGATGTAGGGGCCGATTCCACTTGACCGCTACATCTAGATGCCAACCGCGGCGCAACGGCGCCAAAACCCCTGTGGTCCGGCACGACTGGCCGGTAACCGCCCCTTAAGCTTACCGGGCCATCATGTGAACTGCACGACTGCCGGAATCTCTTGCGTAGTTGATTCGGCGAATCGTGGGAAGGGGCCTTGAAGGCGCCTCCGAAAGTGTTGTGAGTAGAGTAAAGGGTCCAATATGCGTTCACGCGAAACGCTCCTTCGGTTGCACCGTTTCCGCACCGATGAAAAGCGGCGCCAGGTTGCCGACATCGAGTATATGATCCAGGACTTCACCCGGAAGTTCGATGACCTCGATGCCCAGGTGAAATTCGAGGAAGGCCGCACCGGCGTCTCCGACCCCAGCCATTTCAATTATTCGCTGTCGGCGAAATCGGCCCGTGCGCGGCGCGACAACTTGCTGCGCTCCATCGGCGAGCTGAAGGGCCAGATGAACGAAGCGCAGATGGTCCTGGCCCACGAGGAACAGGAACTGCGCCGCGCCGAGATGCTGGCCGAGAAGGAAGCCATGGGCTTCGCTGCCGTGCCGTTGCAGGTCGCCGCGATGCGGTGACGCTTCGTACAAGTCTGTATTGCCATCATCGCCGGGCTTGTCCCGGCGATCTTTCTTTGTGCGGCACTGAAAGGATGCCCGGGACAAGCCCGGGCATGATGACTGGTGGGGGGGGTAGCGCCTTACAGCTTGTACTGCTTCAACCGCTCATAATAGGGCCGCGCCTCATCGGCGATCTTTTGCAGGTGCGCAGGGAGTGGCGGGGGCTGAGGTGGCGGCGCGCCGAAGCCTGTCGAGGCCCAGACGGCATTGTACCAGTGCGATGCCCAGACGCCATCGAAGGGCTTGGGGCCTGAGGGCCATGAGAGCATATGATCATCGAAGGGAATGCCGCAGGCTTCGCAGAGGCGGGTGAGGGTGCCGCGCGGGTCGCTGAGAATGTCATCGGTGTCGACCACCGGCGGAGCCTTGCCAGTGTGCTGGGTCACCATGTCGAAGATCTCCGCCTGCTCGACGAAGCCGATGTCGCGGAGCGTCACGTCCGACCATTTCTTGGTGTAGCTCGCCAGCACGCGCTCCGGCGCGCGGATGAGGAAGGCGTTGGTGAGGCCGGTGATCCAGACGCGGTCCCAGCCCTTCAGCATGTGGTGCGTCATGTGCTTCTGGTAGAAGACGGGCCTGGGTGCGGAGCCCGTGCACTTGGCCACGAGGCTGTTCCAGTCGGAGTCATCCGCCGCGATGATGTCCTCGCGCATCGGATGGTCGTTGCCATGGTGGATGAGCGAGAAAGCATAGAAGGGCTCGTCCCAAGCCACGCAATCGGGCCGGTTGCCGAAGGAATACATCATGGCGGTCGAGATGTTGCGCGGCCCCGACCACATGGCGATGTTGGTGCTCATGGTCAGATGCTCCTCCGCGCGTCCTTCACGCAGAGCTCCTTGTAGGCAGCCGACAGGCGGCGCGAGATGGGGCCGGCACCCGACCACTCCTCATTCGACAGGGGATTGCGCACCGGGCGGCCGTCGATGATCCGTACCGGGATCAATCCGGCGAAGGTGCCGGTGACGAAGGCTTCATCCGCGCCATAGACATCGTAAAGCGAGAAGGGCTTCTCGAACACCGGGATGCCGAGGTCCTTCGCCAGCCTGATCATGTTGCCGCGCGTGATGCCGGGGATGCAGTATTGACCGGTCGATGTCCACAGCTCGCCCCGGCGCACGATGAAGAAATGCGTGGAGTTGCAGGTGGCGACGAAGCCGTGCGGATCGAGCATCAATGCTTCATCTGCTCCGGCATTGGCCGCCTGGATGCAGGCGGTGATGCAGTTGAGCTTGGAATGCGAATTGAGCTTCTGGTCCTGCACGTCCGGATAGCCGCGGCGCACATTCACCGTGTGGAGCGACAGGCCCTTCTCGGACTTTTCCGGATTGGGCGTCTTGTATTCGGGGATGATGACGATGGTGGGCTTGCCGATCGTCACGCGCGGGTCCTGGTAGGGCGTGGCCTTGACGCCGCGGGTGACCATGAGGCGGATGTGGACGCCGTCTTCCATCTTGTTGGCATCAAGACACTCGAACAGGCGCTTCACCAGATCGTCGGGTGCAAGGCCGATGTCCATGAAGATGGCCTTGGCCCCTTCATAGAGCCGCTCGATGTGCTCGCGCAGGAAGGGCACGCCACCCTTCACCATGCGGAGCCCCTCCCACACGCCATCACCCAGGATGAAGCCTGAGTCGAAGACCGACACCATGGCTTGCGCGCGCGGCGTGAGCGTGCCGTTGACGGAGATCAGTATGTTGAGGTTGCGGGGGTCGATCTCGACGTCGTGGATGTTGTCGGCCATGGAGCGGCTTTCTTGGTGCGAATGTGATGGGGCTTTTAGCGCGGGGAGGCGAGAGATGCATCCCCCAGAAATTCATGCCGTCATGACTCAGACCGCGTCGCGTCCGGGGCTTCCCAGCCATGATCTTGGGTGAGCGGCGCGCCGCCGAGGTCGGTGGCCAGGACGCGCTCGATCTCGTCGCTGCCCTGGCGGGCAAGGTCAATCAGGTGCTGGGTGTCGTCCACGTGCTTCGCGGCGCGGCGGATGAGCCGTTCGTCTTGGTTCTTGAAGCGCATGGCGGCGCGACGCGCCTCGAAGGGGTGGAGGCCGAGGCGCACCAGCAGGTCCTCGCCCATGTCTACGGATGAGGCGAAGACCTCGCGGTGAACGTCCTCCACGCCGGCATTGATGAGGCGATAGGCGTGCACGCGATCGAAGGCGCGGGCGAGGATGCGGAGCTTCGGGAAATGGCGGCGCGCCGTTTCGACGATCTCCAACGCCTTCTCGCGGTCGTCGATGGCGATGACGAGGGCCTGGGCTTGCGCCGCGCCCGCCGCTTCGAGCAGGTCGGGGCGCGAGGCGTCGCCGTAATAGACCTTGTAGCCGAACTTCCTGAGCGCATCGATCTGCTCGGCATCATGGTCGAGCACCACGGCGCGGATGCCGCTGGCCTGCAGCAGGCGGCCCACCGTCATGCCATAGCGGCCGTGGCCGGCAATGATGACGCGGGTGCCTGTTTCATCAATATGATCGTCCGCGCGCGCTTCGCCGGCGTTGGCAAAGCGCGGCTGGATGATGCCGGCGTCGAAGATCATCAGCAGTGGTGCCGCCGCCATGGAGAGCGCGACGACCGCGACCAGCAGCCCCGCCTGCGACGGATCGAGAAGTGCGAGCCCCGCCGCAAGCGAGATCAGCACGAAGGCGAATTCGCCGCCTTGCGCCAGCGCGAAGGAGAAGCGCGAGGCATCCGGCGTGCTCATGCCGAAGAGGCGGCCCAGCAGGAAGAGCACGGCGAGCTTGACGAGGATGAAGCCGATGACGAGGCCAAGCACCATGAGAGGCTGGCCGAACAGCAGAGAAAAATCGATGCCCGCGCCGACGGCGATGAAGAACACCGCCAGCAGCAGGCCCTTGAATGGCTCGAGGTCCATTTCGAGCTCGTGGCGGTATTCGCTTTCGGCCAGCACCACACCCGCGAGAAAGGTGCCGAGAGCCGCCGAGAGACCGACCAGCTGCATGAGGAGTGCGATGCCCACCACCATCACCAGCGCGAGTCCGACGAAGACCTCGCGCATGCCGGTGCTGGCGACGAGTCGGAACAGCGGGCGCGTGAGGAACCGCCCCGCCAGCACCACCACGGCAACGGCCGCGAGCACGGCGATGGTCTGGGCCCAGCCCGGCAGGTCGCCGATGAGCGAGGTGTCATGCGTGTCATGCGCCTGCGCGGCGGCGAGCAGCGGCAGCAAGGCGAGGATGGGGATGACCGCAATATCCTGGAACAGCAGCACCGAGAAGCAGGACTGCCCTGCGGTTGTCTTGAGAATGCCGCGCTCATTCAGGCTCTGCAGCACGATGGCCGTTGATGACATGGCGAGGATCAGCCCGGTGGCAAGCGCTGCCTTCCAGCCGAAGCCGAAGGCAAGCGCACCGCCGCCCACGGCCAGCGCGGTGACGACAACCTGAAGACCGCCCAGCCCGATGATGGGGCGGCGCAGCTCCCACAGCTTCGACGGCTGCAGTTCGAGGCCGACGAGGAACAGCATGACCACGACGCCGAATTCGGCGAAGTGCATGACATGTGCTCCTTCCTCGCCGATGAGCCCCAGCGCGGCGGGACCGATGATCATGCCGGCAACCAGGTAGCCGAGCACAGATCCGAGGCCGAGGCGCGTTGCCACGGGTGCGGCAACGACGGCTGCCGCGAGGTAGATGAAGGCGCCGAGCAACAGGGCTTCAGGGTTCATCGGTGGATGCCATCGGCAAAGGCGGGCGGCAGCGTGAAGCCGGGCGCCAGCCGCGACAGCGGGTCGATGGTACCGTCACGCAAGCCAACGATCAGGTCTCGGTAACCTTCAGCGGCGGCGGAGAGCTGGGCCGCTTCCATGCGGCGGCCGGAAAAGATGACGAAGGGCTGAAGCCAGGCCATGGAGCAGAGCCAGGCCGTCTGGTTGAAGGGCGCGAGGAGCTCGGTGATCTCGAAGCGGTTGCGGCCTTGCGTGTGGTAGGCCTGTTCAGGGCCGCCGGTGGAGATCGCCGACATCAGGAAGCGCCCCGCAAGCCTGGTGCCTCCCGGGCCATAGGCCCAGCCGTTTTCCAGCACCAGGTCCTGCCACTCCTTGATGATGGCGGGCGAGGAATACCAGTAGAGGGGATGCTGCAGCACGATCACGTCATGGTGCAGCAGGCGCTGCTGTTCGCGCGCCACGTCGATGTCGAGGCCGGGGTATTCGGCGTAAAGGTCGACGAGGGTGACGTCATCCAGCCCTTCGATGGCGCGCAGCATGGCGCGTTGCACGACGGAGGCGGACAGGCGCGGGTGGGCATGGAGGACCAGGATCTTCATCCCGGCAATCTGCCACATTGGCGCACAATGGAAAGGGGCCGGAGATCAACTCCTGCCCCGTCACTCAACTTTTTGCAGAGACTTAGCTCGCCCGGTAGTCCTGGATGCGGGTTGTCCGCAGGCCAGCGAGCCCGTGGCGGTCGATCGACCGCTGCCAACTCAGGTACTCTTCCACGGTCAAGACGTAGCGGTCGCACGCCTCTTCCAAACTCAACAGACCACCCCGGACAGCCGCAACCACCTCCGCCTTGCGGCGGATCACCCAGCGCTGATTGCCAGGCGGCGGCAGATCGGCAACCGTCAACGGGCTGCCATCGGGGCCGATGACGTAGTTTACTCGGGAACGCAACTGACCGTGCATGAAAGACTCAACCAACTCGATACGCACCTACTCACTGGCCCTAAGCCTAGGCGCGCCCTCTTAAAAATCGCCTAAGTAGTTCTGAAGATTTCCCAAACGCCGGGAGTCCCGGGTCCCATTTCGCTACAACCGGGCATTCGGAATCCGTTTACTTTCGGGGCGCGATCGCCCATCTAACAGGCAATCATGATCGGACAGTCCCTCATCGATGGCGTGCGCGCGACGGTTGGCCTTGCTGGCGACCCGGCTGGCATCCGCGTGGTCTGCGCCATGTCGGGGGGTGTCGATTCCACCGTGACGGCGGCGCTGCTGAAGCAGGCGGGCTTCGACGTCGTGGGCATCACGCTGCAGCTTTACGACCATGGGGAAGCGGTGCGACGCAAGGGTGCCTGCTGCGCGGGCCAGGACATCCATGATGCGCGGCGCGCGGCCTCCGCCATCGGAATTCCGCATTATGTGCTCGACTTCGAATCCCGCTTCAAGGAAGCGGTGATCGATGACTTCGTGGAAAGCTATCTCGGCGGCGAGACGCCGATCCCCTGTGTCACCTGCAACCAGACGGTCAAGTTCGCCGATCTCCTCGCACGCTCGCAGGAGCTCGACGCCGCCGTGCTGGCCACGGGACATTATGTGGAGAGCCGGGCGCGCGGCGATGGCACAAGCCGCCGCGACATGTTCACGCCTGCCGACCTCTCCCGCGACCAGAGCTATTTCCTGTTTGCGACGACTCAGCCGCAGATCGACTACCTGCGCTTTCCGCTGGGCACGCTGACCAAGGCGGAGACGCGCGCCATCGCAGCGGAGCTTGGCCTCGAAGTGGCGGACAAGCCGGACAGCCAGGACATCTGCTTCGTGCCGGACGGCGATTATGCAGCGCTCATCCGCAAGCTGCGCCCAGAGGGCGTGGCGCCGGGCGACATCGTTGACCTGGACGGCCGCGTGCTGGGGCAGCACGAGGGCATCATTCATTATACCATCGGGCAGCGCCGGGGCCTTGGCATCGGTGGCACAGAGCCGCTCTATGTGGTGCGGATCGACGCCAAGGCGCGTCGCGTGATCGTCGGCCCGCGCGAGGCGCTGCGGCAGGAGGACATCCGCGTCAACGGCCTCAACTGGCTGGGCGCGCCGCTCGAGGCCACGCCGCGTGCCGTCTACGCCAAGATCCGCTCGGCGCGGCCGCCGGTGCCTGCCGACATCCGGCTCGAGGGCGACGCACCCGTCGTGACCGTCCGTGGCGGCGAATATGGCGTGTCGCCCGGGCAGGCCTGCGTGCTCTATGCAGGCGAGGGGCCGGGACAGCGCGTGCTGGGCGGCGGTTTCATCGGCCGGGCCTAGACGTTTGCCACCGGCTTCCGGCTTTCCTATAGTCGAAGTCCACATGGGAGAATCCGCGCCTTGGCCAAGATCAACCTGCACCCCAACCTCGACCGCGAGGTAAAGAAGGGTGTCGCGTGGGCGGTCCATGCCTTCACCACCTGCGGCATCGTTCTTGGTTTCCTGGCGCTGGTGTCGGTGCTGAAGAACGACGCGGTGGCGGCCTTCATGTGGCTGGGCCTCGCACTGTTCGTCGACGGGGTGGACGGCACGCTGGCCAGGAAAGCGCGCGTGCTCGAATACACGCCCAATGTCGACGGCCGGACGCTGGACAACGTCATCGACTTCTTCACCTATGTCGCCGTGCCGGCACTCATGGTCTACTGGTTCGACATGACGTCGGTGGATTTCATCTTCTCCGGCCAGACCTGGAGCCTGATCTCGGCGGCCGCCATCATGGCGGTGTCGTGCTACACCTTCGCCAATACCGGCATGAAGTCGGACGACTATTACTTCGTCGGCTTCCCGGCGCTGTGGAACGTGGTGGTGCTCTATTTCTTCGTGCTGCAGACGGGGCCGCTCACCAACCTCATCACCATCGCCTTCCTCTGCGTGCTGACCTTCATCCCCGTCAAGTTCGTGCACCCCCTGCGCGTCACGCACTGGCGCGAGATCACTGTGCCGATGACGGTGCTGTGGGCGGCCATGTCGCTGTCGCTCATCATCCAGGCCAAGGACCGGGCGAACTGGGGCAAGGTCGAAACCGTCCAGCTCTGGGTTTGGGTGGCTGCAAGTGTCTATTTCCTGTTCATTTCGATCTATCGCACCTTCATCCAGAAGGACCGGGACCACGACCACGATCATGATCACGACCATGATCAGGAGGGCGAACACGCGGCTTGACTTCAAACCCGCCGCCGCCCTATATCCGCGCCACTTCGGCGGGGTAGCTCAGTTGGTTAGAGCACGGGAATCATAATCCTGGGGTCGGGGGTTCGAGTCCCTCTCCCGCTACCACGTTTCTGGAACCGCCTGGCCCCTGGTCAGGCGGTTCTTTCATGTCCGGAGCCGGGCCCCAAAAAGGGTACGCGCCGCTGGGGCGGCGCGCATTGCAGTCCCGTCGTAGGAATGGGGGTGCCGTCAGCAGGCTGCCGGGCGGCGCGGGGCGGTGAGGTACTGGGCCGCGAAGAAAAGGGCGCAGACCGGGGCGAGCATGCAGAAATAAGCAGGGATCAGAGTGGTGGCATTGGCCGCCACGTCCGGATGGCGCGGCAGCAGCGTGGCGATGACCGGGCCAACCACCATCATGGCGATGAGAACGGCAGTGGTGCCGAGCAGTGGCAGGACCGCCCGATGGGGAAGTTCGGCGGATACCCGTCGCAGCCCGGCACTCCACCGCGAGGCAACGAGGCAGGCCAGAGCGTAGACCAGCGTTGTCACCAGCAGTCCGCCATTGCTGATGCCTTGGGGCAGCACCAGCATGGAGGCGATTTTGAAGTAGGGAAGGTGGGCAATGTAGCGCAGCACCAGCATGTAGAGCGCGTCACCGCTCAGGGAGGGGGAGGGCAGGCGACTGGCCGCCTGGGGCCAGGTCACTAGACTGGGCGAATTGGACGCGAACGACATACTGGTAAACCCCGCCGTGCAGCCAATCGTTGATTTTTCGTCTGCACGCGAGGAATGATAGGCACCGCTTTCACAGCGCGGCAAGGGGCCGGGGTTGCCATTTCAAGACAGGGTTAAGGGCGGTTTATGCAATCTGGGATGAATGAGTCATGTGTTTGGCGCATGAATATGGTTAGAAACGGTTTCTGTTACTCAGTTTTCGCATATCGAAATATGGCAGATCTACCAGTGGGTGCAACAACCTGCCGCATAAGATCTTTAATTATCTGGCCGGCGCTGTATTGAATACTATGGTAATACTGCTAGGTATGATTACCAAGCGCGACCGAACGTAAACCCCGCGCCCGGCCACACCACCCGCGTGTGAACGTTTTTGGAGGATGTTGAGTATGACCGCCGCCAAACGTCGTGTTCTTCGCATGCTGTGCAAGGCCCTGCTTCTCATCAGCCTGCCGCTCGCCGGTTTCGTTTGGGCGCTTTCCGAGGACTCGACCATGATGGTCGCCGCCGGGTTGCTCACCGCGCTGAGCCTGGCCGTTGGCTTTGGTGCCGAATATCTCGCATCGTCGACTGAAAACGATCTTCAGGAACTTGGCGATCGCATCTCGATGGAAACCCAGCGCCGCGCCGACGCACTGGAAGAGCGTGACGAAAAGCTCCGCTCGTTCGACCGCATGGTCGCGCTGCTCACCGAACAGAACCATGACCTGCGCGCCAAGCTCATTTCCATTCAGGTGAGCCTGCAGCGCCAGCGCCAGGAACTGCTGCAGGCCGTCGGGCAGGCTGTTGCTCTGGAAGATGCCGCCGAGGCGAGCCCCACCTATTCGGTTCGCGCGCACTGATCATTCAGCCACGCGCTGCGCTTCCATCAATTCTGAACCCGCAGGCCCCTTCGGTCCTGCGGGTTTTTCTTTGGGCGATCACTGCCCCGAAAGAATGACGAAGCCGTGCGCCTTGAAGATGCCCAGTGCTGCAGGTGTTTGCAGGAACGCCAGGAACTCCGCAGCATCGGCATTCTTCGAGGCTGCAACCAAGGCAGCGGGATAGATGATCTTCGGATGCGTATCCTCCGGGAAGGTGCCGAGCACCTTGACCTTCTTCTCCGCGCTGGCGTCGGTCTGGTAGACGATGCCGGCCGGGGCCTCTGCGGTGGCCACGAGTTTCAGCGCGGCGCGCACATTCTCAGCCTGGGCGAGGCTGCCCTCGACTTGTGGCCATACGCCCAGCTTCTCCAGCGCGGCCTTGGCATATTTGCCGGCCGGCACCGCCTTCACATCGCCCACCGCCAGTTTGCCGCCGTTGAGGACGCCTGCGAGGTCGAAGCCGGGGGCGATCACGATCTCGGCTTTTGAATCCGCTGGCGCCACGAGCACCAGCGTGTTGCCGAGCAGGTTCACTTGGCTGCCCTCGGCGATCAGCTTCTTGTCCGACAGGTATTTCATCCAATCGAGGTCGGCGGAGATGAACACGTCAGCGGGGGCGCCACCCTCGATCTGCTTGGCGAGGGCGGAACTCGCGGCATAGGAAATGGTGGTCTCCTTGCCGGCGGCAGCTGTCCACGCTGCGCTGGCCTCATCCAGCGCGTTCTTGAGGCTGGCGGCGGCGAAGACGGCCACCTTTTCTGCAGCGATGGCCGGCGCGGGCAGAAGCACCGCTGCGGCAAGGAGGGCGGTGGCAAAAGTCCTGCGATTGATCATGTGTTGTATTTCCCGACTCGTTATATCCAATCGAATATAACGTGACTTCGTGGGCGTCAAGCCTCAGGCGTGGGCTGTAACGGGCGCAGATGGTGTCTCGATCATCTCCTCATGCTTATCCGTCCGCCCGCGGCCCAGTCCGGCAATTCAGCTGGCCGCCGGGCAAAGTGGCAGGAGGCCGTGCTGCTGGGACTCACAAATGCCGGCCCGGTCTGCCGAGCAGTGTTTGGCCGCCTTCTTCACAACCCTGCCATGGGCCGAATGCGCCGCCCTTGACTTTGTCGGCAGATAGTCGACAGACACGCAAGATGATCCTTGGAGTTTGGTGATGAAGAAGAAGCTTTCGGGTGTGATGCCCGCCCTTGTGACGCCCTTCGATGCGAAGGGGGAGATCGACTTCAAGGCCTTTGAACAGCTTCTCGTCATGCTGCGCGGCGCGGGCGTCACCGGCTGGGTGCCGTGTGGCTCCACCGGCGAATACAGCTTCATGTCGGATGATGAGCGCGACGCGGTGCTGACGTTCGTGAAGAACTTCGCCAAGCCGGGCGAGACGCTGATTGCCGGCACCAATGCGCCGCACACAAAGGGCGTCATCGCCAACACCAGTCGGGCCAAGGACATCGGTTACGATACCGTGCTGCTGGCCGTGCCGTTCTACACCAAGCCATCGCAGGCCGAGATGATCAACCATTTCACGGCGGTGCTGGACGCGGTGGACGTCAACATCGTGCTCTACAGCTATCCCGGCAAGGATGGCGTGGAGATCGGCTTCGAGGTGCTCGATGCGCTGGCCGACCACCCGCGCGTCATCGGCATCAAGGAAAGCTCAGGAATACTGCAGCGGGCAATCGAGATCTTCAATCGCTATGAGGGACGGCTGCAACTCGTTTCCGGATCGGATGATGCAGCACTCGACTTCATGTTCTGGGGTGCGGACAGCTGGATCTGCGGGCCTGCCAACTGCATGGCCAAGGCCTGCTGCGACCTCGACCGCACCTTCCGCGCGGGCGACATGAAGACGGCGCGCGCGCAGATGGCGACGCTGTTTACCGCGATGAGCATCCTCGAATCCGGCAAGTTCGTGCAGAAGGTGAAGTACGGCTGCGAGCTGCAGGGCATTCCCGTCGGCGAAAGCCGAATGCCGCTGGGCCCGCTGACGGCGGAGGAAAAGGCCGCCTTCCGCGCCGCCATGGAACCGATCATCAACTGGAAGTGACCTCCGCATGACCACTGCCGTCATCGGCGCCGGCATCATCGGAACGACGCTCGCCTATGCGCTGCAGAAGCGCGGGCGCGACGTGGTGCTGATCGAGCGGGACGCGCCCGGCAAGGGTGCCTCCTACGGCAACATGGCCTCGATCGCCGTGACCGAGTTCATGCCGGCATCGCGGCCCTCGATCTGGAAGCAGATTCCGGGCTGGATGCTGGACCCGGAAGGCCCGGTCCGCGTGCGCCCCGCCTACATGCCGAAGCTCACGCCGTGGTTCCTGCGTTTCATCGCGGCATCACGCCCGTCGAGGCTGCGTGAGCTGGAGGCGCAGGGAGCAGCGCTGTGCCAACGCGTGCATGAGGACCTGCTGCCGCTGCTGAAGGAGACTGGCCTTGAAGGCGATATCTCGGAACAGGGCTGCCTTTCTCTGTATACGGACGAAGCGGAGTTCAAGGCGGATCGCGAGCATATCGAGATCCTCCAGCGCTTCGGCTTTCCGCATGAGGTGATCGGACGGCAGGCCATCAAGGCGCTGGAGCCGGAGCTATCTGACAAGATCGGGCTTGCCGTGCTGTTTCCGCAGAACCAGTCTATGAAGAACCCTTACCAGCTGGTGGTGAAGCTCGCCGAGCGGTTCACCGCGTTGGGCGGACAGATCGAGCAGGGCGAAGTCGTCGGCTTCGAGCGCGGCGAAGGCATGCGTGCGGTGCTGCTGAAGGATGGCCGCCGCATTCAAGCAGACGAGGTGGTCATCGCGGCGGGCGTCCATTCCGCGAAGCTGGCCAAAATGCTGGGTGAGCCGATCCCGCTCGAATCCGAGCGCGGCTATCATACGCAGATCATGAAGCCCGGCATCACGATGAAGCATTCGATCATCTGGCCGGCGCGCGGCTTCATGGTGACGCCGACGGCAGGCGGCATTCGCGTCGGCGGCACGGTGGAGATGGCGGGCATTGACGCAGCGCCCGACTATCGCCGATCGAAGGTGACGGTGAAGCGTGCGATGGAAGCACTGCCAAACCTCACATGCGAGGATTTCACCGAGTGGATGGGCCATCGGCCCGCATTCCCCGACACGGTGCCTGTGATGTCCGCTTCGGCGAAGACCAAGGGCTTGTTCTATGCGACAGGCCACGGCCATCTCGGCCTCACCTATGCCGCGACCAATGCGCGGCTGATGGCTGATCTCATCACGGGTGCGAAGCCGCCCATCGACATGAAGCCCTATCGCGTCGATCGCTTCTGAAGGAGTTCCCGCCCATGTGGAAGAACAGCCTCGAACTCCTTCTGGTGCATGCCCAGGGCGAGATCGGCAAGGTGATCGTCGGCGGTGCGCCAGAGATTCCGGGTGCCACCATCCTCGACAAGATGAACCACATCAACAACGTGGATGATTCACTCCGCCGCTTCGTGACCTTCGAGCCGCGCGCCCATGTGGCGATGACGGTGAACCTGTTGCTGCCGCCGACCAGACCCGATGCGGATGCCGCATTCATCGTGCTGCAGGCGGACAAGGCGCACCCGATGTCGGGCTCCAACTGCATCTGCGTGGTGACGGCGCTGCTCGAGTCCGGCCGCGTGACGATGGTGGAGCCGGAGACAGTGGTGAAGCTCGACACGGCAGCGGGCTTTATCACTGCGCGGGCACATTGCAAGGATGGTCGCTGCCTGTCGGTGAGCCTCGACAATGTGCCGGCCTTCGTGCTGCAGCTTGATCAGCCGGTGAAAACGCACAAGTGGGGAATGATCCGCGCTGACATCGCCTTCGGCGGCGTATTCTATGCGCTTGTTGACGTGCAGCAGATCGGGCTTTCGATTGTCCCCGACAACGCCCGCACGTTGGCCGAAGCCGGAATCGAGATCAAGGCGCTTCTGAAAGAACAGGTGAGGGTGGCGCACCCCGAGATCGAAGGTCTCGACGAGATCGCCTATGTCATGTTCCGCGACGACGATCCTGATGGCGCGGTGATTACCTGCACGACGTTGAAGCCTGGCCGAGTCGACCGCAGCCCTTGCGGCACAGGTTCATCTGCCAACCTTGCGGTGCTGCATGCCAGAGGATTGGTGAAAGTCGGTGACAGTCGAATCTCACGCTCGATCATCGGAGGCACCTTCAGGGCCGAGGCCATCGGCGAGGCGGCTGTCGGCAATTTCAAGGCCGTGCTGCCGCGCATCACCGGCGAGGCCTGGGTCTATGGCCGTGAGGAACTGCGCATCGATGCGGAAGACCCTTTCATGAAGGGCTTTGCCTTGTCGGATACATGGGGCCCGCAGGTGGGCGAACTCGGCTAGGATATCGAAACAGAGCGGGCCTCAGGCCCGCTTTGCAGTGACGAGCTTCTGGGCTTCGTTGGACATCTTCGCGTAGGTGCGGCGCGCCGTTGTGGTCAGCATCACCTGCTTGGCGCGGCCATCACGCGGGTCGGGCGTGCACTTGATCCAGCCGGCCTTCACAAGCTCCGCCAGGCGGGAATAGACGGTGGGTGCGGTGCCAAAACCCGGACCCTTCACGACGTCGGAAACATTCAGCGTGCGATGTTCTGCTTCTGCCTCGCCAATGAAACTCAGGATCGCGCGGGCGGAAATGTCGAGCTCATCCAGACCCGATGTTGCCTCAATGGCGCGTACCACGCGGTTGATGCGGAAGATCAGCTGGTTCTTGTCCACGGTAATGTGTTCGCTCCAAATCTTGTACCAGACCAAAAGTTGTAAAAAAGTTCGTGTGTCCGGTTCCGTTTGCATTATACCAGTTGTTTGCTTCGACACAACATAGATAAGGATTCTTTGGCGGAAACTTGTCTTAGGTATTCGTCCAGAGTGACTTGACATGCTCATGCGGCTCAAGCATCGGGCAATAAGGATAAAACCTTGGGGTGTGACTGCTGTTGCACGCCAGCTTGTCGTGGGGAGAGGTGTCGCCTATGACATCCGACAGCGGATCAGCGACAGAATCGACAGTCGCGAAGTGGAGTTGGCGTTGGTCATGAATAGTAGCGAGATGCTGGGTCGCATCCATCCGGTCATCCTCTGCGGTGGATCGGGCACCAGGTTGTGGCCGGTGTCGCGGCAGAGCTTCCCCAAGCAGTTTTCGAAGCTTGTCGGCGAGGAGAGCCTGTTCCAGGCCACCGCGCGCCGATTGTCGGGCGAGATGTTCGCGGCACCCGTGATCGTCACTTCGGCGGAATTCCGGTTCGTCGTGCGTGACCAGCTGGCATTGATCGGCATCACGCCGGCTGCCGTGCTCATTGAACCCTCGCCGCGCAACACCGCGCCGGCGGTTCTGGCGGCGACGCTATGGCTGGAGCAGCACCAGCCTGGCGCGCTGGTGCTGGTAGCACCGTCTGACCACCTGATGCCCGACCCGGCCTCGTTTCGTGCCATTGCCGCAGCGGCATCACGGCGTGCCGCTGCAGGCGGCATCGTCACCTTCGGCATCACGCCCACGGCACCCGAGACCGGATATGGCTACCTCGAACTGGCCAGCCCGGCAGCAGCTGGCGAGGCGGCACCATTGCGACGCTTCGTCGAGAAGCCTGATCTTGGCGCCGCCGAGACGATGATGGCATCTGGCAGGCACCTGTGGAACGCCGGCATCTTCCTGTTCCGCAGCGACGTGATGTGCCGCGCCTTCGCGAGCCTCGCGCCGGAGCTTGTGCCGCCCGTGACGCAAGCCGTCGACGCGGCAAAGCTGGACCTCACCTTCCTCAGGCTGGCGGCTGATGCCTGGGACAATGTGAAGTCCATCTCGATCGACTATGCCATCATGGAAAAGGCGCAAGACCTGTGGGCCGTGCCCTATGGCAGTGGCTGGACCGACCTTGGCGGCTGGGCGGCGATCTGGAGCGAGGGTGCATCCGCCGGCGATGGCGTGGTGCAGACCGGAAACGTGCTGGCGCTGGATTGCCGCGACAGCCTGCTGCGCTCCGAGGATGATGGCCTTCAGCTGGTCGGGATCGGACTTGATGGCATTGTCGCCATCGCCATGCCCGATGCGGTGCTGGTGGCGCGGAAATCCGATGCCCAGCGCGTGAAGGACGCTGTCGAGGCGCTGAAGGAACGCAAGGTGCCACAGGCTACCAGCTTCCGCAGCGATCGCCGCCCATGGGGCTGGTTCGAGACGCTGGCCACCGGCGAGCGCTTCAAGGTGAAGCGCATCGTGGTGCTGCCGGGCGCTGCCCTTTCACTTCAGTCGCACCGCTTCCGCGCCGAACACTGGATCGTCGTCGAGGGCACGGCACGTGTCACTGTGGGTGAGACCGTGTCGCTCGTGGGCGAGAACCAGTCCGTCTACATTCCGCTAGGCGCAAGGCACCGGCTCGAAAACCCCGGCGAGAGCCCCATGGTGCTGATCGAGGTGCAGACCGGCAGCTATTTCGGCGAGGACGACATCATCCGCTACGAGGATGTCTATGCCCGGCAATAGGACTGGCGTGCGCAGCCTTGGTGAAATAGCTGCCGCGGCGGGCGCAGGCTTCGGCACCAGTGGCGTGCGCGGGCTTGTCACCAGCCTGACGCCCGGCCTGTGCATGGCCTACACTGCGGGCTTCCTGTCGATCCTCGACCAGAAGCCAAAGGCCTTGCTGATCGGGCATGACCTGCGCCCCAGCAGCCCGTCGATTGCGCAGGCCTGCCACGCGGCGGCGCGGCAGCTTGGAATTGCCACCGTCAACGCCGGTGTGCTGCCGACGCCGTCACTCGCCTTCGCGGCAGAAGCACTCGGCATACCGGCCATCATGGTGACCGGCAGCCACATTCCCTTCGACCGCAACGGCATGAAGTTCTACCGCGCCGAGGGCGAAATTTCGAAGCAGGACGAGCAGCGCATCCTCGCCTACCAAGTCGCCGAGCCGATGCGGACTGAGGAGATGGAGGCACTGCCGCCCATCGATGCGAAGCCCTTGGTGCTTTATCTCGAGCGCTACCGCGCGGCCTTCAGCCCCGATGCGCTGAAGGGGCTGCGGATCGGTGTCTATGAACATTCTTCCGTGGCGCGCGACTTGCTGCACGACCTTTTCCGCTCGCTGGGGGCAGAGACGCAAGGATTGGCGCGCAGCGACAGCTTCGTGGCCATCGACACCGAGGCGGTGCGACCGGAGGATCGCGAACTGGCGCGCGGGTGGGCCGCCGGGCACGCCTTCGACGCCATCGTCACGACCGATGGTGACGCCGACCGGCCGCTGATCGCCGATGAAACGGGCGAATGGCTGCGCGGCGACCTGCTTGGGCTTCTGTGCGCGCGCGAGCTTGGCGCTGGCACGGTGGTGACGCCCGTCAACAGCACCACGGCGCTGGATGCGCCGGGCCTGTTCCGTGAGGTGCGGCGCACCCGCATCGGCTCTCCGCATGTCATCGCCGCCATGGCGCATCCGAATTATCTGCCCGTTGTCGGCTTCGAAGCCAATGGCGGCTTCCTGCTTGGCAGCGAGGCACGCATCGGCAATCAACCGATCTCGGCGCTGGCAACGCGCGATGCCGTTCTGCCCATGCTGCTGGTGCTGGCCGGCGCACGGCGCCGGCACTGCAAGGTTTCGCGCCTGGCAGATGGCCTGCCGGAGCGCCACAGCTTTAGCGGCCGCCTGCAGGAGATCGACCCCGCAGCCTGCGCCGCGCTGCTTGCCGATGCTGATTCCTCGCAACTGGCAATGGAGCAACTGTTCGGCGAGATGCCGGTGGCCATCGACCGCACGGACGGGCTGCGGGCTACGCTGGCGAGTGGTGACATCCTGCATGTCAGACCTTCCGGCAACGCGCCGGAACTGCGCTGCTATGCCGAGGCCCGGACGGCCGAAGGGGCAGCGCGCCTGTGCAGCGCCTGCCTCCAGCGGCTGTCTGCGTTGCTCAGCGGCAGATCTGCGTTGTCTGCAGCGCGGCCGGGTTGACGGTGTAGCCGGCCACCGAGATGTCGATGATCGTCAGGGCATAGCAGCCGACGGTCTTGGTGGCGGGAGAGGCAATGCTCGCCTTGCCAAGGCGGTTGGCCTTGCGGGTGACAGCGCTGCTGACCACGCCGCTCCAGGACGCCGTCACGATCGCGCCCTTCATCACCTGGCCCAGGTCGTTGACCACCTCGAATGCTGCCTTGGCCTTTCCGTTGCCCGTCCGTGACACGGCGAGGCTGAGGTTGAGGTTGCGGAGCGACACGGATTTTTCCGGCGTGGCGGATCCGATGGTGAGGGTTTGCGTCGTTGTTGCGCTGTAGCCGCTGTCGTCCACCACCGTGAGGCGCACGACGTAGGTGCCGGCTGCGGCATAGCTCTTGGTGGTGGCCTGCAGCGAGCCGGTGCTGTCACCCGTGCCGTCGCCGAAGTCCCAGTAGTAGAACTTTACGCTGCCGTCGCTGTCATAGGACTGGCTGCCGTCGAGGGTGATGGCGGCAGGCGCGATGGCAGTCGTGGCGCTGGCGGTGAGCACGGCGCTGGGAGCTGTACCGCCCGACTGGAAGTTCGCCGACACCCGGTAGTTGCCCACCGAGCCATAGGCCGAGTAGCCGGTGGAAGCGGGATCGCCTTGGCCGGTGGCGCTGACCTTGATGTAGTAGGTGCCGGCGGCCGGGATGTTGTAGCCGAGCGAGGCATTCAGGGCATTCAGCGGGTTGCTGGTGGCCAAAACCTGGCCCGCGCCGTTGAGCAGCGTCAGTTCGAGGTCGGCATTGGCGGAGCGGTTGGCAGGGATCACCGACGCGGTGAAGGAACCGGCAGCAGCGGTGAAGGAGAACACGTCGGCATCTCCCGTCCGCTCGATCACGCCATCGACCGTGCCGCCGGTGGTGCCCGAAACCGGGGCGGCGTTGAAGATGTCGTTGCCGAAGTCGTCGTTGCGCAACGGCAGGCCGTAGCTCTGCATCACCGCGAAGTCATCTTCGGTGTTGCTGGCGTTGGCATATTCGCCGCGGCTGAACTGGACGACGGGATTGTAGTAGCCAACGCCCATGATCGGTGCCCAGGCTGTGACCGGGTCGGTGCCCTGCCCACCATAGTAAGAGGCCGTCGACGTGCCGTCATGGCTGAGGCCCATGTTGTGGCCAGCCTCGTGCGAGATCGCTTCGGCAACAGCCTTTTCATCGCCGGCGCCCAGCATGTTGTAGAACACGAGGGCCGGCTTGTAGGTGTTGCTGGTGCTGTTGAACACACCCACATAGGCAACGCCACCGCAGCTGCAGCTGTAGACGCCGGTGTTGTCGGTGATCAGCACCGTGGTGCCGAAGGTCTGGTCGTTGATGTCGGTGCGGGTGAGGCGGTCGGCAGCAGGCGCTTCCGTCGTCACGTCGACGTCGAAGGGCGCAAAATCTTCGGCCACGCGCTGCCAGATAAACTGGATGCGCTGCATCTCCGTAGTGGAGAATGAGGCGGGGGCGCCGTCGATGTCATAGGCCTTGGCGGTGATGGTGTTGTTGCCTGTGTTCCACGCCGTGCCGGTGATGGTGGCGCCGTTGAAGTCCAGATAGATGGTGCGGGGCGCGCCGGGCCTGCTGTGCAGCAGGAATGTCTGGTCAAGCGACGAGATCTGGCCTTCCAGCAGTGACTGCTGTGCTTCAGCTGTCGCGCCGGCAAGCGGGGCGACCATTTCCTCGACCACGAACATGCGGCCCTTGCTGTCGACCTTCACATCGCGGTCATGCAGCAGTTCTTTGCGCAGGGTATCAGGCGACTTGCCGTACCAGTTCGCGATCTCGTTGATGCGGGTGCCCAGCTTGTCGATGGCCACCTGGCCTTCAGCGTGACGTTCCGCGAGGCTGATCTGCGGAAATGCCGGACGAAGGCGCTCGCGCACGAATCTCTTTGTCTGCGCATCTGCCGTGGCAGCGAGTAGGGACGAGACTGCAAGAGTCACAGACAACAGCTGTGCAATACGCCTGAACTTCAACATCGAACCCTACGCCTTCCAGACTATGCAGCGTGTGCGCCTGATGGCCGCTGCGGAACATCGTTACATCTCGGTGTTCACATTGGTCGTGAAGGTGTCAGCATGTGTGACCCGTCGCAATCTGGGAGAACTTATATATGGACTTCCGAGTAGCTTAGTTATGACTCGGATTTTCAAGCATCACAGCGGAAGCCCGTATTAGGGTTATTGCGGGCTAGTTAGAGTAAATACGAGTTGAGTTATCATGCGTGATTCACCAAGTGCGCATAGCGGATTACACTTAGTATGAGGACGTGGATGCAACGCTCGATGAGTCCCCATGCGCCATCACTGGCGAGTTCGCTATAGTAAATCTGATAGCAACCCTACGGCACCCTGCGTTGGCGGATGCGTTCATCATGTTCTGAATTTCGGAGGCGTTCGCACACGCATGGAGCCGCGTGCGTGGGTTTGGTGGCACCAGTCAGCGCCCAGCATTTCCGGAACAACGCGCATCGTGGTGAAGGCGGATGGTAAATGGAGGCTTCAGCCCGCTGCGCGATTCACCATGCCGAGATTAATCTGCCGGAGACTCTCGTCTCACATCGCTCGAGGCAATGCGGTTGATCAACCGTTGAGAGGGCGTGTCAGCGGGGGCGCAATGGTAAATGCCCCGGGGCCGCGCGGGCGTGTATGGTGGATGGTTGAGGTGAGGCGGGGTTCGCTCAGGAGCGGCGGCGCTGGGGAACGCGGGCCTGGCCCTGCAGCATGTCATGAAGCGCCGTGATCAGCTGCGTCACGTCCTTGCTGGCGATCGAATAGTAAATGCTCCGGCCCTCTCGGCGGGCCGTCACCAGCCCGTCCAGCCGCAAACGGGCCAGTTGCTGTGATACGGCAGCCTGCGGCATGGCCATGGCGGTCTCGATTTCGGAGACGGAGTGTTCACCGTCTGCCAAAAGGCAGAGGATCAGCAGCCGCCCCTCATGCGAGAGTGCCTTCAGCATCTCGGCTGCCTGGCGGGCCTTGGCGAGGAGGGCCTTGCGTTCCTTGCCGGAAGTTGCGGAGATATCGAGGATGCTCATTGTTTCACGCGAATGCTGGTCAGATGATCATTGCAACTGCGGATTGGCAGGGGCGACCATCTTGCCCCCGGCTTGCCGGAAGGCCGACCACCACATGGACGGCTTAACAGAACAGGCTGGCGGCAATTGTCGCAGGGCAGGCAGTTCCATATTGGTCGCGGGCGCGACTTGACGACGCACCCGCAAGGATTACGTAAGGTCAATAAGGGCCGCGGCAGCGATGCTGCCGGCCGTCATAACCGGTGTAGGTGTCGGAGCGCGGGTTATAGCTCTTGTAGCGGCCCTGGCACCACGCCACGTGGCGTGACCGGGAGCCGCCGCCATTATAGCCATAGTAACCGTAGTTCTCGCCGATCTGGAGGTTCCAGGTGTTGCTCCACCACGGCCACGGGTACCAGAAGCCGCTGTAATAGTGGTTGAAGCCCGGATAGCGGTAGGCATAGCGCGGGCCGTACCAGTTGCCGTTGCGGTACCAGTTGCGGTTCCAGTTCTTGTTCCACTTGCCGTTCCAGTTGCCGTTGGCGTTCCAACGGTCCCGTTGCCAGCGGCCATTGTGCGGCTGGCCGCCGTGATAGTTGTTGGCTCGGCGATTCCACTCCTGGCCGGGTGTTCCACCCCAGCCGCGCCCGTTCATACCGCCGCCGCGCCACACCGTGCCAGGGCCACCACCCCAGCCGCCTACGCCGCCGTTGCGGAAGCCGCCGCCACCCATGCCGCCACCCATTCCGCCACCCATTCCGCCCATGGGCGGAATCCAGATCATGCCGCCGCCGCCGCCCATTCCGCCGTCGCGGTCGGCCGAGGCTGGCAGGCTCGTCAGCAAGGTGGCAGCCGCAATCAGGCCCGCTGCCAGCAGGCCAAAGCCAAATTTCTTCATCTCGTTTGAAACTCCCAGAAGGTGCCCCACTTGCCGCAGCAGGCTCTCGGCAACCCAGATGCGTGGACGTTGGTGACACCGCCTTCTGGTCAAGCTCAACCACGCACAGGAAAAGGTTGCCGATCATCCCTTTTGAATCAGAACGTGGCAGAATCTTGATGACAGGGAAAAATAGATGAGGTTGAGCGCTAGGTGATCTGCAGCTGCGTGCCGCCCAGCGAGGTGAACGAGCGCGACCGGCAGGTGAGGACGATAACCTGCTGGTTCTTCCCCGCACGGTTGATGGCGTCGAACATCTGCTCGATGCGGTCATCATCCGAGAACACCAGCGCATCGTCGAGGATGATGGGCACGTCACTGCCGCGCTCGCAGATCATGGCGCCCATGGCAAGGCGCACCAGCACCGCGATCTGCTCCTGTGTGCCGAGCGACAATCGGCCGAAAATTTCCGCCGCCGGTCCGGCGCGGTTCAAGCCCGCGATGGCGAAGTTCTCGCCGAGTTCGATCTCGGCCTTCGGGAACACGTCATGCAGGAAGGGCTTGAGGTGGCGGCGCAGCGGCGCATTCAGCTGTTCGCGGCGCTCGGCGTAGCAGTCATCAACGGTTGTGCGCAGCAGCTTCAGAACCTCCACGCGCTCGGTGAGGCGCGCCTGTTCGGCCAGTGCCATCTCCTGCTGCAGCTTCAGCGTCGCGGCGCGCTCGCCCAGGCCATCGCCACCGGCCACTTTCACTTCGCCCTCGACATGCGCAATGCGAACGCCCAGCTTTTCAAGCTTCTCCTGCTGGCCCCGGATCGCTGCAACAAGGCGGTCGACGCGCGACCTGAGCCGCTCGATCTCGCCATCCTCCGGCGCCTGCTTCTGCTTCTCCGCCACGAGTGCGGCCTTGATGCGGTGCGCATCGCGCCGCGTGGTGAGCTCCGCTTCGCACTCGTCCAGCATCGCTGCACGTTGTTCATCGGGGAGGAGGGCAAGGTCGGAACTGAGACCGGAGTGAATCTGCTCGCTCTGCCCCTGCAGCGCGGCGCGGCGTTCGCGCAGCCTGGAGAGGGCTTCCTTCTGTGCCTCGATCTCGGCCCGGGCGCCTGCGAGTTCGGCGCGCAGCACACTGCGGCGTTCGGCCGCCGCCTGTCTGCGCTGGGCGATCTCATCCGCAGAAGGCAGCGGCGCGCCATCTGTCTGGTCGCGGCGCGCCTCGGCGTCGATTTCGCCGATCGCTGCCTGCAGCCGTTCGATCTCGGCGGTAACGCCGTCCTTCAGCGCCAATGCATTGCGCTCTGCCTTGATGTCACGCGCCTGCTCTTCCAGCGTGAGGCGCTCGGCGCGCAGGCGGCGCAGCTCCGCAGCGTCCGCCGCACCGCAGGCGGCGAGCAGGGCCCTCAGACGGTCGCGGTGTTCTGACAAGGCCTTCTCGTCTGCTTCCCGCGTGGCCTGTGGCGGTGTCACGGTGATCGTCACGTCAGCACCGACCGTGATGACCACGGGCTCGGTAACGGCGCGCGCAGCGATGCCCGAGACGGCCGCGCCATCAAGGCGTACGCCAGTGCCGGGCGCGGCCTCGATGGCAACGCGCGGTGCCGCGGCGTCCTGTCTCGCGCGCAGCCTTGCGTCCTCGTTCTCCAGCGCCTCGAGTGCCTTGACGGCGGCGTCATCGACACGCGCCGCCTTGAGGGCTGCATCATTGGCGGCGGCGCGGCTGCGAAGCCGCTCAAGCAGGTCGAGACGGGCCGACAGGTTCTCGCGTTGCGCGAGCCTTGTGGTGAGACCAGTGAGGCGGACAAGGTCGCGATCCTCCGCATCCAGCGCCTCGCTGTCGGCGTCGAGCCTTGCCTTTCGTTCCGTGACCTGCGCCAGGGCGGCGGAAACCGCCGTCATCTCCTGTTCGATGGGGCCGGTCTCCTTCACCAGCTCCGTTACACGTGCCCGTTGCGCGTCGATGCCGGCGGCGCGGCGCTTCAGCTCGGTCAGCTTGTCTGCCTGTGCCTCTGCCAATGCATGCACCTGCTTTTCATCTGCAATGAGGCGGCGCAGCTCCTCGCCTGCCTTCTCGGCCTCGTCCAGCTTGCGCTTGCTGTCATCGAGATCGGTCTTCATCGCCAGCGCGACGCCGGGGTCGCCCGCAGTGCGCAAATCGGCGCGCAGCCGCGAAAGCTCGTCGAGCTTCTCGTCGAGGGCGGCAAGCTGCGACTCCGCCTCGAGACGCTGGGTCGTGATGTCGGCGCTCGTCTCGATCGCGGCATGCAACGGGCCGCCTGTCTTCGGCTTGCCACTTTCGGTGAGAAAGCGGCCGAGCTCATCCTTCACGGTTCCCAGCAACTGCCGCGCCCGCTCGCCGCCCACCAGCGTGCCGACTTCCTGCTGGATCACGGCATTGAGCTGGCTGGCAGCCGCTTCCGATGGCTCCGGCACGTTGAAGGAGTGGCCCTGCTGCACCCACAGCAAGCCATAGCTCGCCTCGTCCAGCGCGCGAGTGGACTTGGGCGCGATGCCGAGCATGTCCCACACCTGCTCATCAGCCTCGGCATTGCGCGCGATCTCCACGCCGTCACGCGTGAGGCTCGCCGCCTTGCTCTTGAGGAATGACTTGGCGATCTCATAGCGCTTGCCGTCATGTTCGAAGCCGACCTTGATCGACACCGGAAGCGACAGGCCGTCGGTAGCAAGGCCTGCGATGTCCTTCGCTGTCGATGAGTGGCGCTCGAAGAGGCAGGTGCGGATGGCGCGGAACAGCGTGGACTTTCCCGCCTCGTTGCGCGCCGAGAGAATGTTGACGCCCGCGCCGAAGCCCTCGATGCGCGCCGGCGTGCCGAAGCGGCCGCAACCTTCGACCGAGACGTGAAGAAGCTTCATGCCGCTTCTCCCCGGCTGTCGCGCGTGAGGAGATAGAGCTGCACCAGCGCCTCCTCGGCGCGGCGCTGTTCCGCCGGGCTCGCCGCGGGGTTCTCGGCCTGCTGCCGCAGTTTCTCCGCGGCTTCGCGCAGCACGCCATCGAAGTCGATCTTCTCGAGGTCGGCGAGGGTGGGGCGCACGTGAAGGTCAGCGAGATTCGGGGCGAGCCAGAACATCGCGGCCTCGAGGCCACCAAGGCGGCGCGCGAGATCGGCGCGCGCAGTCAGGTCCAGCGTGCCGCGCAGATCGAGGCGCATGAGAAGGCTCGTCAAGTCGGGCAGGGCGCGCAGCCGTGCCTCAAGGCTGTCGATGTCAGTGGCATTCGACAGGTCCTCGGCTTGTGACAGCCAGCGATAGGCGCCGGTGCGATGGGCCGTCACCTTCGCCGGAGCGCCAGCCGCTGCGATGTCCACCATCAGCACCTGGCCCACCTCCTGGCTGTTGAAGCGGTCGGCCTCCGGGGTGCCCGCATACCAGGTGGCTGGGCCGATCTGCAGGGTGCGGTGCCAGTCGCCGAGGGCCAGGTAGTCAAGCCCGGCGCGCTTCGCCCGATCAGCGGCAATCGGGTTGTTCGCCTCGCCAGCGGAATCGAAACCCTGCACCGAACCGTGGGCGAGGCCGATGCGGATCTGGCCCGCGGCACTCGCTGCCGAATCCATCCAGTCGGTGAGGTCGTTCACCTCGCTCTTGCGGCGCAGCGGTGCGGGCAGCAGCACGGCGTTCTCGCCCAGCGATGCGGGTTCTGGCGTGAGATGAAGGTGCACGTTGGGCGGCAGGCCGAGGGTGGCCGCGCGGTCCCATAGCCCGTTGCCGCGATGATGGTCATGGTTGCCGGGAATGACATGCCAGGCGACAGCGGAGAAATTCCGCATGCGCTCCAGCGGTTCGAGCAGCGTCTTCTGGGAGGGGGCTTCATTGTCATAGAGGTCGCCCGCCACCAGCACGTGTGCGGCTCCCTCCGCCTGGGCGAGGCGGCCAATGGCTTCGATGGCGGAGAGGCGCGCCTGGCGCAGCACGCTTTCCTTTTCGCCGAAATTCCGGAACGGCTTGCCGATCTGCCAGTCGGCTGTGTGGATGAATCGCATGGGCCCGAGAATGGGAGCCCCGGGCGCAGCGGTCAACCGGCACGATCCGGCGCATGTTCCTTTCGATCAGGTGATTCTGCCTGATCGGAACAGGCGCGAGATTCCGCTGGCGAAACGCCGCGCAACTCCCCATATGTCAGCCCGAGAACTTTGGAGGTCACCATGTCACTGCTGTTGAACATCATCTGGATCCTGCTGGGCGGCGCCTGGATGGCCTTCGGCTGGCTGGTTGCGGCGGCCATCATGGCGGTGACCATCGTCGGCATCCCCTGGGCACGCGCCGCGATCAACATCGCGCTCTATACGCTGATGCCCTTCGGCTACACCGCCGTGCCGCGTGAGCACGTGACGGGACAGGACGACATCGGCACCGGGCCGCTGGGCACCATCGGCAATATCATCTGGCTCGTTCTGGCCGGCTGGTGGCTGGCGCTGATGCACCTGTTCTGGGCCTTCATCTATGCCATCACCATCATCGGCATTCCCTTCGCCTGGGCACACCTGAAGCTTGCCGGCATCGCGCTGTGGCCGGTGGGCAAGATGATCGTGCCGAAGGACCAGGCGGGCATGCCGGCCCGCCCCCGCGTCTGATCAGCTGACGCGCTTCTCGCGGAACGCATCGACGGTGCGCATCACGCCCCGCAGTTCCGCGAGACCCTTGAGCCTTCCGATGCAGGAATAGCCTGGGTTCACTTTCTTGCCGATGTCATCGACGATCAGGTGGCCGTGGTCGGGGCGCATGGGGATCTGTCGCTTGTCCCGCGTTTCCAGATCACGAAGTGCGGCGACGACGCCGATCATGTCGGTGTCGCCGTCCAGATGCTCTGCCTCATAGAATGAGCCATCTGCCTCGCGCGTGGTGTTGCGGAGATGCGCGAAGTGAATGCGGGGCCCGAAGTCGCGCGCCATCTTCACCAGATCGTTTGACGGGTTCGCGCCGTAGGAACCGGTGCAGAGGGTGACGCCATTGGCGGGGCTCGGCACGGCATCGAAGAGTTTCTGCGTGTCAGCCTGGGTGGAGTTCACGCGCGGCAGGCCGAAGAGCGGGAAGGGCGGGTCATCCGGGTGGATGGCGAGCCTGATGCCCACTTCCTCCGCGGTCTGTGAAATTTCCCGGACGAAGAGGAAGAGGTGCTCGCGCAGGCCTTCGACCGCGATGTCACGGTATTCGCCGAGCTGCTTCAGGAAACTTGCGCGATCATAGACCGTCTCGCGCGCCGGCACCCAGTCGATGAGGTTGCGCTCGAGCTGGGCGAGCTTGCTCTCGGGCCATGAGGCGAGGCGAAGCTTTGCGGCGGCGATGCGCTCCGCCGGATGATCACCTTCCGCATTGCGGCGCTTGAGCACGAAGACATCATAGGCGCAGAAGTCCACCACGTCGAAGCGGAGCGCCGTGCCGCCATTGGGCAAGGGCCAGTCGAGGTCGGTGCGCGTCCAGTCGGTGATGGCCATGAAATTATAGCAGCAGACCTTGATGCCGGCCCTGGCCACGGCGCGGAGCGAGGCCTTGTGGTTGTCGATCTTGGCCCGGAAGTCACCCGTGCGGGTCTTGATGGCTTCCGGCACCGCGATGCTTTCCACCACATCCCAGCTGAGGCCGCCCGCCTCGATCTCCGCCTTGCGCTTCAGGACCTCGTCATCGGTCCAGGCCTGGCCGCGGTTCATGTGGTGCAGGGCCGAGACGACGCCGACCGCACCTGCCTGCCGCACATGGGCCAGCGTCACGGGGTCATCAGGGCCGAACCAGCGCCAGGTCTGCTTCATGGGTGGGTGCTCCGGAAATTTTCGTAAGTCTGCTGGCTGCCGTGACGGATCAGGCTGTCGAGTGCTGCGGTGACGGCAGTGGTGAAACGGGGATCGGCTGGCAGGTCCGAGCCGAAGATCTTCTTGATGGAGAGGAGGGCGGAGGCGATGCGCGCAGCATCGAGGCCTGCCGCATCGGTCTTGGCGCGGAGTTCGTCCTTCAGCGGGTCGCGCAGTTCGATTGCGCCGCCCTTTTCGTCCACGCCCGTCACGTAGCGCATCCAGGCGGCGACGCCT
Organism: Aestuariivirga sp.; assembly: GCF_037139295.1. Classification (GTDB taxonomy): domain Bacteria; phylum Pseudomonadota; class Alphaproteobacteria; order Rhizobiales; family Aestuariivirgaceae; genus Aestuariivirga. Next base: position 39,062 of record NZ_JBAXGR010000006.1, read on the forward strand.
AAGGCCAGGGCCTCGATGGGCGCACCCGCCTTCAGCCGGTCGCGGATGGTGCCGAGCAGGCGCTGGGGCAGCTTTTGCGAACCGTCCATGGCGATCTGCCAGGTGCGGTGGCGCAGGCCCGGGTTGCGGAAGCGGGTGAGAAGCGCCTGCTTGTAGGCCGAAACATCCGTACCCGGAGGAACGGCGAGGGTGGAGGTCACTTCCATATTCATCAGATGACTGACGAAATGCGCGAGAGACTCATCCTTCATGCAGTCGGCAATCGTCTCGTGGCCTGCGAGATAGCCCAGATAGGACATGGAGGAGTGAGCACCGTTGAGGAGGCGCAGCTTCATCGTCTCGAAGGGGGCGATGTCGGTGACGAAGCGGGCGGCCCAGTCTGGCCGGCCTTGCGGGAAATTGTCCTCGATCACCCAGTCGGTGAAGGCCTCCGTGACCACGGGCCACTGGTCTTCGAGGCCGGTGGCTTTGGTAATCCGCGCGCGGTCGGCGTCTGTGGTAGCGGGCACGATGCGGTCCACCATGGTGGCGGGGAAGGCGATGTGTTCCGCGACATACTGGCCGAGGTCCGGGCTGCGCAGCGCGGCGAGGCGGGTGACGACCTTCGCCACGGTGCGGCCATTGGCGGGCAGGTTATCGCAGCACAGCACGGTGAAGGGCGGGAGGCCGCGGGCCTTGCGTGCCCGGATCGCCTCGACGAGGAAGCTGGGGGCGGAGCGCGGGGTATCCGGATGGCCAAGATCGTGGAGAATGTCCGGGTGCTGATCATTCAGCGCGCCCGTTGCCGGATCATGGCAATAGCCCTTCTCGGTGACGGTGAGGGAGACGATCTTGACGGATGGCAGGCACATGGCCTCGATCAGGGCCTGTGGGTTCTCTGGCGCCACCAGCACGCCGCGCAGGGCGGCGATCACCCGGCAGCGCTCGCCCTGCTCGTCTGACTGGGCCAGCGTGTAGAGCCAGTCCTGGTCCTTCAGGGCATCGCGCGTGTCGGGCGCGCGCAGGCTGGCGCCGAGGATGGCCCAGCGCTTGTCGCCCTTGGCCAGCACGGCATCGGTATAATCCGCCTGATGGGCGCGGTGGAACGCGCCCACGCCCAAATGCACGATGCCGATATCCACAAAGGCAGGGTCATAGGGCAGGGTCTTGCAGGTGCTGAGTGAAAGTCTCGTCATCGGGGCACAGTGCTATTATACAAGCCCGACCCGCTCAAGAAGGATCGCCTGCCCATGCCCGAGATGATGCGCGCCGTGCTCTGCCGCAACCCCGGCGAGCTCGAGATCGTCCGGTATCCGGTGCCGGAGCACAAGCCCGGCGAGGCGCTGGTGAAGATCCGCCGGGTGGGCGTGTGCGGCACCGACATGCACATCTACCAGGGCAACCAGCCCTATTTCACCTACCCCCGCGTGATGGGACATGAGCTTTCGGGCGAGATCGTGGAGGCTGGCGCGGGCTCGGCGCTGAAGCCGGGCGACCCGGTCTATATCGTGCCCTATCTGCATTGCGGGCACTGCATCGCCTGCCGGGCGGGCAAGACCAATTGCTGCACCAGCCTTAAAGTTCTGGGCGTGCACATCGACGGCGGCATGTGCGAGTTCCTCTCGCTGCCCGAGACGCACCTGTTCAAGGCCGAAGGCATCACGCTGGACGAGGCGGCGATGGTGGAGTTCCTGGCGATCGGGGCCCATGCGGTGGCCCGCGCCAAGGTGGGCGGCGGCCGCGCACTTGTGGTGGGGGCGGGGCCGATTGGCGTTGGCGTGGCCATTTTCGCCGGGCTCAATGGCGCGGAGGTGACCGTGCTCGACGGGCGCGAGGACCGGCTTGCCTTCGCCAGCCGGCTTGATGGTGTGCAGCACACGGTGCGGCTGGGCGAGAACGACGTGGAACGGATGAAGGACAATACGGTGGGCGAATTCTATGATGTCGTGTTCGACTGCACGGGGAACCCCAAGGCCATGGAGCGCGGCTTCGGCTTCGTGGCCCATGGCGGAACCTATGTTCTCGTCTCCATCGTGCAGGGGATGATTTCCTTCAGCGACCCGGAATTCCACAGGCGCGAGACCACGCTGCTGTCGAGCCGCAATGCCACGCTTGCCGATTTCGCCACCGTGATGGCGGCGATGCGTGACGGAAAGGTGCCGACGCGCGCCATCAAGACCCACAGCGCACCGCTGTGGGAGGCGGCGGCCCGCATGCCGGAATGGATCAGGCCCGAGGCGGGCACGGTGAAGGCGGTTCTGGAGCTTTAGCCGTTGAATTCCATTGCAGGAAGAAAGTCCTTGACAGCGCGCGCTCACTGTGCTAGAAACGCGCATACTCGACAATTGTGACTGGGCACCGGGGCGGGACACCGCTCGCGGTGTTTTTCATTGGCGTCAGCCCGGCGAAGGCCGGGATGACGGCTCATGGGGAGCTTTGTGGATGACAGCCTTGCTTCAGCCTCGCAGCGCATGCCTCGGCCAGATCGCTTCGCTTGGCAACTTCCTTGTCGAGCTTGGTCTTGGCCTCTTGGCGATGGTTCTGCGACGAGCAGAAAAAATGCCCGGGTGTTGCCCGGGCATTCTTGTTTCGGAGGCTGTGCGCCGCTTACTGGGTGGGCGGGAAGGCGGCCTGGGGCTGGTCGCGGCCGATGGCTTCGGCCTTGGCGACCTCTTCCTTGGTTTCGGCGCGGGCCACCATGAGCCTTTCCCGGCGGCGGCGGGCGAACTCGAAATAGAGCATGATGACCAGCGTAAACACGATGAGGATCAGGGCCAGCGCGTTGATGGTCGGCGTGATGCCGCTTCTGACCTTGGAGAAGACATAGACCGTCAGCGTGTCATAGGTGCCGCGGGTGAACAGCGTGGTGTTGAAGTTCTCGATCGACTGGAAGAAGGCGATGGCGGCACCTGCACCCAGTGCCGGATAGAGATGCGGCAGCAGGATGCGGCGGACCACCTGGTTGTAGTTGGCGCCGAGGTCGAGGGCGGCTTCTTCCAGGCCACGGTCGAAGCTCTGCAGGCGGGCAAGGACCATGAGCATGACGAAGGCCGAGATGTAGGAGGCCTGGCCGAGTGCCGAGAGGTGAAGGCCCGCCGCGACGCCGAACTTGTTCCAGAACAAGAGCGTCGAGATGCCGATGACGGCACCCGGGGTCAGGATGGGCGCCACCATGAGCGCATAGAGCACGGTGCGCGTCTTGCCGGCGAGGCTGTTGATAAGGATCGCCGCCGCGGTGCCGATGGGCACCGAGATGATAACGACCGCGATGGCGACCAGGATGGTGTTGCGGAAGGCTTGCCACATGCGGGTGTCGGAGAACAGATCGATGAACCAGCGGTCGGTGAAGCCGACCCAGGGGTAGACCGAGGGGAAGGCGGAGTCGTTCAGTGCTGCACCACCCATCACCGCCAGCGGCAAAAGCATGTAGAGCAGGAAGATGAAGATGTAGAAGTTGAACAGCCAGTTGGACTTCGCGTTCATGGGGCTCTACCTCGCAATGTCCGAGAGCTTGACGCGGAACACCCGCATCATGCCGATGACGAAGACGGTGCAGGTGACGAGCAGCATGAAGGCGTAGGCCGAACCCGTGTTCCAGTCCTGCGACTCGAACATGGCCTGCTGGATGATTTCGGTGAACCAGCGCGACTGGGTGGACGCCAGCAGCGAGGGCACCAGGATGGAGCCGGCGGCCAGCATGAACACCATGACGCAACCCGACGCGATGCCGGGCTTCGAATGCGGGATGATGACGCGCCAGTGGGTGCGCCAGCTGGATGCGCCCAGGTCCTTGGCGGCTTCCATCTGGTTGGTGTCGAGCGACTGGATGGCATTGTAGATCGGCAGCAGCATGAACAGGAGATAGACATAGATGAGGCCGAAGGTGACGCTGTTGAAGCCGGTGATCCAGCGGATCGGCGTGTCGATGATGCCCATGTTGACGAGGGCCATGTTGAGCGGACCCTTGAAGGCGAGGATGATGAACCACGCGAAGGCGCGCAGGATTTCAGACACCCACATCGGCACCAGCAGGCCCACGAAGAGCAGCGGCACGTTGCGGGGGTTGGCTACCTTGGCGAGGTAAAAGGCGACCGGATAGCAGAGGACGAGCGTGATGACGGTGGTGACCGTGCTGTAGAGCAGGGTGTGGACGAAGACCTGCATGCGGATCGGCGCCTCGAAGGGCAGGATGATCGGCTTCCAGGCGAAGGGCAGCCAGAACTTCCATTCCGTCGGCTGCTCGAAGGCAGAGCGGTAATTGGCCAGCGTGTAGACGTCCTTCGGGCCGCCGATGTCGGCGACCGGCAAGTAGAGGCGGAAGCTCTCCTCCAGCAGGTAGAGCTGCGGCAGGATCACCAGCAGCAGGAGCCAAAAGGCTGTGAGGCCCACGAAGAGCCAGGTGAGCGTGTGGCCATAGCGGCGGAGGAGCTCGCTCATTCGTCGATGCTCGGATCTTTCATGCCCTGGTCGGCGAGGACGCGGGCAGTGGCGGCGTCAAAGCACAGATATTGCGAACTGCCGATCGCGGGCAGCGTGACCGAGCCGTCGTTCCGGGTCTCGACGGTCACGTGGCGGCCGGTCTGGTCGGCGGCGTGGACGTGGATGAAGTTGCCCTCGAAGCTGATGTCCGTCACCGTGACGGGGATGCTGTTGCCGCCCTCGGCGGGTGCCGCCTGCAGCCTCGAATATTCGGGGCGGACGTAGAGGCGGGCGATGGTGTTGGCATCAACCGAGGGGCCGAGCGTTGCGGTGAAGGTGCCGGCGTCGGTTTCAAAGGCACATTTTCCGCCGTCGATCGACTTCACCTTGCCCTTGAAGATGTTGTTCTCGCCCACGAAGGAGGCGACGAAGCCGTTGACCGGCGTGTTGTAGATTTCCTGCGGGGTGGAGATCTGCTGGATCTTGCCCTGGCTCATGACGGCCACGCGGTCTGACATGGCGAGCGCCTCGCCCTGGTCATGGGTGATGTAGATGAAGGTAACGTTGGTGCGCTTCTGGATGGCGCGCAGCTCGGCGCGCATGTGCTGGCGGAGCTTGAGATCGAGCGCGGAGAGCGGCTCGTCCAAGAGCATCACCGAAGGTTCGACGGCGAGCGCGCGGGCGATGGCCACGCGCTGCTTCTGGCCGCCCGAGAGCTGCGAGATCGCCTTGTCGGCGGAGTCATGCAGATCGACGAGCTTGAGGAGTTCCTCCGCCTTGGCGCGGCGGGCTTCCTTCGATGCGCCACGCACCTCAAGGCCGAAGGAGATGTTCTCCCACACCGGCATGAGCGGGAAGAGGGCGAGGTTCTGGAAGATCAGTGCGGTAGGGCGCTTGTTGGGGCGGATGCCGTTCATGTCCTGGCCGCCGATCTTGATCTGGCCCTCGGAGGGGTCGATGAAGCCGGATACCATGCGCAGGATCGTCGTCTTGCCGCAGCCCGAGGGGCCAAGGAATGAGAAGAACTCGCCGGGCTTGATGGAGACATTGGCCTTGTCGACGGCGCGGAACTTGCCGAAGTCACAGGACACGTTTTGCAGATCGACGCCAGCACTCATCGGCGCGTTACTCCCCCGGAACGGAATTTCTGAATTTCAGCCATATAAAACGAACCGCCGGGTCTGTTCAACCCGGCGGCCCAGAGATTCAAGCGAACTGGCTTATGCGGCCTTCCACTTGTCGGCGTATTCGCCGCGCAGCTTGATGAACCAGCCCGGCTGGGCCGGCCACCACCACAGCTTCGACAGCGCGTCGCCCGGATAGGCAGCGTTGTAGAACGACTTGACGGCGTCGCTGGCGAGGTCCGGTCCGCCCTTGCCCACAGCGTTCGCCTTGAAGGCGTCGGCCCAGGCGGCCGAGCCCTTGGCGGTCGACACCCACTTGGCGAGTTCGGTGGCCTGCTCGGAGTTCTTGGCGTTGGACATGAGCACGAAGCCCTGGTTCCAGGCGAAGGCACCTTCCTTGGGAGCCACGAAGCCGAAGCCGTCGGGCGCCAGGTTGAAGCCGGTCGAGTCCCAGTTCAGGCCCAGCGTGGCGCCGTTGGTGCGGAACGCGGCCTGCGCCTCGTTTTCACCCGACCAGAACTGCACGACGTTGGCCTTGTGCTTGATGGCTTCCGCGAGAGCGATGTCCCACAGTTCCTTCATCGTGGCTTCGTCCTTGTAGGCGTCGAGCCAGGGCTTCGGCAGCTTGCCTTCGGCGTCGAGCCAGCGGCCCATGGCGGCGAGAGAGGAGTGGGCGCGGATGCAGATCTTGCCTTCGAGGTCCGGACCCCAGAGGTCGCCCAGCGAGGCCTTGCCGTACTCGGTCGGGAAGTCCTTCTTGGAGTAGACCATGGCTTCGGTGCCCCAGACGGACGGGACGATCATGCGCTTGCCGTCGACAGTGGCCATCTCGCCAGCCTTGCCGTCGGCGAGGCCCGGGAGGTAGTTGTCCATGGCGAGCTTGTTGGTATCCCAAGCCTGCACGAGGCCGTCAGCGGCCCAGCCACCGACGCGGTCGCCCGTGGGCTCCACGACGTCATAGGCAGCGGTCTGCAGCGACAGCTTGGCCTGGGCGTACATGTCGTCCTGGCTGGCCTGCTCGGTGAAGTTCACCTTGATGCCGGTGTCGGCGGTGAAGGCCGGGAACACCTTGGCGGCGAGGTCGGGATAACCGGCCCAGCCCATGAAGTTCACTTCGCCCGAAGAGGCGAGCGAGGACTTGATATAGAGCGGACCAGCGAGGCCCACCGCGCCCAGGGCGGCGGCGGACTTGAGCAGGGTGCGGCGCGACAGCATCGCAGCGCGCATCGTTTCCTGCGCGGATGTAAACTTCTTCATTAGGGATCGTCCTCCGTGTTCGTGCGGGCGTCAGTGCCCGCTTCCAATTGAGTGACCAGTCCGGTTGGGTCCGGCTTCGTATGTCTTTTCAAGAGAATATGACGATCATGCAACAGGGTGCAATGGGATTGTGGGAACCCCCGATTGAGCAATTTTTGCGCGGGATTTTAGAAGTTTAGGCTGCCACCCGGTTGCGGCCGCCCTGCTTGGCCTCGTAGAGCTTGGAATCTGCCCTTGCGACAAGCGCGCTGGTGCCCTCGCCGGGGGTGAACTGGGCGACGCCGAAAGAAGCAGTGACGCGCAGCAGGGTGTTGGGCGCACCCGGCTTCTGCCAGAACTGGGCCTCGAGCTGGGCCTTGATCTGCGAGGCGACCCTTGAGGCATTGTCGAGCGGGGTGGCCGGCAGCACGATGGCGAACTCCTCGCCGCCGTAGCGGGCGACCGTGTCACGGCCCTTCACGTTGCTCGACAGGACCTTGGCGAACCATTTCAGAACATCATCGCCCGCCGGATGACCATAGCGGTCGTTGATCGCCTTGAAGTGATCGATGTCGGCGATGATGAGGGAGAGCGGCTGGCCGGCGTTACGCGCGGTGGCAAGCTGGGACGCCAGCACCACGTCGAAGCCTCTCCGGTTCTTGAGGCCGGTCAGGGGATCGCTCAGGCCTTGCGCCTCGGCATTGGCGAGGTTGGTCTTGAGTTTCTCGATCTGCTTCTGCGAGGTTTCGAGGCTGGCCTGCAGGTTGGATGTGCGGGCCTTCATCTTGTCGTTTTCGATCATCAGGTAGGAGATGATGATGCGCACCTGCTCGGTCTTCAGGCTTTCGTGCAGTTCCTCCTTGGCGCGCTCCAACACGGTGGAGAAGTTCTCGTTCGCCTCGGCATGTTGGCGCAGCAGGGAGAGCAGCTTCGACACCTCGGACTGCACGGGGTCAGCCGATGGGCTGCCGTCGGACACATCGGCACTGACCGTGGGCAGTACCTCTGCCGCAGGTCTCGCGGCGCGCAGCGTGTCCCACACGGTGCTGAGCAACGTGGCAGCGATGAGCAGGGTGACGGCACCCAGTTCAATGGCCTTGGCATTGGCAATGCTGCCGGGGCTGCGGATAAGATAAAGCGCGGTGAGCCCCGCCAAAGCCGATACGACGGCAAGCACGATGCGCAGGATCGAGGTCATGGTGCGTGCGCGTCCTCCGCCCAACTGGTTTGCGGGAAAGCTAGCGGCAGCGGCTTGCGGCAAACTTGCATGGCTCGCCTGCCCAAACTTGTGCGTGACGCGACGGGCCCGGCCCGGTAGCGTGCGCTGCAAAATTCAGCGCCCCAGGGAGGCCATCTTGCGCAAGAAGAACAAGACCATCATCACCTGCGCCATCACCGGTTCGATCCATACGCCGTCGATGTCGCCGCACCTGCCGGTGACGCCGGACGACATCGCCCACCAGGCGATCGAGGCGGCGGAAGCCGGTGCCGCCATCCTGCACCTGCACGCGCGCGACCCGGAGAATGGCAAGCCCTCTGGCGATCCGGACACCTACAACCGCTTCCTGCCGCGCATCAAGCAGAGCTGCGACGCCATCGTGAACATCACCACAGGGGGCGGACAGGGCATGAGCATCGACGAGCGCATCAAGGCGGCGGAGGCGTTCTCGCCCGAGATGACCTCGCTCAACATGGGCTCGATGAACTTCGGCCTGTTCCCGATGCTGAACCGCTACAACGCCTTCGAGCATGACTGGGAGCGGGCACACCTCGAGAACTCCAAGGACTTCATCTTCCGCAACACCTTCGGCGACATCGAGAAGATCCTCGAGCGGCTGGGCAAGGGCCATGGCGTGAAGTTCGAGTTCGAATGCTACGACGTGGGCCATCTCTATACGCTTGCCCACTTCCTCGACCGCAAGCTCGTCACCCCGCCGCTGTTCGTGCAGACGATCTTCGGCATTTTGGGTGGCATCGGGCCCGACCCGCAGAACGTGATGGTGATGCGCGAGACGGCGGAGCGGCTGTTCGGCGACCAGTATTACTGGTCGGTGCTGGCGGCGGGGCGCTTCCAGCTGCCCTTCACCACCATGGCGGCGACCATGGGCGCCAACGTGCGCGTCGGGCTGGAAGACAACCTCTACCTCGGAAAGGGCCAGCTGGCGCCGTCCAACGCCGCACTGGTCTCCAAGATCCGGCACATCCTCGAGGAGCTGTCCTATGACATTGCCAGTGCTGATGAGGCACGCGCCATGCTGGACACCAAGGGTGCGGCGAGCGTGAAGTTCTGACGGCTGCCAGGAGGCAGGGCGGCAACCGAGTGGGGGGAGTGAAGCGTCAATGACCAAGCGGGTCATCGTCATCGGATCGGGAATCATCGGCGCCTCCATCGCCTATCACCTGGCGAAGGGGGGTGCGGAGGTGACGGTGATCGAGGCGGATGAGCCTGGCGGCCTGGCCACCCGTGCAAGCTGGGCGTGGATCAATGCCAGCTGGGGCAACCCCGAACCCTATTTCCGGCTGCGGCTGGCCTCGATCGCGCATTGGCACAAGATGCAATCGGAGATTCCGCAACTCGCCATCAATTGGTGTGGCGGGCTGATCTGGGACATTCCGCCCGCCGAACTCGACGCCTATGCCGCCGAGCGTGCCCAATGGGGCCAGCCACTGCGCAAGGTGGGGCGGGGCGAAATCCATGTGATCGAGCCGAACCTTACAACGGTTCCCGACTACGGCTACTTCGCGCCGGGCGAGGGCATGCTGGAGCCGCTGGCGACAACCAAGGTGCTTCTCGACGCGGCCAGGGCGCTGGGGGCGGAGGTACTGGCCGAGACGCCGGTAAAGTGGCTGGCAGAGGAGCATGGCCGCGTCGTCGGCGTGATGACCGACGTGGGCGTGATCCATGCCGACGAAACAGTGGTGGCGGCGGGCACCAGGACGGACCACCTGCTCGACAGCGTCGGGGTGACGTTCAAGATGAGTTCTCCCGCCGGGCTGCTTTCACATTCGAAGCCCGCCCCGAAGCTACTCAACGGCCTCGTGATGACTCCGGGCCTTCACGTCCGCCAGACGGCAGAGGGGCGGATCGTGGCCGGCACCGACTTCGCCGGCGCCGACCCCGAGGGCAATGCCGAGGGGCTGGCCCAGGACCTTCAGGCCAAGGTCGAGGCGATGGTGCAGGGGGCGGAGGGACTGGGTCTCGACTTCTTGACCGTCGGCTACCGGCCCACCCCGGCGGATGGCTTCTCCGCCATCGGGCGACCGCACAGCAAGAACGGGCTCTACCTTGTCGTCACCCATTCCGGCGTGACGCTTGCCGCGGCACTTGGCCTGTTCGCTGCCACCGAACTCCTCAGCGGCACACGCGACCCGCTGCTCGCAACCTTCTCACCGGACCGACCGACACTCACATGACCATGCAGCCCTTGTCCAAAGCCCCGCGCGCCCTTCTTGCCGGGGTGAAGGCCGTCCTCACCGACATCGACGATACGCTCACCCTTCATGGTAGGCTTCCAGCGGAAGCCTTTGATGCGTTGTGGAAATTAAAGCGTGCGGGAATCAAGGTGGTGCCCATTACCGGGAGGCCCGCCGGATGGTGCGACCTGATCGCCAGGCAGTGGCCCGTCGATGGCGTGGTGGGCGAGAACGGCGCCTTCTACTTCCGCTATGACGAGGCAGCGAAGAAAATGATCCGCGTCTACGCGCAAGCACCCGACGTGCGGCGCGCCAACAGCGCGAAGCTGTGGAAGATCGCCAACCGCGTGCTGGCGGAGTTCCCCGGTACGGCGATCGCCTCCGACCAGGCCTATCGCGAGATCGACGTTGCCATCGACTTCTGCGAGGACGTGCCACCGCTGCCGCTTGCCACTGCGCAGGCAATTGCCGAGGCCTTCCACGGGGAAGGTGCCGCCGCGAAGGTTTCATCCATTCATGTGAATGCGTGGTTTGGCGACCACGACAAGCTCACCATGAGTGAGAGGTTCCTGGCCGAATCCTTTGATATCAGACTCGAAAAGGACTTGAATCACATCGCCTATTGCGGTGATTCACCCAATGATGCGCCGATGTATGCGGTGTTCCCGCTCGGCATCGGCGTTGCCAACATCAGGCCCTATGCCAAGCTGATGGCGCATCTTCCCAACTACGTGACAGAGGGTGAGGGCGGGCATGGCTTCGCCGAATTCGCCGACGCCGTGCTGAAGGCGCGCGATGCGTGACACCGCCATTGGCCTGCTGATCGGCACCGCCGGCGGACTGGGCTTCTGGTTTCTCGGCATCCCCGCGCCGTGGCTGGCGGGCAGCATGATGGCGGCGATCGTCGCCGTGTTCAGCAAGGTGAAGATCGGCATGCCGGACTGGCTGCGCGCCGTGGCCTTCATCTTCCTCGGCATCCAGACCGGCACGGCGGTGTCGTGGGACACGGTGGACCGCGCGGTGCACTGGCCGCTGTCCATCGCCTTCCTGTGCCTCACCGTGGTGGCCATCACCTGGGCCTGCACCGCCTATTATGTGAAGCGCAGCAACTGGGACCCGGCGACCGCACTGTTCGCCAGCCTGCCGGGGGCACTTTCCCTCACCCTGTTGCTGGCCAGCGGCACCAAAGCCGACATGCGGCGAGTGACCATCGCGCAGTGCATTCGGCTGTTCTTCCTCGTCGCCGCGCTGCCCTCGGTCATCACCTGGCTGACGCCGCCGGATGAGGTGGTGGTGATGCTGAGTCAGATTGGAGGGATCTGGGACATCCTGCTGCTGGTCGCCGTCTCGACTGCGGCGGGCTATGCGCTGGAGTGGCTGAAGGTGCCGGCCGGGCTGATGCTGGGGCCGATGCTGGCAAGTGCGGGGCTGGAACTTTCGGGCCTGATTGCCGGTGCAGCACCGCCGTCGATCCTCATCCCGGCCAATATCGTATTAGGCGTGATGATCGGGGCACGGTTTGCAAATTTCACTTTCCGGGAGTTCCGCGAAGCGCTGGTGGAGGGCTTCTCGGGCTTCCTGATCGCGCTCGTCATCGCCATGGCGGGGGCGGGGGTGGCAGCCTACGTTTCCAACCTGCCCTTCGCGCTGACGCTGCTCGCCTTCTCGCCCGGCGGGCTTGATGCCATGACCATCATGGCCTTTTCGCTGAACCGCGACCCGGCTTACGTGGGCGCCCACCAGATGGCGCGCTATATCGGGCTGGCCCTGCTGATGCCGGCGGCAACCGCCTATGTGCTGCGGCGCATGGGGATGCCGGTGGTTACGGGCAAGGGAGGGTGGTGATGGAACAGTTGTCGGCGTTGCTGGCCTACAAGATTGTCGCCGTGCTCGGCTGGCTCGTGCTGCTGCTGGCGCTTGAACGGATGTTTCCGCTGGCGCGGGTGGTGGGCGGCATCAAGCGGGTGGCGAAAAACCTGTCGCTTGCCGGTTTCAACGCGCTGCTTTCGCCGCTGATCGTGGTGCCCGTCTCGGCCTTCGCGGCGTCTCACGCCCTTGGCTGGCGACCCCTGTGGTGGGGCGGCTGGGCCGGCCTCGTGCTCGACATCATCGTGCTCGACCTGTGGATCTACTGGTGGCACCGGGCGAACCATGAGTGGCCGCTGCTGTGGCGCTTCCACGAGGTTCATCATATGGATGAGTTTCTCGACGCAAGTTCAGCGCTGCGCTTCCATTTTGGCGAAGTACTGATCTCGTCACTGGTGCGGGCGGGGGTGATCCTGGCGCTCGGCGTTCCGCTGGTGAGCGTGGTGGTGTTCGAGACCCTGCTGGCCTTCAACACCATGTTCCACCATTCCGACCTGCGCCTGCCGCGACGGCTGGAGCAGGCGCTGTCCTACGTCATCGTCACGCCGTCGATCCACTGGGTGCATCACCATGCGATCCGCCGTGACACGGACTCGAACTATGCCTCTCTGCTCTCCGTGTGGGACAGGCTGTTCGCCAGCCACAGCCTGACGGTGCGCACGCCGGAGATGCGGGTGGGCACGGAGGGAATGAAGGACCGTGGCTTCACCGGACTGCTCGCAAGGCCGTTCGAGGAGCGCTAGACTGTGACGAGAGGTACGACATGACGCAATGGACCAAGCGATTTTCACTGGAAGGGCGCCGTGCGCTGGTGACCGGTGCGACCAAGGGCATCGGCTTCGAGACCTGCCGGGTGCTGGCCGATGCCGGGGCCGACATCGCCGCCGTGGGGCGTGACGAGGCCGGGCTGGCCGAGGTCTGCAAGGCGGTGGAGGCGCTGGGACGAAAATGCGTTCCGATCGCTGCCGACCTGGCCACCGTCGAGGGACCGAAGGCGGCGGCGCGGAAGGCACTGGAGGCCTTCGGCACCATCGACATTTTGGTCAACAATGCAGGCGTTACCACGCTCAAGTCGATCATCGACACGCCGGTCGATGACTGGGAGTGGGTGAACAACGTGAACCTGCGCGCTCCCTACCTGCTGGCGCAGGCGCTGGTGCCCAACATGATCAAACAGCGCATGGGCAAGGTCATCAACATCTCGTCGCAGTCGGGCGTGGTGGCGCTGGACGACCACGGCGCCTATGGCGCCTCCAAGGGGGGCCTCAACATGCTCACCAAGGTGATGACGGTGGAGTGGGCCAAGCACAACGTCCAGTCCAACTCCATTTGCCCGACGGTCATCCTGACGCCGATGGGCGAAATGGTGTGGGGCGACCCTGCCAAGGGCGACCCGATGAAGGCCAAGATCCCGGCGGGCCGCTTCGGGCGCACCACCGAGGTGGCAGACCTCATCCTGTTCCTCGCCTCGTCAGCCTCGGACATGATCTGCGGCCAGACCATCCTGCTCGATGGCGGCTTCACGGCGCAGTAGCGGAAAACGGGTGGCGGTGCTTGCCGCCTGCCGCCCATAAGGCACATACGCTCAGGAGGTGAAGCATGATGACTTCGCAGCAGGCCGCACAGGACGACGAGCGCTGGCAGGCGGTCGCGCGCCGTGACGCTGGCTTCGATGGCGTGTTCTGGTATGGCGTCGTGACCACCGGCATCTATTGCCGTCCGCACTGCCCGTCCCGCCCGCGGCGGGAGAACGTGATGTTTTTCACCACAGCCGACGCGGCGCGCGCCGCTGGCCTGAGGGCCTGCAAGCGGTGCCGCCCGGACAAGGAGCTAGACCATGGCCATCCCTGACCTGACCATTCGCATCGACCAGCTGCGCACTGACGTGGCGGCGATGCTGGACGACAAGACCGCCAAGCTGTCGCCGAAACAGAAGACGGCGCTGAAGGAAATCGGCCAGCTGCTGTCGGAAGCGGCCGACGAGGCTGAAGAGGCGGGGCTCTAGCCGCCCCTTCTGCTTTCGCTTGCTTCTGGGCTTGAGCAGGGGAATCCTGTGGGCAACCCATGGCGGTGGCAGGGGTCTTGCACGGTAAGCCGTGGAAGGGGCCTGCCCCCGTTCCGCCGTTCCGGTTTGGGACAGGCGAGGGCAGGTGAGGAGTGTGTGAGCGTGGTGAAGGCCGCAGCAATGCAGGATCGGGACGGCCTGGCGGATGCCCTCCGCGAGGCCAGACTCGCCGAGGCGGCCCATTTCGAGGCAGCCCTCGACCTGCGCGACTCCAAGACGCTGCGTCTGCAAATCCTCAAGGACGAGCTTCTCCCCACCGTCCAGGCGACGCCCGAGGCACGGGAGCTGTTCGACCTCACTTTGCTTCCCGGCGAACCTCCAAAACTCTGGGTTGATCTTACCTCTTATGTCGTGATGGAGCCCGATTACCGCACCTACCGGGTGCTGCAGGACCGGCAGGACAGCCGCGACATTCTCTTCGAGGGCACGGACCGCGAGCAGGCCGCTGCCACCATCCGCCGCCACATGGCGCACCGGTTGATCGCGCGCGAGCGCCAAACCGCCATTTCAGCCCCTGTTTTGGGCACGGGATACAGTTCTGCATCGCTCATTCTGGCTTGGGTTTCGGGCTTCGCTTTCGGGGCCCTGGCGCTGGTTGCGGCGGCACTCTATGCTGGTCTTTTAAAGTATTGATTTACCTTAACGATTTCTTACCATCCCCAATTCGTAACAAACTGAAACAGTAATTGATTTCCCCGGACTCAGGCCGGCTGTTACGAAAAATTACCGTATGCCTCCTAAACCCCGTTGGTCTTGGCGGCCTTACGTAGTCATTTGGAATTCGCAGGGTATCGATTGCATGCAGAGCGCTTTGAAGCGGAGCACTGACGCCGAGACGTCCGGTTCGGTCACGCCGACATCAAATCGCAGCCTCGCCCAGAATCTCGCAGGCTTCGGCACGCTCGCCGAAGGTCTGGACTATGCAGCCAAGGGCGTTACCGGCTTCAATTTCTATTCTCCGCGCGGCCAGTTGCAGTGCGTGCTGCCCTATTCCGAACTGCGCCATCAGGCGATCTCCACCGCGCGCAAGCTTCTGTCGCTTGGCCTGAAGCGCGGCGACCGCGTTGCCGTCGTCGCCGAGACGGGCCCCGAATTCATGGCGGTGTTCTTCGGCTGCCAGTATGCCGGTCTCATTCCCTGCCCGATGCCCTACACCATGTATATCGGTGGCAAGGGCTCCTACATCGACCGCGTGGCGGGCATGCTCGCCGCCGCCAAGGCTCAGACCGTGGTGACGGGCGAGGATTTGCTCGGCCACATTTCCGAAGGTGCCGCGCGCGCCGGTGCGCGCCGCGTGCTGACCCATGCCGAACTGCAGGCCCTGCCTGAGGCTGCCACCAAGCTCGAGGCCTTCAAGGCGCATGAAGACGCCTATATCCAGTATTCCTCGGGCTCGACGTCGAACCCCAAGGGCGTTCTGATTTCGCAGAAGGCCATCATCGCTAACACGCGCGGCATCCTGCGCGACGGCATGCGCATCACCCCGGAAGACCGCGCCTTCTCGTGGCTGCCCCTGTATCATGACATGGGGCTTGTCGGCTTCTGCCTGTCGGCCGCCATGGGCCAGGTGAGCGTCGACTTCCTTGCCACCACCTCGTTTGCCCGGCGTCCCGCGCTGTGGCTGAAGCTGATGTCCGACAACAAGTCGACGATCACCTATTCGCCGAGCTTCGGCTATGACCTCGCCGCCCGCCGCATCAACGGCGATGCAGTGGCGCTGGACCTGTCGCGTCTGCGCATTGCCGGCATCGGCGGCGACATGGTGCGCGCCGACGTGCTCGAGGGCTTCGCCGCGCATCTTTCCGTGGCGGGCTTCCGCTCTGAGGCCTTCCTGCCGAGCTACGGCATGGCCGAAACGACGCTGGCCATTTCCTTCATCGATCCCGATGCGCCGATCCGCGTTGACTCGATCGACCGCCATGCCCTGAAGCATGAGGGCAGGGCCGTTCCGGCCCGTGGCGCCAACGCGCGCAGCTTCGTGGTCTGTGGCCGCCCGATGCAGGGCAGCACTGTCGAGATCCGTGACGAGCGCGGCAATGTGCTGGGTGCGCGCGCCGTGGGCCGCATCTTCGTCCATACGCCGAGCCTGATGTCCGGCTACTATCACAACGACGAGGCCACCGCCTCGGTGGTCGGCGAGAACGGCTTCCTCGACACCGGCGACATGGGCTACTGGCTTGACGGCGAGATCGTGATTACCGGTCGCGCCAAGGACCTTATCCTGCACAATGGCCGCAACATCTGGCCGCAGGACATCGAATGGGCGGCCGAGCAGATCGAACCGCTGCGCTCGGGCGACGTTGCCGCCTTTGCCGTCGAGAATGACGAGGGCGGAGATGACGTGACGGTGCTGGTGCAGTGCCGCCTGCAGGACGACGACTCGATCGAGGCGCTGCGCCACGAGGTTTCCGCCGTCGTGCACCGTTCCGCCGGTGTTGAATGCAAGGTGGTGATGGTGCCGCCGAAGAGCCTGCCCTTCACGTCCTCGGGCAAGCTGTCGCGCGCGACCGCCAAGCAGAAGTTCCTCTCTGGCGAGATCGCGGAGCTTTCCGCCATGTCGCGGAACGTCGGGGCCGACAGCCTCGAAGCCGCACTCTGAGGCGGCTTCGCCCGCCGCGCAGGCCACCATGACCCACATCATCGCCATGACCGGCGCCACCGGATTCGCCGGGCGGCACGTCGTTTCCGAATTGCTGGCAAGGGGCCACCGGCTGCGCGCGCTGGTGCGCAATCCGCAGACGGCAGGGCTGCCGCCAGAGGTGGACGTGGTGACGGGTGATCTCGCCAACAGGGACGCGCTGACGCGGCTGCTTTCCGGGGCCAGTGCCGTCATCCACCTTGCGGGTGCGCTCACCGCGCTGGACCGCGAAGGCTATTTCCGCGTCAACGAGCAGGGCACGCTGGCGCTTGCCGATGCCGCACAGACTACCAATGTCCGCCGCTTCGTCCATATCTCGTCGCTTGCGGCGCGCGAGCCGCAGCTTTCAGGCTACGCTGCCAGCAAGCGGGCGGGGGAGGACGTCGTGGGTCCGCGCATGGCGGCGCTGAACGCCATCCTCATCCGGCCGCCCGCCGTCTATGGTCCGGGCGACCGCGGCACGTTGCCGCTGATCAAGGAACTGACACGGCCGGTGGCCGCCATTCCGGCGCCCGCCCACGCGCGCTTTTCGCTGATCCATGGTCGCGACCTCGCCCGTCTCATCGCGCGGGCAGTGGAATCGGACTTGCAGGGGCTGCATGAGGTGAGCGATGGCAAGCCGGGCGGCTATGGCTGGGCGGACCTGATCCGCACCGCCTCGGCATTCCGTGGCAGCCCGATCCGCCCGCTCTTCCTGCCGCGCGCCGTTCCGGCAGCGGTGGCAACTGTCGCCGAGGGCCTCTCCCGCCTCACCGGAAAGCCGGGCATGGTGAATCGCGGCAAGATTGCCGAACTCTACCACCCGGACTGGGTGGCCAGGGAAGGCGGGCTGTCGCTTCCCGATCCCACAGCCTTCGACACGGGATTTGCCGAAACCGTGACCTGGTACCGCAAGGCCGGGTGGTTGCCTCAGGGGCGCGGCACCGATACAAGGACCGCCAGTTCAAGGACGTTTCAATGACCGACATCGTCTCCCAGCTTAGCAAGCTGCTCGAACCGTTCAACACCAACGGCACGGTTCTTTCAGCCACGACCGACATCTCGACCGACCTCAACATCGATTCCGTCACGGTGATGGATTTCGTGATGGAGGTCGAGGACCACTTCGACATCGAGATCCCGCTCAACGTGCTCTCCGAAACGCGCACGGTCGCCGACCTCGCAAAGGTCGTCGAGACCCGCACAAGGAAGGTGTAGGGCATGGACCTGCTCGCCAAGCTCGCGACGACCGCCGACCGCCACGCCCGCATGAAGATGCTGGGGGGCGATGCCGTGGGCGTGGTCAACGAAAAGATGATCTCGCCCACCCGCGCGCTGATCAACGGACAAGAGACCATTCTTGCCGGCACCAACAACTACATGGGCATCACGTTCGATGCCGAGTGCATTGCCGCAGGCCAGAAGGCACTGGCGGAATTCGGCACCGGCACCACCGGCTCACGCATCGCTAATGGTTCCTTCGCGCTTCACAAGCAGCTCGAGACCGAGTTCGCGACATTCCTCGATCGCAAGCACTGCATCGTCTTCACCACCGGCTACCAGGCGAACCTCGGCATGATGTCGGGCCTCGCCGGCCCGCGCGACACGATCTATCTCGACGCCGACTCGCACAGCTCGATCTATGACGGTTGCACGCTGTCGGGCGCCAAGCTCGTCCGCTTCCGCCACAATGATGCGGCCGATCTCGACAAGCGTCTGACGCGCGGCGAGGCGGACGAAGGCGGCAAGCTGGTGGTGCTCGAAGGCATCTACTCGATGATGGGCGACCGCGCGCCGCTGGCCGACTTCATCGAGGTGAAGAAGAAGCACGGCTTCCAGCTGCTCGTCGACGAGGCGCACAGCTTTGGCGTTCTGGGCCCGCATGGCCGTGGCCTGGCCGATGAAGCGGGCCTCGAGAAGGAGGTGGACTTCGTGGTCGGCACCTTCTCGAAGAGCGTTGGCGCCATCGGCGGCTTCGGGGCTGGCGATCATCCCTATTTCGAATATTTGCGCTTTGCGATGCGGCCCTACATGTTCACAGCATCATCGTCTCCCGCGTCGATTGCCACCTCAATCACGGCCATCCGCAAGCTCGCGGCCGAACCGCAACGCCGCAAGAAGCTCGCCGAGAACTCGGCGCGCCTGTTCAACGGTTTCAAGGCGCTCGGCCTCGAACTCGGCTGCGACGAGGTGAGCCCTGTCGTTGCGGTGCGCTGCCCGGACGAGCCCTCGACGATTGCCATGTGGGGCGCGCTGCTGAAGGCTGGTGTCTACGTCAACATCGCGCTGCCGCCCGGCACGCCCAACAAGCTCAGCCTGCTGCGCTGCTCTGTTTCCGCCGCACACACGGATGACGATCTCGACCGCATCATCGAGCTGTTCGGATCGGTGGTGGCGCAGGGGCATGGCAAGAAGGTCGCAAACGGGTAAGGCACCTTCTTCGCGCCTCTCTCAGCCTCTCACGAAGGTGAACTCCGGTCCCGTTTCAAGCCGCAGCGGCTCAGCCACCGGCGGGGGGAAGAATTCGCCGTCGATCACGAACATCACGTCGGAAGCGACCGAGAGTTGGTGCGAACAGAAGCTCACCGTGTCCGGCGGGCTCGCGTGGTTCTCGCCGCCATACATGATGGGCAGCATCCAGCGCGGCACGGATGGAATGGGATAGGGGATGACGGTCGTCCGGATCGGCGCCGTCTTGCCGCCCCAGAAGGGGTGCGACCGGAGCAGCAGCGTATCGAGCGTCGTCGACATCTGCAGCAGCTGCGTGCCATGCGACATGCGGCGGCCATTGGCTTCAACCAAAATGGCATAGGGCCGGTCGAAGCGCGACTCGTCCTGCGCATCGGGTGGCGAGAACATGTATTTGCGCACCGCAGTCAACAGCGTCTTGGCCACTGCCCACTGGCCCCTGACGCCCTGTGCGTTGAATGCACGCTGGCAGTACTGTGTGGCAACTGCAATTGCACCAGTGCCCACGAACATGCCGTGCCGCACCTTGCCGTCGCCCGGGTTGGCGCAGCGGATGGTGTTGCGCGTGACAAGCTTGCGGGGGTCGAGCCTTCTCAGGAAGGCAGCCTGCGCATCGATGGAGTGGTCGGTGAAGCCGAGGTCGTTGGCGCTCAGGTTGGTGGTGCCGTGCGGTAACAGGCAGACGCGCGGCGAGGCAATGAAGCACTCCCGCTCGGCAATCTGGGTGAGAATTTCCTGGATGGTGCCATCGCCGGAGCTGATGAACAGGTCCGTCACCCCCTCGCGCCCCATGCCGGCGACGATGTGGTCAAGGTGTTCGAAGCTCTCGAGCACATGCAGCGAGATGCTGCTGTCTCCCTGCAGCTTCTCCGCCAGCGCCTGTCCCTTGCCGCGGCCCTTGCCGGACAGCGGGTTGACGATCAGCCCGGCGCGGCGCGGTTGCCCCGTCACACCGTCTCCGACCTGAGCGTCATGACCACAGCGAGCGAGCCGAAGGCGAGGATCGGCAGCCATGCCGCAAGCCACGGCCTGACGAAGCCCAGCTCACCCATGGTGAGCGAGATGCCGTCGATGATGAAGTAGACGAAGCCCATGCCCACGCCCACGGCAAACAGCGCGCCGAGGCCGCCGCCGCGGCGGAAGCGGGTGGCCAGCGGAATGCACAGCCCCATCATGAGGAGCCCCGAGAAGAACAGCGAGATGCGCTTGTTGGCCCAGGTTTCATAGACCCACACCGGCCTGATGCCGAAGCCCTGGTTGCCGATGAAGTAGAACAGCTCAGACAGCGCCATGTCCTCCGGCGCGCCGGAGCGTGCGCCCGCCTGGGCTGGCTTCAGCGTGCCGGAATAGACCATGGTGTCGAGGTGCGAAGGCTGCAGGTTGTCGCGGTAGTAGACGAGCACCTTGGAGAGGGTCCAGCGGCCGCCCTCGAGCTTGGCCGACTGCGCATAGATCTGCTCGCGCAGTTGGCCCTTGTCGTCGCGCCGGAAGATGATGACGTTGTTCAGTTCGGTCGAATCCGGGTTGGCGCTTCCCGCCCGCAGGATGTCGGAACCGGCCCGCATCCAGATCGGATCCTTCTCGCCGAGCTTCAGCTTTTCAGCACCATAGTCACCCACGCCCCACTCGCGAAGCTGCGGCGTGGTGGCGGGGATCGCGGAATCCGAGAGCAGGAAGTTGAGCCCGCCGGCCACGAAGGCCAGCGGCAGCAGCATGATGATGAGGCGCGCCGGCGACACGCCGGCAGACCACATGGCAGCCATCTCGTTGCGGTAGCTCAACTCGGTGAGGCTCAGGAGCATGGCGAGCAGCATGCTGATGCCCATGTAGTTCACGATCACCGAGGGCGCCCGGTACAGCATGTACTGCAGCAGGATCAGCATGTCGTTGGGATGTAGCGTCTGCAGTTCCTTGGCATTGGTGAGCACGTCCAGTGACAGGACGAAAAAGGAAATGCCGAACAGGATGCCAAAGAAACGGATGGCAACCATGCGGTTCAACATCCAGCCGATGAGTTTCATCATGTCGGTGTTCCCCATCCAAATCGACGGACCAAGCTGTGGCGCAGGTTGCCGAAGAAGTCTCCAACGCGATCGATGACAATGCTGATTGGATCATTGCGCAGCGTGAAACACGTGCCGATGTAGCGCCATGCCGCAAACAGGGCAAGCAGCAGGCAGGGCAGCCACATGGTGACAAGCGGCGAGGCGACGCCGTGGTTCGCCAGCGAGGCGCCCTGGTGGATGATCTCATTGTAGACCACGATCAGCACCAGCGCCACGCCGGTGCGGAAGCCACGTGCGCTGCGCCGGTTGCCAACTGCGAAGGGAATGGCAAGAAACGGCAGGATGAGGATGCTCACCGCCGTCACCAGGCGTTCGCTGAGCTCCGAACTGACGTTGTCAGGGCTCGACTTCGGGGGCGGGTGGTCGAGCGCGGTGAAGAGTTCTGGCAGCGTCAATTCACGCTCATCCTCGCCGCGCGGCCGGAAGATGTCCTTGGAGATGCGGCCGAGCGGCGTATCGGCCAATGCGAACTGCGTTGCTTCGCCAATCGACGGATTGTCCGACATCAGATCGGGCCTGGTCTTGAACGTCAGGCGGTGGCCATCTTCGAGGTGCAGGGTCGGGCGCTGGCCTGCTTTGCTCTCCACCAGACGCCCGCGCGAGGCGGTGACCGAGTCGGAGCCCTTGTCCTTCTTGTCCTCGTAGATGAAGACGTTCTGGAAGGCATTGGTACCGCGATCCAGCTTGTCGATGATGAAGGTACGGTCGCCCGCCTGCATGAACACGCCTTCCTCGGCGAGATAGAACACTTCGACGTTCTGCACATCGAAGACGACGGAGCGGTAGGCATAGCGGGCATAGGGTTGGAGCCAGCCCATGATGAGGAGGGAGGTGATGGAGATGAGGGCGCCCATCACGATCACCGGGCGGGCCATCCGGTTGAGGCCGATGCCCGATGCCATGAACGCGTCGGTTTCGGAATTGGCGGACATCTTGCCAAAGCCCAGCAGCAGCCCGAGGAACAGTGCGGCGGGGAGCGCCGTGCCCAGGTAATGCGGTACAAGATAGGCCAGCATCTCGAAGACCACGGAGAAGGAGTTCTTCTTGCCCAGCGTCGTGTCGAGCAGCCGCACCATGCGGTCGGCCAGCAGCATGAGCAGGCCGATGACCAGCGCGCCCGCGAGGGGCAGCGACACCTGCCGCATGACGTGCCTGTCGACGATGGGGAGCAGCAAGGTCGTTTTCAGCTTCCGGAAAGGAGAGATCGCTTTTGAGGGCGTAATCTAGCCAGCCCCCGCTCAGGAAGAAAGGGCGAATTCGGTCAGGGGCGCCACCTGGTGGCTGGCGGGATCATAGCTGCGGATCGACACGTCGATCAGCCATTTTCCGGACTGGCGCTGGATACGGTAGAGATTCCAGGCGGCCAGCGGGTGGTGATCGCCCACGGCAACGGACGCCGAGGGCACCCCCAGTACATGCACCGTGCCGAAGCGGGAATTGAGCGTATTCAGCATGTGTTCGTGGTTGTGGCCATGCAGCACCAGCTCGGCCCCGTGGGCTTCCAGCACCTCGCGCAGCTGTGGCGCGTCGAGCAGGGCCTTGCGCGGGCTGGCAAGGCCGGGAAGCGGGGGATGGTGGATCATCACCACCCGGGCATAGCCGCGCTCGCGCAGGTCCGAGAGCAGGCTGGCCAGAGACGTGAGCTGCGTGCGGCCGAGCTGACCGGAAGCCCTGTGCAGCGGTTGCGGCACCCCGGTGGCCAGCCCGATCAGCGCCACATTGCGGCGCAGCCGGACATAGGGGAACGGGGTGGCAATCTGCGGCGTTTCCTGGGTGAGCGGCACCCGCATGTCGCCCTGCATGTAGGGTTCGAGGTGAATGAGCCCGTGTTGCCATGCCATGCGTACGTAGCAGTCATGGTTTCCCGGCACGAAGCTGATCCAGTCCGGCGGACCGAAGGCCTGCATCCAGCGCGCCGCGGCCACGAACTCCGCGCGCGCGGCAACGTTCACGATGTCGCCCGTCAGCGCCACGTGGTCCGGCGCAGCGCGCGTGATGTCGGCGGCGATGGCCTGCGCCACGGCCGGGCTGTGCTGGCGATGGCGGCTGAGCCGCCAGTTCATCACGCCCAGTGCCCGCTTCAGGGCGAAGTGCCTGCTTGCCGCACCGGCAGGCAGGGGACCGAGATGAACATCTGAAAGATGGGCGAGCGTGAACACGAGGCTGTGCGGACTCTTGAATGACAACAAGCGGGCGTGGCAGAGCTTCGCTGCCTGACGCGCGTAGCGCCTAACCGATTAACTTCTCATAAATGCGATAGGTCTTGTAAGGCTTTCCGCCGAAGGTCTCGATCATGCGGCGCATCGGCATGTTGTCTTCGAGGATCCACGAGGCCTCGCCCTTGGTGGTGCCACGGCCCACGTGATAGTTGCGCACGCGGGCAATCACCGCCATGCCGAGCACTGCGCCCGCGGCGGTTCCGTGATATTTCCTGCGCAAGCCCATCAGCGGCATGCGGACCGATTTTGGCGGCTTGGCGAAAAGACTCCAGGCGAGCTTCGCCCAGCCGACGGGCAACAGCTTGCCATCGAGCCCGGCAATCCAGTCATTGATGTTGGGGAGCGTGATGGCCATTGCCGCTGGCTCGCCCTTGTATTCGGCGATGGCGATGTAATCGCCATTGACCAGCAGCTTCAGATTGTCGGCGAGGGCTGCCATCTCATCCTTGGTCCAGGGCACGAAGCCCCAGTTGTCCGACCATGCGTCGTTTGCGATGGAGACGACGACTTCGACTTCCTTGACGAGCTTCCGCTTGTTGAGGGGGCGCAGGACGACGTTCTTGTCGGACATGGCCTTTTCATAAGCAATTTGCAGGGGGCGCGGCGTATCACCCACAGAGAACAGATCGTAGGCGATCACGTCCTTCGCCTTGGCGAAGCCGGCCTCTTCCATGCGCTGGGCATAATAGGGGCGGGCGTGGCCCATCATCAGCGTCGGCGGCGTATCAAAGCCATCGATGAGAAGCCCCGTCTCGTCATTGATCGAGAAGCTGAAGGGACCCTGGATTGCCGTGGCGCCGCGCTGTTTCAGCCAGTCTGCCGCTGTATCCAGAAGCGCTGCAAAAACCTCAAGATCGTTTTCGGCTTCGAGAAATCCAAACTGGCCGACGCCATCCTGGTAGCGCTCGGTGCGCAGGCGGCAGAGCTGCGCCGAGATGCGCCCGACCGGCTTGTCACCACGGAAGGCGAGGAAGAGTTCGACCTCGGCATGCTTGAAATAGGGATTGCGCTTGGGATCGAGATGTTCGAGGCGCTCGAAATAGAGTGGCGCCACCCAGTTGGGATCGTCGGCATAAATCGCAAACGGAACATCGAGGAAAGCCCTGAGGTCTTCCTTGCCGCGTACCGGGCGAACGCTGACGGTCTGGGTCATGCTTACGGCTTAACAAGCGCGCCCGGAGAACTCAAGCTTGGCGAGAGAGTGGCCAAGGGCTAACCATCACGCATGTCATACAGCCTTAAAACGATGCTGTTCAGCGCCGCCAAGCCATTTCTGCGTGCGGTTTACCGGCAGACCCGCGGCATGACGCTGGGAACGCGCTCAATCGTGCTGAGGCATGACGGCACCGAGGTCCTCCTGGTGCGGCATGCTTACGCACCGGGGTGGCTGCTGCCGGGCGGTGGCGTGGAGCGTGGCGAGACACTGGTTGACGCCGCCCGGCGCGAATTGCGCGAGGAGGCCGGGATCGTGGCCGAGGAAGCACCGCAGCTTCACGCGATTTTCCTCAATGACGCGCAGTTCAGGGGCGACCATGTGGCCTGCTTCGTGGTGCGCCGCTTCCGCGAGGAGGGCTTCACACCCAATGCCGAGATCGCCGAGGCCCGATTCTTTGCGGTAGCAGACCTGCCGGAGGGAACAACTGCGGGCACCAGGCGGCGCATCGCCGAGGTTATTGGCGGCAATTCACCACCTGCCGTTTGGTAATTCTTTACTTAACCTTGACGTTCAGTCGCCTAGAAGCTATGCGCGAAACATGACCGCCATGGACCCGATCAGCCTGCGACGACGAGCCCGCGCCCTGCGCGGCAGCGCGCGCGCCTGAACGCGTTCCGGTCACCCCTTCGCACAACGCCGTTTCTGTCGTGTGCCCGGGGCCTCCGGACGCCCGTCCCGAAGCTCTGACTCCCGAGATCCTGCCAATGTGCGGCCCCATCCTCTGCGAAGACACCACCTCCAGCGACCACGATCCGATCGAGCACCTGCTCGACCTCGCCTTCGGCTCCGGCCGCCACAGCAAGACGTCCTACCGCCTGCGCGCGGGCAACCAGGCTGTTTCTGGCCTGTCGCTGGTGACGCGCGACAAGGGCGTGGGCCTCTCCGGAACCATCAGCTTCTGGCCCCTCGCCATCGGCGCGAAATCATCTCCCGCACTGTTGCTCGGCCCGCTCGCCGTCCATCCGGACCGCCAGGGGCTGGGGATCGGCCTCACCCTGATGCAGGAAGGCCTTACCCGGGCAAAGGCGCAGGGCCATGCGCTGGTGCTGCTGGTCGGTGATGAACCATATTACGCCAAGGTCGGCTTCGCCAGGCTGCCGGCAGGGCTGATCAGCCTGCCGGGACCAGTCGACCCCGCACGCTTCCTCTATCTGGAGCTTGAGCCCGGCGCCCTTCAGGGCGTCGAAGGCCTTGCACAGGTGCCGGGCTCAGCGGCCCTCGCGGTACCACATGCCGCCCAGAGCCAGCAGCAGCACTGCGAGGCTTAGCAGCGTCGCGAACAGCGGCGTGTCGGACACGGCCTGCACCCGGTAGCTGTCATTGGCACGCAAGCCGATCCAGCCCGAGCCTGCCATCTGGCGTCCGGCCGCGACCTTTACAACCTGCGGCATGCCGTCCTCAAGCCAGCTGGTGCTGCCGCCCGTGGCCTTGGCAACGGGCGAGAGGATCGCCGTCGTGGCCAGCAGGTTCGCCATTTCGCGTGCATCGCCATTGCCGGTGGCGGCAACCGACACGAGCTTGCCGTCGGCCAGCCGGTGGAGGCCGGCCTCGGTCACCGGCAGCGCGCCCTGGAAGCGGCCTGGCGACACTTCGCGCAGCGTAATGGTCTCTGTCTTGCCGGACGGCAGCGTGACTTCGACGGGTGCTGCGCTATCGGCCATGGTACGGCGCTCGATCACCAGGTCATTGCCCTGCTGCTTGCCGTTGAGTGCTTCTTCCTCGAGGTCCGGCTCCTTCATCAGCCAATGGGCCAGGCGGCGCAGCAGTTCGGTCTGCGGGCCGCCGCCCTCGAAGCCCCGGGCCCACAGCCAGCCCTGGTCCGAGAGCAGCTGTGCCACACGGCCCTGATCCTGGCGCGAGAGAACCAACAGTGGCTTGCCGTCCGGACCCGACATGACGGTTTCGCCGCCTGACGTCGTGGTGGTATCGACCAGGCGGAACCAGCGGCCCCAGCTGGGCGTGGCACCGCTCGAGTCGGGCAGGTCCTTGGTGACGGGGTGCTTCTTGCCCTGGCCGGTGAGCTCCGGCTTGAACGGCTTCTCGACCACCTCGCCCGTCGGGATCGCGGCCATGATGTCGGAGAGCGGTGTGGAATAGAGGCCATCCTCCGCCGCGAGATCAGGTCCGGATGCGATCAGCACCGCGCCGCCATTGCGCACATATTGCGCGATGTTGAACATATAGGCTTCGGGCAGCACCGACTGGCGGCGGTAGCGGTCGAAAATCACGAGGTCGAACTGGTCAAGTTTCTCGACGAAAAGTTCGCGCGTCGGGAAGGCGATGAGGGCCAGTTCCTTGGTCGGTGTTCCGTCCTGCTTCTCCGGGGGCCTGAGAATGGTGAAGTGCACGAGATCAACCGAGGCATCGGCCTTCAGCAGGTTGCGCCAGGTGCGCTCGCCAGGGTGTGGCTCGCCTGAGACCAGCAACACGCGCAACCGGTCGCGCACGCCCTCGATGACGGCAACCGCGCGGTTGTTCTGCAACGAGATCTCGCCGTCGAGCGGCGGCGCGGTGATCTCAACGATGTTCTGCCCGGCATGATCGACATTGACCGGCACCTCGACCGTCTGTCCGGGCGAGACGTCGATGGTGACGGGCGCAGCCCCACCCACGGCCACGCTCACCGGCACGGGCCGGCCGGGGCCGTTGGTTTCGTCGAGGTGGAAGGAAATGGTCTGCTCCTGGCCTACCATGCCGAAGCGCGGCGC
This sequence comes from Aestuariivirga sp., assembly GCF_037139295.1. Lineage (GTDB taxonomy): Bacteria > Pseudomonadota > Alphaproteobacteria > Rhizobiales > Aestuariivirgaceae > Aestuariivirga. The sequence continues at coordinate 66,460 of NZ_JBAXGR010000006.1, forward strand.
CTTGTCGATGACGATCTGGCGGTCCTTCTGCGATTTCGTACCGCTGATAAGTGCGTGCAGTGGGCCGCCAATGCCGCTCTTCGCCGGGTCCTGCGGCGCGTCGTGCACCTGGCCGTCGGTGATCATCACGGCACCTGCGAAGCGCTCCGGCGGAATGTCGGCAAGTGCGCGGTTCAGCACCTCGAAGGCGCGCGTGCCCTCGTCCTCGTTGCTGGCATTCGACTTGACGTCGACTGTGCGAAGCTCGGTGTTGGGAAGTCGCGCTACGGCCTGCTTCAGCGCTTCGAGAGCGGCTTCGGTGCGCTTGGTGCGGTCGCCGCTCTGCTGGCTCAGGGATTGGTCGACGACGGCGACCGCGATGTCAGCCAGCGGCTGGCGGTCCTCATCACGGATCACCGGATTGGCAAGGGCCGCGAGAAGCAGCGCGAAGGACAACGCACGCAGCAGCGTACCGCGCGAACGGCCGATGGCGAGGCCCGCGAGCAGTGCCAGGCCCACAGCGGCAGCAAGGGCGATGGCGGCCCATGGCAGCACAGGCTCGAACGAGACGCTCCAGTCCATCATTGGCCCAGCCTGTCGAGAAGGTCGGGCACATGCACCTGGTCGGCCTTGTAGTTGCCGGTCAGCGCATACATGACGATGTTGATGCCGGTGCGGAAGGCGAATTCACGCTGGCGGTCGGTGCCCGGCACCGAGGCATAGACCGGGTCGCCGTTCAGATCCATGGCCCAGGCCGCGGCATAGTCATTGGAGCCGATGATGATGCCGCTCACGCCGTCGGTATTGCCGGTGGTGGCGCCCTCGCTGTCGGAGCGTTCGACCCAGAGCTTGCCGCCGTCGTAGCGGCCGGGGAAGCGGTCGAGCAGGTAGAAGCTCTTGGTCAGCACATGCGATGGCGGCACGGCTTCGAGCGGCGGAATGTCGAGTTTTTCCAGAATGCGGCGCAGCGCTTCTGACGATGCCGTAGCGCCGCCAGCCAGCGCGTCAGTGGTGGCGCCGTCCTCGCGCAGGTCGAAGAAGATGGTGCCGCCACCCTTCATGTAGGCATCCATCTTGGCGAGCGCCGTGTCGGAGGGCACGGTGGCCTCCGGCCGTACGGGCCAATAGAGCAGCGGGAAGAAGACGAGTTCGTCCTTCTCGATGTTGATGCCTGTCGGATCGCCGACATTGACGGAGGTTCGCTCGCGCAGCATTTCGCCGAGGCCCTTGAGCCCTTCCTCGCTGATCCCGTCGATCTCTGCATCGCCCGTCTTCACGAAGGCCAGCCGCGTCTCCAGCGCATTCTGCATGGCGAAGTCATCGGTGGCTTGGGCGTGCACCGGAAGTGGCTGCCACGTGGCCATGAGGGCGATTGCCATCAGGCCCGCCGCCACAGCGCGGCGCTGACGCATGCGCATCATGCCGCCGCCGAGGAACAGGGCTGCACAGCAGTCGGCAAGGAAGGCCAGCATAGCGAGCGCAAAGGCATAAGGTGCGAGCGGCAACGCCGGCATCGGTGCCAGGTCGCGCTGGGCGATGCCGGCGGGAAGGGCGGTGATGGTGGTAAGCGACATACCGTCATGGGTGATGTTGATCGAGCGTTCCTGTTCGCCGCGGCGGTAAAGGCCGGGTGGTGTTGCGGGTGTGACGCGAACCTTGTCGATCTGGGATGCCGGAATGGGCTGAATGTCAGGCGAGGGGCTGGTGAGTTCGCCGAAGCCGTCGAGCGCCATGAACGGGGCATAGGCCTGTGCATCGGTTGCCGAAGCGCTGACCTTCACGCCGCTGCCTGCGGCCGGAGCAAGGTCGAGCACGCGGCGTAGCATTTCGACGAACAGGCCGGAGACCGGAAGGTTCGACCAGTCGGCATTGGCAGTGACGTGGAACAGCACGATCAGGCCCTTGCCATCCTTCTTGGCGGTGACCAGCGGCGTGCCGTCACCGAGGCTCGCCCACACCTTGCCGGGAAGATCGGAATCGGGCTCGGCCAGCACCTGACGGGTCACTGTCACGGAGGGGTCGGGTGCAAGGCCTGCGAAAGGGCTCGTCTCGGGAAAGGGCTGCATCGGCTGTGGAGTTTCCCAGCTCAGCGCGCTGCCGAGCGAACGGTCGCCTTCGCGCAGCGTCACCGGCACGAGGCCATCTTGCGCGCCGGCAAAGCGTGGGCCGGCGAAGCGCAACAATACGCCGCCATTGGCAACCCAGCGCGCGATCATCTCCTGCTGCTCACCCGGCAGCACGCCGATGTCGGCCAGCACCAGCATGGACAGACCCTGGTCGAGCAGGTTCTTGAGAGCCGCGGTGTCCTCGGGCTGGCTCACCTCGGCATAAGGATCGATGGCGCGGGAGACATAATAGAGCGGGGCCAGCAGCGGTTCCGCCATTTCGGAAGTCGTGCCGGACATCAGGCCCACGGTCTTGCGCCGCCAGCGGTCATCCATCAGGAAGACGGCCGCTGCATTGCGCTCGTCCTTCACTGCAATGCGGCCCACTTCGTTGCGCAGCTCGACGGGAAGTTCGATCGTGCCTGTGGCGGATGTGGCGCCGGCCGCGAAGTTGAGCTTCACGTCGCCGAAGCTGCGGCCATTGCCGGCCGTGGCGGCGACTGGCACCGACTGTGCCGCGCCACCGGCTGTGCGCAGCACGGTGACATTGATGTTGCCGCCCTCGAAGCGCGGCGTGGCGAGTGCGAGGGGAAGCTGTGCGCTGTTGGGAACGATCGCCTCGACAGACGCAGATCCCTTGGCCAGCTTCTGCAATCCGGCTGCGAAGTCCTTCGCCTTGCCATCGTCAATGCCGTCGGCGAGCCAGATCACCCGCAGCGCGTCCTGCTGGCCGAAGGCGGTGTCGAGGCGCGTGAGCAAGCCGGGGCGATCCGGGTCGAAGGCGCGCGGCATCAGCGCGGCGGCGCGCGGCTTGATGTCGGCGGCGGCCCTGGGTTCCAGCGCCTGCGGGCGGAGTTCCGGTGTCGACGTGGCCAGTGTCACCGGCGCGCCACCAGCCGCTGCATTGTCGAGGATTTCAGAGATGACGTCGAGGCGCTGGTTCCAGTCCTTCGCGGCAGCCCAGCTGTCATCGACGACGAGCAGCACCGGCGTCTTCGTCAGTGCACCAATGCGACCGGGTGCATAGAGCGGCTGCGACACGCCGATGATGACGAGCGCGGTAAGTGCAAGACGCAGCAGCAGCAGCCACCACGGCGTCTTGTCCGGCTGTTCCTCACGGTTCCTCAATCCCAGCAGCAGGCGGATTGCGGGGAAGCGCACCGTTTCGGGGCGTGGTGGCGTGAAGCGCAGCAGCCACCAGATCACCGGCAGCAGCAGCAGCGCGGCAAGCGCCAGTGGTGTCGTGAAGGTGAGGGCGCTCAGAAAGTTCATCGCGCCGCCTCGCCGGAGATCAGCGCATGCAGTGAAAGCAGCGCGCCTGTTGGCGATTCATCTGTGCGGTGGATCACGAAGCTCCAGCCGATGCGGCGGCACAGGTCCTTCAGCGCGACGCGGTGCTCGGCAAGCTTCTCCGCATAGGCCCCGCGCAGGGTCTCCGCCTTGGAAGAGAGGAACTTGAGCGGCCCTGCCATCTCGTGGAATTCAACGCGGCCAGCATAGGGCAGGGTTTCCTCTGCCGGGTCGACCACCTGTATGAGGTGACCCTTCACGCCCGCTTCGGCGAGCGGGGTGATGGCGCGCGCGATGTCCTCCGGCGCTTCGAAAAAGTCACTCGCCAGCACGGCGCCCGAGAAGCGCGGCATGCGGGTGAAGCTCGGAAGGGCGGAACCTTCGGCCTTCATGAACCACGAGGCTAACTTCACCAGCTGCGCCCGCGTGTGGTCAGGCGCGTAGGGCGAGCCCAGCGCACTTACGCGCTCATTGGCGCGCACCGCGAGCGAGGCGATGGCCAGCATCAGCAGTTGCGCGCGGTCGCGCTTGGTCACCTGCGCCAGATGCGACTTGAAGGTCATGGAGATCGCGGGTGATGACCAGACCCACAGCGTGTTGGCCGCCTCCCACTCGTTCTCGCGGATGTAGACGCGGTCGGAGCGGGCGGACTTGTGCCAGTCGATGCGCTGCGTGGAATCGCCGAAGCTGTAGGGCCGGTACTGCCAGAAGGATTCTCCGGGGCCGGCGCGCTTTCGGCCGTGCTCGCCCAAGATCAACGTCGCGGCGATGCGCTCCGCCTCCACCAGAAGCGGTGGCAGCGCGCGGGACTGTGCCGCGGCGCGGTCGGCAAGGGTGAGGGCGTTGGCGGTGGACATCAGCTCAGGCGATGAGGCCGGAGAGCCGCTCGATGGTGCCGTCGATCGTGTGGCCATCGGCGCGCGCCGTGAAATTCAGCGCCATGCGGTGGCGGAACACCGGGCCCATCAGCGCCTGCACGTCGTCGAGCGACGGCGACAGGCGGCCCTGCAGCATCGCGCGGGCGCGGGCGCCCAGCATCAGCGCCTGCGAAGCGCGCGGCGAGGGGCCCCAGGCAACGTTGCGGTTGACGAAATCATCGGCGTCGGGACCGGGGCGCGCGGCGCGGACAACGCGCAGGATGGCTTCCGCCACCTGCTCGCCCACCGGGATCATGCGGGTGAGGCGCTGGGCGTTCATCAGCTCGGTTGTCGACAGCACCGTCTCGGCGTCCGCTTCCGCGGCACCGGTGGTGGCGAACAGCATGCGCCGCTCGGCATCGAGCGAGGGGTAGGGCACGTCGATCTGCACGAGGAAGCGGTCGAGCTGGGCCTCGGGCAGCGGGTAGGTGCCCTCCTGCTCGATCGGGTTCTGCGTGGCCAGCACGTGGAAGGGGCGCGGCAGGTCATGGCGCTGGCCGGCCACCGTCACGTGATGCTCCTGCATGGCCTGAAGAAGCGCTGACTGGGTCCGCGGCGAGGCGCGGTTGATTTCATCCGCCATCATCAGCTGGCAGAACACGGGGCCCTGCAGGAAGCGGAACTGCCGCCTGCCGCCTTCCACCTCGTCCAGCACCTCGGAGCCGATGATGTCGGCCGGCATCAGGTCGGGGGTGAACTGCACGCGCTTTTCATTGAGGCCGAGCACGCGGCCCAGCGTGGTGGCGAGCTTGGTCTTGGCAAGGCCGGGGGCGCCCACCAGCAGGGCATGGCCGCCGCCGAGGATGGCGATCAGCACCTGTTCCACCACCTCGTCCTGCCCGAAGATCACCCGGCCGATGGCGGCCCGGGCCTTGCCCAGCCGTTCGGCCGAGGCCTCGAGGTCCGAGATGATCTGGTGGTCTGCTTCGTTGATGCTGGCCATTGCACTCACTATCGTATGGAGGACACCCTGCCGGGAATCCGCTCAATTGATTTCATCCTTGCAGACCGAGAATGGCCTAAAAGAGGCGGGAAGGACAGTCCGACTCAACTGTAATGACGGGAAAATGAACACGGATCAGCGAGATGCGAGCAACCCCCTGAAAGGGCTGGGAGAGGCCCGGAAGGCCAAGGGACCGCCGCCGGTGCATTTGTGGAATCCGCCATTCTGCGGCGACATCGACATGCGCATCGCCCAGGACGGCACCTGGTTCTACATGAACTCGCCGATCGGGCGAAAACCGCTGGTCCAGCTCTTCGCCTCGGTGCTGCGGCTTGATGCGGACGGGAAATACTACCTCGTCACGCCAGTGGAAAAGGTCGGCATCCGGGTCGATGACGCGCCCTTCACTGCGATCCGCATGCGGGTCGAGGGCGAGGGGAAGGCGCAGGTCCTGCATTTCGAAACCAATGTCGACGACGAGGTGACGGTCGACGAGGCCCATCCGCTGCGCTTTGCCGAGGAAGAGGGCACTGGCGGGCTCAAGCCCTATCTCATGGTGCGCGCCGGGCTCGAGGCGCTGGTCAGCCGCGCCCTGTTCTATGACCTCGCCGCCGCGGGCAAGGTGGAGGACGGCTGGTTCGGCGTCTGGTCGTCGGGCCGCTTCTACCCCATGCAGAAGGCCACCGAGATAGGGATCGCCTCCTGAGCCGCATCGACGAGGCGGATTTCCGGACGCGGGCTGCCAGCCGGCTTCATGCCGCGCCACCGCTTGTCCACAGTTTCAGCGACGATGACCTCAACCCCATGGCGCGGATGATCCCCGAGAACGAGGCGCCCAAGCCCGCCGCCGTGCTGGTGCCGCTGGTGCCGCGCGAACATGGGCTGAGCCTGCTGCTCACCGAGCGCCAGCCGCATTTGCGCCGCCATGCCGGGCAGATCGCATTCCCCGGCGGGCGGATCGACGACACGGACAGCGATGCCGTGGCCGCTGCCCTGCGCGAGACGCAGGAAGAGACGGGCATCGCGCCGTCCTTCGTGGAGCCCCTGGGCTACCTCGACACCTACCTCACCTCCACCAACTATCGCGTGGTGCCGGTGGTGGCGCTGGTTCGCCCGGGTTTCACCGTGGTGCCGGAGGTGGCCGAGGTGAAGGACGTCTTCGAGGTGCCGCTGGCCTTCCTGATGGACCCCGCGCATCATGAACGCCATACGCGGGACTGGCAGGGCCACACCCGCTATTATTATGCGATGCCGTGGAAGGAGCGTTATATCTGGGGCGCCACCGCTGGCATGATCCGCAACCTCTATCGCCTGATGTACGAACCGACATGACCAAGCTTCCTACCCTCGCCACTGAGGCGTGGCTCACCGCGCCCGCGCTGCAGCGCCTGTTCGCCACGCTGGCGGCCGCAGGCGGCGAGGGTCGCGCGGCGGGTGGTGCGGTGCGCAATGCGCTGCTGGGCGAGAAGGTGACGGAAGTCGACGTTGCCACCACGCTGTCGCCCGAGCTGGTGACGGCAGCCTGCGCTGCCGTTGGCATGAAGGTTCATCCCACCGGCATCGAGCATGGCACGGTGACGGTCGTCGTCGATCATCATCCCTTCGAAGTCACCACGCTGCGCCATGACGTCGAGACCGACGGCCGCCGCGCCAAGGTGAAGTTCACCGACGACTGGGAAGCCGATGCGCAGCGGCGCGACTTCACCATGAACGCGATCTACTGCGATGCGCGTGGCACGATCTATGATTTCGTCAATGGCTGGCCCGACGTGCAGCGCCGCCGCGTGGTCTTCGTCGGCGATCCGGAAAGCCGCATCACCGAGGACTACCTGCGCATCCTGCGCTTCTTCCGCTTCCATGCGCGCTATGGCCATGGCGCGCCCGATGCAGCGGGGCTTGCCGCCTGTACCCGCATGAAGGCAGGCCTCGACGGCCTCTCGGCGGAGCGCATCCGGCAGGAGATGTTCAAGCTGATGGCGGCACCGGGCGCCGTCGAGACGCTGAAGCTGATGGCGGGACACGGCATCCTGTCGAAGCTTCTTCCGTATACGGATGACTTGCGCGTGCTGGAACGCTTGCCGCCGGACCCGTTGCTGCGGCTCGCCGTGCTGGCGCAGGACCCGCTGTCGATGCCGGAGCGCTGGCGCCTGTCGAACCATGAGGCAAGGCGCCTCGCCGCCATCGTGTCGCTCATGCCGCCGTCGCCGGCGCTTCGGCCGCAGGAGCAGCGCATCATGCTCTACCAGCACGGGGCGGAAGCCTGGCGCGATCTCGTGCGCGTTGCCTGGGCCCGCTCGGAAGCACCGCTCGACGACGCTGGGTGGAGGGATCTTCTTGAGCTGCCGGACCGTTGGCCCATACCGGCGCTTCCGGTCTCGGGGCGCGATCTTCTTTCAACGGGCATGAGCCCCGGACCGGAAATCGGCGTAGTGTTAAAGAAGCTCGAGGACTGGTGGTTGGCGTCCGACTTCCAGCCCACCCGCGACGAATTGCTGAAACGACTGACATAGAGGGACACCCATGGCCGACATTCTGGTGATGAAGAGCAAGGGCAAGCATTCTCCGAAGCCCGAGAAGGGCAAGCCCGACGCGGAAAAGCTCATCAAGGGCAAGTACCGCACCACGACCTGGAACCACTTCACCGGCGAGGATGACCGCCTCTATTGCGGCATCTGGGAATCGACACCCGGCAAGGTGAAGGTCGACTATTCAGAGTGGGAGTTCTGCCACTTCATCGAGGGCAAGGCCATTCTGACCAATGACGAGGGCAAGTCCTGGACGCTGAAGAAGGGCGATGCCTTCATCATCCCTGCAGGCTTCAAGGGCACATGGGAAACGGTGAAGAAGGTGAAGAAGCACTACGTCATCCTGATGCCGAAGCCCGCCGCATGAAGAAATCGGTTCTCGTCACGGGCTCGGCCAAGCGCATTGGCCGAAGGCTGGCGCTCGACCTCGCCAAGGATGGCTGGGACGTGGCCGTCCACTGCAATGCCTCGCTTGCCGAGGCGGAGGAGGTGGCCACCTTCATCCGCAATATCGGCCAGCGCGCCGTCATTGTGCGCGGTGACCTTTCCGAGATCGACGTGCCAGACCGGCTGGTGGCGGAAGCCTCCGCAGGCCTGGGCGGCCTCACCTGCCTCATCAACAATGCCTCGCTGTTCGAGCCGGACGAGGTGGGCTCCATCACCAAGGAAAGCTGGGCCGCACACCTCGATACGAACCTGCGCGCTCCGGTGTTTCTCTCCCAGGCCTTCGCGAAGCAATTGCCGGAGGGCGAGGAAGGCAACATCATCTCGATCATCGACCAGCGCGTGTGGAAGCTGAACCCCAGGTTCTTCTCCTACACCACGTCGAAGTCGGGGTTGTGGACCGCCACCCGCACGCTGGCCCAGGCGTTGGCGCCCAATATCCGCGTCAATGCCATCGGGCCCGGCCCCGCACTTCCCTCTGCCCGCATGGACCAGGCGGAGTTCGACAAACAGGCCAAGCTGACGCTTCTGGGCCGGGGCACGTCGCCGGCGGAGATTTCCGGCGCCATCAAATTCATATTGTCACAACCGTCGCTGACTGGGCAGATGATCGCGCTGGACGGCGGTCAGCATCTGGTCTGGCAAACGCCGGACGTCGTCGAGGTGAATGAATAATGAAGAAGCCGATGATCAGCCACCACGTGGCGAGCGCCGCCTCGGGCTTGCGCCATGTTTTCGTGCGCGACCTAGACCTGATGGCGCTGATCGGCATCTATGACCACGAGAAGACTGACCCGCAACGCATCATCGTGAACATCGATCTTTCGGTCAGCGAAGGCGATGGCCCGCAGGCCGATGACATCGGCCATGTGGTGTCCTACGAGATCGTGGTGAAGAAGGTCGAGCAGATCATCGCCGATGGCCACATCAACCTGGTCGAGACTCTGTGCGAAAAGATCGCCGCCTCCTGCCTCAAGGACAAGCGCGTGATGGCGGCGCGCGTGCGCGTCGAAAAACCCGACATCATCAAGAACGCCCGCAGCGTTGGCGTCGAGATCGAACGCCAGAGGTAGGCCATTTTCTGGCCGCCTAACAGAAAGTGCCACAACACGCGCAATGGTTGTGATCTGGCGTCATGGATCGCGATTGGTACCGCTCCCTGTTGAACGGACCGTCACAACGTGCTTTTTCATCGGAAGAGCAGACATTCAGGGAGGGCACTGCATATGTTGAGAGCAAGTTTCGTCATGCTTCTGGCGCTTGTCTCGGGGATCATCGGATATTCGGCGTCGGAGGCATCAGCCTTCCCGGGCCAGATCAACGTGGCTCTTGAGACCGCGGCCACCGCGCAGCCGATCATCAACGTGAGGGCCTCGGGCGGCCGTGGCGGCTATCACGGCGGCCGCAACTACAATCGGCCCGTCTACCGTCACGGCTACCACCCCAATTTCCGTCCGGGCTACTACAACGGCTATCGCGGGCCGCACTGCCGGACGTGGAGCAACTCCTGCCGCTTCTATTACAATGGCTGGTACTACAACAGCCCGTGGTGGACGGTTCCCGTGATCGGTGCCGGCGTGGTGGCGCTCACCAATGGCAATGGCAGTGGCAACCGCCACAAGGCCTGGTGCGCGGGTCGGTACAAGTCCTACAATGCCAAGACGAACACCTATGTCTCGAGCAACGGCAAGCTGAAGCAGTGCAATAGCCCCTATGATTGAGGGTCTGGCAAAGACATGACCTCGACGCCGGCGTCCCCAGGGACGCCGGTTTTTTGTTGCGGCAGGGTTACGCCTTCCCCACCTGAGGGGCACGCATGTAAGAGAGCCAGATGACGTCCGAACCTTCCCAGGCCCCCGATGAGTCGCCCGTCCCTGACGGGCGGGGAGCCGACCTCATCCGCGATTTCGTGTCCAGGCTTCCGGCCAAGCCCGGCGTCTACCGCATGTATGATGCCAAGGGCGACGTCATATACGTCGGCAAGGCGCGCAACCTCAAGAGCCGCGTGTCGAACTACACCCGCGTCTGGGGCCACACGGCGCGCATCGCCACCATGATCTCGCTCACCGCCAACATGGAGTTCGTGACGACCTCCACCGAGGCCGAGGCGCTGCTGCTCGAAGCCAACCTCATCAAGAAGCTGAAGCCGCGTTTCAACGTCATCCTGCGTGACGACAAGTCCTTCCCCTATATCCTCATCGCGAGGGATCATGACGTGGCGCAGCTGGTGAAGCACCGGGGTGCCCGCAACAGGAAGGGCAGCTATTTTGGCCCCTTCGCGTCTGCCGGTGCGGTGAACCGCGCCATCAACACGCTGCAGAAGGCCTTCCTGCTGCGCACCTGCACCGACAGCACCTATGCCAACCGCACGCGTCCATGCCTGCTCTACCAGATCAAGCGCTGCGCGGCCCCTTGCGTGAACTACATCGCGGCGGATGCCTATGGCGAGCTCGCCAAGGAAGCCGAAGCTTTCCTCAACGGCAAGAGTCAGGTGGTGAAGGCCGAGCTCGCGAAGCAGATGGACGACGCCGCCGAGAACCTCGATTTCGAGCGCGCCGCTTCCTATCGCGACCGCATCCAGGCCATGAGCTTCGTCACCCAGACGCAGGGCATCAACCCGCAAGGGTTTGAGGAGGCGGATGTCTTCGGGCTGTTCCAGGAAGGCGGGCAGACCTGCATCCAGGTGTTCTTCTTCCGCTCCTTCCAGAACTGGGGCAACCGCGCCTATTACCCGAAGGCCGACAGGAGCCACGAGTCGCCTGAGATCATGGCCTCCTTCCTTGCCCAGTTCTATGACGACAAGCCCATCCCCGATCTCGTGCTGCTGTCGCATGACGTGGAGGAGCGCGAATTGCTGGAGGAAGCCCTCTCCACCCATGCCGGCCGCAAGATCGAAGTGGCGGTGCCGCAGCGCGGCGAGAAGAAGGGCCTCGTCGAGCATGCCGTCACCAACGCGCGTGAGGCGCTTGGCCGCCGCATGGCCGAGACTTCGTCGCAGGCGAAGCTGCTCGAAGGCGTGCAGAAGGCGTTCGACCTGCCCGAGGTGCCGCGCCGCATCGAGGTCTATGACAACTCGCATATCCAGGGCACCAACCCGGTGGGCGGCATGATCGTGGCGGGGCCCGATGGCTTCATCAAGTCGCAGTACCGCAAGTTCAACATCCAATCGGAAGAGATCGGGTCTGACGACTTCGCCATGATGCGCGAAGTGCTCACACGCCGCTTCAGCCGCCTGCTGAAGGAACAGGGCGGGGCGCGCGGCGAGGAACAGGCCAAGGACGTGCAGGCCTGGCCGGACCTCGTGTTGATCGACGGCGGCCAGGGCCAGCTGTCGGCTGCCAAGGCGGTGCTGGATGAGCTCGGCCTGTCTGACCTGCCCGTGGCGGGCGTGGCCAAGGGGCCGGATCGCGACGCGGGCCGCGAACACTTCTACGTGACGGGACGGGCGTCCTTCATGCTCGAGGCAAGGGATCCCGTGCTCTATTACATCCAGCGATTGCGCGACGAGGCGCACCGCTTTGCAATCGGTTCTCACCGGGCCCGGCGCTCCAGGGCCATCGGGGTCAACCCGCTGGACGAGGTGGCGGGCATAGGGCCCTTGCGCAAGAAAGCCTTGCTGCAGGCCTTCGGTTCGGCCAAAGCAGTGTCACGTGCAAGCGTCACCGACCTTGCCGCGGTGGAAGGTGTCAGCCATGCGTTGGCACAGGCTATTTACGACCACTTCCACGACAGTGCAGAATGAGCGGCATGATGAATCAGACGGATGCAGGCAAGGCGGCGAAGTATTCGAAGGTGTGGAACCTTCCGAACATGCTCACCTATGGCCGCATCGTGGCGGTGCCTGTGGTGGCCGCGCTGCTGCTGTGGGGTGGCAACGAGGCGCGCTGGGCGGCTCTCATCGTCTATGTGCTGGCCGCCATCAGCGACTTCTTCGATGGCTATCTTGCGCGGCGCTGGCAGCAGCAGTCCTCGCTCGGCCGCATGCTGGACCCGATCGCCGACAAGGTGCTGGTCGCCGTCGTGCTGCTCGTGCTCTGCGCGGACGACATCCTGCGCGGTGGCCACATCTGGGCCGCCATCATCATCCTGTCGCGCGAAGTTCTGGTCTCCGGCCTTCGCGAATATCTGGGCGAGCTTCAAGTCTCGGTGCCGGTTACCAAGATCGCCAAGTGGAAGACCGCCGTGCAGATGATCGCCATCGGATTCCTCATCGCGGGTCCTGCGGGCGACACGGTGATCCCGCACACCACCATCGTGGGCATCGCCATGCTGTGGGTTGCCGCAGCGCTTACGCTCTATACCGGCTATGATTATTTCCGCGCCGGCATCCGGCACGTCGTCGACTGATGAAGATCCTGTATTTCGCCCGCATCCGGCAGATCGCCGGCAAGAGCTCGGAGGAGGTGGATGTTCCTGCCTCCATCGCCACGGTGGCTGATCTCATCGATCATTTGAGCGCGCGCGACGAAGCCGTTGCCGCAGCGCTTGCAGAACGCCGCACGCTGCGCGCCGCAGTGGACCAGAACCACGTGGCGCTCGATGCCTCCGTCGCGGGAGCACGCGAGGTCGCTTTCTTCCCGCCTGTCACGGGCGGCTGATGCGCCTCAACGTCTATCTCCAGAAGGCCGGTGCGGGTTCGCGCCGCGAGGCGGAGCGGCTGGTGGCCGATGGCCGCGTCAGCGTCAACGGCGTCACGGCACTCCCCACCACGCCGGTGGAGGAGGGCGACACCGTCCTGATCGATGGCAGGCCGGTCACGCCCGAGACCAAGCCATTGCCGCGACTCTTCCTGCTGCACAAGCCGGATGACGTGCTGGTCACCCACCGCGATCACAAGAACCGCCCGACCATCTTCGATCTGCCCTCGCTCAATCCGCCCGCTTGGCCGTCGTCGAACCCGCGCATCATGAATGTGGGGCGGCTGGACGTGAACAGCGAGGGACTGCTGGTTCTCTCCTCCGATGGTCCTCTCGCCCAGGCGATGATGAGCCCGGAGATGGCCCTGTCGCGGCTTTACCGTGTGCGCGTGCGCGGCCAGTTGAAGCCTGAGGAGATCGATGCCATTGCCCAGGGCGTCACCATCGACGGCGTGGACTATCGTGGTGCGGAGTTCGTCGAGGAATATGGCCAGGGCGAGCGCGCCAACCGCTGGTACCGCTGCGTGCTCACAGAAGGCAAGAACCGCGAGATCCGCAAGCTCTTCGACCATTTTGGCTGCGTGGTGAACCGCCTCGTTAGGCTGCAATATGGCCCCTTCTCGCTGGGCGACATGCATCCCGGTGACGTGCGCGAGGTTCCTGCCGCGCAGGTGAAGGAGCTGATGGACTTCCTCGAGAAGAAGGGCGCGAAGCTCTAGCTCCGCCTCACTTGCTCTCGAACACCGTGTTCCCGTCCTTGATCGTCTCCAGCACCTTGATGTCCTTGATGGTCTTGGGGTCGACCTTCAGCGGGTTCTCCGCGAGGATCACGAGGTCGGCGAGCTTGCCTTGTTCCAGCGTGCCCTTGGTTGTCTCTTCCCTGATCTGATAGGCCGGATAGGCGGTGACAGCCTTCAGCGCCACATAGGGGCTGATGCGCTCGTCAGGCCCCACCACCTGACCCGTGGCCGTGGTGCGGTTCACCGCGGCGTCGACAAGCGCCAGCACGTCGGGACGCGGCAGGACCGGCGCATCGTGGTTGAGCGAGAACTTGATGCCCATCTTCTCCAGCTTGTTCATCGGCATTGAGGCCGCGGCGCGCTGTTCACCCCAGAAGTAGACGGCGGCTTCACCGCCCAGCGGCAGCGAGCCCACGGTGAAGGTCGGGAAGGCGCCCACCTTCTTCATGCGTTCGATCTGGTCGGGGCGCATGTAGGTGGCGTGGATGAACACCGGACGGCTGTCGTGCACGCCATGAAGTTTCTCGGCGCGCTCCACCGCCTTCAGGGCCTGCTCTGCCGCGGCATCACCATTCATGTGCATGTTGAGCTGGATGCCGGTTTTCCAGAAACGGTCGAAGGCGCCGTTCACATAGTCGTCCGGCACCTGCTGGAAACCGCGGTAGTCGCCCTGCTTGTCGGGCGGGTTGTGGGCGTAGGCCTCGCTGAACCACGCCGTGGGGATCGACCCGTCGAGCCACAGCTTGATGCCGCCCAGCCGCACCCGGTTGATGTAGCGCTTGTCAAGGTCGGGCCGCGCCGCCAGCAGCTTCTTCGCGGCGTCCTCGTTGTTCACGTCATATTCGGACGACACTGCATAGGCGGCGGCGAGCACGTCGTTCACCGTCGAGTCCTTGGCGCAGAGATAAAGGTCGATCGGCAGCAGCTTCTTGTCGATGGCGTTGCGGATGATGTCGATGTCGTCCTTGCCGAGGCCCACGCCGCATTCCTGCGCGGTGGTCTGGCCATAGCTGGCCCACAGCGACGCGCCGTTGATGGCCACGTCGTCAGCCAGCTTGCCGGTGAAGGACGGGCGCTGCTCGCGCACCGCGAACAGGGCAGTTTCCTCCAGGGGCCCCGCGAGCGAGCCATCGGCATTGCGGGCATAACTGCCGCCTTCCGGATCCTTGGTGCTGGCGTCGATGCCGAGGATCTTGAACACGCCGCTGTTGCCCGCGCCATTGTGGCCCGAGTTGTCCACCACCATGATCGGGCGGTCCGGCGAAACTTCGTTGAGTTCCGCCGCCGTCGGGTGGCGGTTCTCCTTCAGCATCGGCACCGAATAGCCAAAGCCCACGATCCAGTCGCCCGGTGCGGTCTTCGCGGCCTGCGCCTTCATGCGCTCGATGAGTTCGGGGATGGATTTCACGCCGACGAGGTCGGCATCGACCATGTTCTTGCCGTAGTAGATCATGTGGCCGTGGCCATCGATGAAGCCCGGCAGCAGCGTATGGCCTTGGAGGTCGACGAGCTTCGTGGCATCGCCCTTCAGCTTCAGCGCCTCGTCTTTTGATCCCACGAAGGCAATCTTGCCATCCTCGACCGCCAGTGCCTCGGCATAGCTCGGGTTGGTGCTCGCCATGGTGAGGATGTCACCATTGAAATAGATGGCGTCGGCGTTACCGTCCGCTGCACTTGCAAGCGACGTGGTGGAAAGCAGCAGTGCTCCAAACAGTCCAGGCAGCGCGAACCTTGGCATGACGGGTCTCCAGAAGATCGGATTTGCGCGCTTACTGCCCCAGAATTGCCCCAGGTTGCAAGTCGGTGAATCTACCTAAGCGCGCGAATTGAGAATGCAGTCCGCTGCCTTCTCCGCCACCATCATCACTGCCGCATTGATGTTGACCGTGATGAGCGACGCGAAGACCGAGGCATCGACGATGAAAAGTCCCTCGATGCCCATCACCTTCAGCTCTGGCGTCACAACGCGCCCGATCGCCGCCGTGCAGCAAGGGTGATAGACCGTCTCGCAGACGCTGCGGATATAGTCGCGCCATTCTTCATCGGTCTGCACGCCCGGGCCGGGGTGCACCTCCGCCCGCAGCAGCGGTTGCATGGCCTTCGTCTGTCCCAGCTGGCGCGTCAGCTTCAGGGCCTTCACCAGCAGCTCGAGGTCAGCCGGATCGGCGAAGTAGTTGAGGTCGATCACCGGCTTGTCCGCCATGCTGGGGCCCGAGAGGCGGACCTGGCCCTCGCTCGTCGCGCGCGTCACGTTGGGCGAGGCCTTCACGGCGGGGCCATTGGTGGCCAGCCGTCCATCATCGTATTTCTCGCGCACCCGCAGGCCAAAGTGGAACAGGATGTCGGGCGCGGGCGCATCCTCTTCGAGCTGCAGCATCATCGTCGCCTCGAAGGGGCAGATCTCCCAGCCGGACACGGCCTCATGCGTCTCCCACACCACGGGTGCTGCCACATGATCACGCAGGTGCTGGCCGAGGTGCGGCATGTCGCGGATCACGTCGATGCCATGCGCCTTCAGCTGCGCGGCAGGCCCGAGGCCCGACACCATCATCAGCTGCGGCGTCTGGATGGAACCTCCCGCCAGAACGACCGCACGCGCCGCGCGGATCTCGCCGCGTGATGTTCGCGCACCCACGGCCCTGCCATTCTCGATGATGAGGCGCGTGGCCATGCACTCAGTCCACACCTCGAGGTGCTTGGGCAATGCGGCGATGGGATGGAGATAGGCCACGGAGGATGATTGTCGTGTGCGACCTTTTGCATTGAGCGGGAACAGTCCCACGCCCTGCCGGACGTGCGCGCCGAAATCCACTTCGTCCAACCCGAGTTCGAGCCCTGCCTCGATGAAGCGGCGGCTCGCCCGGTGGCAGGGGGCTGTCTCGATGGTGATGGTGTTGATGATGCGCTGCCAGTATTGCGCCATGGCGGCGCCGTTCCAGCCCGTGGCGCCGAGGCGCTCCCATGCATCGAAGTCGGAATCGGGCGGGCGGATGAAGGCGCAGTCATTGTGGTTGGCGCAGCCACCCAGCAGTTTCGCGCGTGCATAGTTGAGAAGGGGAGGAGAGCCCGGCAGCGGGGCTGCGCGGAAGCCCCAGTCATAGTCCGGCGTCTGCTCGTCCAGGCGCTTCAGGTCCACCGCCGCGGGGTCGCCCTCGTCGGACTTGCCGGCTTCCATGAGGATGATCCGGCCAGACGTCCGGTCAGCAAGGCGGCGGGCGACGACGGCTCCGGAGGAGCCGCCGCCGATGATCAGGTAATCGCAATGCGTGGTCACGTGACCGGTTCATGCCGCCTTGGACTTCGGCCGCACCGCGTTGGTGTAGGCGTCCATCATGGTGCGGCTGATGTTGCCGGGCTTGAAGCTGTAGGGGCCGATCTCGGCCACCGGCGTCACTTCCGCCGCGGAGCCGACGATGAAGCACTCGTTGAAGCTCGAAAGCTCGTCGGGCATGATCCGCCGCTCGATGATCTCGAGGCCCTGTTCCTTGGCGAGTGCAATCACCGTCTGGCGGGTGATGCCGTTGAGGAAGCAGTCGGCGATCGGCGTGTGGATGGCGCCATCGCGCGTGAAGAAGATGTTGGCGCCGGTGCATTCGGCAACGCGGCCCCGCCAGTCCAGCATCATGGCGTCGGCATAGCCCTTCTTCTCCGCCTTGTGCTTGGAGATGGTGCAGATCATGTAGAGGCCGGCGGCCTTGGCATGAACCGGCGCACAGGCGGGGTCAGGGCGGCGATAATCCGCGATGTCGAGCTTGATGCCCTTCATCTTGGTCTCGGGATCGAACATCGAGGGCCAGGCCCAGGTGGCGATCGCCACGTGGATCTTGTTGTGCTGAGCTGACACCGCCATCATCTCGGAGCCGCGCCACGCCACGGGGCGCACATACTGGTCGCCGCCGCCGTTGAGCGCCACGACCTTGTCCTTGGCCGCGTTCAGTTCCTCGATCGAATAGGGGATCTCGAAATCCATGATCTCGGCGGACTTCTTGAAGCGCGTCGAATGCTCGGTGGTCTTGAAGATCACGCCGTCATAGGCGCGCTCGCCCTCGAACACGGAGGAACCATAATGCAGACCATGGGTCAGCACGTGGACCTTGGCTTCCTTCCACGGCACGATCTCGCCGTTGAACCAGATCCAACCGTCGCGCTGGTCAAAGGAAATGCCCGCCATGGTGTCGTGCTCCTGTCCGGTATAAGGGTCATGCCAAGGGCCGGAATTTCCGGCCTTTCGCGCCCATTTTGCATTTTGAACTGGCCAAGCGTAGCCAGCCGGGGTAAATATGTCAATATGGCTGACGTAATTTCTGCCCAAGGAATGGGCGATCATCCCCTGAGCGAGCAGGACACCGTTGCGCTCATCGAGTTGATGTTCTTTGCCTACCGCGATTTCGTGTCCGACCCGGACGAGATCCTGGGGCAATATGGCTTCGGCCGCGCGCATCACCGCGTTTTGCACTTTGTCGGCCGCGACCCGGGCATGACGGTGCAGCAGCTCCTCGACATCCTGCAGATCACCAAGCAGAGCCTCGGCCGCGTGCTGAAGGAGCTGATCGACAAGGGCTACGTCTTCCAGAAGGAAGGCGAGACCGACCGCCGCCAGCGCCTGCTCTATCTCACCGAAGCCGGCGAGGAACTTCGCCAGCGCCTCATGGGCCCGCAGATCAATCGCATCCGCCGCGCCGTGGCGCTGCCCGAGGGCAGTGCCGCGCATCTCTACCGCAAAGTGCTCTATCACATGGTCTCGCCCGCCAACCGCGAAGCGGTGCGCGACTGGATCGACCGCGCCAGCCTGTTGGGCGAGCCCACAGATGGTGGATGATCTTCCCCACATCCTGGTGGTCGACGACGACCGCCGCATTCGCAACCTGCTCCAGGCCTATCTCATGGAGAATGGCTTCCGCATTTCCGTTGCCGGCAGTGCGGGGGAAGCGCGCGAGCACATGCGCATCGTGGCCTTCGACCTCGTGGTGCTCGACATCATGATGCCGGGCGAAACCGGCCTTGCCTTCACCGAGTGGCTGCGCGGCGAGGGCAATCCCGTGCCGATCCTCATGCTCTCGGCACTGGCCGAGACGTCTGATCGCATCACGGGGCTGGAAACCGGCAGCGACGACTACCTCGCCAAGCCCTTCGAACCGCGCGAGCTGCTGCTGCGCATCCGCGGGCTTCTGAAGCGGCAGGAGCAGACGGCGCGCGCCCAGCCTGAAATTGCCTTCGGTCCCTTCATCTTCCACATCGGGCGCGGCGAGTTGCGCAAGGGCGCAGAGCTCATCCGCCTCACCACGCGCGAGCGTGAGTTCCTGCGCACGCTGGCCGCCAATGCCAATACCACCGTGGCGCGCGGTGACCTGGCGCCCGAGGGCTCGGAGGAGGGCGCACGCAGCGTCGACGTGCAGATCAACCGCCTGCGCCAGAAGATCGAGGACGATCCCTCGAACCCGGTCTATCTCCAGACGGTCCGCGGTGCGGGCTATGTCCTGCACGCCGACTGAGCTAGGCTAAAGCGCGATGGCACAGAACTGGCTCTACAGCCGCTTCAACACCTTCCTCGAGCGCTACATGCCCGAGGGGCTGTTTCCGCGCGCCCTCATCATTCTCGTGGCCCCGGTCGTGCTGCTGCAGACCATCATGACCGGCCTCATCCTTGAGCGCCATTTCGAGAACGTCACCAGGCTTCTCGCGCGGTCCTACGCGCGTGACGTTTCCATGCTGGTGCAGCTCTATGATGACTCCGACAAGAGTGCCGCCGCCGAGGCCCGGATCGAGAAGCTCGCCAACAACACCCTCGGCCTCGGCCTCACCGTCCAGCGCGGAGCCTTGCCGGAACCCTTGCCACAGCCTTTCTTCTCGCGTGCCGACACACGCCTCACGCGTGAGTTCACCGTGCAGATGAACCGCCCCTTCTGGCTCGACATCAGCCAGCAGCCGGATTTCGTCGAGGTGAAGGTGCTGGCAGCGCCCAACACCATCTTCGACTTCCGCACCAAGGGTGAGCGCACCTTCGCCACCTCCACCGGCTTCCTGCTGGCGCTCATGCTGCTGTCCTCGCTGCTGCTCCTTGGCATCGCCACCATCTTCCTCAGGAACCAGATCCGCCCGATCACCGATCTTGCCCGCGCCGCGCAAAGCTTCGGCACCGGGCGTGACCTCGGCGTCTTCCGCCCGCGCGGCGCGCGCGAGGTGCGCGCTGCGGGCGTCGCCTTCCTCGACATGCGTGACCGTATCGCCCGCCAGGTCGAGCAGCGCACCACCATGCTGGCGGGCGTCTCCCATGATCTCCGCACCATCCTCACCCGCTTCAAGCTGGAACTCGCCGTGCTGGGCGATGGCCCCAAGGTGCAGCCCTTGAAGGAAGACGTGGACGAGATGCAGCGCATGCTTGAGGCCTACATGGCCTTCGTGAAGGGCGACGCGGGCGAGACACCGCAGGAGGTGGAGCTTGCCGCCCTGGTGCAGAACGCCGCGCGCGCCTGCCGCGAAGGCACCTGCGAGATCGACGTGCCGCAGGGCCAGTTGGTGCGGGTGAAGCCCAACGCCTTCGGCCGGCTTCTCGCCAACCTCATCGGCAATGCGGTGCGCTACGCGAAAACCGTGAAGGTGACGGCCAGTGTGGCGGACCACATGCTGACGCTGCTGGTCGACGACGATGGCCCCGGCATTCCGCCCAACAAGCGGGCGGATGCCTTCCGCCCCTTCGTTCGCCTCGACAATGCCCGCAACCTCGACGAGACGGGAACCGGGCTTGGCCTCGCCATTGCGCTCGACATCGCCCACGCGCATGGTGGCGAACTGACATTGCAAGATAGTCCGAAAGGCGGACTTCGCGCGCGCGTGCAAATTCCTGTATAGGTGACGAATGATGGATTATCGCCTCGACCCGCTCTGGCTCAAGATCAACATGATGAATGCCGATGGCATGCAGGCCTTCGCGCCCCTCATGGAGATGATGCAGAAGCAAATGGGCCAGAACGCCGAGATGACGCAGCGCGTCATCGAGGAGTATCGCAAGTTCCTGTTCCTCGCCATGCGCGCCGGCCACCAGGTGATCCCGCCCGGCCCCGTCAACGATGCCTGGATGATGCATCTCCAGAACGCCCAGAACTACTGGGAGAACCTGGGGCAAATGATCACCGAGCGCCCCACGGCCCAAGGCATGGACGCCAAGAACTTCTCCAACATGGCCGACGGCTGGAAGATGACGCTCGAATCCTACGAGAAGATCTTCGGCCAGAAGCCCCCCATGGACATCTGGGGTCAGGGCCCTGCCACGGAAAACCCGTGGATGCAGGCCATGAACAACTGGAAGAAGATGTTCGGCATGGGCTGAGCGCTGCAGCCCCCGTGCAGTGCGGTTCCATGACTTCACCTTCGCCCGGCTTGACCGGGCGATCCTTTTTGTGGCCGCTGAAAAAGATGCCCGGGTCAAGCCCGGGCAAGGTGAGAGTAACGTGGCAATGATGATCGCCACCCAAGCACGCAACCACGCCATTGCTCACTCCTCATAACCTCCCTCACAACGCAAAAACGCGGCCGTAGCCGCGATGACGTCACTCGATACATTTCGGGAGTATGCGCCTGTCTAGCACATCGAGCGCGCGCTGTCAAGGACTAAATTCCCCATCCCGCACGCTCATCATGCCCGGGCTCGACCCGGGCATCCTTTTTCCGAAGCACCAAATGAGATCGCCGGGTCAAGCCCGGCGGTGATGAGCGCTCTCGAATAGTTGGCGCCGCTAATACATCTTCCCGCCATTCGGAACGGCACGTTCCACAGTCACCAGCACCACGTCGCCATCCCCGTCGGGGAAGCCCAGCGTCAGCACTTCCGACATGAACTTGCCGATCTGGCGCGGCGGGAAGTTCACCACCGCCGCCACCTGCCGGCCCATCAGCGTTTCGGGTGTGTAATATTTCGTCACCTGCGCGGAGGTCTTCTTCACGCCGATCTCCGGCCCGAAGTCGATCCGCAATTTGAAGGCGGGCTTGCGCGCTTCCGGAAAGGCTTCGACGTCCACGATGGTGCCGACGCGAATGTCGACCTTCTGGAAATCATCAAAGGTAATGGTCATGGCGTCCTCAGCTGGCCAGTTCGCGCGAACGGCGCAAGGCGGCGGCCACCGCCTTCTCGAACAGTGGCCCCATGCCATCTTCCGCCATCAGCACCTGCAGCGCTTCAAAGGTCGTTCCCTTGGGCGAGGTCACGTTCTGGCGCAGCACGGCGGCGTCCGTGCCCGACTGGCGCATCAGCTCGCCGGAGCCGGCAACCGTGGCGCGCGCCAGCTGCGTGGCGAGGTCCTTCGGCAGCCCGATCTTTTCGCCCGCCGCCGCAAGGCATTCGGTGAGGTAGAACACGTAAGCGGGGCCTGAGCCCGACACGGCCGTCACCGCATCGATCATCGCCTCGTTGTCCAGCGTCACCACTTCGCCCACCGCTTCCAGCAGGGTGCGGGCCAGTGCCAGTTGCGCGGGCGACACATTGGCGTTTGACGCCATCGCCGTGATGCCGCGCCCGACGGCGGCAGGCGTGTTGGGAATGGTGCGGATCACCGCAGCATCAGCACCGAAATGGCGCTCGAATGAGGCGATCGTCTTGCCCGCCGCCACCGAGAGCACCAGCGGCTTCGAGGCTTTCAGCGAGGCAATGCCCGGCAGCACGTCCTCCATCAGCTGCGGCTTCACCGCGATGATCACCACCTCGGCATCCTTGATGGTAGAGACGTCAGGGTTCAGGCGAATGCCGTGGCGCTGCAGCAGCGCCTTCATCTCCGGCGGTGGTGCAGGGTCCAGCGCCACGATGTGCGTGGGGTCGGCCCCGCCCGCCAGCCAGCCTTCCAGCATGGCGCCGCCCATCTTGCCGGCACCCACCAGCACCAGCGTTCCGGTGAGCTTCACCATTGGGCTTCACCCCCCATTACGCTTCACCCCAGGTATCGATCATGGCGGACTCCAGTGCCTGCTCCGCCGGCTGGCCTGCCCAGACGACGAACTGCACGGCCGGAAAATAGCGCTCGCAGGTGTCCACCGCAAAGCGGATCAGCGCCTCGCACTGGGCGTCATTGGCCTCGGCATTGCCGCTGAGCAGCAGGTTGTTGCGAAACACCAGGCTGCCGTCCAGGTGCCACAGGTCGAAGTGCCCGACGAGCAGCTGCTCGTTGATGCGCGCCAGCAGCTTCGCCACTTCGTCGCGGCGGGTGGAGGGCACCTTCATCTCGAGGCTCACGGCCACATGCAGGATTTCGAATTCATCGCGCCAGTTGAGCGAGATGGTCATGTCGCTCCAGCCGCCCGAAACTTCCATCGTCACTTCACGGGCGTCAGTGCGCGAAACAGCCCAGTCATAGGCTTCGGCGATGCGCTCGACCCGGTCGAGCGGATTGCTGAGCTCATTTTCGCGTTCAAGGGCCTCGAGGGCCATTCTCATTCCTCCGCTGGCTGACGAATCATCCGTCGAGCCACGGGAAGGAAATTGCCCAACACATTGAGTCGCTTCAAGAGTCGGGCCGGAGGAACAGGTGATTCCTCCACAGGGGAATGATTTTTTTCCGCAATGGTTGCAGAAACGATTGCGCGCCTGTGGATGACCTTGAGTCAGTAAGCGCCGGGCTCAGTCGGCGCGCGAGTCGGAAGCCCCGCTGGTGCCGAGCTTTGCCTCGAGCGCCGCGATTCGGGCGAGCAGTGCCTCGTTTTCCTCGCGGGCCTTGGCGGCCATGGCCTTCACGGCCTCGAATTCCTCGCGCTTCACCAGCTCCATGTTGTTGAGCACGCGCTCCATCTGCGACTGGACGAGGGTGTCCACCTCGCGGCGCACGCCCTGGGCAGCCCCGGCCGCGTTGGTCATCAGCTTGGCCAGTTCGTCGAAGAAGCGGGTCTGCGTCGTGGTCATGGCGGTATTCCTCTCTGGAAACCCTAGCTATGGGTTTTGGGCGCCGACTTCAAGATGCCGCCTTGCCGCGCCCGCCCGCCGCCTTGACGGGGCAGGGCCCAAAGCCCAGTGTCCGCCGCCATGAATCCCCAGGCCGCCATATTTGCCGTCCTGCCCTATCCGGCCATCGATCCGGTCATTGTCCAGTTTGGACCCTTCGCGGTGCGCTGGTATGCGGTGGCCTATATCGTCGGGCTCGTCTTCGCCTCCTGGTACATGAAGCGGCTGGTCTCCACGCCCCGCCTGTGGGGCGGCCAGAAACCTTCCATGACGGTGCCGCAGGTCGATGATTTCTTCATCTGGTCGGTGCTGGGCGTGGTTCTGGGGGGGCGGCTTGGCTACGTGCTGTTCTACAAGCCCCTGTTCTACGCCTCCCACCCCCTCGAAATCCTCAAGATGTGGGATGGCGGCATGTCGTTCCACGGCGGCTTCCTGGGCGTCGTGGTGGCCTGCCTCCTGTATGGCAGGTCAATCGGGACCAGCCTCGACCGGATGCTGGACCTGGGTGCCGCCTCGGTGCCCGTCGGCCTCGGTCTCGGGCGGCTCGCGAACTTCATCAACGGTGAGTTGTGGGGCCGACCGACGGACCTGCCCTGGGGCATCGTCTTCCCCCATGATGCGCTCCAGATGCCGCGTCACCCCAGCCAGCTTTACGAGGCGATCCTTGAGGGCCTCATCCTCTTCCTCGCCGTCCGGATCGGCACGCATCGCTATGGCGCGCTGCAGTATCCGGGCCGCGCCTCGGGCATCTTCGCGCTGGTCTATGGCCTGTCGCGCATCCTCGCCGAGTGCTTCCGCGAGCCTGATGCCTTCCTCGGCTATTTCGGCGGTTTTCTCACCATGGGTATGATCCTGTCGCTGCCGCTCTGCGCAGTGGGCATCTGGTTGCTGCTGAGGTCCCGTCATGAGCCCGCTTGAGCAGTTCCTCGCCGATGTGATCGCGCTGGAAGGCCCGTTGCGGATCGACCGCTACATGAGCCTTTGTCTCGGCCACCCCCGACACGGCTACTACATCACGCGCGACCCGCTGGGAGACAAGGGCGATTTCATCACAGCACCCGAAGTCAGCCAGGTCTTCGGCGAGCTGATCGGCGTCTGGGCCGTCGGTGTCTGGTCCGCCATGGGCCAGCCCCAAGCCTTTAACCTCGTCGAGCTCGGCCCGGGGCGTGGCACGCTGATGGCCGATGTGCTGCGCACCGTGCGCAAGGTCGCCCC
>NZ_JBAXGR010000007.1:0-83989 GCF_037139295.1 Aestuariivirga sp.
CGTCGTTATTGGCTTCTTCGCGATTGATCATGAATTAAACCGGACACTACTGACCTCGATCATGCAAAAAGCCCGCGGCTTTCACTCGATCGTCGGCCAGCTTAGCCAGCCGACTTGGGGCAGGATTACGCCGGATGGCTATCCTGATGATGACTATTACTGGAGGAACCCAGGCTCCGCATTCGTCCGCAAGGATTTTGCATTTTCGATGATGCAATGGGCTCTCGGCGTCGACAAGATGGTGATCGACCCGGAATCGCGCGCCGCAGAACTGCTGCCCGGTGTCTGCTCTGCTGCGCTGACATCCACCATGGCCGAAATGAAAACGAAGAGAATCTACGCCGGCAGCAGGCTCGCGGTGCTCTTCTCCTCCCCCGAATACATGCTCAGGTGACACCCATGTCAGATCACGACCACGAAACGCCCGTTGTTCCGCAACACCTGCTCGATGCAGCTGCGGAAGGCTGTGAGGAATCACGCTTTCTCATCAACCGCCGCAACCTTCTTGGCCTTTCGGCGGGCCTCTTCGCCTGGGCCCACATGCCGCGGCACGCGGAAGCCGCCGGCACCGAGACTCGGCTTCTCATCGTCAACCTTGCTGGCGCACTGGACGGCCTGCATGTTGCCGTTCCGCTGAACGATTATGCCAACTACACGTCACTCCGGGGCGGGCTTGCACTTCCCAAGACTCTGCTGCTTCCCTTCGCATCGGAGTTTGCGCTCAACGCCGCAATGCCGAAGTTCCGCGACATGTTCCTCACCGGGGACGCAGCACTGGTGCAAGCCGTTGCTCCGCCCCTGCAGACAAACTCGCATTTCGAATGCCAGTATAATCTCGAGTCCGGCTTGCCCGGAGACGGACCCCGGTCCTGCACGACCGGCTGGATGAATCGCCTTCTCAATATCCTTCCGGCGGGAGCCGCCGTGAAGACCGATGCGATGCACGTTGGCCCGACCCCTTTCATCCTCGCTGGACCGGCACCCGCATTTCGTGGTTGCCCGGCCTTCGCTCCAACCCAAGCCTCACGGACCCGCTGACCAGCCTTTACCAGCGTGCTGGAAGTCCACTGTCGGTCGTGTTCGGTGAGGGTGTGCGCATATATCAACTCGCGGAGTCCGGAGCGTCAGGCACGACGACTCCCTCGACTGCGAGCGTCCTGATGAGGTCGTTCCTCGGCACCGCCCGTCTCCTGAAGGAACCCGCCGGGCCCCGCATCGCCGTGCTCAGCACCGTTGGTTGGGACACCCATGCCGGCCAGACCTCGATTCTCACAGAGAAGCTGAGCGAACTTGATGCCTGCCTCGATGCCTTCCGGATCGAGATGGGTGAAGCGGCCTGGAAGACGACCGCGGTTGTCTGCGTCACCGAAATGGGTCGAAGGGCATATGTCAACGGCACCTCGGGCACCGACCACGGTGTTGCATCGGTTGCTTTCCTGCTTGGCGGCGCCATCAACGGCAACAAGGTCTTTGGCAGCTGGCCTGGCCTCGCCAAGGCAGATCTCGTGAACGGCGTTTCGCTGCGCGCCACAACCGACATGCGTGCCGTCTTCAAGGGTCTCCTGCAGGATCACCTTGGTGTTCCACGCACTCTGCTTGACACGGAGGTCTTCCCGGCGAGCCAGACCGTTGCGCCGATGCAGGATCTGCTCAAGACGCCGACAGTGGCATCTGCCAGCCCTGTGCCCACCATGGCAGTCGCACGTTCCATGGCAGCGGCAGGCTCCACGGCAGCAGCACGCTCCAAGTCAGCGCGGGCCACCGCAAAGGCCAGCCCGCGCCGCGAAACGGCACTCGCGCGGTTCCGCAGGAAGAATGGTCTCAGCTGAAGCCGTGAGCGGCCAGTTGAATGGCCGACCGGGGCGTGATGCGCCCCGGTCGGACTGTCACGCCGGATAGATCACGCCTTTCTTGACGATAATGTTGCCATAGAGGCGCGGTTCGCTGGAGGCGACGATGGCGAAGCACGCCTTTACCTTGTTGTAGAAGGCATCGCCCACCAGCGGCACGATCTTCTGCTCGGGTTCATGCTTCAGCAGGACGGAGGCGAAGTCCTCGAACACCGGCTCCATGCGTTTGGGATCCATGTGGGCGGCGGGCCGCCACACGGCCTCCGGCACCATGTCGTCCACCGGCATCACGGAGAGGATGGCGTCGAGGATGCGTGGCGCGCCGTGGCCGTCGAGCCTGACGACACGCTTGCCATGCTCCTCGGCAGGATAGTTGCCGTCCACGATGGCGATCTCGTCGCCGTGGCCCATCGCGCGCAGCACGCGCAGGAGATCCGGGCTCAGCAGCGGATCGATACCTTTGAGCATCAGGCCTTCTCCTTGAACAAGACATTCCGGTTGATGATGAAATTGTCGAACAGTGGCAGGCTCGCGGCGCCGAGCGCGCGTGCGTCCGCGCCGATGGTACCTTCGAGGATCGGAAAGTCGGCCAGCCCCTGGCGATCGACGCGCGCCAGAGCCTGCTGAACCGCTTCCACGAAGCGGGCCCGCACATGGAGCGGCACTGCACCATCGATGATGATCGCCGAGCAGTCGAGAACGGCCATGACGCCTGAGGCAGCAGTTGCGACGTTGAAAGCCGCACGGGTGAGCCAGCGATCGAGTGATGGTCCCGCCCCGCGCCATTCGCCCAGATCGCGCCACAGCAGTTCTGGATCCCCACCTTCGCGCTTGATGTCGCGCTCAAGCGACGCAAGCGATGTCGAATGCACCAATTGTTCTGATTGTCCCAGTTCCGACGTCACCGGGAGCGAGGCCAGTGCGCCGGCATTGCCATGGCGGCCCAGATACAGGCTGCCATTCAGCACCACGCCGCCGCCGATGAAGTAGCCGAGATAGAAATAGGCGAAGTCCTGCAGATCACGGCCGCGGCCGAACAGCAACTCCGCCGCGCAGGCAGCGGAGGCATCGTTGCAGAAATGAATGGGCCAGGTGAAGCGCGTGGCGATTTCCGCCTGCAGGTCAAATCCCTTCCATGCCATCAGCACATCGGGCGGTGCGCCCACATCCTCTGCCCAGTTCCACAGCTCGAAGGGTGCGGCGATCCCCATGCCGCTGATCCGCCCGCGCTGCTCAGGCGTCAGCCCCGAGACGAGTTCTTCCACACCCGAGGTCACGAAGCTGATCATCTCGGTAGGCGAAGGGAAGGTGTAGGGCCGGTGGATGGTGTGGCGTACGTGGCCAGCGAGATCGACAAGCATCAGGTCGCCCGAACGTCGCCCCACCTTGAGCCCGATCGAGAAAGCACCATTCGGATCGAGCTCGAAAGGCACCAGCGGCTGGCCCACCTTGCCGCGCTGGGGGGTGCATCGCTTCAGCAGTCCGTCAGCCTCGAGCTGGCGTACGATGACCGAGACAGTTTGTGCAGAGAGGCCGGTCAGCCGCGCCATTTCGGCCTTCGGCAACTGCCCGTGCAGGCGGACGAGGGACAGGATCAGGCGTTCATTGTAGAGCCGGACGCCCGTCTGCGTGGTGCCACGCGAAAGCTCGGGGTAACTGTCCCCGCGCGTGCCGCTGGCCCATTCGATCGACATTGCAGTCCCGTTCCCTGTGCAGATGGCGCACAGATTTCCAGCAGCCCGGGAGACTGTCAATCAATAAATCATTCCGGTTTACTTATTGACAGTGGTCAATTTTTGAGTTGAGAATGCTCCCATGTGCAGGAGTGTGGACACACATTCCCCTCCCGCACCTGGAGTAACGAAACGTCACCTAACCCCTTGATAGGGGTAAAACAAACTGATGGGAGGCCTATGTGAAGACCCTTTTCAAAGCTGCTCTGCTCGGCGCTGCGGCGACCGCTGTTTTTGCCGTCACCCCCGCTCTTGCGGCTGATGGCGTCTGCCTGATCACCAAGAACAACACCAACCCCTTCTTCGTGAAGATGAAGGAAGGTGCAGAAGCCAAGGCCAAGGAACTCGGCCTCGAATTCCAGGCCTTCGCCGGCAAGGTCGACGGTGACGCCGGCCCGCAGATCGAAGCCATCGAGAACTGTGTCGCCTCCGGCGCCAAGGGCATCCTGATCACCGCGTCGAATGACTCGGTCATCCCCGCCCTCAAGGAAGCCCGCGGCAAGGGCCTGCTGGTCATCGCCCTCGACACGCCGATTGGCGATGCCGAAGCGGCCGACTCGACCTTCGCCACCGACAACTTCGAGGCTGGCGTCCTGATCGGCAAATGGGCCAAGGCCCAGATGGGCGATGCCGCCAAGGATGCCAAGATCGGCATGCTCAACATCAACAAGGACAACATCTCGGTCGACGTCCTGCGTGACACCGGCTTCCTCACCGGCTTCGGCATCGAAGTTCCGAACGGCAAGGTGATGGGCTCCGAAACCGATCCGCGCGTGATCGGCCACGAGACTTCGAACGCCAATCCCGAAGGCGGCCTCAAGGCAGTAGAAAACCTGCTCGCCAAGGAGCCGAATATGAACCTGATCTACACGATTAACGAGCCGGCAGCCGAAGGCGCCTTCCAGGCGATGAAGGCGGCGGGCAAGGAAGCTCAGGCTCTCATCGTCTCGGTCGACGGTGGCTGCCCGGGCGTGCAGAACGTGAAGGCTGGTGTCATTGGCGCAACCTCCATGCAGTTCCCGCTGCTGATGGCATCGAAGGGCGTCGAAGCCGTCGCTGCCTTCGCCAAGGATGGTTCCAAGCCGAAGAACTCGGAAGGTCTGACCTTCTTCAACACCGGCGTCCAGCTCATCACCGACAAGCCGGTCGATGGCCTGCCCTCCATCACCTCGGAAGAGGGCCTGAAGATCTGCTGGGGTTGATCCCAACGCAGTTTTTCTGAGTTGAACAGCATGAGGGGCGGCCTTAACGTCGCCCCTCATACAAGATGCGGAGAAACATCCGCACGTTATCACCGGGGATGGACAGATGAGCAACAGCGGTCAGCCGACGAAAACTATTCCTGACTTCGAAGGGACGCTCACCAAGGCCGACACCTCGGTTGCTTCGTTCGAGGCGGAACACTTGGGCGGTCTGCAGAGGCTGCGCATTTTCCTCCAGGCCTATCCGGTCGCGGTGCCGATCTTCGTTCTC
Organism: Aestuariivirga sp.; assembly: GCF_037139295.1. Classification (GTDB taxonomy): domain Bacteria; phylum Pseudomonadota; class Alphaproteobacteria; order Rhizobiales; family Aestuariivirgaceae; genus Aestuariivirga. Next base: position 5,057 of record NZ_JBAXGR010000007.1, read on the forward strand.
CTGCTTTCAATCCTGCTTTTCGGATTCACAACCGACGGCAAGATCTTCCTGCCGGGTAATCTTTCAACCATCCTCAAGCAGATCACGCCGATCGGCATCATCGCAATCGCCCAGACCATCATCATCCTGACGGCTGGCATCGATCTGTCCATCGGCGCCATCATGGTCCTGGCCACCATCATCATGGGCAAGCTAGCAGTCCAGTCGGGCGTCCCCGCGCCTGCCGCCATGGCCATCGGTTTCTTCGCTGGCGGCGTCATGGGTTATTTCAACGGCTTCCTCGTCACGCGCTTGCGCTTGCCGCCATTCATCGTCACGCTCGGTACGCTCTATATCTTCCAGGCGCTGAAGCTCTGGTATTCGCAATCTGAATCGATCCGCAATGTTGATACCGAGGCAACGGCACCGCTGCTGATCTGGTTCGGCAAGGTCATCTCCATTGGCGGCTTCCAGATCCTCTATGGCACCATCGCGTTCCTGCTGCTGGCGTGGCTCATGTCATATATCCTCAAGCATACCGCATGGGGACGCCACGTTTACGCCGTCGGCGACGATTTGAACGGCGCCATGCTTTCAGGTGTGCAGACCGATAAGATCCTGCGCTCCGTCTATTCCGTGGCAGGCGTTATCGCTGCTTTCGCCGGCCTGGTTCTGATCGGGCGCGTCGGTGGCACGGTCACGCCGCTTGCGGGTGAAACCGCCAACCTCGACTCCATCACCGCCGTGGTGATTGGCGGCACCTCGCTGTTCGGGGGCCGCGGCACCATCGTAGGCTCTGTGCTGGGCGCCATCATCGTCGGTGTGTTTCGCTTCGGCCTGTCTCTGTCACGTGTTGACGTGCTCTGGCAGGACTTCACCGTCGGCATCCTGATCATTGCCGCCGTCGCCATCGACCAGTGGATCCGCAAGGCCTCGGCCTGAAAATTCCAACACGTCAACGCGTCAAGCACGGGCACCGTCATGAACACCACCGTCGAACCGATCCTCACGACGCGCAATCTGGTGAAGCGCTATGGCCGCGTCACCGCGCTCGATCACTGCGACTTCGACCTCTACCCCGGCGAAATTCTCGCGGTGATCGGCGACAACGGGGCGGGCAAGTCCACTCTCATCAAGGCCATTTGCGGCGCCGTGACGCCGGACGAGGGTGAGATCAGGCTGGATGGCAAGCCCGTGCACTTCCGCTCTCCGCTCGAAGCGCGCAATGCCGGGATCGAGACCGTTTATCAGAATCTTGCGCTGTCGCCCGCCCTGTCGATTGCCGACAACATGTTCATGGGCCGCGAAATCCGCAAGCCGGGCTTCCTCGGCAACGTGCTCAAGAAGCTCGATCACAAGGCGATGGAAAAGATCGCCCGTGACAAGCTCACCGAACTGGGCCTCATGACCATCCAGAACATCAGCCAGGCGGTGGAAACGCTGTCCGGCGGCCAGCGTCAGGGCGTCGCCGTGGCACGCGCTGCCGCCTTCGGCTCCAAGTTGGTCATCATGGACGAACCAACTGCCGCGCTTGGTGTCAAGGAATCACGCCGCGTGCTGGAACTGATCCTCGACGTGAAGCGCCGAGGCCTGCCCATCGTTCTCATCTCGCACAACATGCCGCATGTCTTTGAAGTGGCGGACCGCATCCATATCCACCGTCTCGGCAAGCGTCTCTGCGTGATCAACCCGAAGGATTTCACCATGTCGGATGCGGTGGCCTTCATGACTGGCGCCAAGGCACCACCTCCGGAATTGATGGCCGCCTGATAACAGAAACGAACGCCGCCTCAGCGCGGCGTTTTCTTTTCCTGCGCGCGCTTGTGCGCGGTGAGTGCCATCATCCGCCTGTCACGCCAGGCCGTGGCGTCTTCGAGCTTTTCCTTCGGCACGGCGGCCCGCCGTTCCACATCCAGGGTTGCGCCAATTGAGTCAGGCCAAGCAGCTGCAGCGGACTGGCTGTCACCAACGCGGCGAATGGTCGGTCCATAGCGCTCGAGGTAGTCTGCCACGCCTTGCGGCGCATTGAGGTCGATGGTCTCGATCGGACCCATGAAGCTCCAGCGCAACGCCAGGCCGTCCTTGATGGTCTTGTCGAGGTCTTCGGCAGACACATAGCCCTCTGCGATGAGCCTGAAGGACTCATTCAGGACGGCCAACTGCAGCCGGTTGAGGATGAAGCCCTCGATTTCACGCTTCACCGTGATCGGGGACATGCCGCAACTTGCCATGAAGTCGCCTGCCCGCGTGATGATGTCTGGCGAGGTAAAGTCCGCGCCGCAGAGTTCGACGATGGGTGCCAGGTGCGGCGGGTTCAGTGGATGCGAAACGAGGCAGCGCTGGCGGGTGGCGAGCCCGCCAAAGATAATCGATGGCATGATCGCCGACGTTGAACTGGAGATGATCGCATCGGCCGGGGCAAGCTTCTCCACTTCGGCGAACAGCTTCTGTTTGGGCGCTGCCCGCTCCACGATGTTTTCCTGAATAAACTCCACCCCTGACACTGCGTCGGCAAGGCTTGCAGCTCCGGTGATGCGCCTGCGCACGGTCTCTGCATCCTCGATGAGGCCTGCCTCCGCCATGTCGGGCAGGGTGCGCGCGATATGTGCAAGCGCCTTGTCCACCTGCGCGACGTCCTGGTCCCACAGCACCACCTCGTGTCCGCCACGGGCAAACACCATCGCCCATGACCGCCCAATCAGTCCTGAACCAAGGATCGCCGTCTTCAACGCGGCACCGGTGCGTTTGTGTGCAGCAGCCCCGCCGCCTTCAGGTCCTTCCACAGCGCCTTTGGGATCTTGGCGTCGAGGGTGGCCACGTTGAGCGCCACTTCCTTTGGACTGACCCCGCCGGGAATGACACTGACCACGCTCTTGTGATGCATCGGGAAGCGGAGTGCTGCCTGCGCCAGCTTCACCTTGTGTCGCTTGCAGATGGCCTCGATCTTCGCCACCCGCTCAAGGATCGCCTTGGGGGCATGATCATAATTGTACCACGCACCAGGCTTTGGGCCTGTGGCGAGAATGCCTGAATTATAAGGACCTCCAAGCACAATGCCGATGCCGCGATCCTCGCACAGCGGCAGGAAGGAGTTGAGTGAGTCCTGCTCGAGCAGTGTGTAGCGTCCGGCCAGCAGGAAGATGTCGACATCCGCATTCTTCGCCAGAACTTCGCAGACCTCCCATTCGTTGACGCCAGCGCCATAGGCCTTGATCACCTTTTCGCTGCGCAGCTTTTCCAGCGCCTTGATGCCGCTGTTGAGAATGGTCTTCACATGCGCGTCACGCGCCGCCACGGTCTTGTGGTTGAAGACATCGACGTCGTGGATGAAGATCACGTCGATGGAATCGACGCCGAGGCGCTCCAGCGAAAACTCGATCGAGCGCATGAAGCCATCATAGCTGTAGTCATAGATTTCCCGGCGTGAAGGCGTGGCGAAGAATTTTCCGATGCCGGTACGCTGCTTGGGGTCACAGACTTCGAACAGTCGACCTACCTTGGTGGAGAGCACATAGTCCTTCCGCTTCTTGCCAAACAGGAAGCGGTTGAGCCGCGTTTCTGACAGGCCGAGGCCGTAGAGCGGTGCAGTGTCATAATAGCGGATGCCAGCCTTCCAGGCCGCTTCCAGCGTCTTCTGGGCCTCTTCCTGACCCGTCGCCTTGTATAGGTTGCCGAGCGGTGCCGTGCCGAAGCCCAATTCGGTGAAGGAGATCGATTCTCCCGATGGCGCCCTGAAATTGCGCTTCTTCATGTCTCCGGTCCTCCCGTATTGTTGAGATCGGCGAAAAGCTCCGGCCTTTCGCGGGCAAATGTTTCGAGTTCTGCCATCACCGCATCGAGGTGACCGTACATGGCCCTCGCAGCGGCATCGCGATCATGTGCCTCCAGTGCCGCCACGATGACCTTGTGTTCGGAGAGCGTCAGTTCGAGGCGGCGACGCGTATTCAGCAACTGCCGCACACGGTCGAGGCCGAGGCGTGCTGTCTCGGTCGCGTTGCGGACCCGCTCGAAGCCAAGGTGGTCCTGCAGCAGGGCATGGAAACTGAGGTCAAAGCCGTGGAAGCCCTTCAGGTCCTGCGCTTCAATGGCTGCCTCTTGGTAGCGCAGGTTGCTGGCGAGCTGGTCGATGAGTTCCGGCGACGCTGTCGCCGCCAGCCTTCGCACCGTTTCCACCTCGAGGGCGCGACGCAGGAACATGTTCTCGCGGGTGTCGGAAATCTTGATGAGCGCAACGCGCGAGCCGCTCTGAGGAATGATGTCGACCAGCCCCTCGGCAGCCAGGCGGTTCATCGCTTCGCCGACGGGGAAGCGGGAAACCCCCATGCGTGCGGCGATGGCCTGCTTGTCGAGGAACTCGCCCGGTTTCAGGTCGAGCTGGACGATGGCTTCACGCAGGGCGGCATGCACGCGGGCCGTGGCGCCCTTGGCCGCAATTCGGCCTGGACTCAAGAAATCATAGGTGACGGAAGCCACTGGCATGCTAACATGTTAGCGTTATTCATAGGGCGGGCAAGCCCCGCAGCAGAGAAGCGAGCCTTCAGATGATTGCACCCGTACCAAAAACCCCCCGCATGCTCCGTCTGTCCAGCGCCGACAACGTCCTTGTGGCGATCGACACCGTCGACAAGGGGGCCGAGGCTCCTGAGGGCATTATCGCGCTGGACCGCATCGGCAAGGGCCACAAGATGGCGTCCGTGGCAATCAAGTCCGGCGAACCTGTGCGCAAGTTTGGCCAGATCATCGGCTTTGCCAAGCAGGATGTTCCCAAGGGTGCCTGGGTGCATGAGCACAACACCGGCATGCAGGACTTCGACCGCGACTACGCTTTTGCGCAGGATGCGAAGCCCGAAGACATTCTGCCGCTCGAGAAGCAGGCAACCTTCCAGGGCATCCGCCGCGCCAATGGCAAGGTTGGCACGCGCAACTACATCGGCGTCCTCACCTCGGTGAACTGCTCGGCCACCGTGGCGGGCTTCATCGCCGAGGAGGTGAAGCGGTCGGGCATGCTGGATGCCTATCCCAACATCGATGGCATCGTGGCGCTGAAGATGGACAATGGCTGCGTGGTCGACTACCGCGGCGTGATTTTCGACATCCTGAAGCGCACGGCGTGGGGCTATGCCACCAACCCCAACATGGGTGGCGTGCTGATGGTGGGCTTGGGCTGCGAAGGTTTTCAGATCCCGCGCTTCAAGGAAGCCTATGGCGTAGTCGAGAACGAGACCTTCCGCACCATGACCATCCAGGAGACGGGTGGCACCAAAAAAACGGTTTCAGCGGGCGTTGCCGCAATTCGAGATATGCTTCCGCATGTGAACAATGTGAAGCGCGAAACCTGTCATGCATCCGATCTCATCGTGGCGCTGCAGTGTGGCGGTTCGGATGGCTATTCAGGCATCACGGCGAACCCCGCGCTGGGTGCGGCGGTGGACATTCTGGTGCGGCATGGCGGCACCGGCATCCTGTCGGAAACGCCGGAAATCTACGGTGCGGAGCATCTCCTGACGCGGCGCGCCGCCAACCGCGAGGTGGGCGAAAAGCTCGTCGATATCATCAAGTGGTGGGAAGATTACACCAAGCGTAACAACATGGAAATGAACAACAATCCGTCTCCGGGCAACAAGCTGGGCGGGCTCACGACCATTCTCGAGAAGTCGCTGGGTGCAGCCGCCAAGGGCGGCACCACAACGCTCCGCCACGTCTATCGCTATGCCGAGCCGGTGACTGGCAAGGGCTTCGTTTTCATGGACACGCCGGGCTATGACCCGGTGGCGGCAACGGGTCAGGTGGCGGGCGGTGCAAACCTTCTGTGCTTCACCACGGGGCGCGGCTCGGCCTATGGCTGCAAGCCGGTGCCGTCGATCAAACTGGCAACGAACACAGACATCTATAACCGCATGATCGACGACATGGACATCAACTGCGGTGACATCCTCGACGGCGTGTCGATCGAGGAGAAGGGGCAGCAGATCTTCGAGCTGATGCTGAAGGTCGCGTCTGGTCACAAGACCAAGTCGGAAGAGCTCGGCTATGGCGACAACGAGTATGTTCCCTGGCATGTCGGCGCGATGATGTAGTTGCGTTTTCGCGTTGCTGCTGGATGCATTTCGGATGCTGCCCGAGCCATCATTGCACCATGATTGCGGAACAATGGTCTGCCCCAGCGGGAGACCTCCGGTTCACGGCATGTACGGCATGTAAAGTGGACCCCGGCTAGGTTTGGCCCCGCATCCGGTGTTCCGGGGGAGTGATGGGTCGGTCGGGTAAGAAAGGTCAGGGACGGCAGCGGGAGGAACCGCAGCTGTTCACGGGCAAGGCAAAGGCCAGGGCCAAGGGCCCGGGTAGCGGCTCGCAACCCGCCCGCGCGCCACGCGCCCGCCGTCGCCGGTCCTTCCTGTGGCCCATCATCCGTTTTGGCATCACCTTGGCCGTCATCGGCTGCATCGGCCTTGCCGGCCTCTTCGGCTATGTCTGGATGACGCTCGACAAGCAGGGACTGCTGCAGATCCCGGATCGCGACCCCGGCATCATGATCCTTGCCAATGACGGGTCGGTGCTGGCCGAGCACGGCTCGTTCAACGGCGACGAGGTGCGGATCGCCGACCTGCCGGACTATGTGCCCAACGCCTTCATCGCCATCGAGGACCGCCGCTTCCGCAGCCACTTCGGTGTCGACCCGATAGGGTTGGTCCGTGCCATGTATACGAACTACCGCTCCGGCCGCGTTGTGCAGGGCGGGTCGACGCTCACCCAGCAGCTGGCCAAGAACCTGTTCCTGTCACCCGACCGCACGCTGCAGCGCAAGCTGCAGGAGGTGGTTCTCGCCCTGTGGCTGGAGAAGCACTACTCGAAGGACGATATCCTCCAGCTCTATCTCAACCGCGTCTATTTCGGTTCCGGCGCCACAGGGATAGAGAAGGCCGCACAGGTCTATTACAAGAAATCCGCCTCCGACCTCACGCTTGCGGAAACGGCCACTCTGGCGGGCGTCGTCAAGGCGCCAAGCGCCAACAACCCGATCTCCGACCCGCAGGCCGCTGCCGAGCGCGCGAGGCTGGTGCTGCAGAGCATGGCGGACGGCGGCTTCATCACACCCGAAGAGGCCGCCGCCGCGATCAACAATCCGGCCGAGGCCAAGACCGACAGCTACATGTCGGCCAAGAATTTCGTCATCGACTGGATCGGCGAACAGCTGCCGGAATTCGTGAAGGACTACCAGCAGTCGCTCGTCGTCGAGACGACAATCGATCCCGCGATCCAGAACAGCGCAGAGCTCGCGGTGGCCAAGGAACTGGGCGCACAGGGGCAAAAGCTCAAGGTGTCCCAGGGCGCCATGGTGGTGATGGATGGTTCCGGCGCGGTGCTCGCCATGGTGGGTGGCCGGTCCTACAAGAAGAGCCAGTTCAACCGCGCCACCAAGGCCAAGCGCCAGCCCGGCTCGTCGTTCAAGCCCTTCGTCTATCTGGCCGCCCTCGAGCACGGCTTCACGCCCGAGTCGGTGGAGGTCGACGAGCCGATCCGCGTCGGCAGCTGGACGCCGGAAAACTATCGCAAGAAATATCTCGGCCCCGTGGCGCTGGAAACAGCACTGGCATTGTCGCTCAACACCATCTCGGTGAAGCTCGTGCTGCAGGTTGGGCCGCAGGCCGTCATTGCCGTGGCGCATCGCCTTGGTATCGTGTCGCCGCTCAAGGACGATGCTTCGATCGCACTCGGCACCTCGGAGGTGACACCACTTGAGCTGACGTCGGCCTTCACGCCCTTCTCCAATGGTGGCTATCCCGTGACCGCCTATGCGGTGACGCGCATCAAGACGCGCGACGGCACGGTGATCTATGAACGCAATGGTTCGGGCTTCCCCAAGGCCATCAACGACAATGACCTCTATGGCATGAACCGCATGATGCGGCTCGTCGTGACCGATGGCACCGGCACGCGCGCCGCCTTCCCGGGCTTCGACATTGCGGGCAAGACCGGCACCAGCCAGGATTATCGCGATGCCTGGTTCATCGGCTACACCAGCGAACTCATTGCCGGCGTGTGGGTTGGCAATGACGATAATTCGCCCACCAACAAGGTAACAGGCGGCCTGATCCCCGCGATGATCTGGCACGATGTCATGGAGCCTGCGCACCGCGGCCTGACCCCGCGACCGCTGCCGGGTACTCCGCAGGTGGCGCTGAGTGGCCCGGCGACGGTGACGGACCAGCAATATGACCAGGGCGCTGCTGAAGAGCCGGCACCGCCGCCTGAAATCAATGCCGGAGGCTTCCTCGAGCGCTTGTTCGGCGGTGGTCGCCAGAACAATCAGAATGCCCAGAAGAAGCACAACAGCGCGCGTGAGCGCGCGCTGCGTGACAAGCGGGACGAGCCTTAGGGGGCTCGCGAGGGCGGAGCCTTCTGTCTTCTCCCGCTTTCTCAGCGGGAGAAGAAGGGACCCGTTGCGGTACGCAACGGGGAGATGAGGGAAAACGCGTGCTGCGGTTTATTCGGCGTGTGCATTCCCTCACCTCCCCCAACTGCGTTGGGGCCCCGTCCTCTCCCGCGAGCGGGAGAGGACGAGAGTCCTACACCACCACGCGGTGGACGTCCTGGCCGTGGATGCGTAGCCAGTTTCGGGCGCGGGTGGCGTTGGGGCAGTGGGTGAGCACAACCCGCCAGAATCGCGGGCTGTGGTCGAGGTGGCGGAGATGCGCCACTTCATGCGCGGCGACGTAGTCCAGCACATAGTCGGGCGTGAGGATGAGGCGCCAGGAATAGGAAAGATCGCCGCCGGCCGAGCAGGAGCCCCAGCGGCTGCGTTGGTCACGGATCGTGATGCGGCGGAACTTCACGCCCATCAGTGCGGCATATTTCGTGGTGGCCCTGGTGAGATCGGCGCGCGCTTCGGCCTTGAGGAAATCAAGGACGCGGCGCGGCAAATGCGCGGGGTCGCCCGGCACGTTGATGTAGTAGCGGTCGCGGTCGGCCGTCACCACGCCGCGGCGGCCGGGAATGTGCTGGATGTCATGCTCGATGCCGCGCAGGGGCAACGCGCTGCCATGCGCAAGCTTGATGAGCCCGCCACGCGCCCGCACGCGGTCCTCGATCCAGCTGCGCGAGCGTTCGGTGAATTCAAGCGCGCGCGCGCGCGACACACCCTTCGGCACGGTCACCAGCACGCCGGTTCCCGTGGCGTTCAATCGCAGGACAAGGCGGCGTGCCTGGGCATGGCGGCGGAAGACAACCTCCAGCACCTCGTCGCCGACGAGGAGCCGGGAGGGTTCAAGCGGTCTTGGCGCGACCGTTCGCTGAAGGCTTCTGAGAAGTCCGATCATCAGCGTTCTTATTCACGAACGCGACGATTCGCGGAACGATTTCCTTGCGGAACCGCGAGCCGTTGAAAACGCCATAGTGGCCCACGCCCGGCTGCAGGTGGTGGAGCTTCTTTTCAGGCGCCAGGTTCGAGCACAGGTCCTGTGCGGCTTCCGTCTGGCCGACGCCCGAAATGTCATCACGTTCGCCCTCGATGGTCATCAGCGCGGTGCGGGTGATCTTGGAGGGGTCGACGCGAGAATTGCGGTGCGTCAGCGTGCCCTTGGGCAGGTCGTGGCTGACGAAGACCTTCTCTACCGTCTGCAGGTAGAACTCTGCGGTCAGGTCCATCACGGACATGTATTCATCGTAGAAATCGCGGTGCTTCTCGGCGGAGTCGCCGTCGCCGTCGACGAGGTGCCAGAACAGCTCGCGATGGGCATCGAGGTGGCGGTCGAGGTTCATGGTCATGAAGCCGCCGAGCTGCAGGAAGCCCGGATAGACATCGCGCATCATGCCGGCATGGGGTGCCGGCACCTTCATGATGACGTTCTTGCGGAACCAGTCCACGCCCTTTTCCTGGGCGAGGTTGTTCACGGCCGTCGGGTTGCGCCGCGTGTCGATGGGCCCACCCATGAGGATCATGGTCTTGGGCGCTGCCGGGTCCTGCGCCGCATTCATCAGCGCGACGGCGGCCATCACCGGCACCGAGGGCTGGCAAACCGCCATCACGCTGGTGTCGGGCCCGAGGAACTGCAGGAACTCGGTGACGTAGTCGACATAGTCGTCCATGTCGAAGCTGCCCTGCGACATGGGCACGCCGCGGGCATCCACCCAGTCCGTGATGTAGGTGTCATAATGGGGGAGCATAGATCCCACCGTGCCGCGCAGCAGCGTGGCATAATGGCCCGACATGGGGGCGACGATCAGCAGCTTGTGCTGCTTCTTTCGCTTTTCCCACTGTTTCTCGAAATTGAGCAGCGTGCAGAAGGGCTTGATGAGGACGTTGCGCTCCTCGATGGCGACGATGTCATCATCGATGATGACGTCTTGGATTTCGAAGGGCGGCTTGCCGTAGCGCCGCGTGGTGCGCTCGAACATTTCGAGCGACGCGGCCATGGACCGGCCCATCTGGGTTTCCGCGAACGGGTTGGCGGGGCTCCGCCAGAAGTTGAGGCTCGCATCGGCCGCCGCACGCCAAGGTGCAAGGGCCGCATGATTCATCTCGTAAAGATAGTACAGCACAACCGGGAAACCCCTCGTTAACGCTCGACGGTAGCAACTCCCCCGAATCGGGGCAACCCGTCAATTCTAGACTTTAGGGGGAAGTTCTAAGTGTTTCCTTCAGTTCCGTAGCAAGTTTCGCGGCATCCGTGGTGTAGGGCATGTGTTTCACGAAGCGCCCGTCCGGCCCCATCAGGTAGATGATGCTGGAATGGTCCATCAGATAGTCGGTCGCCGAGGCGCCGTTTCCTGCCTTAGCGTAATAGACCCGGTAGGCCTTGGCGATGGCGGCCACTTCCGCCTCCGTTCCGGTGAGGCCGATAAGGCGGGGGCCGAAATTGGCGACATAGGCCTTCAGCACCTCGGGCGTATCCCGCGCCGGATCGACCGACACGAAGACCGGCTGGATGCGGCTGGCCTCTGGACCGAGCTGGTCGAGCGCTGCCGTCATCACCTGCAGTTCGGTGGGGCAGACGTCGGGGCAATAGGTATAGCCGAAGAACACCAGCATGTAGTTCCCGAGGAAGTCCTTCTCGGTCACCCTCTTGCCGTCCTGGTTCACCAGCGAGAAGGGGCCGCCGACGAGGGCCACACCCGAACTCCGGGGTCCATGCAGTTCATGGCTCATCCAGGCATAGCCGCCCAACCCCGCAGCGATGAGCAGGATGAATGCGGCGAGGACCATGATCGGGCGGCGGGGCATCAGTCTTCTTCCTTCAATCCGTCTGCACATATGTCTAGACTGATCGGGACTCAACCGTAACCCGCCGTGACCCGAGAGCGCATGCCGCAGGATTTCGTGATCGACCCGAGGCCGGCTTCGAGCGGCGCCGAGATCGGAATGCTGCGCCTGCGCACGCTGGTGCGGCTGCGCTGGCTTGCCATCGTGGGCCAGGCGGGCGCGGTGCTGGGCGTGCACTTCGTGCTCGGTTTTCCGCTGCCGCTGGGCTTGTGCCTCGCGGCGATCTCGCTCAGTGCCTGGCTCAACATCTTCCTCACCATCCGCTGGCGCAAAAGCGTGCGCCTGCATGAGAGATATGCTGGCCTGCTGCTGGTCTATGACGTGCTGCAATTGGCGGTGCTGCTGTTCCTGACCGGCGGGCTGCAAAACCCGTTTTCCTTCCTGTTCCTCGTGCCGGTGACGATCTCAGCGACCTCTTTGCCGAACCGCTGGACATTGTGGCTGGGGCTTCTCGCCTTCGCCTGCGCCACCTTCCTCGCCTTCCAACACTTCCCGCTGCCATGGATGCCGGGTGAGGAATTTGCGCTTCCCGACATCTACATCGGCGGCATGTGGGTGGCCATCATGTGCGGCGTGGTGTTCTCGGCGATCTATGCCAGGCGCATCGCGGATGAGGCGCGGCAAATGTCGGCGGCCCTCTCCGCCACCGAAATGGTGCTGGCGCGCGAGCAGCGGCTCTCGGCGCTCGATGGCATGGCGGCTGCTGCAGCCCATGAACTGGGAACCCCGCTTGCCACCATCGTGCTGGTGGCCAAGGAGCTGAAGCGCGAGATGGCGCCTGATGCTCCGCATGCGGAAGACATTGATCTGCTCATCAGCCAGACGGCGCGCTGCCGCGAGATCCTTGCCCGGCTGTCGAGCCGCGAGGCGCAGACCGACGAGATGTACCAGCGCACGGCAATCCTCGTCATGATCGAGGACCTCGTGGCGCCATTGCGCGGCTCGGATGTCGTCATCGCGGTGACGAGTTCAGCCGATCTCGACGACAAGGCACTGGGCAGTGAACCCGTGTTCCGGCGCAATCCGGCCATTACCTATGGGCTTGGCAACCTGCTGGAGAATGCCGTCGACTTCGCGGAGAGCCGCGTCGAGGTCGATGCGCGCTGGACGCCCGCGCAGGTGTCAATCACCGTCCGCGACGACGGGCCAGGCTTCCACGAGAACATCTTTGACCGGCTGGGCGACCCCTTCGTGACCACCAGGCCCGGTTATGGCGAAGAGACAGGCGAAGCCGGCCAGCATGAGGGCATGGGCCTCGGTTTCTTCATCGCCAAGACGCTGCTGGAGCGCTCGGGCGCCACGGTTTCCCTCGCCAACCGGCCGACGCCGGAGCATGGCGCCGTCGTGCATGTCGTCTGGCCGCGCAGCCTGGTTGATCTCGGCCGCGCCTGACTGCGTATAGGGAAGTGTTTGAACCCGCGCCCTTAAGAGGCTAGAGAGCGCATTGAGCACTGAAACTGAAGCCACATGACAAACGCCGTGATCCCTGCCGAAAAGACACTGCTGCTCGTCGATGACGACCATCCCTTTCTCACGCGTCTGGCCCGGGCGATGGAAGCCCGCGGCTTCGAGGTGCTGATGGCGGAATCGGTGGCCGAAGGTGTCGCCCATGTGAAGCGTTCGGCGCCATCCTTCGCGGTGGTTGACTTGCGGCTGGCCGACGGCAACGGCCTCGACGTGATTGAGGCGTTGCATCAGGCCCGCCCCGAGGCACGCGCCGTGGTGCTCACGGGCTATGGCAACATCGCCACCGCGGTGACGGCGGTGAAGCTCGGTGCCATCGACTATCTCGCCAAGCCCGCTGACGCCGATGCCGTCCATGCCGCGCTGGTGGGCGACACCGACTCGCGTGCGGCCCTGCCTGACAATCCGATGTCGGCGGACCGTGTACGCTGGGAGCATATCCAGCGCGTCTATGAGCTGTGCAGCCGCAATGTTTCGGAAACGGCGCGCCGCCTCAACATGCACCGCCGCACCCTGCAGCGCATCCTCGCGAAGCGCGCGCCCAAATAGTCAGAGATTTTCCGCCAGCGGATCATAAAGCCCGTGGAGCCGCAGGGCCGCAGCCCTTGCGAAGGCGAGCGTTACCGCCTTGCGGCGTGACGCATGGAGGCTCGAGGCCTCCGCATGGCGCAGAATGTCAGCACCCCAGCTGTCGGCAATGATGAGGCCGGCATCGGCGGGCATGATTTCAGGCTGCATGTCGGTGGAAATGGCGAAGAACAGCCGGTCGCACCAGTCCCGGTATTCGGGCCATTTCGAATCGCTGCGGAAGTCTTCCGGGGAGGACTTGATCTCGACGATCCAGATTTCGCCCGCCTCGGAAAGTCCCACAACGTCCGCACGACGGCCCGAGGCGAGCGTGAACTCCGGCAGCACCGCGAAATTGGCGGCGCGCAGCAGGCGCGCGACGCCGCGCTGGATCATCAGCGCGGTGGCGGACTGGCGGCCGTCGGGCCGGGGCTGGGGTCGATCCATGGTTTTCCACCGGGGTGAGCCTTGCGCCGAATTCAGGGGCGGCAAGCTCCGTTCCATCCTATGATTGAATTATAAGGCAATAAACCGTCCCGGCAACGGGCAACGGCGAAATGGGAGCTTTGATGATGACCCGGCGCATGCGCACCGAACATGATTCGATTGGCGAAATGGCAATCCCGGCAGAGGCCGACTACGGCATCCACACCGCCCGCGCAGTGGAGAACTTCCCGATCACCGGCATCACCCTGTCGAACTTCCCCGAATTCATCGAGTCGCTCGCCATGGTCAAAAAGGCGGCGGCCCTTGCCAACCGCGATTTCGGCCGGCTGACACCCGAGGTCGCCCAGGCCATCGTCTCCGCCTGCGACCTCGTCATCGCGGGGGATGAGCACCATGACTTCGTGGTCGACATGCTGCAGGGTGGGGCAGGCACCTCAACCAACATGAACGCCAATGAGGTGATCGCCAACCTTGCCCTCAAGCTGCTGGGCAAGCCGCGCGGCGACTATGCCACGATCAATCCCAACGACCACGTGAACCTGTCGCAGTCGACGAATGACGTCTATCCCACGGCCGTGCGCCTCACCGTGCTGCGCGCCTGTCCTGCTTTGATCGAGGAGCAGAAGCTTCTCGTCGCGGCGCTGATGGCCAAGGCGGTGGAATTCGACGATGTCATCAAGGTCGGCCGCACGCAGCTGATGGATGCCGTGCCGATGCGGCTGGGCTCCGAATTCCGCGCCTTCGCGGTGACGGTTGCCGAAGACATCGAGCGGCTGAAGGAATTTGCCAGCCTCCTGCGCGAAGTGAATTTGGGCGGCACGGCCATCGGCACCGGCATCAACACGCCCGAAGGCTATTCCGAGCGCGTCATCCGCAACCTCGCGGAAATCTCCGGCGTGCCGATGGTGCCCGCGGCGGACCTGATCGAGGCGACCTCCGACCTTGGCGCCTTCGTCACCTTCTCCAGCGTGCTGAAGCGGATCGCGGTGAAGCTGTCGAAGATCTGCAATGATTTGCGGCTCCTCAACTCCGGCCCGCGTGCAGGGTTGGGCGAAATCAAACTGCCTGCCGTGCAGGCCGGTTCCTCGATCATGCCGGGCAAGGTCAACCCGGTGATCCCGGAGGTCGTCAATCAGATCGCCTATCAGGTGATCGGCAACGACCTCACGGTCACGATGGCAGCGGAAGCCGGGCAATTGCAGCTCAACGCCATGGAGCCCGTGATCGTGCTCAACATCATGCAGTCGATGCGCATGCTGCTCCGTGGCATGGCGGTGCTGCGCGAGAAATGCATCGTCGGCATCGAGGCCGACCGCGAGCGCTGCCAGGAGCTGCTGGAAGGCTCGCTCGTCACCGTGACGGCGCTCAACCCCTATATCGGCTATGACGCCGCAAGCCGCGTGGCCAAGGCGGCGCTGAAATCACGCCGTTCGATCCGCGACGTGGTGCTTGCCGAAGGGCTAATGACTGAGGAGCAACTTCAGCAGGCCTTCTCCGTCGCCAACCTGCTCGGCCAGCGCTAGAGGCCCCAGCGCAGGGCGGGGGTGTGCACCGGCGCATCCCAGCCCTTCGTGATCGTGTCATCCAGCATGGTGACAGTGATCGAGCAGCCCGCCATGTCGAGTGACGTGACATAGCTGCCCACCAGGGAGCGCACCGGCGTGATGCCGTGCTTGGCCAGCTGCGCGGCAGCCGCGTTGTACATGAGATAGAGCTCCATCGACGGCGTGCCACCGAAGCCGTTGACGAAGAGCAGCGCATTGCCCTTCACATTGAGGTCTCCGGCGATGGCGGCGACCATCTCCTCGGCGATCTCGTTCGCTGTGCGCAGCGCAACACGCCGGCGTCCCGGCTCGCCATGGATGCCCACACCCATTTCCATTTCGATGGCGCTGATGTCGAATGTCGGCTTGCCGGCGGCGGGCACTGTGCAGCTTGTCAGCGCCACGCCCATCGAGCGGGTGGCGCGGTTCACCTTGTCACCCAGCGCCTTGAGGCTCTTGAGGTCGGCACCTTGTTCGGCGGCGGCACCCACCACCTTTTCGACCACCAGCGTACCGGCAACGCCGCGGCGGCCGGTGGTGTAGAGCGAGTTCTCGACGGCGACGTCGTCATCGGTGATGACGGTCTCGATGTCGCGGCCCGCCATCTCGCGCGCCATGTCGAAGTTCATCACGTCGCCTTCGTAGTTCTTGACAATGAACAAGACGCCGGCACCGGTGTCGACGGCCTCCGCCGCGGCGATCATCTGGTCGGGCGTGGGCGAGGTGAAGACCTGGCCAGGGCAGGCGGCATCGAGCATGCCGTGACCGACGAAGCCTGCATGCAAGGGTTCGTGCCCCGATCCGCCGCCAGAGAGCAGCGCCACCTTGCCAGGCTTCAGCACCTTGCGCTGCACGAACTTGTGCTCCGCTCCGAGTGTGATGATGTCGCCATGCGCCGCCACGAAGCCATCGAGGCTCTCAGTCAGCACGTTCGATATGTCGTTGATGAGCTTCTTCATCGCCGTTTCCCTTTTTCCCGTTCGTCCTCGATCAGCCTTGCAATGTCCCGCACGAAAGCGCTGACCAGCCCGTGCAGTTTTCGGTTCTTCGCCTCGTCGCCGAGGTCCGGCAGTTCCACCGCAGCGGCGGCGCGTGCTGGCTTCTCCGCCAGCATCTTTTTCGGATGGGCGCGGGCATAGAGCCTGGTGAATTCCTGCCGTTCAGCGCTTGAGAAATGGCAGACCTCGAAGATCTGCGCCAGATGGCTCGCGGGGATCGGCGTCGGATAGGCGGGGTTGGTGATCTGGCTCACGAAGCTGCGGTTCTTGGCGAGGGCGGTGGCAAGCCGCTGGCGCGCGCCCGAGGGTCGACGGTCGATGATGGCGGCGAGCAGCCGCTTGTAGGCGGCAACCGCATCCTGTGGCGTCTGGTTTGCTGCAGCCTGCGCCATGTCAGAGCTCCGCAATCGCCGCCTTGAGGCGGGCAATGCGTGCAGGCGCCACGGAGAGGGAGGTGAGCCCTGCATCGAGGAGGGCTCCGAGGTGCTTCGGCTCGCTTGCCATGTCGCCGCACAGGCTGACGGGAATGCCGGCCTCGCGGCCATAGCGCGCCACCCGGGAGATGAGCGCGATCACGGCAGGGTGCGACGGATCGTTCAATGAAGCCACACGGGCATCGTCACGCGAGGAAGCCGTCACATATTGCGTGAGGTCGTTGGAGCCGATGGAGAAGAAGGCTGCGGCATCGAAGAGTTCCGGCATGACGGCGACGGCGGGAACCTCCACCATGATGCCGAGTGGTGGTCTCTGGCACGCCACACCCTGTTGGCTGAGCTCCGCCACGCAGGCATCGAACAGCGCGGCGCTGCGGGTGATCTCGTCCGGCACGGTGACCATGGGCACCATGACCTTGAGGTTGCCATGCACGGCGGCGCGTGCGAGCGCGCGCAGCTGGGTGCGGAACACATCCTCGCGGGTAAGCGTGAGGCGGACGCCGCGCAGGCCGAGGAAGGGATTGGCCTCGCCATCGGGTGTCAGCCCGCGCACCGGCTTGTCGCCGCCGATATCCAGCGTGCGAATGGTGACGGGCTTGCCGCCGGCCCATTCCACGAAACGGCGATAGGCGCGATACTGCGTCTCCTCGTCAGGCAGTGGTGCTCCGTCACGGAACAGGAATTCGGAGCGCATCAGGCCGATGCCGTCACAGGAAGCAGGATCGATGTGATCGAGTTCCTCGACACCGGCCACGTTGATCAGGATGTCGATACGTGAACCGCTGCGGCGCGTTGCGGGAGCAAAGCGGAACTTCTCTTCGAGGTCGCGCGCCTGCGCGTCGGAGGCAAGCGCGGCAGAGAACGCCGCGTGCTGTGCATCATCCGGGTCGGCGACGACGGTTCCGCTGCCGCCATCGACGACAAGTGTCGCAGCATGTTCGGGCAGCTCACCGAGGCCCACGACCATGGGAATGCCGCGCGCACGCGCCAGCATGGCGACGTGGCTGGTGGTGCTGCCGCGCATCAGCGCGATGGCGCCGCCGCCGCTCCAGTCGGTTTCAAGGAAGGTAGTGGGGGCGATGTCCTCGCCCACCAGCACGGCACCGGAGGCGATGCTGGAGGAGTCGCCACCCGAGAGATTGCGCAGCACGCGATCACGGATGTCGCGCAAGTCGGCAGCGCGGGCACGGAAGTAGTCATCGTCAGAGGCTTCATAGCCCGCGATCTCGCCGTCGAGTGCTGCGGACCATGCGACATGCGCAGGCGTTCCGCTGTCGAGTGCCGAGAGGGCGGGTGCTGCAAGCGCGTCGTCCTCCAGCATGGCCACCTGAAAGCCCAGAATGTCCTGCGCCTCGCCCTCGACGCGCTCCATCAGTCCTGCGAGATCTGTGACGGAAAGTGCTATGGCGTCCTGCAGCGCGGCGCGCTCGGTTTCGGAACTTCCGGTTCCCTGCCGCTCGGCCAGCGCGGAGCCGAGCCTGCGCAGCGGGCCGAGGAACAGCCCGTCGGAAGCGCCTGTGCCGTGGTGGCTAGTGCCCATCGCCCGCTTCGTCGAAGTCGCGGCGCACGAGCGAGATCACGGCATCGACGGCGGCCTGCGCATCCGCTCCGGCCGCGCGCACGAACAGCGTCGAATGCTGTTTCGCCTTCATCGCCATCACCTTGACGATGCTCTTGGCATCGATCCAGGGCCCTTCCGCCGATCCGCCGATTTCCAGCGTCGAAGTATAGCCCTTCGCAAGCTTGGTGAGCTTCACCGAGGGCCGTGCATGCAGGCCCACGTCATGGGTGATCACCACGGATCCGTTCGCGGTCTCGCTCATTGCGGTGACAACTCCTCAGCGGTGCGCTTCACGTCAGCCAGCGAGCCGCCGCCCCAGGCTTCGGTTGCGGCCATCACCGCACCCTCGACCACGGGGGCATTGCAGATGACGATCTTCTTCTGCTTTTCTTCGGGCAGCATCTCGATGGCCATTTCGCTGTTGGTTTCCGCCCCGCCGAGATCGACGAGGATTGCGATTCCATCCTCCGACCATGCGGCATCGATGGCGGCCATGATTTTTTCCACACTGGTGCCGAGGCCGCCATCCGGGTTGCCGCCGCAGAAGCCCAATGGCACATCGTTGCCGACCATCTGGCGCACCATGTCGGCAGCACCCTTGGCCACATCGGGTGAATGCGAGACGATGACGATGCCGACCGTCATGACTTGCCCTCCAGCACGTCGCAGACCGTGGTGATCATGATTTCGCTCGACCGCGCGCCGGGGTCCATGTGGCCGATGGAGCGTTCGCCGAGGAAGGATGCGCGGCCGCGGATCGCCTTCATGGGGATCGTCGCCTTCGCACTCTCTGTGGCGAGCGCGCGCACGCTGTCGAAGCTGGCCGAGCCGGATGCGAGGTGTTCCGCCACGGGGCTCAAGACGTCGAGCATGGTCTTGTTGCCCACCTCCGCCTTGCCGCGTGCTTTCAGCGCCACCACGGAGGCCTGCAGGGCGCGGCCGACATCAGCGAGGGTGGGATCTTCGGGGAGTTCCTTGCCGAGCGTCATGAACAATGTGCCATAGAGCGGGCCGGAGGCGCCGCCCACCTTCATGACAATCGTCATGCCAACGGTTTTGAGGGCCTCGCCGGTGGGCTTGGCAAGGATGTTTGCCCTGTCTGCCTGCACCGCCTCGAAGCCGCGCTTCATGTTGAGGCCGTGGTCGGCATCGCCGATGGCGGAATCGAGATCTGTCAGTTCATCGGCTGCGGCGATGATGCGCGCCGACAGCGTGTCGAGCAGGGGTTCGAGGGGAAGCGCCATCAGGCCATGATCCTCTGTTTAGTGATTATGTTTACTGAACACGAAATCACTAAACAGGCAAGGCCGTCGTCTCGCGGCTGCGAAGGGAAGGAATATGGCGGCGGCCCTCACCTTTTCCGGGAAATCCCGCTAGACTGGCGCCAACGTGATTCTCCTGGACGGCCGGATGAAACGAATTGTTGCGATCCTTGCCCTGCTTTTCTGGCTGCAGCCTGCACAGGCGGGCGAGCTGGCGCAGGGCCTGTCCGCCTATCGCGCCGGCAATTACCCGACGGCCATCGCACTGCTGAAGCCGCTGGCCCAGGCGGGCGACCCCTGGGCGCAATACACTCTGGCGGTGGCCTATGACGACGGCTTCGGCGTGCCGCGCAACTTCAAGCTGGCGCTCGAATGGTACAAGAGGGCGGGCTCCCAGGGTCTGGCGGATGCGCAATACATGGCGGGCCGCTTCTATGGAAATGGCCGTGGCGTAAGGCAGGATATCGCCAAGGCGCTGTTCTGGTTCGAGCTGGCCTCTGCCGGGGGCTTCCCGCTGGCGCCGCTGCTGCGCGACCAGCACTATAACCAGCTCAAGGACCCGGTGCGCCAGCGCGTGATGACGGATGCCACCGACTGGCAGGCACGGCACCCTCATCAGATGAACTGCAAGTTCAAGAACTGCATCTACCCGAGATGGACCAAGCGGCCGATGTGGTTCAGCATCGGCGACGACCAGTTCTATCCCGGATTCCAGTGAAGCCTAGCGGCCGAGCAGGCCTTCCGGCCCGAAATGGCGGGGATAGAGCAGCTGCGTGCAGGTCCACACGGTGGCCTTGGCTTCCCGCTCGTCATAGGGATTGAGCAGCGTCATCATCTCCAGCCATGTGCCTTCGATGGTGATGCGGACCAGCCGTGCAGCACGCGCCGGATCGATTGCGTAGCCATGCGCGGCATTCATCCCGGCGCAGACGCCCTCCAGCGTGCGGATGTAGAGCGCGTCATTCTCACCGCACTTTGAAAGGTAGAGCGGGCGACTCTGGCTTTCGCCCCAATAGGCGGACCAGGCATTGACGCGGCTCGGTTGGCAGACCTGCGGGCTGAAATCAGCATCGATGAGGGCGGCCAGTTTCTGCTCGGGAGCGGGGCCGGCGCCATCGAGCGCGGCCTGCCAGTTCGTCCTGTACTCGTCCGAAAGATAATCGAGTGTTTCGACGAGAAGCTTTTCCTTGGACTCGAAATGAAACAGCACCAGGCCATGCGAAAGGCCGGCACGGCGCGCCACTTCGGTGAGGGTGGTGTGGGAGAAGCCGCATTCTGCTATGGTGGCCAGCGTCGCTTCGAACAATTGCTTGCGGCGTTCTTCGCGGCTCAAGGTGCGCGGTGTACGAGGTGGTGAGGCAGAAACGGTGTTTGTCACGAAAGGACCTTGTTCATCCGTATTTTTTTAAACGATCATGTGAGAAGAGCAACCGGCAAGAAGTTGATTGACAGTTCAACCAGTCAAATGGCAGCCTGTCGATATCCGGTGCGACAGAAGACGGCTGTGCGCGCCCGGGAGAGATTGTAATGGGACTTGAACGCCACCCGCTTTCGCCGCGCCTTGCGCGCTGCCCGGAAGGCCTGCCGCGCGAGGCCTATGTCGACGCAGGCTGGTTTGCCCGCGAGATGGCGTCGATCTTTTCCAGCCAGTGGGTGATGGTCGGCAGGCTTGCTGATTTTACGCCGGGCCGCATGCGGCGGGTGCAGATGGGCACAGCACCAGTCATCGTTGCCCGCAGCGGTGATGGCGATGTGTCAGCCTTTCACAATTCATGCCCGCATCGCGGCTCCGAACTCTGCCGCGCGGAGGAGGAGCCCCTGGGCAAACTCATCCGCTGTCCCTATCACGCCTTCTCCTTCGCCGCATCCGATGGCGCCCTGGTCGCCACGGGCCATGCCGTGCCGACGTCCGACTTCGATCGCTCCGCACACGGGTTGAAACGCGTCGCGAGTCACGTGTGGAATGGTTTTCTCTTTCTCAATCTTGCAGCCGAGCCGGGCGAGTTGATGGCCGATGTGGGCCTCAACACCCTCGACAACTGGCCGATGGCGGAACTCGTCACCGGGCACCATTGGGAAACCGAGGTCGCCTGCAACTGGAAGACCTTCTGGGAAAATTACTCCGAGTGCCTGCATTGCCCGGGCATCCACCCCGAACTCTGCGACATGGTACCGATCTACAGCAAAGGGATCATGGGCCAGTCGGAGGCGCTGGGCTGGACGCCGGATGAACCCTCGCGGCCCAATCTGCGCGACGGCGCCAGGAGCTGGACGATGAGCGGTGATCCTTGCGGACCGGTGTTTCCAAATCTTTCCGATGCCGAACGTCTGGCAGGCTACAGCTTTGTCACTTTCTGGCCCACGACCTATGTCGTGGCGCATGTCGACTACGTGCGCTCGGTGCGCATCCAGCCGCTCGCACCGGAGCGCACCCGCCTCATCGCCGAATGGTATTTCAGCCCGGAGACGATGGCGCAGCCGGGCTTCGACGCAGCGGCCGTCGCCGGCTTCGCGAAGATCGTGATGGAGCAGGATGGCAAGGCCTCCGAGATGAACCAGCGCGGCATGTCTTCGCCCGCCTTCCGCGCGGCCCGCCTGATGCCCGAAGAATATGAAGTTCACCGTTTTCACCAGTGGGTGCTGAACAAAATGGAGACGCACGCATGACCGAATTGCCCTACGAGACGATTCCTGTTCCGAATGACTGGAACCGCAGGGGCCTGCCGGCCTGGACATATCATTCGCCCGCGCTGTTCGACCTCGAGCGCGAGAAACTTTTTCTCACCCACTGGCAGGTGGTTGGACATGTCGGTGACATGCCGGCCGCCGGAGACTGGCTCGCCTTCGACATGCTGGGCGAGCGCGCCGTCGTCATGCGTGGCAATGATGACGTGGTGCGCGCCTTCCACAATCTTTGCCGCCACCGGGGCGCCCGCGTCGTTGACGGCGAGAAGGGCCATTGCAAGGGTGCCATCGTCTGTCCGTTCCATGGCTGGGTCTATAATCTGGATGGATCGTTGCGTGGCGCGGCACGGCCGTCGAGCTTTGGCGAGTTGAAGCGCGAAGACTTCGGCCTGAAGCCCATCGAGATGGAAATCTTCCACGGCTTCATCTTCCTGCGTTTCAAGGACGGCCCGCAGCCGTCCGTCGCCGAATTGCTGGCGCCCTATGAGGCCGACTTCGCGGCCTATGGACTTGGCAATCTGCTGCCGGTGCGCAATCTCGACTGGACCGCGGAACTGCCGGTGAACTGGAAATCGGTGCGTGACGTCGACAACGAGGGCTACCATGTGGCGCTCGCCCACCCGAGCCTGCAGGAGCTTTATGGACGGACCTATCGCGACATGCACCTCAAGAATGGTCTTTCGGTGTCGATCGGCTGGTTCGATGAAGGCATGGCGCGCGGCTGGTCGGTGAAAAACTATGTCCGCATCTCGCCGCCGCGGCCGGATCTGCCGGCACACCTGCAGAAGGCATGGACCTATTACGGGCTGTTTCCCAATGCGGTCTTCGCCATTACGCCGGAAGGCGCGCAGTTCTATCAGGAGATTCCGATGGGCCCGGGCCGCACGCGGATCACCGGCCGCATGTATCGCTGGCCCGACGAGAGCCGCCAGACGCGGCTTGCCCGCTATCTCGCCTTCCGCATCGACCGCGCCACGTCGGCCGAGGACCAGCAACTCTCCATCTGGTCGAATGAGTCGATGAAATCGAAAGCCTTCGAGGGTTTCCACCTCTCCGACCTCGAGTACGGGTTGCGGCGCCACCATGATGGCCTGCGCAGATTGATGCCGGTCGTGACGCTTCCCGAGCCGCCATCGGAAAGCCAAATCTCCCGTTCGAACGAAGATTTAATTTGCCAGCCGTCCAACTCGTTCTAGGCTGACAAAAACAAAACCTTCCGGGAGGAATAGATGAAACTTACCCGACGTCACGCGCTCGCCACGATGGGTGCCGCCGCTGGACTTGCGATGCCCTATGTGCGCCGTGCACGTGCCGATGCCGGAACGGTGAACGTCTACAACTGGGCCGACTACATTGGCGAGAGCACCGTCGCCGACTTCACCAAGGAAACTGGCATCAAGGTCGTCTACGACATGTATGCCAGCACCGAGGAGATGGAGGCCAAGATGCTGGCGGGCTCGTCGGGCTATGACGTGGTGCTGCAGTCGGGCCTCGCCTTGCCCCGCATGGTCACGGCCAAGGTCTACCAGAAGCTTGACAAGGCAAAGCTCAGCAACTGGGGCAACCTCGATCCCGAGATCCTGACGATCCTTCAGGGCTTCGACCCTGGCAATGAATATGGCGTTCCCTACACCTGGGGAACGGTCGGCTTCACCTACAACATGGACCTCGTGAAGAAGGTGCTGCCGGACGCCGACTTCAACAGCCTCGACACCATCTTCAATCCCGACAATGCCCAGAAGCTCGCCTCCTGCGGCCTGTCCATCCTCGACAGCCCCAACGACATCGGGCCGGTCGTGATGAAGTGGCTGGGCATCGACCCGAACAAGGCCGGGCCTGATGACTACAAGAAGCTGGCCGAGGCCTTCGCCAAGATCAGGCCCTACATCGCCACCTTCGACAACACCAACTATCTTACCACCCTGCCCAACGGCGAGGTCTGTGCCGTCAACAGCTGGTCAGGCGACTATGGCGTGGCCAAGAAGCGCGCGGCGGACGCGGGCATAAAGCTCGATCTCGAATATTTCGTGCCGAAGTCCGGCGCTCCTGCCTGGTTCGACGTGTGGGCCATTCCCTCGGATGCGAAGAACGTCGACAACGCCTATGCCTTCCTCAACTACCTGCTGCGGCCCGAAGTGGTTGCCGCCGCCACCAACTTCATCGGCTATGCCAACGCCAACAAGGCGGCAACGGAGCTGGTCGACAAGGCGATTTCCGGCGATCCGGCGGTCTACCCGGATGCCGCCACCAAGGAGCGCCTGTTCACCCTTGCGCCGATGACGCCGGAGCAGGAAGAGGCACTCACCCGCACCTGGACTGAAATCAAGACGGGCGGCTGACATCATGGCCGCGGCGGGAGAGCCCTTCCTCAGGATCGACAACGTCTCCAAGTTCTTCGGTCCTTTCCAGGCGGTGAAGGACGTCTCGCTCGATGTGGCGAAGGGCGAGATCTTCTCGCTTCTCGGCGGCTCCGGCTGCGGCAAGACCACGCTGCTGCGCATGCTGGCGGGTTTTGAAGAGCCATCCTCGGGAAAGATCTTCCTCGACGGGCGCGACATGACCGGGGTTCCGCCATGGAGCAGACCCGTGCACATGATGTTCCAGTCCTACGCGCTGTTCCCCCACATGAGTGTGGAGAAGAACGTCGGCTACGGCCTGAAGCACGAGAGCATGAGCAGCGAGCAGAAGGCCGCGCGCGTGCGCGAGATGCTGGAGCTGGTGCAGCTCGTGCCCTATGCCACAAGGAAGCCGCACCAGATTTCGGGCGGCCAGCGCCAGCGCGTGGCGCTTGCAAGGGCACTCGCCCGCCAACCCAAGCTGTTGCTGCTCGACGAGCCGCTTGCGGCGCTGGACAAGAAGCTGCGCGAACGCACCCAGTTCGAGCTGATGTCGATCCAGCAGCGCACCGGCGTCACCTTCATCGTGGTCACCCACGACCAGGAAGAGGCGATGACCCTGTCCGACCGCATCGCGGTGATGGACAAGGGCGAGGTGAAGCAGATCGGCAGCCCCGGCGAAGTCTATGAATATCCCAACAGCAAGTTCGTCGCCGATTTCATCGGCTCGATCACGTCCTTCCCGGCAACCATCCTCGAACGCCAGGACTCGCAGCTTCGGCTGTCGGTACCCGCGCTGGGCGGCGAGGTGCTGGCACGCGACGTGCCGGGCCTGAGCGAAGGCCAGGAGGCGAGCCTCGCCATTCGGCCGGAGAAGTTGCACATCTCGAAGGAGCGGCCCGAAGGCCCCAATGCCTTCCAGGGCACGGTGAAGGACCTCGCCTATTTCGGCAAGGACAGCCTCTACCGCGTCATCCTGCCGTCCGGCGCACTGGTGCAGGCGCATGCGGTGAACGCCAAGCGTGGCGGCGAGGCGGCCCGCGCCGCCGACTGGGATGACCGGGTCTGGATTTCCTTCGTGCCGTCCTCCGCCATCGTGCTGGCGGAGTAGGATCGATGGAGGACTGGCAGCCGGCGCGCTGGTTCGACCGCAGGGGCTGGTCCGACGTGCTGATCGGCGCGCCCTATGTCTGGCTGCTGCTGTTCTTCCTCCTGCCCTTCCTGATCGTGGTGGCCATGAGCCTCGGCACCAAGACGCCGACGGCACCGCCCATCTCCTTTGGCGGCGATTATCCGCTGCTCAATTTCCAGGGCTATGTGCGCGCCGTCAGTGACACGCTCTACTTCCGCGCTTTCATCACATCGCTGGTCAGTGCCGGCATCGCCACCATCTTCTGCCTGCTCATCGGCTATCCCATGGCGCTGGGCCTCACCCGCGTGTCGAAGAGCTGGCGCAACATCCTGCTGATGCTGGTGATCCTGCCGTTCTGGACGTCTTTCCTGCTGCGCGTCTACGCGTGGATGGGGCTGATGGGCCGCTCCAGCTGGTTCAATGAAGGCATCACCAAGATCTGGAATGCCATCGTGCCTGCAGGCTGGGCCGTCGACTTCATGCCGATGATGCATTCGAACTTCGCCGTCGTGCTGGTGATGGTCTACACCTACCTGCCCTTCATGATCCTGCCGCTCTACGCGAGCCTCGAGCGCCTCGACCCGACGCTCGACGAGGCGGCACTCGACCTCGGCTCCAGGCCCTGGCAGGTGTTCCTCGACGTGACGTTGCCGCAGAGCATTCCCGGCATCGTGGCCGGCGGCATGCTGGTGTTCATTCCGGCGGCGGGCGAACTCGTGATTCCCACGCTCGTCGGCGATGCCTCGAGCCCGATGATCGGGCGGGTGATTTCCGACCAGTTCTCCTCGGCGCGCGACTGGCCGATGGCCTCTGCCATCGCAGTCGTGCTGCTGGTGCTGATGGTGGGGCCCGCCATGATCTACAGCCACTACCAGGCCAAGGCGGAGGGCTCCAAGTGAAGCGCCGCCACACCTTCCTTCTCAGCATGTTGGCGTTCGGCTTCGCCTTCTTCTACATCCCCATCCTCTCGATGATCGTCTATTCCTTCAACGCATCGCGGCTGGCCAGCGTCTGGGGCGGCTTCTCCACCAAATGGTATGTCTCGCTGTTCTCCAACAAGCAGGTGATCGATGCGCTGATCCTGTCGCTGGAGATTGCGCTCGTCTCCGCCACCATTGCCACCATTCTCGGCACCATGGCGGGCATCGCACTCGCCCGCTTCACCAAGTTCCGCGGGCGGCTGGTGTTCTCGGGGCTGGTCACCGCGCCCCTCATCATGCCGGAGGTGATCACCGGCATTTCCTCGCTGATGTTCTTCATCCTCATGGCACAGTGGATCGGCTGGCCCGCCCAGCGCGGCTTCACCACGGTGACGCTGGCACACATCACCTTCTCCATGGTCTTCGTCACCACGATCGTTCAGGCCCGCATGCTGCAGTCCGACCGCTCGATCGAGGAGGCGGCGATGGACCTGGGCTCTCGCCCCTGGGAGGTTCTGCGCGACGTGACGATTCCTGTCATTTCACCCGCCATCATGTCGGGCTGGCTCCTCGCCTTCACGATCTCGCTCGATGACGTGGTCATCACCTCCTTCACCACCGGCCCCGGCAGCACCACGCTGCCGCTGCTCATCTGGTCGAAGGTGAAGCTCGGCGTCACGCCGGACATCAACGCCCTGGCCACGCTGATGGTGAGCGTCGTCGCAGTGGGCGTCGTCATTGCCGGCATCGCCATGAACCGCGCCGAACACCGCCGCCAGCGTGACGAGCAGATGGCCTTCCGCGCCAATGGATGAAGCTCTTCGCCTGTTGCACACGCCGCTTGGCATCGCGGGCTCCGGCCGCGTGCGCTATGGCGCCGCCATGGAGCTGTTCCGCCGCGACGTGATGAGCGAGGCCCAGCTCGACGTCTATCGTGAGGCGTCGCCCTTCGACGCGCGCGACCCCGCCTTGCTTCTGGCGGAGCGAAGACTGCCACCCGCCCTGCCGCCATCCACCGGGCGGTGCGCCGCCATGAGCGCGCTGTTCAGCGAGGCACGGGACTATCTTGGATCCCTGTGGCATCCGGGCAGCGCGGAGGTGCAGGCCGGGCTGTCACGATGCGCGACCGAGGTGACGGGCGGGCCTGCAAGCTCGCACCCCGTGGCGGAGCGCTGGCTTCAGCCTGCCCTGCAGCAGGTGGAGATGACGCAGCCGCATCTCGCGCGGGCAATCGCCGCTGCCGCGCCACACCTCGCCTGGATCAGTTACGACCTCTATCCCCCCAAAGAGATTGGCGACAGCTTCGCCGAAGGTCACGCCTTTGCCCCCATTGCCGGCGGCGATGCCCCCTTGCGCGCGCAGGAATTCGAGCTCGGCCTGTTCCTGATCGCGCCCCATGTGCTTTATCGCGACCACTGTCACCCCGCACCTGAGCTCTATGCTCCGCTCACCGGCCCCCATGGCTGGCGCTTCGCGCCTGACAGGCCGCTCATCATCAAGCCGGCGGGAGAGCCGGTGTGGAACCCGTCGCTCCAGCCGCATCTGACGAAGGTGGGGCGCACACCCTTTCTCTGCATCTTCGCCTGGACGCGTGACGTGAATGCGCCCGCACGGGTGATACCGGCAGGTGACTGGAAGGAGCTGGAAGAACGGGTCATCGCATGAAGGGGCGGGCATTGGCCCCGGCGCATCATGAGCGTTGCCTCGGCACGGCGATTCGTGTTCTCGTCCTGCCCAGACGAGGAGAAGAACGATGATGCAGAATATCCTGTCCGCATGGTGGCTTTGGGCCGTGCCATTGGCCTTCGTGGCCGTGCTTGTCTATGCGCTGAACCCCAAGCGCAAAAAGGAATTTGAGGAAGAGGCCCGCGTGCCGCTGGAGGACGACCCTCCCGTCAAGTGACGCATCCTTGCCGGGGATTCGCGCAAGCTGTCTGCATGGCGCAGGCGCATTGCCCCGTGACGACGCTGGCGCCGTGAACGCCGTCTCCGAGTCTGATCGCTGCGCTTGACAGGAGCGGCACGCGAGTGTCTTCCTCCGGCTGAATGACGGAGCGACACGCAATTGGGAAAACTCACCCTTGCCCTCTATAACCGCCTGGCCGGACCGCTCTCGGCCGCGGGGCTGATTCTCGGTGCGCTGTTCTGGGCCGCTGCCCTGACGCCGAGCCTGATCCCGCGTGATGGCCTCTTGCAGGGTGCGATCGGCGGCTTGTGCTTTGCTGCGGGCTATGCGCTGGCTGTCGCCGTTCTGGCGCTGTGGGTGTGGCTCGGGTTGCCGGTTCTGCCAAGGCTGCTGTTGAATCCGATCCGTGTGCTGTCCGCCGTTGCCGCGGTCATCATCATGCTGGTCGCGGCCTTCAAGGGAGATGGCTGGCAGGACGAGGTGCGCCGCGCCCTCGACATGCAGCCCAATGGCGGAAACTGGCCGTTCATCCTCATCGCCGTGGGCCTGCTGCTCATCGTGGTGCTGATGCTGGCGGGGCGCTTCTTCGCGGCGCTGCGTGAT
Source organism: Aestuariivirga sp. (assembly GCF_037139295.1). GTDB lineage: Bacteria > Pseudomonadota > Alphaproteobacteria > Rhizobiales > Aestuariivirgaceae > Aestuariivirga. The sequence goes on from NZ_JBAXGR010000007.1 coordinate 34,155, forward strand.
TTCGTCAGTGCGCCCTTGCGCCGCGTGCTGCCGCCGCGGCTGGCTGTTCTCATCGCGGTGGTGCTTGCCTCCTGGGTGTTCTGGTCCATCGGCAACGGTGTCCTGCTCGATGCACTGCTGCGCGGGCTCGATTCATCCTACCGCCGGGTCGACGCATTGATCCCGCCGGAAGAGGCCCAGCCCGCGGACCCGATGAAGGCCGGCAGTGCCGCATCCCTTGTGCAGTGGGAAGATCTCGGTCGGCAGGGTCGGCTCCGCGTGCTGTCGCAACCGACGGCAACGGAGATCACCGCGATCACCGGCCACGAGGCGAAGGACCCGCTGCAGATCTATGTGGGCCTCAATTCCGCCGAGACGCCGCAGGAGCGCGCCGACCTTGCATTGGCCGAGCTGAAGCGCACCAACGCCTTCAGCCGCAGGTTCCTGGTCATTGCCTCGCCCACCGGCACTGGCTGGGTGGACCCAGCTTCCATGCTGCCGCTCGAGGTGATGACGGGCGGCGACCTCGCGTCTGTCTCGGTGCAGTATTCCTACCTGCCGAGCTGGCTCACACTGTTCGTCGATCCCATCTATGGCGAGGAGACGGCGGAGGCGGTGTTCGACACCATCTACGGCCACTGGCGCAGCCTGCCGCGCGACCAGCGCCCGCGCCTGTTCCTTTTCGGCCTCAGCCTGGGCTCGCTCAATTCGGATCTCGCCACCGATGCCTATGCACTGCTGGGCGACCCGTTCGAGGGCGCGCTGTGGGCGGGGCCACCCTTCGCCAGCCGCACCTGGAACCAGGTGACAGCGACGCGCGCAAAGGGTTCACCTGCCTGGCTGCCGCAGCCGCGCACGCCCGCCGTGTTCCGCTTCTTCAACGCGAGTGACCGCAGCGAGCTGGCGGCCCCTGGCTGGGGACCGGTGAAGATCGCCTATCTGCAATATCCTTCTGACGCGATCACCTTCTTCGAGACCGGCATGTGGCGCAGGGAGCCTGATTGGATGAAGGCGCCGCGCGGGGCCGGTGTTTCACCTGCACTCACCTGGTATCCCGGCATCACCTTCATTCAGCTCGCCTTCGACATGATGACGGCAACGACGGTGCCGAAGGGCCGCGGCCATGTCTATGCAGCGCGTGATTATGCGGCAGGCTGGCGCGCCCTCATCCAGCCGGAGAATTTCGGCGATGCCGAGATGCAGAAGCTCGACGACTGGATGGAAGCGAAGGATCTCTGAGAGCAATCACCCTGCCTCGTCTTCCACGTTCCGTCACCCCAGCGAAAGCTGGGGCCCAGCTTTCCGCGCCTTCACACAGATCAATTCGTAACGATTGCTTTTGGGCGTATCAGTAGGCATCTAGGACCCTAGCTGAGAGAGGAAGAAAGCCATTCAGCGGTCACCTGCGGCCTTTGTGCACCACTCTCTCTGCCATCATCCCTGCGAAGGCCGGGATCCAGCTGTCAACAAGCTCCAACGCCCAAAGCTGGACCCCGGCCTTCGCCGGGGTGACGCCAGGAAGGGGAGGGGTGGGGTGACGGCGTGACGGTGCGCCTACGACACCGCATTCGCATAATAGAAGGCAATCGCCTGCGAGCGGTTGTTGAGGCCGAGCTTCTCGTAAAGGTTCCGGAGGTGGAACTTCACCGTGTTGATCGATATATCGAGTTCGGCTGCAAGCTCGATGTTGGTGCGGCCCTTGGCCAGTGCGGCGAGCAGGGTCTTCTCGCGCTCCGTCAGGCTGTCGCGCGGGTCGCGCTTCAGCCCGCGCACATCCATGTAGGGAAACACCATGCGGCCCGCCGCCACCGTGGCGGCCACATCCAGCAGCTGCTGTTCCGGCGCATCGCGGGTGAGGAAGGCCGCCGCCCCCGCCGCCATGGCGCGGCGCGGCAGGTCCGGGTCGCTGCTGCCGGAATAGACGATGATGCGCGGAGCATCCGGCCGGTCACGCAAGATGCCCAGCAGCCGTTCGGCCCCCAGCTGCGGGATGGTCCAGTCCACGATGCCGATGTCGACCGGTACGCGCAGGCAGGATTCGAGGAAGCCCTCGGCCGTCTTGGAGGTGGCCACCAGGCTGAAGCGCTTGTCGCGCTCGAACAGGTCCGACAGGGCCTGGAGCATGATGGTGTTGGGGTCGGCAACGATGACACTGCGAATTTCTGTCATAAACCTACCCTATCGGGTGGGTGTAACCCCTGACAAGCGGAATTTACAGCCGGAAAAAATGGCAAAATACCCACCCTAACGGATGCCAAAAGGCTGGTTTTCCGGGTGTTTTCAAATTGCGCCTACCCGCCCATGGTGGGTGCAACAACAAAACACATGGGAGAAAATCAATGCCAGGAACTCGCGGCCTTTTCATTCCGGGCCCCACCAACGTGCCCCAGGCGGTCCGCCTCGCGATGGACATTTCGATGGAAGACCAGCGCGCGCCGGACTTGCCCGCCTTCACCCTGCCGCTCTTCGCCGACGTGAAGAAGGTGTTCAAGACCGAAAAGGCGCAGGTCTTCCTGTTCCCGGCATCGGGCACCGGTGGCTGGGAAGCCGCGATGACCAACACCCTGTCGCCCGGCGACAAGGTGCTGATCGCCCGCTTCGGCCAGTTCTCGCTGCTGTGGGCCGACATGTGCACCCGCATGGGCCTCGAGGTCGACGTGGTCGACGTGCCGTGGGGCGAGGGCGTTCCCGTCGAGATCTTCGCCGAAAAGCTCAAGGCCGACAAGGCGCATGAGTACAAGGCCTTGCTCGTCACCCACAATGAAACCGCCACGGGCGTGACCAGCGATGTCGCCGGCGTGCGCAAGGCGATGGATGATGCGCATCATCCCGCCCTCCTCTTCGTGGATGCGGTGAGCTCGCTCGCCTCCATCGATTTCCGCATGGACGAGTGGAACGTCGACATCTGCGTGTCGGGTTCGCAGAAGGGCTTCATGATGCCCGCCGGCCTCGCCATCCTCGCCGTCTCGGAGAAGGCGCTCGCCGCCCGCAAGGCCGCCGGCATGCGCCGCTGCTACTTCGATTTCGAAGACATGATGAAGACCAACAAGGACGGCTTTTTCCCCTATACCCCGCCGCTCCACATGCTCCGTGCACTGAGGGCCGCGACCGACCTGCTGCTTGACGAGGGCCTGGACAACGTCTTCGCCCGCCACTTCCGCCTCGCCGAGGGCGTGCGCCAGGCCGTTTCGGCCTGGGGCCTCAGGCTCTGTGCCGCAGCACCGAAGTGGCACTCCGATACGGTCAGCGCCATCCTGCTGCCCGAGGGCTTCGACAGTGCAGCCCTCGTGCGTCATGCCTACACCCGCTACAACATGTCGCTCGGCATGGGCCTCAACAAGGTGGCGGGCAAGGTGTTCCGCATCGGCCACCTCGGCGACCTCAACGAGATCATGTGCCTGCAGGCGATTGCCGGTTCCGAAATGGCCATGCGCGACCTCGGCGTGCCGGTGACGGCAGGTTCGGGCGTGGGGGCAGCCATTGAATATTATCGCGGCGCCACGACTGCCGCTTCGCTGAAGAACGCGGCCTGAGGAGACAAACATGGACATTCATGAGTATCAGGCCAAGGAAATCCTCGCCCGCTTCGGCGTGGCCACGCCCAAGGGTGCGCTCGCCTACAGCCCCGAGCAGGCAGCCTACCGCGCGCGCGAAATCGGCGGCAAGCTGTGGGTGGTCAAGGCGCAGGTGCACACTGGCGGCCGCGGCAAGGCCGGCGGCGTCAAGCTCTGCCGCTCGGAAGACGAGGTGGCCGATGCCGCCGACGAACTGCTCGGCAAGAAGCTGGTGACGCACCAGTCCGGCCCCGCCGGCAAGATCGTCGGCCGCATCTACATCGAGGGTGGCGTCGCCATCGCCAAGGAGCTCTATCTGGGCTTCGTGCTGGACCGCAAGTCCGAGCGCGTGATGGTCGTCGCCTCCTCCGAGGGCGGCATGGAGATCGAGGAGATCGCGGCGGAGAAGCCGGACTCCATCGTCAAGGTCAGTGTTGAACCCGCCGTTGGCATGCAGGCCTTCCAGGCGCGCGAGATCGCCTTTGCGCTCGGCCTCAAGCCGTCGCAGATCCAGTCGGCTGTCAACGCCATCATGGGCTGCTACCGCGCCTTCGAGGAACTCGACGCGACGATGCTGGAGATCAATCCGCTGATCGTCACGGAAGACGACCATGTCGTGGCGCTCGACGCCAAGATGACCTTTGACGACAACGCGCTGTTCCGCCACCCGGCCGTCGCCGAGCTCCGCGACAAGAGCCAGGAAGACCCGCGCGAGACCCACGCCAATGACCGCGGCCTCGCCTATGTCGGGCTTGCCGGCAAGATCGGCTGCATCGTCAATGGTGCGGGCCTCGCGATGGCCACCATGGACATGATCAAGCTGGCCGGCGGCGAGCCTGCCAACTTCCTCGACATCGGTGGCGGCGCAACACCCGAGCGCGTGGCCAAGGCCTTCAAGCTCGTCACCATGGACAAGAACGTCGAGGCCATCCTCGTCAACATCTTCGCCGGCATCAACCGCTGCGACTGGGTTGCCGAAGGCGTGGTCCAGGCGCTGGAGAAGAGCCCCGTAAACGTGCCGGTCATCGTGCGCCTGGCGGGAACGCATGTGGAGGAGGGCCGCCGCATCCTGGCGCGCTCAGGGCTCCCCATCATCCGTGCCAATACACTGGCCGAAGCCGCCGAGCGCGCGGTGGCAGCCTGGAAGAACAACGCCAACACCGTTGGCCTCAAGGTGGTGAACGCATGAGCATCCTTCTCGACCGTACCACGCCGGTTCTGGTGCAGGGCATCACCGGCAAGATCGGCTCCTTCCACGCAAAGGAAATGCGCGAATATGGCACCAACATCGTTGGTGGTGTGACCCCCGGCAAGGGCGGCACCATGCAGGACGGGCTTCCCGTCTTCGACACGATGAAGGAAGCCGTGGCGAAGACCGGGGCCGCCGCCTCGATCGTCTTCGTGCCGCCGCCCTTCGCGGCCGACTCCATCATGGAATCAGCAGATGCCAACATCCGCCTCTGCGTTGCCATCACCGATGGCATCCCCAGCCAGGACATGATCCGGGTGAAGCGCTACATGCGCCGCTACAGGGCGGAAAACCGCATGCGCCTGATCGGCCCCAACTGCGCGGGCCTCATCTCGCCCGGCAAGGCGATGATGGGCATCATGCCGGGCAACATCTACATCCCCGGCAACGTCGGCATCGTCGGTCGCTCCGGCACGCTGGGCTATGAAGCCGCCGCACAGATGATGGAACTCGGCATCGGCGTTTCCACCAGCGTGGGCATCGGCGGTGACCCGATCAACGGCTCCTCGTTCAAGGACATCCTCGAACTCTTCGAGGCGGATCCCGAGACCCATGCGGTCGTCATAATTGGCGAGATCGGCGGCCCGCAGGAGGCAGAGGCCGCGGAATACATCCGCGACCACATGACCAAGCCGGTGATTGCATATGTCGCAGGCTTGTCGGCGCCCAAGGGCCGCAAGATGGGCCATGCCGGCGCCATCATCCAGGCCTTCGGCGAGGGTGCCTCCGAGAAGGTGGAACTGCTGCGTGACGTGGGCGTTGCCATTGCGCCGACCCCTGCCGAAATCGGCAGCACGGCGCAGAAGGTCCTCAAGGCGGCGTGAGGTATCCATGAACCTGCCTCTGGAAACCCCCATGCGCCTGGGGCGCAGCACCACCGCGTCCGGCACGATCAACATCGTGCCGGAGCTCCGCTCCTACCGTTATGATCCCAAGCCCTGCCGCCTCTCGGCCATGCAGATGCTGGTGCTGCAGCTCGTGTGCTGCGGCCTCGCCGACAAGGAAATCGCATTCCTCCTCGGCGTGTGCAGCGCGACGGTGAAGGCTCACATGTCTCGCGCCATCCGCGAGATGGGTCTTTACCGCCGCCACCAGCTGGTGCGCTATGTCTTCGAGAACGGCCTCTTCGACCCCGAAGCGGCGCAGGCCGAAATCCTGCGCCGGCGCAAAGCCGCCTGACCTTTTACATTAGGAACAATCATGAGCTTCTTTAACGTCGAACAGGCGAAAGCCCGCCTGAACCGCAGCGAACTGGCCGTCCCCGGCAGCCAGCCCCAGATGTTCGAAAAGGCGGCGAAGTCCGCTGCCGACGTCGTGTTCCTCGATCTCGAGGACGCGGTGGCGCCCGATGACAAGGCGCAGGCCCGCAAGAACATCATCCAGGCCATCGGCGACATCGACTGGGGCAACAAGGCCCTGTCGGTGCGCATCAACGGCCTCGATACGCACTACATGTATCGTGACGTGGTCGATGTGCTGGAGCAGGCAAGCGATCGCCTCGACCTCATCATGATCCCCAAGGTCGGCACCGCGTCGGACGTCTATGCGGTGGACATGCTGGTGACCCAGGTCGAGACCGCGAAGAACCGCAAGAAGCGCATCGGCTTCGAACTCATCATCGAGACGGCCCTCGGCATGCAGAACGTGCACGAGATTTCGGCGGCTTCCAAGCGCAACGAGTCGCTGCATTTTGGCGTTGCCGACTATGCGGCCTCGACGCGCGCCCGAACCACCTCGATCGGTGGCGCCAATGCCGACTACGCCGTGCTCACCGAGCCGTTGGCGGATAATTCGCGGCAGGTGCACTGGGGTGACATGTGGCACTATGCCATCGCCCGCATGGTGGTGGCGGCACGCGCCAATGGCTTGCGCCCCGTCGATGGTCCCTTCGGCAACTTCTCCGACCCCGATGCCTTCAAGGCTGCCGCAGCGCGTGCCGCCGTGCTGGGCTGCGAAGGCAAGTGGGCCATCCACCCCTCGCAGATTGCGCTCGCCAACGAGGTGATGAGCCCGTCGGATGCCGAAGTGACGCGCGCCCGGCGCATCCTCGAAGCGATGAAGGAGGCGGAAGCCCAGGGCAAGGGTGCCGTCTCGCTCGATGGCCGCCTGATCGACTATGCCTCGATCCGCCAGGCCCAGGTGCTGGTCGAGAAGGCGGCGCAAATCGCCGCCCATTGAGGTGCAAGGCGCGGGGGGCAGTCCCCCCGACGCCTGTTCCTAAGCGAAAATTCGGTTTCGGTGAGCCCCTGCGCTGACCTATAATGGCCCCCTGCACCCGTTGGAGGGCTCGATTGAAAGATCCATATGACATTCTGGGCGTGGCCAAGACCGCGACGCCTGACGAGATCAGGTCGGCGTATCGCAAGCTGGCCAAGAAGCTGCATCCAGACCTCAACCCCGGCGACAAGTCGGCGGAGGAGAAGTTCAAGCAGGTGGCCGGCGCCTATGACCTGTTGTCGGACACCGAGAAGCGCCGCCGCTTCGATGCGGGCGAGATCGATGCCACGGGCGCTGAGCGCCAGCATGAGCGCTATTACAAGGACTATGCGGAGGCAGCCAGCGGTCGGCGCTACCAGAGCGCCTCGTCGGGCTTCGATGATTTCGCCCAGCAGGATGATTTCCTCGCCGAGCTGCTGCGCCGCCGTGAGCAGCAGGCCCGCCGGGCACCAGGTGCCGACCGCTCCTATGAACTCGAGGTCGATTTCCTCGATGCCGTGAACGGCGCCACGCGCCGCATCACGCTGCCGGATGGCGGCTCGCTCGACGTCACCATTCCGGCGGGGATCGAAGAGGGCCAGGTGCTGCGTTTGCGCGGCAAGGGTGCGCCATCTCGCGGCGAAGGCCCACCGGGTGATGCACTGGTGGCCATCACCATCCGCCCGCACCGCTTCTTCAAGCGCGAGGGCGATGACATTATCGTCGAGCTGCCCATCACCATTTCCGAAGCCCTGCTGGGCGGCAAGGTGAAGGTGCCCACGACGACAGGGGCCGTGATGGCCACGGTACCGAAGGGCTCCAACACCGGAACCACGCTGCGCCTCAAGGGCAAGGGCGTTCCGAAGCGGGGTGGCGGCCATGGCGACGAGCTGGTGAAGCTCAAGGTCATGGTGCCGAGCGAGCCTGACCCTGAACTCGAAAAATTCCTCTCCGGCTGGACGCCGGGGTCCAGCTATGATCCGCGTCGGGACATGCAGTCATGATCATCCCCAGAACCGAATTTCTGCTTCGCACCCACCTCGACCAGCAGACGCTGGAAGTGTGGATCCAGGAAGAGTGGCTGTCGCCCGAACAGGCAGACCCCGAGCCGCTGTTCTCCGAGGCCGACCTCGCACGCGCCGGATTGATCCGCGACTTGCAGGGCGACCTGGGCGTCAACAAAGAAGGTGTGGGCGTGATCCTCAATCTCGTCGACCAGATCCACAGCCTGCGTTGGGCGCTCTCCAACCGGATCGGAAGCACCAAGACGGAGGAGTGATTGGCTGCTTCGGCCTCCCCCACCTTTCATCGCGCCCGGGCTTGACCCGGGCGTCTTTTCTGGCGGCCACCACAAGGATGCCCGGGTCGAGCCCGCGCAGGATGAGTTGAGGGACGAGCGCGTGAGTTGAATTCAGAACCAGCTCGCACCCAGCTGCCGCGCCCTGTCCAGCAGGGCGCGGCGCGTGGCATCGTCCTCCATCACGTCATACATGATCTCGAGCTGCGACTTGGGGATGCCGCAATAATTCATGATGCCGACATTGAGCTGAACCCGCATCGCCTCGTCGTAGCCGCGCTTGGCATAGGTCTCGGGGCCACCTGATGCCGTGCCGATGAGCAATGCCGCGTTGAGCTTCAGCTTGCGTGAGCCATAGGCCCAGCCATTGTTTCACACGCGGTCGATCCAGCCCTTGGTGGTGGCGGGGAAGGACCACCACCACACCGGAAACACGAAGGCGATCGCATCATTGCGGGCAATGCGCGCCTGCTCGGCCAGCACATCCGGTGAATAGACCTTCTCATTGTCATCCCAGTCCGGCTCGTCATCGACGGGCAGCCGCGGGTCGAAGCCCTCGGCGCGGAGATTGGCGAGCTCGGGCACATGGCCTGCGCTCCGCAGTCCCGCCATCAGGCTGTCTGCCACGGCACCACAAAAGGAGTCCCGCCGCGGATGATCGAACACCACCAGCACTTTCATCTCCATCTCCTTTCACCCGCGAGGGTCTATGGCTTGTTTGGCTGCTGCCGCATCTTGAAGGATGGCACGACGCCGAAGCGCTGCCGATAGGCCTTGCGCAGCGCAGCCTGGGACTGGAAGCCGCAGGCCACCGCAATTTCCATCAGCGACATGTCGGTTTCCGAAATCAGGCTGTGCGCCTGGTCAACGCGGATGTCCCTCAGCCGCGCGGCGGGTGACGTCTTGAGGCGATCGTGGAACAGCCGCTCCATCTGCCGCCGGGACAGGCCATGCCTGGCCGCCAGGTGCTCGACATCGATGTCCCCGGCGAAGCCGGCGCGCATGTCGTTGAGGATGGCAGAGAGCTTGGGATGCCGCACACCAAGCTCGGCGGCAATCGAAAGCCGCTGCTTGTTGCCCTCCCCGCGCGGGATGCCATGGAGGCACATCTCGGCGACCTTGGTGGCAAGCCCCGTGCCGTGGTTTTCCTCGATCAGCGACACCAGCAGGTCGATGCCCGCATCGCCGCCGCCGCAGGTGATGATCTGCCCGTCGCGGCAGTAGATCTGGTTGGTGATGGGAAGATCGGGGAAGATCTCCTCAAAGGCCGGCTGGTTCTCCCAGTGCAGGGTGAAGCGCTTGTCCTGCAGCAGGCCGGCGCGTGCGAGCGTGAAGGCGCCGGTGCAGACCCCGCCGATGGTGCGGCCATGCCGTGCCTGGTCACGCAGCCAGGAGATCGTGCGCTGTGACGCTGCGAGATAGCCATCGACACCGGAGCACACGAACACCGTGTCGCCCGACTTCGTCTCCGTCAGCCCGCCGTCCACCACGATCGAGACGGCATTCGAGCAGCGCACGGGCAGTGCGTCCTCCGACAGCAGGTACCAGCGATAGAGGCATTTGCCCGTCAGCTGGTTGGCGATGCGCAAGGGTTCGACTGCGGCGGAAAAGGCCAGCATCGTCATCTTCGGCAGCATCATGAAATAGAAGTCGCGGGTTGCCGCCGGCTGGCCGAGCGAAAAGAAGGCCGCCCCCTTGCTCACGAAGCGGTCGCGGTCCGCCTCGCTCAGCTGTGTATCCGTTGTCGTGGCGTCTCGTAGCATCATTCAACCCGACCCGGCGCAGACCGGGCTTTGCGAGCCCGACTGTATCACGCCGCGCTGGCCGGAACAGCCTTCGTAGGCGGCCTGCCTTTTCCGGCCATGGCTTCCGTCCTTGCCCACGTGACGGGCGTGCCTTATCCAATATTGGTCCTATCGGAGTCTGGAGCGGCCGGGATGGTGGATGAGCTGAAGTCGACGGGCGTATCGAAGCAGAGGCTCGATGCGCTGACGGATGGCGTCTACGCCTTTGCCATGACGCTGCTGGTGATCAGCCTCGATCTGCCATCGGGCGATCAGGTGTCCAACACCGATCAGCTGCTCGCCCTGCTGGGGCAGTTGCAGGACAACCTCCTCGTCTATGTGATCTCCTTCACCGTTCTCGGTGCGCGCTGGCTGAGGAACGCCAGGGACCATGGCTCGGATGGCTGGTGCAGCAACGGCTATGCCTGGGCGGTGATCGTCCACCTGTTCTTCGTGACGCTCACGCCCTTCGCCACCAAGCTCGTCGGGCTCTATGGCGATCTCTGGCCGGCGATCTGCCTCTATGCGGCGGTCACCGTCTTCGCGGCCCTCTCCTCACGGCGTGCTGCCGAACTGCTGGCAGCACAGGAAACGCCGGGCAAAGCCGTGGGGGGCAGGTTCGATCTCACGGTTCTGATCGTCACCGCACTGCTGTCCTGTGCGCTAGCCTTCGTGGCGCCGCGCTACAGCATGTATGCCTATCTGCTCAACGCGGCGAGCCCGTTCCTGCAGCGCATCTTGCGTCGCGCCTAGGAGCACTGGTTCAGCGCAGCGTCAGTCCACCATCGATGGTGATGATTTCGCCGGTGGTGAAGCTGGCCGCGCCCGATGCCAGATAGACGGTGGCGCCCACCAACTCATCGACACTGCCGATGCGGTTCTGCACGGCGCCCTTCGCCCATGAATTGTTGACGACGTCCGGGTGCTCGCGCAGCACCTCCTCGGTGAGTTCCGTCAGGATGTAGGCGGGCGCGATGGCATTGACCCTGATGTTGTGCTCGGCCCATTCGGTGGCCAGGCACTTCGTTAGCATGTGCACACCGGCCTTCGAAACATTGTAGGCGGCATGGCGGAAGGGCCAGTTCACGATCCGGCCGGACATGGAGCCCACCGAAATGATGGAGCCGGATTTCTGGCGGATCATCTGCTGCCCCACCGCGCGCGACATCAGGAACACGCCATCGAGGTTCACTGCCATGGTGCGGCGCCAGTCGTCGAGGGTGCAGTCCTCCGCGGCGGCGGGCAGCACGATGCCCGCATTGTTGACCAGAATGTCGATGTGGCCCCAGCGTGCGGTCACCTCATCGGCGATGCGTTGGGTGTCGGCCTCGCTGGAGACATCGGCCTTGATGACCATTGCCTCGCGGCCCTGGGCGCGGATCGAGGCCGCCACGGCCTCGGCGCGGTCCACCGTCTCGCGCACCATGATGGCAACATTGGCGCCATGGGCTGCAAACCCTTCCGCCAGCGCCTTGCCGATGCCGCGAGAGCCGCCGGTGACGATGGCGGTCTTGCCCGCGAGACTGAAGATCGCACGATAGTCGGCGGTGGCGGACATGTTGTCTCTCCCGGGTTTGTTCGGTTGTAATCAGAAGGCTTCGCGCATGATGGTGAGGTAGTCGGCGGCGGCGGGCGTGCGCGGATTGGTGGCGTGGCAATGGTCCTTCAACGCCTCTTCCGCCACATGCCGCATCATCTCCTCGGTGAGGCCAAGCGCACCCAGCCCGGCGGGAATGCCGATGGCGCGGTTCAGCTCCGCGATGGCCACATCAGGTGGCTGCCCGAAGAAGGCGGTGAGCCTGTCCCACTTCGGCCCGATGGCCTCACGGTTGAAGCGCAGCACGGCGGGCATCAGCACCGCGTTCAGCGTGCCGTGGTGCAGGTTGAGCTGGCGGATGGCGCCCAGCGGATGGGTGAGTGCATGGACGGCACCCAGTCCCTTCTGGAACGCCATCGCGCCTTCCAGTGCACACATCATCATGTCGGCGCGCGCCGCCTTATTGGCTCCGTCGCGCACCGCAGCGGCCAGCGAACGCCAGCCGCGCACCAGCCCGTCGAGTGCGATGGCATCCGCCGGTGGGTTGAAGGCCGATGCCATGAAGGTCTCGAGGCAATGCGATACCGCGTCCATGCCGGTGGCGGCAGTGAGGAAGGGCGGCAGCCCATAGGTGAGCTCAGGGTCGCAAAGCGCGATCGACGGCAGCATGTGGGGCGATATGATGCCGAGCTTGCGTCCCTCGGCGGTGATGATGACGGCGGCGCGGCCCACCTCGGAGCCCGTGCCCGAGGTTGTCGGGATCGCGATCATCGGGCAGATGCGCCCGTGGATGCGTGACAGGCCGCCGGCCACCAGCGTGTATTGCGCCAGCGGGCTATCATGGCCGGAGAGCAGGCGCACGCCCTTGGCGAGGTCCAGCGCTGATCCGCCGCCCAGCCCGACAACCCCGTCGCAGCCGGCCTGCCTGTAGAGTGCATGGGCCTCGAGCACCGCGTCCTCGGTCGGGTTGGCCGGGGTTGCGTCGAACACGATGGGTGGCGTTCGCAGCAGACCGGCGATCCGCTCAACAAGCCCAGTCGCCACCAGGCCGCGGTCGGTGCAGATCAGGGGGTTCTTCACGCCCAGCAGGTCGAGGGACTCCTGAAGGCGCTTCACCTCGCCTTCGCCGAACTCCACGCGGGTGAGGTAGGAGATGGTGCTCATGAGCCGTCTTTCTGCTTGTCAGGCCAACTGATATATGAGTTACTAGGCACAGATCGGTGAATGACTGTCAATCACCTTCTGTATGTAGACCAAGCTATTGAAATCAATGTCGATCAAGCCATCGGGCAAGCCAGATAAAATATATGAGTTGCTGCGCCGGGATATCGTGCGCCTGGACATGGCGCCGGGCGCCCCGATTTCCGAGAAGGACCTCTGCGCGCGCTTCGAGGTGTCGCGGACACCGGTGCGCGAAGCCCTCCAGCGACTTGCCGAGGAAGACCTCGTCGACATTCTCCCGCATTCGGGCACCTGGGTGAGCCGCATCTCCTTCGCGCTGGCGGAGGAGGGCTTCGTGCTGCGTCGGGCGCTGGAAATCGAAAGCGTGCGCCGGGCCTGCAGCACGATCACCGATCAGGACATGGCTGAACTCGACGCGCTCGTCGCCGCCATGCGCCGCATCCTCGATGAGGACCGGCTGGCCGACTACCTCGAGATCGACGATGCCTTCCACGCAGCGATTGCGCGGATCAGCGGCTACCCGCGCATCTGGAAGTTCATTGGCCTCGCCAAGGTGCAGCTCGACCGCATGCGCCAGCTGTCAGCACCGGTGCCCGGCCATCTGGCCGAGGTGACGGAACAGCATGCCGCCATCGTGCAGGCGCTGGCGCGGCGCAATGTCATGCAGGCCGAACTCGCGATGCTCATCCATCTTGATACGTCCTTCGAGGTGATGGCTGCCATCTATCCCGGACAGCCCGAGCTCTTCGCGGATGCCGTGGCCAGCACAGAGAACGAGAGGGTCGGATGAACGGTTTGAAGGCGTCCTATGACGTGGTGATCGTCGGCGCTGGCGTGGGTGGCGGGGCCATGGCCAACCGGCTGGCCCGCGCAGGCGTCAGGGTGCTTGTCATCGAGCGCGGCACCAGGCTGCCGCGCGAGGCCGACAACTGGAGTGTGAAGGCTGTCTTCCACGACCGCAAATATTCGACGCGCGAAACCTGGCGTGACCGCAGCGGCGCCGAGTTCACGCCATCGACCTATTACTACGTCGGCGGCAACTCGAAGTTCTTCGGCACCGCCACGCTGCGCTTTCGCGCGCAGGACTTCGAAGGCATGGAGCATGAAACGGGCACCACCCCGCGCTGGCCCGTAGGCTACGCCGAGTTCGAACCCTATTACGCCATCGCCGAGCAGCTGATGGGAACCCATGGCGAGGCGGGCCTCGACCCGACGGAGCCGCCGCGCTCGGGCCCCTTTCCGCATCCAGCGATCGGGCACGAACCGGAGATCGAGGCCCTCAACACGAAGCTTCGCAAGAAGGGGCTTCATCCCTTTCCGCTGCCGGTCGCGATCGATCTTCATCCGGGCGGCATATGCATCCGCTGTCGCACCTGCGATGGCTTTGCCTGCAAGCTCGGCGCCAAGAACGATGCCGAGGTGCGCCTCGTCGATCCGGCCCTTGCCACCGGCAACGTCGATCTCATTCTCGAAACCTTCGTGCATCGCTTCATCACCGATGCCTCGGGCCGCAGGGTGACGGGCATCGAGGTGGAGCAGAAGGGCGAGCGCAAGGTCATCGCGGCGGAGGTCTTCATCTCCAGTGCCGGCGCCATCAATTCGGCGGCCCTGCTGCTGCGCTCCGCCAATGAGCGGCACCCGAAGGGGCTTGGCAATTCATCCGACCAGCTGGGCCGCAACTACATGGCCCACAACAATACCGCGATGATGGCGGTGAACCCGCTGCGCCGGAACAATGTCGTGTTCCAGAAATCGCTGTGCATCAATGATTTCTATCTGAAGAACGACGTGAAGCCCTATCCCCTCGGCAATGTCCAGGGCCTCGGCAAGCTGCAGGGCGGCATGCTGACGGCCAACATGCGCTGGGTGCCGGAGAGCCTGATGAGCTGGTTTGCGGAGCGCAGCGTGGACTGGTGGATCATGTCCGAAGACCTGCCAAGCCCCGAAAATCGCGTCACCGTCGATGGCGACGGCAAGATCCGTGTCTCCTATACGCCCAACAACCTCAAGGCCCATGGCGAGCTGGTGCGCCACTGGACGGGGCTGATGAAGAGCATGGGCTATCCCATCGTCATCACCCAGAAGATGGACATCACCGTGGCCATGCACCAGTGCGGAACCGCCCGTTTTGGAACCGACCCGAAGACCTCTGTGCTCGATACCAACTGCAAGGCATGGGACCTCGACAACCTCTATGTGGTCGACGCATCGTTCCTGCCGTCATCCACCGCGGTGAACCCCTCGCTCACCATCGTCGCGCAGGCAGTGAGGACGTCGGACCATCTGCTGAAGGATGTGTTCAAGACCGCTTGAGTCTCAAGGTGTCAGCGCGCTTCCGATGAGCCGCTGTCGAGGGGCAGGGCGATCTCTACCTCGAAGCCCTGGTCGCTGCCCGTGCGCGGTGAACGCAGCATGAGCGGGCTTCCCAGCCGCTCTGAGATGGCGGCGACGATGGCGAGGCCGAGGCCGCTTCCTTCATTTCCCGCATCGCCACGCTCGAAGCGCGTGGTCAGTCGCGACAGGATTTCGGGCGGTACGACAGGGCCGTCATTGGCAACCGTGAGGAGGCCTGGGGGCGTCAGCACGACATTGATAAGTCCGCCTTCGGCACCGTGGCGCAGCGCATTGTCGATGAGGTTGCGCAGCAGGATGCCGAAAGCATCAGGGTCGAGGTCGGAGACGACGGGCGCATCGGGCAGCGCCACGGCAAGGCGATCGGGCGCGGCGGCGCGGCCCGCATCCTGCGCGACGATGCGGGCTGCCATGCGAAGGTCGCTCGGCGTGTCGACGCGCAGCCGGCCGCCTTCGGCGCGGGCCAGCTGCATCAGTCGTTCCGAGAGGCGCGTGAGGCGCTTGAGCGTTGCTTCAATATCGGCGGCACGGGTGGCGGCAGCCGGGTCGTTCGTCTCACCGCGCAGGCGCTGCGCTTGCGCGATGGCACCGGCGAGCGGTGTCCTCAACTCGTGCGCAGCATGCGAGGCAAAGCTGCGTTCGGCTTCGAACGCCGCCTTCAGCCTTGCGAGAACGCCGTTGAGTGTTGCGGCCACCGGCGCGATCTCGGTGGGAAGATCAACCAGTGGCACCGGCGAGAGATCGCGCCCGCCGCGCACCGAGAGCCTGGCGCGGAACCGGCGCAGCGGCGCGAGGCTGGCCCTGACCGCCAGCATGATGGCCACGAGGGCAATCGGAATGACCAGCAGCAGCGGCAGTCCGAGGGCAAGGATCACCTCCCAGAACACCGTGGCACGGTGGCTCATCGGCTCTGCTACCGAGATGCGCACCGAGCCCTTCAGCGCATCGTCGTTGTAGATCCGGAAGCCTTCGGTCTGGCGGAAGCCCGGGCCGTCATAGGGCGGGAAGATGTTGGGGTCGGCAAGGTGCGACTGCAGCAGGATGTGCCCCGTCGGGTCGCGCACCACATAGGTGAAGTATTCATCGCGCTGGCGCAGCGCGCCCAGCCGCTGGGTGACGCCGTCATCCTCGCGGTCGACGATGTCGTGGACGGCGAGCGGCAGCAGGCGCTCGGCGGTTTCCTGCAGGGCGGAATCGAAGACCTGGTTGATCTCGCCGCGCAGCAGCAGTGCCGTTACCGAGGCAGCGGCGATCCAAAGCAGGGTGAGCAGCAGGCCGAGCGAGATGCTGAGGCGTGCCTGCAGGCTCAGGGGCCTCCTCACGGCACGCCCAGCCGGTAGCCGAGGCCGCGCTCGGTGTCAATCACGTCATTGCCGAGTTTCTTGCGCAGCCGGCTGACATGCACCTCGATGGTGTTGCTCTCCACTTCTGAGTCGAAGGCATAGAGCTTCTCCTCGAGCTGCGACTTGGAGAGGAGCTGGCCCGGCCTTGCGAGGAAGGCATCGAACAACGCCCACTCGCGCGCGGTGAGCGCCACGGGCTTGCCGTCGCGCCTGATGCTCTTTGCGGCGCGGTCGATCTCCAGTGTGCCGTGAGTGATGATGGGATTGGGGTTGCCTGTGTAGCGGCGCGCCACCGAGCCGATGCGGGCGGACAGTTCGGCGAGGTCGAAGGGCTTCACCAGATAGTCGTCGGCCCCCGCATTGAGCCCGTCGATGCGGTCCGACACCTGGTCGAGTGCGGTGAGGATGATGACCGGGGTGACCTCGCCGCGGCCGCGCAGCGCCTTGAGGAAGGTGAGGCCGAGGCCGTCGGGCAGCATCAGGTCGAGCAGCACCAGGTCGAAGGCGGCACCGGCCAGCGCGTCGCGCGCCGTGTCGAGGCGCATCACCCAGTCGACGGAATGGCCGTCGGCGGCAATCTGGTCGCGGATGGCGGCGCCCAGAATGGTGTCGTCCTCGATCAGCAGGATTCGCATGGTGCTCCGATCGCTTTGCCCGGCCTGTCTTGTCCGCGGTGGCTGACACCTGCCTGACGCGCCCTTGCGCAGGGCTTCAGGCTGCTGTCAGCTTGGCGGCGCACAAACCGGCTTCAACCCGCCGTAACATGGAAGTGCCCGATGCGGAAGACACTGATGATCATGGCCTTTCTGGCAGCGATGCCGGCCGGCGCCGCGCTGGCCGAGGAGGGTTGCTTCGTGCCGATGTCGGACTGGCAGCCGCGCGCCGCAGTGGCACAGCTCGCCAAGGACAAGGGCTGGACGGTGCGCCGCATCAAGATCGACGATGGCTGTTACGAGATCGACGCGAAGGATGGCGACGGAAAGAGCATCGAGGCGACCATCCACCCGGCAACGCTCGAGGTTCTCAAGATCGAGCACGAGCAGCCGGAAAAGGCCGAGGAAGAGGACTGAGGCAGTCCCGTCCGATCAAGAACTTAGGCGAAAAAGCCAGAACACGGAAAATAATCCTTGACAGCGCGCGCTGTCTGGGGTATGAAGGCGCATCCTCCCCACATAGGCCCCGAGTGGCCCTTCCGATCCTGACGCCAAGCTGAAGCTGATTTCACGCGGCTGTCAGGAAGCCCTCAGTTGCTGCGGCCAGAGTGCTGCCATCGAAACAGGAGACCAGCGATGACCAAGACAAAGACCCTGACCCTTCTCGTTGCTTCCGCCGCCCTCACCGCCGCGATCGGCCTGCCGGCCTGGAGCGCCATGCACCAAGCCGCAGAAGGTGAAGCCATAGCACCGCTGAGCAGCCTCCTCGGCAGCGACCAGGCTGCGCGCCCGATGATCCTTGCCGACAACGAGAACGACGACGAAGACGCAGCCGGCGCCAGCAACCGTGCCGGTGATGACGACGAGGACTCCTGCGAGGAAGACGAAGGCAATTGCGGTTCCGCCGCAGCGGCCCCAGCACCTGCGGGAAGCGTCGCCCCGCCGCAGAACGGATTGTTCGGCACGGAGCCGGCCCAGGTCCAGGTGAAGTGACGAACGACAAGCGCATCGGAGCAGACAGAACATGATAAAATCCATTCTCGCCGCCCTCGCCCTGACAACGGCGCTGAGCTTTTCCGCCGCCGAGGTCATGGCGAAGCCCGTGACCTTCATCACCACCATCAAGAACTACGGTGGCAACAATGCCTATCTGGCGTTGTATGTCACCGACAAGTCGGGGAAATATGCCGGCAGCCTGTGGCTCGCCGGTTCGCGCACCCGCTACTTCGATCATCTGGCCGGATGGTACCGCGCCACGGGTGGTGACACCGCGCAGGTCAACGGCATTACGGGTGCCAGCGTCGGTTCCGGCCGCACCCTCAAGGTGACGCTCGATCTCAAGGATGCGCTGTTCGATGCCGGTTACACGCTGCACATCGATGCCGCCGCCGAGAACATGCGCGAGAGCCCGAACGACGTCGTGCTGCCGCTGACCACGGCCGGTGCCGGCAATGCCGTAAAGGGCCGTCGCTACATCTCGTCCTTCACCTACGGCATGTAAGGAAGACCCGGCGATGATCCGTCTGCTGCACCGTTGGCCGGGGCTCATCGCCCTGCTGCTCGTCATGCTCCTGTCGCTGAGTGGCGCGGCCCTGTCGGTGTTTCCGGCGGCCGACCACCTCTCGGCACCACAGGCCGAAACAAGCATGACCGTCGCGGAGCTCGCCTCGCACATCAAGGCGAACTATCCGACTGTCGAGCAGATCAAGCGTGCGCCATCGGGGCGGACCACCGCCTATTGGTTCGAGGGTGACGTCGCCAATGCCGCCACCATCGACCCCGCCACCGGCAAGGCGCTGGGCTCCGCCGATCCCAATCCGGTGCAGCGCTGGCTCACCACGCTGCACCGCTCATTGTTCCTCGATGACAGCGGTCGCATCGTGATGGCCGTTGGCGCCGTTGCCATGATGGTGCTGTCGCTGTCGGGCATGTTGCTCGTGGCACGGCGCGCAGGCGGCTGGCGGCGCTGGTTCTCGCCCCTCAAGGGCCCGTTGGCCGGGCGTCTCCATGTTGAGATCGCCCGCATCGCGGTTGCCGGTCTCATGCTGTCATCCGTCACGGCACTGTGGATGACCGTCTCGACCTTCGGCTTTTTGCCCGACCAGCCCGCAGCGATCACCATTCCAGCCGACGTCAGCGGCCAGACCGGCATCGAGGTCTCCGCGATGACGGCCCTTCGCACCACGCCCGTCGCCAGCCTGCGCGAACTCTCATTCCCTGTGGCAGATGATCCGACCGACGTGTTCACCCTGAAGACCGACAAGGGCCAGGGCTATATCGACCAGGGCACCGGTGCGATGCTGGTGTGGAGCGATCTCGGTGGCTGGGAGCGCGTGTCCGAAACCATCTACATGCTGCACACCGGCCAGGGTGCCGCGGTGCTTGGCCTGCTGCTCGGCTATCTGGCACTTGGCGTTCCGGTGATGGCCGTGACTGGTTTCGTGATGTGGCTGTCCGGCCGCCGCAGCCGTCCGCGCATCCGCGCCAATGCGGCGATCGGCAAGGCGCAGACCGTCGTTCTCGTCGGCAGCGAGGGTGGCAGCACCTGGGGCTTCGCCGCAACCTTGCACAAGGCATTGCATGATGCGGGCCAGAGCGTGCACACGGCCGCACTGTCGCGCTTCGATGCGGCACAGCTGGGCCATGCGCAGCATGTCATCATCCTCGCCTCCACCTATGGCAATGGCGATGAGCCGGCCTCCGCCAAGGGCTTCCTCGCCAAGCTTGAGGCGATGACGGCGGCACCCGGAGCCTCGCTCGCCGTGCTGGGCTTCGGTGACAGCAGCTTCCCGCAATTTTGTGGCTATGCCGAGAAGATCTCGCAGCTCGCCGCGCGCAAGGGCTGGCGCGAGCTTCTCGACCTCGCCACCGTCGACCGCCAGTCGGCCCAGGACTTTGCCCGCTGGGGCAGCGACCTCGGCACGGTGCTGGGCCTTCCGATCGAACTCCATCATCAGCCCGTGGCTCCTGCCACGACGGCTCTCACGCTCGTCTCGCGGCGCGACTATGGGGCCGAAGTCCAGGCACCCAGCGCCATCCTGCGCTTCAGCCTGCCGCGCCTCAGCCTGTGGCAGCGCCTGACGGGATCGGGTTTCGCACGCTTCGAAGCGGGCGACCTGCTGGGCGTCATTCCGCAGGGCTCCACCGTGCCGCGCTTCTATTCGCTGGCATCCGCCGCGACAGATGGCTTCATCGAGATCGTGGTGCGCCGCCAGCCGGGTGGCCTGTGCTCGGGCCAACTCACGGCACTCGAACCCGGTGACAGCATGTCAGCCTTCTTGAAGTCCAACCCCGCCTTCCGCCCTGGTGAAGGCGAGACCCCGGTGATCCTGGTGGGCGCGGGCTCGGGCATCGGGCCGCTCGCAGGCTTCGTGCGCGCCAATGGTACCCGCCGCGCCATGCACCTGTTCTTCGGCATGCGCAACGCGACGAGCGACTTCCTCTATGGCGAGGAACTGGCGCAGTGGCAGGCCGAGGGCCGCCTTCGCAAGATATACACCGCTGCCTCGCGCGGGCAGCGCCCGCATTATGTGCAGTACGCACTCCACATGCAGCGTGCCCATGTGATGGACCTGATCGGGCAGGGCGCGCGCATCATGGTGTGCGGCGGCCGCGAGATGGCGGCTGGTGTTTCGGAGGCGCTGGCTGATATCCTCGCTCCCGCCGGGCTGACACCGGCCATGCTGCGAGCCCAGGGGCGATATGTCGAAGACGTCTACTGAACTGACCCGCCACGCCCTCAACGGGCCGACCATGGGAACTCGCTGGTCGGCGCTGTTCTTCACCGATCCCGGCTTCGATGTTTCACCCTTGAACGCTGCGCTGCAGGCGGCGGTGGAGGAGGTCGATGGCCAGATGTCCAGCTGGAAGCCCGACAGCGACCTGATGCGCATCAACCGCGCACCGGTGGGCGAATGGATCGATGCACCTGAGAGGCTCATCGAGGTATTGCGCCTCGGACTGGAGATCGGACGTGCATCGGGTGGTGCCTTCGACGTCTGCATGGGTGATGCCGTAACGGCATGGGGCTTCGGGCCCGAGGCGGCCACAGGCGAGCGCATTCGCATTGCGCTGTCTGCGCCGCGCCAACCGAGCTGGGAGATCATCGACATCGCGGACGCCAGGCTGCGCAAGCGCGCGGCGGTGACGCTTGATCTCAACGGTATTGCCAAGGGCTATGGTGTCGATCGCCTTGCCGCCGTTCTCGAGCAGTTCGGCGTCACGTCATTCCTCGCCGGCATTGATGGCGAGATGCGCGCCAGGGGGCTGAGGCCTGATGGCGAGGCCTGGACCATTGCCGTCGAGCAGCCCGACCACGCGCGCCGCGCTGCGCATTCGGTGCTGGCGCTCAGCGATGCCGCCGTGGCCACCTCGGGCGACTATCGCCACTGGGTGGATGTGCAGGGCACGCGCCTGTCGCACACCATGGACCCGCGCCGTGGTGCGCCGCTGGCGGCGAGCCCCGCTTCGGTGACGGTTGTCGCCAGAAGCTGTGCCGAGGCCGATGCCTGGGCGACCGCGCTGATGGTGCTGGGGGCAGACAAGGCGGCCGACCTCCAGCAGCGTTTCGGGCTCGAGGTGCTGTTCCTGCTGCGAGGCGCATCGGGCGAGATCACCGCGCGCCCCGTGGGGCCGCTGTTCAGCTCCGGTGCGCGGTCCGCTCCTTAAACGCTCACGCCGAAAAGGCGGCCGACGCCTGCGGTGATCGCCATGGCGGCCGCACCCCAGAAGAGAACGCGCAGCGTCGCCGGAATCTTCGGGGCCGCACCCGCATGGGCGCCAAGCGCGCCGAGGCCGGCCAGTGCCACGAGCGTGGTGACGACGACGGTGGTGATGACATAGTCCGCGGGTGCCAGCGCGGCGGCAGCCAGCGGCAGGGCCGCAGCAACGCAGAAGGTGAGGCCCGAGGCCATGGCGGCCTGCAGCGGGTTGGCGGTGTGGACTTCGGAAAGCCCCAATTCCTCGCGCACATGGGCCCCCAGCGCATCCTTTTCGGTCAGTTCGCGGGCCACCAGTGCAGCGGTTGCCGGCGACAGGCCGCGTGATTCGAAGATCGATACGAGCTCGCGCTCTTCCGCCTCCGGCGTGTCGATGATGGCCTGGCGCTCGCGGGCGATGTCGGCCTGTTCGATGTCCGACTGCGAACTCACGGACACATATTCGCCGGCGGCCATCGACATGGCACCTGCCGCGAGGCCTGCGAAGCCCGCGACGAGGACAGCGCCCGGACCGGGGTTCGCCGCCGCCACGCCGACGAGCAGCGAGGACACCGACACGATGCCGTCATTGGCGCCCAGCACCGCCGCCCGCAGCCAGCCCGAACGGTTGATGTAATGCACTTCCTCATGCGCCGACTGATAGTTCAGGCCGGGCGTGTTGGTGTTGTTGGCGGGTGGTGCAGTCACGGCGTGCCTCGCATTGTCACAGTCATCTCGTGCTTTTGTCCTGCCATGCGCAATGATCTGCCGCAAGCAGGCCAATCAGCGCGGGCGCGGCCGCATCACGTCGCTGCAGGCGCCGTGCGGTCCCAGTAGAAGGGTCCTTCCGCCAGCCCCGTCACCTCGCGGCGCATGTCCTTGGGCACCGGTCCCTCATCGGCGTCGAACTCCTCGGCATAGCGCCGCCCCGCCCACACGGCAGCGGCGATGGTGCCCGGCGCCAGCGCATCACCGATGATGGTGACGGACTTGATGCCAGCCGCAGACCACTCGTCACGCCGCGCCAGAAGCTCTCGCCCAGCCGAATTGTGCGGCAGTCGCGCCGTCACCGGCACCAGCGAGCAGCCTTCGATCGTCGTCTCCTTGCCGGTGAAGCCGCAGGCATAGGTGACGCCGGCAGCGTCGGCGCGCAGCAGGTGGTGGTGCGAAATGATCTTCACGCCAAGGTTCACCAGCCGGTGCTGAACGAAGAGCTGCTCCATGGTCATGCGCATCCAGGTGGAGACTTCGGCGGCCGGCGTGACCACGGAAACCTCGAAGCCTTCCTTCACCAGAAGCTCGGCCAGCACGCCGCCCATGTAATAGTGGTCATCGTCGAAGATCACGACATTGCGGTGCTTCGGGCGCTTGCCCGCCATCAGGTCATCCGGCGACAGAACATCGGCACCTTCAAGCGGCGCGGGCCGCAGCAGGCGGCGGCCAACGCCATCGGTGCGCCAGGCAGAGCCGGTGGCAATTGCCACGTGCGCGAAGCCGAAGCCCAGAATGTCATCCGCGGTGAGCGCGCTGTCGCGATAGAGCGTGACATTGGTGACGCGCTGCAGCTGGCCCAGCCGGTAATCCGCCACGCGCTTCCAGGCGGAAAGGCCGGGCAGCCTCGCCTCGCGCAGCACGCGGCCGCCGGGCTCACCCTTTTCGGCCAGCGCCACCTCGACGCCGCGGCGCCCCAGCATCATCGCCGCCTCGAGCCCGGCGGGTCCGGCGCCCACGACGAGAACCTTCGTATCGGTCTTCACGCTGCGGATCGTCTCCGGATGCCAGCCGCGCCGCCACTCGTCGCCGAAGGACGGGTTCTGCGTGCAGCGGCTGGGTGTCATGGTGAAGTCACCCGCAACGCACATGTTGCAGCCGATGCATTCGCGGATGTCCTCGATGCGGCCCTCCTCGATCTTCTTCGGCAGATAGGGATCGGCGATCGAGGGGCGCGCCGCGCCGATCAGATCGATCACGCCATCGCGCACCAGCTTCACCATCAGGTCTGGCGAGGTATAGCGGCCGACGCTGACGACCGGCTTGGTGGTGAGCTGCTTGATGCCGCGGATAAAGGGCAGCTGGTAGCCCTCTTCGGCGAAGCGCGAGGTCTGGCTGTCATACTCCCAGCCGGACAGCGTCAGGTCCCACAGGTCGGGGAGTTCGGCCAGGTGCCCGATGATGTCCTGCGCTTCCGCCGCATGGATGCCTTCGTCCCCCACCATCTCGTCGACCGAGATGCGGCAGGGCACCGCGCAAGTGTCGCCCACTGCGTCCTTGGTGTCCTCGATCAGCTCCTTCAGGAAGCGTGCGCGGTTTTCCAGGCTGCCGCCATATTCGTCGGTGCGCTGGTTGAAGCGGCGGGAGAGGAAATACATCGGCAGGCCGAACAGCTTGCCGGCATAGACATAGATGAGGTTGAACCCCGCGCGCTTGGCCCTGATGGCTGCATCGCGGTGCCATTTGCGGAAGTTGCGGATGTCTTCCTTGTCCATGGCGCGCACCTGCACGGGGTCGCTGAAATAGCTGTAGACCGGCAGGTCCATCGGCCCCAGCGGGATCTCGCGCGAGTAGAGGTTCGGCGCATTCATGCTGTTGTGGGCAAGCTGCAGCCCGGCGAGCGCGCCCTTGGATTTCACGGCATCCGCGATGCGCGCCAGCATCGGCAGGTCCTGGTCATCCCAGATGCGGAGTTCGATGAAGGGGGCGATGTCACCCGTGGGGTGGATTTCCACCTGCTCCGTGCAGACAACACCCCAGCCGCCCTCGGCCTTGATGGCCCGCATGGTGGCCAGTGCCGTTGCGTCACGATAGCCCATGCCGTTGCAGTGGGGCACCTGGAAGAAGCGGTTCTTGGTGGTCACCGGCCCGATCTTCACGGGCTCGAAGAGGATGTCGTAGCGCGGGTCGCGGCTCATATTGCGGGGCTCCGTCAGGGTTCACCGAAACTCTAGGCCCAGCAGCGGCGACCCTGCAATGCCGGGGTGGCAGGCGTGCCTGCGCAAAAAAGTACTTTTCCGCCCGCGCACTGCATGCTCCTATGATCGGCTCCCGGCAGGGCCGCACAGAACCGCCTGCCGAATCGCAATGGGCGTGGAAACAGAGGAACGAGGCACATGAACATCAAGACCCTTCTCAAACTGGCCACTGGTGCAACCGCCGGCGTGGTCATGGCGATTTCAACCATCCCGGCATCTGCGGGCACCATGCGGTTGGGCATGACCACCTGGGTGGGCTATGGCCCGATGTTCCTGGCGCGCGATAAGGGCTTCTTCAAGGAGAACGGCCTCGACGTGGAGCTCCGCATCATCGAGGACGCCGCGATCTACATGGCCGCGGTCGCTGCCGGCGAACTTGACGGCAATGCCTCGACGCTCGACGAGATCATGAAGTATCGCTCGCCCGAATTCTGCTTCAAGGCGGTGGCCGCTCTCGATGACAGCCACGGCGGCGACGGCGTGCTGGTGCGCGAGGACGTGAAGTCGCTGAAGGACCTCAAGGGCAAGCAGGTGGGCATGAACGAGGGCTCGGTGTCGCAGTTCTGGTTCAACATCCTGCTCACCCGCGAGGGCATGACCGAGAAGGACCTCGAGATCACCAACATGACGGCGGACGATGCCGCCGCCGCCTTCATCGCCGGGCAGATCCCTGCCGCGGTGACGTGGGAGCCGCACCTGTCGCTGGTGCGCACCAAGAAGCAGGGCAAGGTGCTGATCGATTCCGCCGAGACGCCCGGCCTCATCGTCGACGTGGTCGACCTCACCTGCGACTACATCAAGAACAACCCCAAGGACGTCGAGGCCTTCAACAAGGGCCTGTTCAAGGCGGTCGAGTTCATCAAGACCAACCCGGACGAGGCCTATGCCATCATGGCCAAGGGTGTCGGCGGCTATCTCGAGAAGCCGGAAGACTTCGCCGAGGCCGCCAAGGGCGTGCGCTTCTATGACCAGGCCCGCAACATCGAGTTCTTCGGCACGCCCGACAAGGGCGAAGCCAAGGACCTGATGGCCATGGGCAACAAGATCTGGGGCGGCTTCCAGAAGATGAAGATGGACATCGGCTACAACGATCTGATCGACACGTCCTTCCTCAACGTGAAGTGACGGCTTCGCAGAACAGCTGAAGCAGGGCGGGCAATCGGGCCCGCCTTGTTTCCATTCCGGACAGGTCCATGGCCACCAAACGCACGCTCCTGCAGAGCTTCACCACGCCCTTCGGCGATATCCCCGCAACAGCCGCGTTGGTCGCCGCCTGCATCGTCTGGGCGCTGGTCCTTGGCGTCTGGGCGTTCGCCTCTTATGGCGGCTATGTCGCAGACATGTTCCTGCCGGTGCCGGATGCCGTCATCCGCCGCGGCATCACGCTCGCGTCCGACGGCACGCTGTTCGTCCATATCTGGTCGAGCGTGAAGGTGGTGATCCTCGGCTTCATCCTCTCCGCCGTGATCGCCGTTCCGCTGGGCCTTTACATGGGCACCTACAAGATCGTGCAGGCCGCGCTCGAGCCGCTCGTCAACTTCATCCGCTACCTGCCCGTCACCTCGCTGGTGCCGCTGTTCATCCTGTGGATCGGCATCGGCATCAGCCAGCGCATCACGGTGATCTTCTTCGGCGTCTTCTTCTCCCAGCTCATCATGATCGCGGACGAGGCCCACGCGGTGTCGCGCGACCTCGTCAACGCCAGCTACACGCTGGGCACCCGGCGCAACGAGGCGATCTGGCACGTCATCTTTCCGGCAGCGCTCCCCAACATCATCAACACGCTGCGCGTCACCATGGGCTGGGCCTGGACCTACCTGGTGGTGGCGGAACTCGTCGCTGCAAACTCCGGCCTCGGCTTCATCTCGCTCAAGGCCATGCGCGGCTTCCAGGTGGATACGATCTTCCTCGCCATCATGCTGATCGGCCTCCTCGGCCTGATCTCCGACATGGCCTTCCGCCTGCTCCGGCGCTGGCTCTGCCCATGGGCGGCCTGAGCATGAAGGGCAGCCTCTCCATCCAGGACGTCACCCTCACCTATGGCAAGGGCGAGAAGAGCGTTCTGGCGCTCGACGGCATTTCCTTCGAAGTGAAGCCCAACGAGTTCACCGTCATCGTCGGCCCCTCGGGCTGCGGCAAGTCGAGCCTGCTCTACATCGCGGCGGGTCTCCATGACGCCACATCGGGCAGCATCCTGGCCTCCGGCAAGCGTGTCGAGGCGCCTGGTGGTGATCGCGGCATGGTGTTCCAGTCCTACACGCTGTTTCCCTGGCTCACCGTGCGGCGGAACGTCGAATACGGCCCGCGCCGCAAGGGGCTGCCTCAGGCCGAGCGCAACAAGATTGTCGATCACTATCTGAACGAGGTGGGCCTTACGGCCTTTGCAGACCATTATCCCAAGCAGCTTTCAGGCGGCATGATGCAGCGCGTGGCGATTGCCCGTGCGCTCGCCAATGACCCGGACATATTGCTGATGGACGAGCCCTTCGGCGCACTCGACAGCCAGACTCGCCACACCATGCAGAAGCTGCTGCTGCGGGTGTGGGAGCATTCCCACAAGACGGTGGCCTTCGTGACGCATGATATCGACGAGGCCATCCTGCTGGGCGACCGGGTGATCGTGATGACGGCGCGGCCCGGCAAGCTTAAGGCCGACATCCGCATCGACATTCCCCGCCCGCGCAATCCGGACGTGGAGCTGGAGCCGGACTTCATTGCCCTGAAGCGCCGCATCCTCAATGAACTGCGCGACGAGATCGACGAGGACCACTGACATGCCGGACCTCTCGCTCTTTGATCTCTCAGGGCAGACGGCGCTGGTCACCGGCGCCAGCCGCGGCATCGGGCAGGAGCTCGCCATGGCGCTGGCCCGCGCCGGCGCGGATGTCGCCATCACGGCGCGCGATGTGACGAGCCTTGAAGCTTGCGCAAGGGAGATCGCGAAGCTCGGACGCAAGGCCGTGCCGCTGGCGCTGGACGTGCGTGATGTGGCGCAGGTCGACAAGGCAGTTGGCGCTGCTGCCGAGCAGCTGGGTGGCCTCTCCATCCTCGTCAACAATGCCGGCGTCGAGGAGGTGAAGCCCTCGCTCAAGGTGACGGAAGAGATCTGGGACAGGATCCTCGACACCAACCTGAAGGGCGCCTTCTTCTGCGCCCAGGCCGCGGCAAGGCGCATGACGTCAGGCGGCTCGATCATCAATCTCTGCTCGCTCACCACCGAGGTCGGCATCCCCTCCGCCGTGCCCTATGGCTCCTCCAAGACCGGGCTGCTCGGCATGACGCGGGCGCTGGCCGCCGAATGGGCTTCTCTCGGCATCCGCGTCAACGCCATAGCGCCAGGCTACTTCCGCACCGCGATGACGGAGGTGTTCTACCAGAACGATGCATGGCAGCAGGCGATGAAGGCCAAGATCCCCATGGCCCGCTTCGGCGAGCTGAGCGATCTCGACGGCATCGCCGTGTTCCTCGCCTCGCGCGCC
This sequence comes from Aestuariivirga sp., assembly GCF_037139295.1. Lineage (GTDB taxonomy): Bacteria > Pseudomonadota > Alphaproteobacteria > Rhizobiales > Aestuariivirgaceae > Aestuariivirga. The sequence continues at coordinate 62,426 of NZ_JBAXGR010000007.1, forward strand.
TCGGGCTACATCACCGGGCAGTGCTTCCCCGTAGATGGCGGCTTCCTCGCCTCGATCTGAAAGGACATGTCATGAGGGCCGTGAGGCTGTACGCCAAGGGCGATCTCCGCGTCGAGGACATCGCCGCACCCGCAGCGCCGCAGCCGCGCTGGGTCAACCTCGCTGTCACCGCCGCCGGCATCTGCGGCTCGGACCTCCACAATTTTCGCACCGGCCAGTGGATCAGCCGCAGCCCTTCGGTGCCGGGCCATGAGTTGATCGGCCGCGTCACGGCCTTGGGTGAGGGTATCGTTGATCTCGCAATTGGCGACCGCGTGGTGGCGGATTCGCGCTTCTGGTGCTGCGCGTGCGCGGCCTGCAAGGCGGGCAACCACCATCTCTGCGCCAAGCTCGGCTTCGTGGGCGAAATCTGCGATGGCGGCTTTGCCGAACACACGAGCCTGCCCCGTCACCTGCTGCACAGGCTGCCTGATGATCTTCCCGATGATGCCGCCGTGATGGCAGAGCCCGTGGCCGTGGCGCTGCATGCCGTGAAGCGGCTGCGGCCCGACCCCGATGCGCCGGTGCTGATCGCCGGCTGCGGCCCCATCGGCGGCCTCGCCGCGCTGGTGCTCGCGGCACAGGGCCATCGCGACATTCGCGTTGCCGACCGCAACACCCGCCGCACCGCCCGCGTCTGCGCGGTGACGGGTGCGAAGTCCGTGGCGCTGGAGCCTGCATCGGTGGGCAGTGGCATCCAGTTTGCCATCGAGGCCACGGGCAGCACCTCAGCGCTTTCCAGCCTCATGGACTGCATGTCGGCAGGTGGCACCATCGCGCTCGTCGGCATCATGCATGGAAGGATGGACCTCGACCCCAATCTCCTCGTCGAGCGCGAGGTGAGCCTCATCGGCTGCCATGCCTTCAGGGATGAACTGCCGGACGCCATCGCACTTCTCGCGCGCACGGGCCCCCAGGCCCGTCAGCTCATCGACCGGCACATCACGCTCGCCGAGGTGCCGCAGGCCTATGAACGCCTGATCGCGGGTGATGCGGACGGACTGAAGACGATCATTCGTCCCTGAGTGAGCTCAACCTCATGGTCTGCTCTCATCGTGTGTCTGATGATCCGCCGCCGTGGCGGGCGATGCGCAACACCTCGTGCAGGTCTGAAATGCCGTGATAGCCAGCCCCGTCGTCGAAGCCCAGCGCCGCGCAGCGCAGGCCGGCTGCGAGCGCGGAGGTGATGCCGGTCTGGCTGTCCTCGATGGCCAGAACCGTGGCCGGTGCGGCGCCGAGACGACGGCAGGCCTCGGCATATGGCCATGGATCGGGCTTGCCATGTACCACGTCGTCGAGGCTGATCGAGAAGGCCATATACCTGGCAACTCCCAGTGCATCGAGATTGGAATCGACGATCATCCGCGCCGAGTTGGACACGCAGACCTGCGGCAACCCCATCTCTGCGAGGGCGCGGATCGTATCGACGGCCTGCGGCACGGGGGCGAGTTCGTGGCGATGGTTCACATAATGGTGGTTGATGGCTGTGAGCCACTCAGCTTCGGCAAGGCTCGTGGGCAGGCGCGGCTGCAGGATCTTCCACACGTCACCCATGTGAACGCCACGAAAGGCCTCGTCCGGCAGGTCAGAGAGATCGACGCCGAAATGGGCCGAGCCGGCGAGCAAGGCGCGGTGATGCAGTGGCTCGCTGTCGACCAGCGTGCCGTCGACGTCCCAGGCGATGGCCCGAACGTTCACTGGGCCCCCGTGGCAGGCCGGTCCTTCAGGCGCTCGTAGAGATCGCGGAAGCGGCGGTAGCCGTCCTCGTACACCCGACGCTGGCCGGGTTGGGGCGCGAGCTGGCCGGCGTTGCTGACGAAGCGGTTGATGCCGGACCAGTCGTCGGTCAGTTCCGCGGCGATCGCCGCCGTCCAGGCTGCACCGATGCAGGAGCCGGGGTGGCCGGTCAACCGCTGCACCGGCTGCTGCAGCACGTCGGCCACGATCTGCATCCACAGCGCGCTGTCGGAGCCGCCGTCGGAGACGATGAAGTTCGTCATCGCATGGCCCATGTCATTCAGCACCTCCACATGGTGGCGCAGCGCATAGGCATAGGCCTCGAGCAGGGCGCGCCACACATGGGCGGGCCCGTGCGACAGGGTGAGCCCGTCGAACACGCCGCGTGCTGCCGGATCATGGATCGGTGTCTTCTCGCCGAGAAAATAGGGGAGGATGGTGAGGCCTTCCGCACCTGCGGGTATCTTGGCTGCAAGCGTGTCGAGATACTGGTGGATGCTGAGTCCCTTGGCCTGCGCGGTTGCGTCAAGGCCGCCGCAGAATGACTTGGCGAACCAGTTGAGCCCGGAGCCCCCCGTCGACATGCAGCCATTCGGCATGTAGAGGCCGGGCACCAGGTGATAGTCGAGGAACATCCGCGCATCGGGCACCACCTTGTCGGTGGCGATGAGGATGTCGACGGAGCCGCCGAACTTCAGCAGCACGTCCCCCTTTTTTGTGATGCCTGCGCCGAGTGCCGATGCGATGAGATCGGCCGCACCACCCGCAACGGGTGTTCCTTCGGTGAGGCCCGTGGCCTTTGCGGCCTCCGCCGTGACGTGCCCCAGCACCCAGTGTGAGATCGCCTTGGGGGGAATGGCTTCGCGGGCCAGCCCCGTGAGCGCGATGAGGCCGTCATCGAGTTCATCCCGCGCGACATCGACGAAGCCTCCCTCCAGCGCCCAGTTCTGCTCGATGGCGCGCTCGCCCGTCAGCCGCCAGTTGATGTAGTCATAGGACCCGAAGACGGTGGCGATGCGCGAGAAGACGTGCGGCTCGTGCCGCCTGATCCAGCGCAGCTTGGTGGCGATGAGCTGCTGGTTGATGCCATTGCCGGCCTTCTTCAGAAAAGCTGCTTCGTCCAGCTGGGCCTTCATCTCCGCCACTTCCTGCCCGCTGCGCCCGTCGCTCTGCTGGATCGAGGGGCGCAGCACATGGCCCTCCGTATCGAGCAGCACGAGGGCCGGCAGCATGCCGGTGACGCCAATCGCATCGATCGCATCCGCCTTGATGCCGGACACGGCGAGGATCTCGCGGGTGATCTCCGTGACGTTGTCCCACCACTGGCGGGGGTCTTCCTCGGCCCAGCCGGGATGCGGCGAGGCGAGGGTGACCGGGCGGCTCACGGTCGCAACGATGCGGTCCGGCAGCTCGAGCAGGATGCCAATCGTCGAGGTGGTGCCGATGTCGAGGCCGAGGACGAGGCTCATGGTCAGCGCAGCGTTTCGACCTTGTCCATGAAGCGCTTCACGCGCGCCTCATCGACGGCGTTCCAGGTGATGCCATCCACCTTGAAATGCGTGCCGATGATCACGCCGCTGGCGAGCGCCAGCGTGTCCTTCACGTTGTCGAGGTTGACGCCGGTGTTGGCGAAGACGGGAACGTCCTTTACCGTCTCGCACACGCGCTTCAGCTGCGAGCTGTCAGCGGGCTCGCCCGTCACCGGGCCTGAGACGAGGATGGCGTCGGCGAGAGACGAGAACACCGCACTGCGGGCGCGCAACTCGATGGGGCGCTCGTCAAGGGAATGCGCGAACTCTGCGTTGATGTTGTAGAGGAGCTTCATGTCTGGCCGTCCGAGGTTGCGGCGGAGCCGCGCCGGCGTTGCGGCATCAGGCGCCCACACGCCCATGTCGGAGGCGAAGACGCCAGTGAAGATCTCGCGCACGAACTGCGCGCCCGTGGCGGCGGCGATGGCGACACTCGCGGTCGGGTCCCACAAATAGTTGACGCCGAAGGGCACCGTGATCATCGGCTTCAGCGCTGCCACCACGGCAGTCATGGCGGCGGTTGATTCCGGCGTTGCCTTGAGCAGGTAGGGCCGGTCATTCTCGTTGCCGAACATGATGGCGTCGACGCCACCGGCCTGCAGCTTCTCGATGTCGGCGGCAACGCCGTCGATCAGCTTCTGCATGCCGCCCTTTTCGTCATAGAGCGGCGAGCCCGGCATGGCGCCGATATGCGCCATGGCGATGATCACCTTCTTCTTCGTGCCAAAAAAATCAAAAACCATCTGTCAGCTCCTGCAATCGGATCATGAAGGGGTGGAAGGGGCGGCGATCTCGGTGCGTACGCCGGCCTCGCCAAGGGCGGCGGCGAGAAGTGGCGGCGGTGCGGCATCGGTGACGAGCACGTTGAACTCGCGCAGTGCTGCGATGTGGACGAGTGACATGCGCTCGAATTTCGAGGCATCGCACAGCACGACGCTGAGACCTGAGCGGCGCAGGTAGACGCGCTTCAGCTCCGCATCCTCAAAGGAATAGTCGAAGATGCCGGCGGGTGTGATGCCGGAGACGCCGATGAAGGCGATGTCGAACCACAGGTTCTGGAAATGCGCGACGGCGGCACTGCCGCCGATCGACAGTTCACCGGCGCGCACACGCCCACCGGGCACATAGACTTCCGGCACCTCGGATGAAAGCTCCTCGGCAATGCGCAGGCTGTTGGTGAAGAGCTTGGCTTCGGGCTGCCCGGCAAGACGCCGCGCCAGCAGGTGCGTGGTGGTGCCCACGTCGAGCGCGATGGTGCGATAGCCCCTGGCAAGCGCTGCGGCAGTGGCGGCGATTGCCTCCTTCGCCGCGCGCTGGCGCTGCATGCGGGCCTCGAAATGCGGTTCGTCGCGGTCGACCGGCGTCTGCCGCCCCGCGCCGCTGTCGAGCGCACCACCGAAGGTGCGGGTGAGCTTGCCCGCCGCCTCGAGGTCAATGAGGTCGCGCCTCACCGTCATGTCGGAGACGCCGAGTTCCTGCGCAATGACGCTCACCTGCACCGCCCCCTGGGCGGCGAGGGTGGACAGGATATGCGCATGGCGGAGTTGCGGCAGCATGCGGGCGCGGGCACCCGCGGGCTTCTGCCCGGGCTGGCGCTCCTGTCCTGCGTCCTGCGATGCCATGTGAGTCCGTGTGCGGCGTTGCGGCTTCAGGGTCTAGTCTATGACTCAATTCAAACAAACTCAAACAAAAATCGGATTGCCATGTTCGTTTTTGTGGACCTATAGTGACCAGACCAGCCCGTATCCGGAGTGCAGCCCCGTGTCCTCGAGCCCGTCCTTCCCTGAACTGTCCGGCCGCCGCGCCATCGTCACGGGAGCGGCCACCGGCATCGGCCGGGCCATCGCCCGCGCACTCGCCCGCCAGAATATCCGGGTCGCCGTCTGCGACCTCAACCTTACGGAAGCGGAGAAGGTGGCGGCCGAAATCGGCGGTGCTGCCTTCGCCATCGATGTCAGGAAGCGCGAGGCGGTCGAGAGCGCCTTCGCCGCGGCAGAGAAGGCCTTCGGCGGCATCGACATCCTGTGCGCCAATGCCGGCGTCTCCACCATGCAGCATGCGCTGGAGCTTACCGACGAGGAGTGGGACTTCAACTTCGACGTCAACACCCGCGGCGTGTTCCTGTCGAACCAGATCGCGGCGCGCCGCTTTGTGGCGCAGGGCCACGGCACCATCGTCAATACCGCCTCGCTCGCCGCCAAGGTGGGCGCTCCGCTGCTGGCGCATTATTCGGCCAGCAAGTTCGCCGTGCTGGGCTGGACGCAGGGGCTGGCCCGCGAGCTCGCCCCCAAGGGCATCCGCGTCAACGCCGTGTGCCCGGGCTTCGTCAAGACCGGCATGCAGACGCGGGAGATTGAATGGGAAGCGAAGCTGCGTGGCGTGACCCCAGAGCGCGTGGTCGATGACTATGTCGCCGCAACGCCGCTGGGCCGCCTCGAGACGCCGGAGGACGTAGCCGATGTCGTCGTCTTCCTGTGCTCCAACAGCGCGCGCTTCATGACGGGGCAGGGCATCAATGTCACCGGCGGGGTTTACATGACATGAGGTGTCATGGCCTCCATTGAACTCAAGCAGGTCAGCAAGATTTATCCCGGCTCGACAGCCGGGGTGAAGGACATTGATCTGAAGATCGAGGACGGCGAGTTCGTCATCTTCCTCGGGCCATCGGGCTGCGGCAAGTCAACGCTGCTGCGCTCCATTGCCGGGCTTGAAAGCATTACCGCGGGCGACATCCTCATCAATGGCGAGGTCGTCAACCACGTGGCCCCGCGTGACCGCAACATCGCGGTCGTGTTCCAGTCCTATGCGCTCTATCCGCACATGAACGTATGGCAGAACATGGCCTTCGGCCTGCGCATGCGCCACACGCCGGCTGACGAGATCGATGCCAAGGTGAAGCAGGCCGCCGAGCTTCTGGGCCTGACGCCGCTGATGCAGCGCAAGCCCTCGGCCCTCTCCGGCGGCCAGCGCCAGCGCGTCGCGCTGGGCCGCGCCATCGTGCGTGATCCGCAGGCCTTCCTGCTCGACGAGCCGTTGTCAAACCTCGATGCGCAGCTGCGCGCGGAGATGCGGTTGGAGCTCGTGCGCCTGCACCGCAAGCTTGGCCGCACCACGGTGCACGTCACCCATGACCAGGTCGAAGCCATGACCATGGGCGATCGCATCTTCATCATGAAGGATGGCCGCCTCATCCAGCAGGGTCCGCCGCTCGAGGTCTATGCCAATCCGGCAGATACCTTCGTGGCGGGCTTCCTTGCCAGCCCGCCGATGAATCTCTTGGCCGGCCGCCTGGTGGCGGAGGGCGATGGCCTCAGCTTCGTCACCGACGGTCTCAGCCTTCCCATCCCCGCCGCCTATCGCGCTGTCTATGCACCATGGGTCGGCAAGCCCGTCACCTTCGGGCTGCGCAGCGAGGACTTTCATGCAGGCCCCACCGGTGATGCCTCTGTGCCCATCGTGCTGCAGGTCGAGGCCGTCGAGGCGCTGGGGCCTGAAAACATCGTGATCGGGCGCATCGCCGGATCGGAGAAGCCCATCGCCGCACGCCTGACGCGCCATTACAGCGCACAGGCGGGCGAGATGGTGACGCTGCACGCCGATCTGATGCCAATGCATCTGTTCTCGCCGGAGAGCGGCAAGGTGATCCCCCGCCCGCGCGCTGCGGCATCTCCGCTCCGGAGGCACGCGTGAAACGCATCGGGCTCCATGCCGGCTTGTGGCTCGCGGTGGCACTCATCCTGCTGCCGCCGCTGTGGGTGCTGCGCACCAGCCTGGTGCCCGAGAGCATGGCCTACAGCACCGATGTCTTTCCCGCCTTCTCGCTGGAGAATTATCAGGGCCTGTTCGGCCAGAAGCGCTTTGGAACCTTCTACCTGAATTCGATCATCGTCGCTCTGGGCTCTGTCATCCTCGCTTTGCCCTTTGCCGCTGCCATGGGCTATGCCTTCGCACGCTTCCAGACCGGTGGCCGCTTCGGTCGCTTCCTCGTTCTCTCGCTGCAGATGCTGCCGCCCGTCGCCCTGGTGCTGCCGGCCTTCGCCATATTGCGCTCGGTCGAGCTCACGCAATCGCTGACGGGCCTCACCATCGTCTATGCCGCGCTCAACATTCCCTTCCTCGCCTGGATTCTCATGGGCTTCTTCGAGGGCATTCCAGTTGATCTCGAATGGGCGGCAATGACGGATGGCACCACCGCCTGGGGCGCCTTCTGGCGCATCGTCATCCCGGTGTCGCTGCCCGGCCTCGCGGCGGCGGGCGTGCTGGGCTTCATCCTGTCGTGGAACGAGTTCCTCTTCGCGCTTGTGCTGACGGGCTCGAAGACCGCCACCATCCCCGTGGCGCTCGCCTCGTTGCAGACATCGAACGGCATTCAGATCGGCAAGGTTTCGGCGGGGGTGGTGCTGGCCATCCTGCCGCTCATCATCGCGTCACGCTTCATCCAGCGGTTCATCGTACAGGGCCTCACCTTTGGCTCTGTCAAATAGCAAAACAGGAGAGGAAACATGTTGAAACTCAGTTCCGTGCTTGCCGCCGCCAGCCTTTTGGGGCTCGCCGCCACCTCGAGCATCGCGCACGCCGAAGGCGTGACGCTGCGCGCCCTCATGGAGGACGTGCCCGAAACCCACATCATCGAGACGCTGCTGCCCGACTTCGAGAAGCAGACTGGCATCAAGGTCGAGTTCGAGAAGGTCGGCTATGGCGACATGCATGACAAGCTGGTGCCGCAGCTGACCGCACCGCAGAGCGAATACAACCTGCTCGAGGTCGACTTCCTGTGGGCCGGCGAATTTCCCAAGGCCGGCTGGCTGACCGATCTCTCGCCGATGATTGCGGAGTCGAAGTTCGACACGGCGGGCTTCATCCCGTCGACCTTCACGCTGCTCGGCGGCACGCCCACCAGCACCTCGCTCATCCCCATGTACAACTACTCGATGGGGCTGATCTACCGCGCCGACCTGCTGGAGGACCAGAAGCTGAAGGACGCCTACAAGGCGCAGTTCGGTAAGGACCTCGCCATGCCGGCGACGCTTGACGAATATGTGCAGATCTCGAAGTTCATGAAGGCCAACGCCGGTGTTGCGGGTGCCGCCATGCAGGGCCAGCGCGGCGACCCGAACGCGATGGAGTTCTCGAACTACCTATTCTCGGCCGGCGGCAGCTACGTGAACGACAAGGGCGAGGTCACGCTCAATAGCCCCGAGGGTGCAAAGGCGCTCGCACTCTACAGCGACAACATCAACAACGGCGCCCAGCAAGGCGCGCTGTCGGCAACGCTGGACGACACGCTGCGCCTGATGTGTTCGGGTGAGGCCTTCTCCATGGTCACCTACTGGTGGATGCTGCCGCAGCTCGACAATGCCGAGAAGTGCGCAAAGGTGGCGGGCAAGGTCAAGCTCGCGCCCATGCCCGGCGGTGCCGGCGAAAGCGGCGGCTGGGGCTGGGGCATCCCGAAGAACACGACGCCGGAGGAGCAGGACGCCGCCTGGAAGTTCATCCAGTGGGTGCAGAGCCCGGAGATCGCCGTGAAGCGCGCGTTGCAGGGCCACGCACCGGTGCAGACCGCCGTCTACGAGAACGCCGACGTGCTGGCGAAGTACCCCTACTACAAGGATGCGATGGCGGTGGTCGAAGGCGGCAAGTCCTTCCCGATCTTCACCTACTCGGCCCAGTATGAGGACGTGCTCGGCACGCAGCTGCAGAACGCAGCCGGTGGCCAGTCCAAGCCCGAGGACGCGCTCAAGGCAGCAGCCGACGGCCTCTCGGACCTCATGAAGAAGTAAGCAGACAATGGCCCGGGCTCAGCGCCCGGGCCATTCCTCTTTGAAAGCAGCCCATGGACTGGTTCAGGCGGCAGGAACGGGAATGGAGAACGGGATGGGCCTTCGCGCTGCCCGGCTTTTCCGCGCTCGCCATCGTCATGGGCTTCCCGCTCGTCTATGCGCTGGTTATGTCGGTGTCCTCGCAGACGCTGCTGCACCCCGACCTCCTGCCGCTCAAGGGCCTCGACAACTTCATCACGGTGATGTCCGACCCCGGCTTCTGGGGCGCCACGTGGCTCACCGTCATCTATTCCGTCGTCACTGTCGCTGGCGAATTCGTGCTGGGCCTCGGCATCGCGCTGATGCTGAACCGCACGGTGAAGATGAAGCCCGTTTATTTTGCACTCCTTACCATCCCCATGGCCATGTCGCCGGTCAGCGTGGCGCTGATCTGGCGCATGCTGCTGCAGCCCAACCTCGGCATCGTCAACCACGTGATCGAAAGCCTCGGTGGGGCGCCCGTCGACTGGCTGGGCAATGCCAATCTGGCGCTGTGGACCATGGCAGGCATCGACATCTGGCAGCAGGTGTCCTTCGTGATCCTGATTCTTGCCGCCGGCCTCGCCTCGCTGCCGAAGGACCCCTACGAGGCAGCCGAGGTTGACGGCGCCAATGCCTGGCAGCAGTTCTGGAACATCACGCTCCCCATGCTGCGCCCGGTGGCGATGATCACGGTCGTCATCCAGCTCATCAACGAATTCCGAACCTATGACTTGCCCTATGTGCTCACCCGCGGCGGCCCGGGCACGTCCACCGAGGTCCTGAGCTTCTTCGCCTATCGCCGCGCCTTCCTTGGCCTCTCGCTGAACGAGGGTGCAACCGCCTCCTTCATGCTGCTGCTGATCGTGCTGGCGATGACGGTCGTGTTCTTCGCCCTTCTCGAGCGCAACAAGTAGACGGCAGAGGAACCTGCGCGTCGCGTATCGTGGAACGTTCAGCCTTCTCGCGACAGCGGCAGCATCAGCGTGGTGGCAAAGCACGCCGCCAACATCAGCGCCGACCCGGCAAGGCAAGCCGCTAGGCCGCCCCACTGGTACAGCAGTCCTGAGAGAAGCGTTCCCGTGAAGCGGCCGGCCGCGTTTGCGGCATAGTAGAAGCCCACGTCCTCCGCTGCCTTCTCGGAACCCGCATAGGCGAGGATCAGGTAGGAGTGCACCGATGAGTTGATGGCGAAGGCCGCCCCAAACACGGCAAGGCCTGCGACCAGAATGATATCGGGCTGAACCGGGGTGTTGGCTGCGAGTGCGAGGATGATGAGAACTGGAACGAGCGCGAGCATCGCGGACCACAGGCGCGCCGCCGGAACTTCGGCCGTGAGGCCGTCAGGGCTCCGCCTGATGACCGAGGGGGCCGAGGCCTGGGTGAGGCCGTAGAAGATCGTCCATAGCGCCATGAAGGCGCCCACCATGGTGAAGGTCCAGCCATTGGCATAGAGGAAGACCGGCACGCCCACGACGAACCATACGTCGCGCGCACCGAACAGGAAGATGCGGGCCGCCGCGAGGAGGTTGATCGCCCTCGACTTGCCGAACAGCTCGCGCGCGGAGGAACTTGCCTTGCTCTTTCCCATCATCGGCGGCAGCGAACGCACGACGCCCACGAGCACCAGCGCCAGCATCAGCGCCATCAGCCACAATGAGTAGCGGAAGCCCAGCAGCTGGAGGAGAACGCCGCCGAGGAAGAAGCCCAGCCCCTTCATGGCGTTCTTCGAGCCGGTGAACCAGGCGACCCAGCGGAACAGCCGGCCTTCCGCGTCCTCGGCGCGGGCCTCCTTCTCGGCCAGCTTGATGGCCGACTTGGAGGCTGTCTTGGTGAGGTCCTTTGCAACACCGCAAATGCCCTGCGCGAGCACCACCCATGCTACTGATGCGGCGGCCGACCATTCGGGCGACAGGGAGGAGAGGATGAGGAAGCCGGTAATCTGGGTGGAAAGCCCGACTGTCAGCATCCGCGTGATGCCGAAGCGGGTGGCAAGCCAACCGCCGATGAAATTGGCCGCGATCCCTGCTGCTTCATAAAGCAGGAACAGGAATGACAGCACGAAGGGTGAATAGCCCAGGTGGAAGAAATGCAGCAGCACCAGCATGCGCAGCGCGCCGTCGGTCAGGGTGAAGCCCCAGTAGGCGGCCGTGACAATGGCGTAGTTGCGTGCGCCGGGCGTCATCAGATCCCGGCCTCGCGGATGATGCAGGCGAGATCGACCATGCGGCAGGCATAGCCCATCTCGTTGTCGTACCAGGCATAGACCTTGAGCAGCGTGTCGTCGGTGACCAGCGTTGACAGCCCGTCGATGATGGAAGAGCGCGTGTCGCGCGCATAGTCGATCGACACCAGCGGTCGCGGCTCATAGCCAAGGATACCGGCGAGCGGCCCCCTGGCGGCATCAGCGAACAGGGCGTTGACCTCGTCCCTCGTGGTTGAGCGTGAAAGCTCAAACACACAGTCGGTGAGCGAGGCATTGAGCACGGGCGCCCGCACGGCATGGCCGTCAAGCTTGCCCTTGAGCTCAGGGTAGATGAGGGCGATCGCCGTCGCACTGCCCGTCGTCGTTGGCTGCAGTGACAACATGGCGGAGCGGGCCCGGCGAAGATCCTTGTGGGGTGCGTCGGTCACCACGTTGGTGTTGGTCGGATCATGGATCGTGGTGATCTGGCCATGGCGAATGCCAAGCGCCTCGTGAATGACCTTGACCACGGGTGCCAGGCAGTTGGTGGTGCAGGATGCCGCCGTAACGATCGGATGCTTCGCGCGATCATAGAGATGATGGTTCACACCGACCACGACGTTGAGAACATCTGGCTCCTTGACAGGCGCCGCAACGATGACCCGCTTGGCCCCGCGCTTCAGGTGACCATCGAGTGTTGCGTGGTTAAGGAACTTGCCACTGCATTCGAGCACCACGTCGACACCCAAGTCTCCCCATGGAATGTCGGCGGCAGTGGGCAGGGCAGAAAATCCGAGCTTTCGTTCGCCGATGCGAATGGTGTCTTCGCCTTCGGAGCTGATGCTGGCGCGCCATCGCCCCTGCACGGAGTCGAACTCGAGAAGATGTGCTGTGGCGGGAGCTCCTCCCTTGATCTCGTTGAGGTGGACGACGTCAAACCGGTTGCCACGGCGCGGATCATCGTCACCGCGTTCGGCTGCTCCCAGGGCTGCCCGCAGGGCCAGCCGCCCGATGCGGCCCATTCCGTTGATCCCGACGCGCATGGTCATCTCCGTCACTTCGTGTGGTGCTGTTGGTGGAGCATGCCCAGATCATGGGGTTGGACGGCACCGATAGGGTGGCTTCCCGTGCTGAAGGCTGTGGATCTGCCGCTACCGGCCTTGTTCGGGACTTCCTCTCCGACGATCAAACGTCCAGAGCTGCCTTGGCACAGGAGGAAGATATTGTAGCTCCGCTCATTCACAGCATGCTCCCGAGTTCGAACAGGACTTGGAAATCTCGTCGATGAGGGGTGCGCATAGCTCCGGCTGGCCGTTGCAGCAGTCCTTGAGCAGGAACATCACAAGCTTCCGCATCGTCTTGAGCTCGACCCGATAGATCATGGTGCGGCTTTGGCGCTCCACCGAGACGAGCCCTGCCCGCGCAAGAATGGCGAGATGGGTCGACATGGTGTTATGCGGAACGTCGAGCCTCCGGGCGATCTCACCTGCAGGGAGGCCATCCGGCTCCTGTTTCACGAGCAGCCGGAATGCCTCGAGCCGGGTAGGTTGCGAGAGGGCGGAGAAGGCTTCGATGGCGAGATCTGGTTTCATCTGTCGAGAATTATCGACGGGTTTTGTGACAGTCAATTGACGAGCTGCTATCCTATCCGCCGCAGCAGGGGGACATCGTGGAACAATCATTGCTGGTGAACGCTCCGGCCTGGCTCACGGCCAACGCCGTCATTCCTTTCATCCCCGTCGTGGCGGTGCTCATCGGCGCGCTCATTGCGCTGTGGCGGCGGCCAGGCGAAGGGCTGTCATCGGCAATCCAGCACTTCGCCGCGGGCGTCGTCTTCGCTGCCGCGGCCGCCGAAATCCTGCCGCAGGTGAAGCATGAGGGTGCGATCATCCCCACCGCCATTGGCGGCATGCTGGGTGTTGCGACCATGCTGGCAATCAAGAAACTCGAGGAGAGCTGGAAGGGTCCGGCGGGCATGCTGTCTGCCATTGGCATCGATCTGTTCGTCGATGGCGTCGTCCTCGGCCTGGCCTTCCTCGCGGGCGAAAAGGCCGGCTTCCTGCTGGCCTTTGCCCTGACGCTGGAAGTCCTGTTCCTGGGGCTCACACTCACGACCGAGCTTTCCGAGGTCGTTTCCTCACGGATCAAGGTGCTGGCGGTGACCGTCGGCCTGGCGTTGCTGCTGCCGTTGGGATCCTTCCTGGCGACACCCGTCGGGCATCTGCCGCCTGACTGGATCATAGGCTTCCTGGCCTTCGGCCTGATGGCGCTGCTGTACCTGGTGACTGAGGAGCTGCTTGTCGACGCGCATGAAAAGCCAGACACGCCGCTGATCTCGGCCATGTTCTTTGTCGGCTTCCTTGGTCTCTTGCTGATCGAGGAAGCGTTGTAACTCCTCGACGGCGTATCTTGCCGAGGCCTCTTGCTGAGCTTGTGACGTCACTCGCAGAGCAGACGTCAGGGCAACAATCTGGGCCGTTCATCCGCCCGCGCCTGCGTCGCAAACTTTTAAGAGAGCAGCGCTACAGCCTGTAGCTTCGCTTCGCCAGCCCATGGGCGAGGTCTGCGGCAAGCACCTGGGCCTCAGCCTCGTCAAGCCTGTGCTCGGCGACCCGGTTCGCGAGGAACGAGCAGTCGCAGCGCCGCGCCATGTCGTGCCTGGCCGGAATGGAGAGATAGGCGCGCGTGTCGTCGTTGAAGCCCACGGTGTTGTAGAAGCCTGCAGTCTCGGTTGTCAGTTCCCGGAAGCGGCGCATGCCGTCCGGGCTGTCGAAGAACCACCACGCCGGGCCAAGGCGGAGCGCGGGGTAGTGCCCGGCAAGCGGCGCCAGCTCCCGGCTATAGGCTGTTTCATCCAGCGTGAAGAGAATGAGTGTGAGCCGTGGGTCATTGCCCAGTTCGTCGAGCAACGGCTTCAATGCATGCACGTAATCGGTTGGGGTCGGTATGTCGGCCCCGATATCAGGACCGAACGCCGAGAACAGCGCGGAATTATGATTGCGGAAGGAGCCCGGATGCAGCTGCATGACGAGGCCGTCATCAAGGCTCATGCGCGCCATTTCGGTCAGAAGCAGGGCCCGGAACAGCTCTGCGTCCTCGGTGCTGACATCGGGCCTCAGGACCCGGCTGAACAGCTGCTCGGCGGCCACGCGGTCGAGGTTGGCCGTCCGGGCGGTGGGGTGTCCGTGATCGCTCGCAGTCGCGCCCCGCCTCTTGAAGTAGTGGCGGCGGGACCGATGAGCCTCGAGGTAGCCCGCCCATGTCATGGGCGCGCTGGCAATGGCGTTAAAGGCCTCAACATCGGCAGCGAAACCCTTGCGGCTTGGGTCGACCACGGCATCGGGGCGGTAGGTCGGAACCACGCGGCCGCTCCAGCCGGATTGCCTTATGGCATCGTGGTGGCTGAGGTCGTCCAGGGCAGCATCTGTCGTTGCGATCACGTCGATATTGAAGCGCTCGAAGAGTGCCCGCGGCCGAAATGCCGGGCGCGCCAGAAGGTCATTGACCTGGTCGTATATGCGGTCTGCGCTTTCGGCTGTGAGCCGCTCCCGAACGGAGAAGGTATCGTGCAGGGACTGCTCGATCCACATGCGGGTCGGGGTTCCCCTGAACAGATGAAAGTGCTCCGCAAAGAGTCGCCAGATCTTGCGCGGATCAGCTTCCACGGGCTCGCCATCCCGCCGCCTGATGCCCAGCCTCTCCAGTGGAACGCCCTGAGAGTAGAGCATGCGGAACACATAATGGTCGGGTGCGACGAACAGCGCTGCAGGGTCGCTGAAATTCTTATTCGTCGCAAACCACCTCGGATCGGTATGGCCGTGCGGCGATATGATGGGGAGATCTGAAACGGACGCGTAAAGTCGACGCGCTATCGCGCGAACCCCGGCATCTGGCGGAAACAGCCGGTCTGGATGCAAAGCAAGTGTTCCCAAGCTCGGAATCTCCTCATTCTGTTCGTCCGTATTCATTCCGGCAATATCTAGAGCAACTCCTCCGCAAGAACGGCGATGTGTTCAGGCCCAATGCCGCAGCAGCCGCCGAAGATCGAGGCGCCCAGGCTCTGCCAGTCGCGCGACTTGTCGAGAAGGACGGCGGGCGGAATGACGTCGATGAAGAGCCAGTCGGGCGACTGGAAGTAGCCGCATTCCGGATAGGTGCCGATCGGGCCGCTCCAGTGCTTGCGCAGGATGCTGATGGCTTCATCCGTATCGTTGGGCGAGGTGTGCATGACGGACATGACGTCGGGCTTCAGCGCGGCAAGCGCCGCCACGATGTCCTCATAAAGGCAGTCCGCGCGGCCCCAGCCGCGGAGCGTGCCATCGGCATCGCGCTCCGTCGATATGCCAATCCAGACCGGGAGACCGGTCTCCAGCGCGGACTGAGAGGCCCAGACGGCGTAGTCGGTGTCGCGCATCAGTTCCATCATGATGAAGTCGACACCGGCATCCTTGAGGATCGCGGCCTTGTTGCGGAACAGCTGGCGTGCCTCTGCTTCTGTCCAGCCAAGGGAGAGATCATTGCGATCAGACCCGATGGCCATCGGCCGCATCGTCGACATCGAACCTGCCACGGCAACCTGGGTTCCGCTCGCGGCCTCCTTGGCCACGCGGACGGCGGCGTTGTCGACAGCCGCGAGTTCATGGTCGCGTCCGAGGTGATGGAAGACGAGCGCACTTGAGGCGAAAGTATTGGCCGTTATGACGTCCGCACCTGCCTTGATGTAATCCTGGTGGACAGCCTTGACGATCTCCGGATGCGTGAGGTTGGCTTCCGCACACCAGGTCTCGCCACTCATCGGCGCGCCACGCCTCTGGATGTCGGTTCCGGTTCCACCGTCCAGAATGATGGTTTCACCGCGGGATAGTTTTTCAGCGAGTAGCCTGTAGTTTGCCGACATGAAAAGTCTCCGGACCCTGTGTGCTGCTGTTCAATATTCTATACGAAACTCGGATGTTCAAGGCGAGCTGAACTCTTGTGCACCCTCGGCGTGCTTCACGGCACTTCGATCACCATCATCACGGTCACTCAGCGGCGAGCGAGCCAGCGACGTTATCGATCAGCCAGACCGTGAGTTGTCCGACATCGGACAACTGGCCCGGGTTGGCGTCGCAGCGAAACGCGATGCAGCCATCTGGCCGCACCACATGGAACGTGGTCCGCGGCGCATTCCATGCGAGGGCATCGCCAGCTGCAACCACCATTCACCCGCCTCGCCCTGTTCGAAGGTGCGTGACTGGCTGGCTTGCACATTTTGCCTCGGCATATCACCAGACGCTTCAACGCAGGGTGGGAGAGTGAGCATGGCAAAGCAGGTTGCGAGGGTTTTTACTGATCTGTTGCCGCGTAATCCTGTCCCACTGTCTGCAATACTTTGCGCGATACTGATGCTGGCACCAGCCATCAGCAGTTCCAGGGCAGACAGCCCGGCGGCGCCGTCGGCTGTCTCGGCGGAGGAAGCTCCGGCGCCTGAGCCAGCGCCGACCACGACCATTGATCCGGCTGTGGCGCTTGACGATCTCGAGATCATGCTGGAGCCAAAGACACGAGCCGAAATGGAAACCGAGGCCAAGGCCTGGTTCGCCTTGCTCTGCGCCAAGGTCAGCGAAATCAGCCTGGCCGAGCTGGCAGTGCACCGCAAGAACCGCGAGATCGCGCAGCTGGCGAAGGAAAGGGCTGCTGGAGAGGTGCTGGCGCAAGCTGCCCAGGAAGCGAAAGCCAAGCAGGACAGCGCGGACGTGACAGCAGCTGAGAAGACCGCTGCGGCAGAACGACTTGCGGCGGCGCAGCAGGACCTCGCCAAGACGGTGGACTCTGCCCAGAAGCAGGCAGCCAGTGATCAGGAACAGGCGACAGCGGCAGCGAGCGTTGCCAGTGCAAAAATGCCGAGGCCGCAAAGGTCTCGTCCGCCGCGAGCCAGGAGGCTGGAAAGACCAGCGACGTCACGGATGTCGTGGCTGCCTCAGTGGCGCAGAAAGCTGCCGAACCTGGCAGTGACCCGGAAGCCGCCACCTCCATGGCGAAGGATGCCTCGGCGGCAGATGCCGTCAAGTTACTTGCGGCTTCCGGAGAGAGTTCTGCAGCCGCAACATCAGCCGATCAGACGTCCTCCAAGGTTGAACAGCTTTCTGCGAAGGCCAGTGAGGCAACCGGGGCCAAGACCGACGTCAAGGTGGCTCTCGTGGATCTCAGCACCAAGCTGACAAGCGAGCGGACAGCACTCGCCGACCGTTTGAAGCTGGTCCTCGACAAGTGGGAACTCAAGGGTGGGGATCCGGTCGAGTGTCGCCAGTACATCTTGTCGCTCAGTGGCTTCAAGATCGATGTCTCTGACCAGACGGCGACCTGGGCGCGGACCAAGGCCTGGCTTGTCGCTGACGAGGGCGGATTGCGCTGGTCGCGGAACCTCGGCATTTTCTTCGGTTATGTGCTGGGTGCACTGATTGTCGCGTGGATCGTCCGCAGGATTCTCCGGCGCGTGATGAGCGTGACCAATGTCTCATCCAATCTGCTGCGTGACTTCGTCGTTTCGATGTCGGGTCGTGCAATCGTCTTCTTTGGTGTTCTGCTCAGACTGTCGGCACTGGAGTTCAATCTGTCCCCAATCCTTGCAGCGGTGGGCGCTGCCGGCTTTGTTGTTGCCTTTGCTCTTCAAGGCACGCTCAGCAACTTTGCGAGCGGCCTGCTGATCATGGTGAACAAGCCTTTCGACGTCGGCGATGTCGTCGAAATCGGTTCGGGCATCAAGGGCAAGGTGAAGTCTGTCACGATTTTCAGCACCGTGATCGAGAAGGATGATGGGCTGACCATGATTGTTCCCAACAATACGGTCTGGAGTGGCGTCATAACCAACCACTCGACAAGCGCCACCAGCAATCCGAGCGCAACTGCCTGAAGCCATTGAATTGCCGAGCGACTGCGCCTGGCGTGAATAGCTGTCACTGGCACATATGCGCCATTGGCTGCAAAGATCGCCTGCGCTACATCTTGGTCTCAAATGAAACGGACAAGGGTGTACGGCAGCCATGCAGTGCGGATGGATTGCGCAGGCGGGATCGTATCGGCAGTTTCCGGAACTCGTTGGTGAACAGAAGACGGACTGGCTGATCGTCGGCGGCGGGTTCACGGGGCTTTCCGCCGCGCGTGAACTTGCCGGGCGCCGGCCGAACGACCGCATCATCCTCATCGATGCACAGCGCATTGCGCAAGGTGCTTCCGCCAGAAACTCGGGCTTCAATGTTGGCTATGATTTGCCCGAGTTCGGAGCAGAAGGTTCCGCCGAGGCCATGGCGACATTTCTGGCCCAGACGGAAATCGACAGGGCCGGTGCGCTGGAGAACGAACGCCTGGTCAACACCCTCGGCATCGACTGCGATTTCAGAGCCGATGGTTTTTTCTATGCCGCCCATGAGGGTGAGCGCTTGGGCAAGGTCGAAGCCTATGCCGAAGTCCTCACCCGGGTCGGCGCCACCGCGCGTATTCTCGAGGCCGATGACTGCCGGACGCGCTTCGGCACCGGCTTCTATTCCAGGGCGTTGTGGATCGGCGGTGGTGGCAACGGGTTCCTGCAACCCGCCAAGTTCAGCAAAGGCCTTGTCGACACCATGCCGGCTGGTGTGGAGCTTTATGAAAACACGCCAGCCATTGGCCTTCAGCCGACTTCAGGCGGTGGTGCGGTGGTTGACGTTGCCAAGGGACGCATCAAGGCGTCGCGCGTCATCCTGGCGTTGAATGCGTTCCTGCCGCGGTTCGGCTACAAGAAATACCGGATGATGCCGCTGGCGCTCACCGCCAGCCTGACGCGCCCGCTGACACCGCAAGAAGACATGCGCATCGGTCGTCCACCGGCCTGGGCGGTGCTCTGCCCGATCAAGGGAGGCACGACAGCGCGCCTCACCGTCGACCGGCGTATCCTGATCCGCAACACCGTTGAATACCGGCCCGAGGGCCTGACAGCGGCGGACGTGAGCGCGCGTCGCCCCACCCACATGATCGCCTTGCAGCGAAGGTTCCCGTGGTTGACGGAGGCCGACCTGGAATACAGCTGGACTGGCACCATGGCAGGCAGCCGTGGATACCGCTTCCTGCTCGACCAGGTGCATGCCGGTGTGGTTCTGGCAGGGTGCTGCAATGGCAACGGCGTTTCGCGCTTGAGCATGCTAGGCCGTCTGGCCGCACGGTTGGCGCTGGGTGAACAGGACAAACTGCTCAGCGTGGCGTTGTCCATGGAAAAGCCGGGTGTGCTGCCCCCCGATCCATTCCTGCGAATGGGCGTGGCTCTCAGCTTCGCGCTCGACCGGTCAAGGGCCGCTGCTGAACTTTAGTCCTCGATCTTCCCGCCGCGACCTTGGGCCTGAGGTAGCTCAGTTCAATGGCCGTCCCCGAGGCGTATTGCATGCGGAGGAAGGTTGCCTGCGGCCTGACGGAGATTGAATGCCGTCTGCAGTGACGCCGCCCTGATTGAGTGGGCCTTTCATGAAGGCGATCGTGTCGTCCAGCCCTGATCGGCATTGTGCGCAACGGATCGCTCGGCGCCACGGTCGAAGTCGGCATGGCGGCGAGCCCAGCATCACATAGCCGTGCCGGCGGAGATCCTGGCTATAAGATTCTTTTGTCTGCCTTTCCGATGAGCCCCAGGGCCGTGGCGATTGCCACGGCATGGGCCTTTGTCTGCGCACCCAGTTTCCGCTCGCCCTTTGCCAGATACATGGCCACGGCGGATTCGCTTACACCGAGGACATTGGCCGTTCGCTTTGCCGTAAGGCCGCTAGCCGCCAGTCTCAGTACCTCAAGTTCGCGTTGGCTGAGTTCGTGTTTCATCGGTTATCAGTGTCTGGAATCCCCGTCCGCGAGCACGGTGAGGAAAGACCCTTCTCCACGCAGTATCGCTTGACTCTCTCAAGCGGAGCGCCGCCGGCACTGGCAGCAGAGTAGAATGGTTGCCACGGGCCGCCTTCCGAGCACTGGCGGGCAATGTCAGGAGGTCGTTGTTGTCGTGACTACCGGCCGACCCGGGCGACGATGGCATCAACGCCCTGTTCAACAGAAACCATGCGCTGAATTGGCGATTCTCGTCCAAGCCCACTCGCTATCTCGGAAAGTCTATGGCAATTCGAGTATGCGATATTCATGATTTTGCGGCCGAGGCCAAGTCGTGTCAGTGCAAAGGGCTGTAATTGACCGAGAGCCGTATCCAACCACTTGTAGGCATAAACCTTCAGCCGATGGGAGCGATGTCGCTGGAGCCTTGCCCTGATAGTCGATGCAAGTAAGCTAAGATCTGCTTCGAGGTACGATGATGACATCACCTTAGTCTCCTGTCGGCTTCGATATGAAAGATCATATACTATTTTGCGGTAAGCACCTATGCGTAGATACGCTTATTCATACGTATTAATTTCAAGAGGCTCATATATAAAATCTGCTAAATATATGAGATCTACTATAGTACTTATTATCGTGCTTGAGGCTCAAGGCGGTTCGATCCCACATTCACATGGATTCCTGGGAGTCCCTCAAGCCACCGTTCTTGGGGGCGGCGTAGAATTCACCCGGAAACTTTCACTTCCCTTTGGCATTTCATTCCGTGAGCGTGCTTGGTACCGACGAGCGACATCTTTGGGCACTCATGATGCCAAGCCCAGATGCTGGCTCGGTGGCCGAGAAGAGCAACGTGCGAGACTGAGCAAAGGGACCGCTCTGAGCAGCAGAAAGGCAATACCCGCCACGCACCTTCGGCCGATCACCTGCCCGCCTTCCGGCGCCCGGGCATCACGGGCATCGGGGCCACCCTCCGTCATACCCCGAGCGACATCAGCGCATCGCGCAGCGATCTCAGAATAACCAAACATCGACTTGATTTGTGCCAGCTGAGAGACGCTGACCCTGCCGCGCTGACGACAATCAGTCGACTCAGTCGGTCGTCTTCAACGAGCAGCGCCCAAGGCGCATCTCAATTCCCATTTCCGGGAAGCATAAAGATGGAAGTGGGTGTCTCAATATTGGAGTTCGTTGGCGCACCATGCGGAATAAAGATGCGAACTCGTATATCGTTGAAATTGCGTTCTAAACGTGGGGATGTATCAGTCTTGGACAACCAACGTTGGGTGGTTCACCATCTTGCTGACCGGCTGACTGCGGCCTCCCATTCGTTTTACGCCCCCGTAGCCCATTGCGAGGCGCTAACCTCCGTCCACGACGCTGTTTTACATGTATCAGGAGCCCCACATGAGCCATCCCGCCATCAAGCCCGGAAACACCGCCGTCATCACCGGAGGCG
>NZ_JBAXGR010000008.1:0-79424 GCF_037139295.1 Aestuariivirga sp.
TTGGTAAGGGAGAGGTCGTGGGTTCGATTCCCCCTGGCAGCACCATTCATTGGCGAACCGAGGCTGCATCGACAGCTTCCGGACGGTTGGCGCTTTGTCGCCGTGGGCTGTGCGCCCGGTCAGACTCAGAGCAACACCACTGTCTTCCGCGAGATGATCGCGCTGCTGGACGGCGCGGCGGGCCAGTCAGGCCGCTTCCGGGTCTTCTGCCATGTTGTTGAGCGGGGCATCTGCATCCTGCGGCCGCAGGTATTCGAAGACCAGCCGCGCAGCCTCCTCGGCACTCATCTGAGGGTAGTGCTTCTGCAGGATGGCCACGATGTGACGATAGTCAACATGGCCGAGAATGTTCCCGGTATCGTCATCGGCAGTCGCGTCCATTCAGGCCCTCGTGGCGTCGGGCCGGAGATAGCCGTGAATGGACGGCGTGTTTGTGCGGTGGAAAGCAATTGCGTTTGCGATCCCGAAGCGGGTGCCTCAGAGAGCGCCTTCATCGGTGAGCGACATCACGTCGGCGACGCGGCCGTTCTTGACCAGGCACCGCCACTTGGCCTTCTGCTCGCCCACGCCGACGATGACCGTGTTGTTGGCTTCCGAGCTGTTGGTGTCGAGAACCGTGACCTCGCCATTGTTGGTCTTGTTGGAGACGGCGGCAAGGCAGGCCTCCTGGTCCTTGGCGGGGGCGAGCGTGAGGTTGGCCCCGCCACCGGCGTCCCCGGACGCCGCACTGCTCGTGACCTGGCAGATGCCGTTGGCGCCGCCCTTTGCCGTGTAGGTGACGGTGAGTGCTGACCCGTCCATTCCGAAGTCGATGGCGATGCCCTTGATGCGGGCCTCCCAGGCGGTGGCGCTGAAGGTCTTCACCGTGGCCTTGGTGCCATTGATCCTGACCTTGCCGCTGCCGTTGGACTTGACCGTGATGCCGGTGGGGCAGCTTGCCGTGAATTTCCGGCCGCCTGGCTTCCGCCGCTGTAATCCCCGCGGCCAGTTCCGCCGTAGGAAAAAAATTAACAAAGGGGAACTGATATGAAGAACATCCTGATGGCAGCCGCGGTCATGCTTGCGGCAAGCGGAACGGCGTTTGCGGGCGCGATGGCAACGGGCGAGCAGATCGGCGCGGCAATCTCCGGCAACACCGTGCAGGGCAGCATGATGGCGGCCGGAGCCTACACGGAATTCTACGGCGCTGACGGCGTCATCAAGGGCAAGGACTATGCGGGCAAGTGGCGCATCAACGCCGACACCATGTGCTTCCAGTATGGCCAGGACCCCGAGGCGTGCTGGCAGGTCAAGCTCGATGGCGACCAGGTGACCTGGGTGAAGGACGGCAAGGACGACGGCACCGGCACGATCGTCAAGGGCAACCCCAACAACTTCTGACGCGGCCAAGCGAGCGGCGAGGCACGTTGTGCCCGCCGCTCAATCCTCTTCCTGCTGCTGGAGCAGGCTGTTGCGGTTGGCATTGCGCCAGTCTTCCGGCGTCTGGAAACGGCCCTGCCAAAGTCCGCGGCCAGCAACGCGGGCCTCCGCCTGCGCCGCGGCATGATCCTGGCCGTGGCGGGTGTAGGCGACCGCCCATCCGGCGCGCACCATGGCATCGTTGATGTTCGCCTTCCCGGCGCTGCACTCTGAAACCGCGCGGCCGTAGCGGTCGGTATCGAGGATGTTGCAGGTGACGGTGGCATTGCGGACCAGGCCGCGCAGCGCATCGCGCGCTGCATGGCCGCAATCATATTCCTTGCCATCGGCCTTCCAGCAGGTCTGGAACAGTTCCGGCGCGTCGATGGCGTGCAGGCGATAGTCTTTCCCGTCCTTGCGGAGCGAGTCGCCGTCGACCGCGGTGAAGGACCCCGTCTCGTCGGGAAGCCAGCCGGCCTGGCGCGCGCCATAGGTGATGACGGCAAGCAGCAGCAGCATGCCCGCGCCCTCGGCAAGGCTGCGCCACCAGGGCCTGGGCGACCGGCGTGGTGGCCGCCAGTGCCTCACTTGCTCCAGCGCCGCGCCGCGTCGTCGTCGCTGTCCTTGGCGGCGACCCAGCTCGCACCCTGGTCATTCTCCTCGAGCTTCCAGAAGGGCGCCTTGGTCTTCAGCCAGTCGATGAGGAAGTGGCAGGCCTCGAAGGCGGCTTCGCGGTGGGCCGAGGCGGCGATGACCAGCACGATATCCTCGCCCGGCTCCAGCCGGCCATGGCGGTGGATGATGAGCGTGGCATCGAGCTGCCAGCGGCGGTGCGCTTCCTGCTCGATGTCTTCGAGGGCCTTCTCGGTCATGCCGGGATAGTGCTCGAGCGTCATGGCCTTGACGTCGGTGCCATCCGACAGGTCACGCACCGTGCCAAGGAACATGACGGTGCCGCCGATGCCCGGCCTGCCTCTCTTCACCTCGGCGAGTTCGTGGCCCGGGTCGAAGGGCTGTTGCTGGATGCGGATCATCTGTCCTTCATGCCCCGGCCTGCGCGCCGGTTCAATTGCCTTGCGGTGACGCGGGATCCTGCAGGGGTGCCGTGCTGCCATCGGGGTTGGCGATGAAGCTGGGAACATCCGCAAAGATTTTCGGCGCGCCCCACGGCCCCCGCGCGATGACCGCCACGGGCAGCAGCGGCTGGCCGTTGGTGGTTGCCGTGGTCGACACGGCGATGCCCTGGCGAAGCACGTCGATGAGGCCTTCGAGGGTGAAGCTGACAGGACCCTCGATCGTCGCGTTGCGGAAGTTGGCGATGCCGTCCTGGATGGTGGTCTCGCCCCGGAGGCTGGTGAAGGGCGTATCGCCGGGCGCCGCCTGCCAGCCTTCGAGCACTTTCTGCTTGGCCGCGAGGACGAGGCCAGCAAGGTCGGCTCCGGCAATGCTGCCGTTGACGAGGTCGATGCTGGCCGTGCCCTTCAGCATGCCGACGAGTTCCTCCTGCGTTGTGCCGCCGGCAGTGAAGTTCGCCGTGAAGCCGCCGGTGCCGGTGAGTTGCGTGGCCCCTGTGAGCGCGCCCAGCAGAGGCTGGGCTGCAATGTCATTGGCGATCATGTTGACGGCAACACTGGGGGGTGCCGCATTGGCATCGGCCTTGACGGTGACGTTCAATGTTCCGTCCGTGTCGAGGTCGGAAACGCTGGTCACGTCAAGCTTGCCGTCGGTGAGCGCGATGCGAAGCTCGGACCCGCCCGCGGTGAAGCCCCCGAAGGACATGCTGCGGGCATCGATGGTGGCTTCAATGTCGAAGGCCTTCAGAAGGGCGAAGGGCAGGGGCACGCGGCCCCAGTCGCCATTCTTGGCACCGGATGCTGGCATGAAGGGATCAAGCCACAGCCTGTCGGCAACAAGCCTCGCCTGCAGCTTGGGCGTGGCGTTGCGGAGGTCTGCCCCCAGCTCGCCCGCCGCGCGGAAGTTGCCCATCGAGAGCGTGGCATTGCGGATCGCATAGGCGCGGCCTGCGCTGTCAAGCGCGCCGTCGATGGCGATGGCGCCGGTGGCCGTGATGCCGGCGGGCAGCGGCAACCCGATGAGGCGCAGCCCGGGACCCGGCGTCTGGCTCGACAGGCTGACGGGGCCTGCGAGACTCAGGACTTCGGCGGTGGACAGGCGGCCGCTGAAACTGGCGTTGCCATCATCGGCGGCAAGGGCGATTTCCAGCGGCGAGCCATCGGCATTGATGCGGGCCAGCGACTTGAGGTCGGCATCGATGCGCACCAGCCGGCCGTTGATCACGGCGGTGCCGGCGAAACTGGCACCGCCATCGGCGCGCATGTCCAGCGTGCCATCGACATGGGTGAGCGCCATGCTCTGGCTGTTGCGGGTGTCGAAGTAGCGGAACCGGGCCTGTTCCAGCTGGATGCGCAGCGGTCCGCCGGGTGTGAAGCCCGGGAAATCCCAGTTCGCCTCGCCGCGGTCATTGATCAGCAGTGCGAATTCGGGCTCGGTGAGGGTGATGCTGGCAATCTCCGGCGCGGCCCCGAAGAGCTGGCCCAGCGTCACCGGAATGACGGCGGACTTGACGGTGGCGAGGCTGTCATCCTCCGGCGCAGCACCGGAGAGGGTGGCGTCGTCAAGGCGTACCGACAGGGGCGAGAAGTCGAGGTGGGTGCCGCCATTGACCGCTAGGCTGCGGCCCAGCTGCTGCTGCGCCAGCGCATTGAGCCTGCCCGCCACCCCGCGCGGCGCCACGAGCACGAAGGCGACAACCACCAGCACCAAAAGGCCAAACGCCGCGCCACCTGCCATGAGCCGTCGGTTGTACATCGGAAACTCCTGAAATCGCGCCGCTTTTGGGCGGGACTTGCGGCCCTTTCGTGACATGACTAGACCCGCAACGAACCGCCACTCCGGAGTGCCTTACATGACCGAACGTGCTTTGTGGACCCCCGCCCCCGAACGGATGGCCAGTTCCAACCTCGCCCGCTTCATGGCGCCGCTGGGCCTCAGGAGTTTCGAGGAGGTGCTGCGCTATTCGGTGGAGGAGCCCGAGGCCTTCTGGTCGCGCCTGTGGGACTTCTGCGAGGTGAAGGCCGAGACCCGCGGCAGCCGCGTTCTGGTCGATGGCACGAAGATGCCGGGGGCGAAGTTCTTCCCCGATGCCCGCCTGAACTATGCCGAGAACATGCTGCGCCGGAACGACGACATGGATGCGCTGGTGTTCCGCGGCGAGGACAAGGTCAGGCGGCGGATGAGCTGGGCCGAACTCCACAAGGCCGTGGCGAAGCTCAGCCGTGCCTTCGCCACTGCGGGTGTGAAGGCGGGTGACCGCATCTGCGCCATCGTGCCCAACATGCCGGAATCGATCGTGGCCTTCCTCGCGGCCTCTTCACTGGGCGCCATCTGGTCATCCTGCTCGCCGGACTTCGGCGAGCGCGGCATCCTCGACCGCTTCGGGCAGATCGAGCCGAAGATCCTCATCACCTGCGACGGTTACTACTATGCCGGCAAGACCATCCGCATGGCCGAGAAGATCGGCAACGTGCTGAAGGAGTTGAAGAGCGTCGAGCGGGCGCTGGTGATCGACTACATCGGCGAGGCGGACGCTGTGGCCCAGGCGCTGCCGAAGGGTGAAACGCTGGCAGGCTTCATGAGCGGGCAGAGCGACGCGCCGATCAGCTTCGCGCAGCTGCCGCCCGACCATCCGCTCTACATCCTCTATTCCTCCGGCACGACGGGCATCCCGAAATGCATCGTGCATGGTGCGGGCGGCATATTGCTGAAGCACCTGTCCGAGCATGTGCTGAATACCGACACCAAGCCTTCCGACAAGCTGTTCTATTTCTCCACCTGCGGCTGGATGATGTGGAACTGGCTGGTCTCCGGTCTCGCTGCGGGCGCAACGCTTCTGCTCTATGACGGCTCGCCCTTCCACCCGTCCGAGCGCGTGCTGTTCGATTATGCCGATGACGAGGGCATGACCATCTTCGGTACCTCCGCCAAGTATATCGATGCGGTGAAGAAGAGCGGCCTCGTGCCGAAGGAGACGCACAAGCTGTCAGCCCTGCGCGCCATGCTGTCGACCGGCTCGCCGCTGTCGGCGGAAAGCTTCGACTTCGTCTATGCCGGCATCAAGTCCGACATCCAGCTCGCCTCCATCTCGGGTGGCACCGACATCTGCGGCTGCTTCGTGGGCGGCAACCCGCTGTCGCCGGTGTGGCGCGGCGAGATCCAGGGCGCCATGCTGGGCGTGGCGGTCGATGTCTATGATGAGAACGCAAAGCCGGTACGCGGTGAGAAGGGCGAACTCGTCTGCGTGAAGCCCTTCCCGTCGATGCCGGTGATGTTCTGGAACGATGCCGACGGCTCGAAGTATCACAACGCCTATTTCGCCCGCTTCCCCGGCATCTGGTGCCATGGCGACTTCGCCGAGATCACGCCGCACAATGGCATGATCATCCATGGCCGCTCCGACGCGACGCTCAACCCCGGCGGCGTGCGGATCGGCACGGCCGAAATCTATGCCCAGGTGGAGCAGGTGCCGGAGGTGATCGAGGCGCTGGCCATCGGTCAGGACTGGGACTCGGACGTTCGCGTGGTGCTGTTCCTGCGCCTGCGGCCCGGCGTGGCGCTGAATGATGAGCTGGTCGCCCGCATCAGGAAGAAGATCCGCGACGGCGCCTCGCCGCGCCACGTGCCGGCGAAAGTCGTCGCCGTCGCCGACATTCCGCGCACCAAGTCCGGCAAGATCACCGAGCTTGCGGTGCGCGACGTGGTGCATGGCCGCGTGGTGAAGAACAAGGAGGCGCTGGCCAACCCGGAGGCGCTGGACCTTTACAAGGACCTGCCCGAACTCAGCTCGTGATGTGCGGCTCGTGCAGCGTGCGCGAGAGCAGGATCACCGGCAGCAGGCCGACGGCGACGATGGTGAGGGCCGGCAGCGCGCTTTCCTCCAGCTGGTCGAGGGAGGCCAGCATGAAGACCGTGGTGGCGAGCGTCTCGAAGTCGAAGGGCCTGAGGATCAGTGTCGCCGGAAGCTCCTTCATGCAGTCGACGAAGACGAGCAGTGCGGCGGAGGCAAGTGCGGGCTTCAGCAACGGCAGATGCACTTCGATGAAGGCGGCGATGGGGCCGCGCCCCAGCATGCGCGCCGCGGCGGCCACGCTGGGCGTCACCTTCTGCAGTCCGGCCTCGATGGCGCCGAAGGAGACGGCGAGGAAGCGCACCACATAGGCGAAGACCAGCGCCGCGATGGTGCCCGACAGCAATAGGCCTGACGACACACCGATCTGCTCACGCAGGAAGCCATCGAGTGAATTGTCGAAGGCAGCGAGCGGGATCAGCACGCCAATGCCCAGGACCGTGCCGGGAATGGCATAGCCCGTGGCGGCAAGGCGGATGACGCGCCGGGTGAGGCCGCTGCGCACGGTGCGGTTGGCATAGCCGAGCACGAGGCCCAGCAGGACTGCCACGACGGCGGCGACAACGGCCAGCAGCAGCGAATGATAGACGGCGCTGAGGTAGGTGGTGGACAGCGCATCACCCATCCGGGGTGCCGCGAAGTTCAGCAGCACGAGGGCCGGCAGCACGAAGCCGATGAGGATGGGAAGGCCGCAGGCGACGACGGCGAGCGCGCGCTGCCAGCCGTTGAGCCTTATGCGGTCCGGCTGGCGCGGGCGCTGGGCGGGCAGCACGAAGGACTGGCGCCGCCGCGCCTGCCGCTCGATCCACAGCAGCACGAAGATGAAGAGCAGCATGACGGCGGAGATCTGCGCCGCACCGCCGAGGTTTCCCTGTGACAGCCACGTCGTGTAGACGCCGAGCGTCAGCGTGCGCACGCCGAAGAAGCCCGCCGCACCAATGTCGTTGAGGCATTCCATGAGGGCGAGCGACACGCCCACCGCGATGCCGGGGCGCGCGAGCGGCAGCGCCACGGCGCGGAAGGCGCCCCACGGCGTGCGGCCCAAGGCACGCGCCACTTCGAGTTGCGTTGCCGGCTGGCGGATGAAGCTCGCCCGCGCGGTGAGGAACACATAAGGATAGAGCACCATCGACAGCACGAAGATGGCGCCGCCCAGCGAGCGGATCTCGGGGAACCAGTAATCGGACTTGGTCGTCCAGCCCATGACTTCGCGCAGCAGCGTCTGCACCGGGCCTGCGTAGCTCAGGAAATCGACATAGGCATAGGCGACGATGTAGCCCGGCATGGCCATGGGCAGCAGCGAGGCCCAGACGAACAGCGGCCGCAAGGGAAAGCGGCACATTGTGACGAGCCACGCCGTGCCGGTGCCGACCACGAAGGTGATGAGGCCCACGCCCGCCATCAGCGCGACAGTGCGCATCACATAGCCCGGCAGCACGGTGGAGAGCAGGTGCGGCCAGACATTTTCAGTGGGCGCCAGCGCCAGCACGATGATGGTGACGACCGGCAGCACCAGCGCCAGTCCGATGACGAGAGCTGCCGCGGCGAACAGCCTTTCGCTTGCCGGGCGGGGCGGGCCCTTGGGCATCGCGGCGGCGGTCATGATTGGGTTATTCCGCCAGCACGCGGGTGGTGGGGAACGTGACTTCGGCCAGCGTGCCCTTGCGCGGCTCGCTGGAGAGGCTGAGCCGCGCGCGGTTGGCCTCGACCAGCGCTTTGGTGAGCGGCAGGCCAAGCCCGGTGCCCTGCACGTCGCGACCTTCGGTAATGACGCGGCCGAAGGGTTCGAGCGCGCCCCTCAGCTGGTCCTCATCCATGCCGATGCCGGTGTCCTTGACGCGCAGCTTCAATTCGCCGTTGTTCATCACCTGGGCGGAGACCACCACCTGGCCGCCCGCATCGGTGAACTTGATGGCGTTGGACACGAGGTTGAGCAGCGCCTGGCGCATGGAGCGCAGGTCGGCCACCACGTTGGGAAGATCGGGCGGCATCGACTTGCGCATCACCACCCGCGCCGCCGTGGCCTGCTCCTGCAGCAGCTTCAGCACGTAGTCGGTGACGTCGGCCAGCGACACGGCGGTGAAATTGAGATCGAGCTTACCCGCCTCGACCTTCGAAAGATCGAGCAGGTCGTTGATGAGCGACAGCAGATGCGCGCCGCTGGCGTGGATGTCCTGCACGTAGCCGCGGTATTTCTCGTTTTCGATTTCGCCGAAGCGCCCGAGCCGCATCACTTCCGAGAAACCCATGATGGCGTTGAGGGGTGTACGCAGCTCATGGCTGACGCTGGCGAGGAACTCGGACTTCTGGCGGCTGGTCGCCTCCGCCTTCTCCTTTGCCTCGCGCAGTTCCTGCTCGGTCTTCTTCCACTGCGTGATGTCGCGCACCACGGCACAGAAGGCGGCCTGCGAGCGCGTGGCCTGCAGGCGGCCGATGGTGAGGAACAGCGGAACCGTTCCGCCCTGCCTGACCAGTGCGGTGACTTCGCGGCCATCGTTGAAGACGGATGCGAGGCCGGGGCCCTGCAGTGCTGCCAGATAGTCGCGCACCACCTTGCGGCAGTCGGGCGACAGCAGGTCGAACAGCGGCTTTCCGGTAACCTCGGCGATGCGGTAGCCGAAGATCGCTTCGGCTCCGGCGCTGAAGGTGTGGATCTTCGCGTCCTGGTCCAGCGTGATGATGCCGTCGGCCGCGGTGTCGAGAATGGCGCGCAACTCCTGGTCGGCGTCCGCGCCCGGGTTGCGCGTTGGAAGCTGGATCACCTCGGCGCTGGTGCGTGGGGCTTCCGGCGGCGCGACGGTCTCGACGACGGTCTCGACGACGGTCTGGGCCTCGGCAGTCGTCGACATGGGGGACGACGGTACGGTGGGAGTGAGAGCGAGGCGAAGTTCGGGGCGTGCCGCCTCGGCAGGATGGAGCAGGAACTGCCGGGCCGGGCCGCCCAGCCAGGGGATCACCACCATCTGCACGCTGGCCTCGATCTCGCTGCCCTGGTCGGTGAGGATGCTGGCGCGCGGCAGGGCCTGGCCAAGCTGGCCGAAGCGGTTGGAGAGCGCCTGGTCGTTGATTACGTCCTCGCCGGTTTCGTAGCCGAAGAGCCGCGCCGCGGCAGGGTTGGCGAAGAGCAGCTGGCCGTCCTTGGCCACCAGCACGGCCTCGGGCCGGTTCTCCAGCGGCAGGCGCACCTGGTCGGGTATGCGCTGCAGCTTGCGACGCGGGGCGGGCGGCGGCGCTTCCGGCGCGGCGGCTTGCGGCGCGCGCGGCACAGCCGGCTTCGGCTGGCGGAGTTCATCCTGCAGCACCTTGCCCAGCTTTTCGAAGGCGGCGGCATCAGCTTCTGACAGTGCGGCGGCGTTCTTCGCTGCGGCGGCTGCTGACGTTGGGGAAGCCGCCGGCGCGGCTGGCGCGGGTGCGGCCGCAGGAGCTGCGGGTTCGGTGCCTGACAGCTTCAGCTCCAGCGCGCGGCGCTCCGTCACGTCATCGAGCAGCAGCATGGCGAAGGCGGCGCCTTCGGCCTCGCGATTGAGGCGGCGCGCCGTGAGGCGGATGTCGCGGGTGCCGATGCGCACGGCGAGCGCGCGGTGCTGCACCACGGTGCCTGCCGCCGCGATGCGCGCCAGCAGCGCATCGGCCTGGGGCTGGTCGCCCATCAGTTCGGCAAGGCTGCCGCGCTGGTTGGCGCCCAGCAGCATGAGCGCTGCGGCATTGAGGTGGTGGAAGCTGCCGTCACGCCCGACAAGAATGGCGGCAGAGGGCAGGAGGTCGAAGGCGGCGGCCATGTCGGCATCCGCACGGGCCACCTCGGCGCTGCCAGACGCACGGGCGACGACCAGAACGCCCGGGCGGCCATCTGCCAGCGCATGGATCATGCAGCGGCAGGTGATGGCGCCTTCGGTGGCGGCAGACGGGAAGGTGAGATCGACGGTTTCAACCTGGCCGCGATGCAGGGTGCGCGACAGGCCCATCATCGCCTCGACGCCCGGTTCCTGCTCGTCGAAGGGGCGGTCGATCAGGTCGAACAGCGAGGCGCCGCCGAAAAAGGCGATGCCGGCCGGATTGGCCCAGACGATGCGTGCCCGCCCGGCGTCCCACAGCCAGGCGGCTTCTGGCACGTCCCTCAGGTCTTCCAGCGTCGGTGTGGCGACGTCGGCCAACAGTTCACCCCTACAACCAGCCCAAACTCAGCCCAATCTGTTTACGATGCCTTAACCCAAAAAATAAAGGAATTCGGCAACATCCGGTTAATTTTCAGGGGTACGGGGGGCATCGGAGAGGTCGCAGTGCAATATTTATATTGCATCGCACCATTTGTGGGCCTATATTCTGTTCATCAGGCAGGCAGAGCCAAGCCTGGCCAACAGGAGAAACACCCATGTCGACCAAGACGGCCAAGCCCGAAATGACCAATGAAACCGTGACCAAGGCCACCGAGCAGGTTGCCGAGCAGGTTGCAAGCTTCGCCCAGAAGACCCTCGACCAGGCGCAGGGCGCCTTCGAGAAGGTCTCGGAAGTGGCCCACGGCAACGTCCAGCTGATGGACGCCGCCGCCAATGCCTACAAGAACCGCGTGACCGACATCCAGCTGAAGTCGATGGAATTCGTGCAGCTGAACATCAATTCCGGCTTCGCCTTTGCGCGCAAGTTCTTCTCGGTTCGTGACCCGTCCGAGGTCATGAACCTGCAGCAGAGCTTCCTCAAGGAGCAGGCCGAGACGCTGCAGCGCCAGGCCAGCGAGCTCTCCGAGCTCTCCGTCGCTCTCGCCAAGGAATCGCTGAAGCCGGTGCAGGACCAGATGTCCAAGTCCTTCGCCACCCTTTCCAAGGTTGCCTAAGCCAAACAGCTGATGCCCGGCCGGGGCCTCCCCGGCCGATGCATTAACCCTCCAAGGCCCGCTCGGTTTCGATGCGGGCCTTTTTGTTGGCTTGAAATCGCCAGCGACTGGGGCTAGGAACGCCCCGTGCGAAAGGCTTTTGGCCTTTCAGCCCAGTGATGCCGCCTTAGCTCAGTTGGTTAGAGCACTAGATTGTGGATCTAGGGGTCGCCCGTTCGAACCGGGCAGGCGGTACCACTCTCAGCGCCTCAAGAATTCAGCTGCTTGCGCGAGATCGTCATTGATCGCGTCGAGCGAGGACATGATGGCACGGATGTCGCGCTCATCCTCCATGCCCGACATTGCAAGGCGCACCACATGGGTCTGCGCCTTCACCCGCGCCAGGGCATCATGGAGTTCCTTGAGCGCGGTATCGTCGTCGGCGTTCGTGATGTCCGTCGTCACGGAATTCCCCCGCAGCCCTGATTTGCAATCGCAGACTTCGAAATAATTTGAAGCCGCGTGAATGTACAAGCAAAGAAATTCACCAAAGATAAGTATTCATACATGTGACGTAAGGGAATCTGACTACTTCAACGACGGCTGAATGGTCTTCCTGCGCCCGGGCAATCCAGACCAAGGTTCACTTGCCGTCACGCCAATCCGCCGGCTCGCTCGATGAAGGTGACAACCTCGGCAAGGCCTTTCTGCCGCAGCAGGTCGGTGAACACATAGGGCCTGTCACCGCGCACCTTGCGCGTATCCTGTTCCATGATGCCGAGGTCGGCCATCACATGCGGCGCAAGGTCAGCCTTGTTGATGACCAACAGGTCGGACCGCGTGATGGCGGGGCCGCCCTTGCGCGGGATCTTCTCGCCCTGGCAGACCGAGATCACATAGAGCGAGATGTCAGCGAGGTCCGGCGAGAAGGTGGCGGCGAGGTTGTCGCCGCCGGATTCGATGAAGATCACGTCAAGGTCCGGATGGCGCCACACCATCTCGTCCACCGCGGCAAGGTTGATCGATGCATCTTCGCGGATCGCGGTGTGCGGGCAGCCGCCGGTTTCCACCCCCATGATCCGATCTTCCGGCAGCGCCTGCAGCCGGTTGAGGATGAGCGCGTCTTCCTTGGTGTAGATGTCGTTGGTGATGGCGGCGACGGAGTATTTCTCGCGCATTGCCTTGCACAGCTTTTCGGTGAGCGTCGTCTTGCCGGAGCCGACCGGCCCGCCGATGCCGACGCGCAACGGGCCGTGGGAGGATTTCGTCATGTGCGGAACACCCGGCTGTACTGCGTCTCGTGTTTCATCGCGGCAATGTCTGCGCCAAGCGTGATGGCGCCGAGGTCATCGAGCGTGGCTATACTTGCTCGCTCCGCCGTGCGGGCGATGACGGGGGCAAGGTCGCGCAGCACCTCGAGCCCCGCCGTCTGGCCGATGGGCACGAGGCGCACCGCGACGGAGGTGAGGGTTGCCGCGAAGCCCTGCAACCAGGCCAGCAGCGCGTGATCCTTGTCGATGCCCATCGCGACGCAGGCGGTGCCGGCTGCGATGGGATAGGCGATCTCCTCGTCATCGAGCGAGGGCGCCGCGAAAATGCCTGCCGCGATGCGGAAGGCGCGGCCGATCTGCGTGGTTTCAAGGTGGCGCTCGCGCGAGGTTGCTAGCGCGAGGGCGAGTTCGTTCAACTCTCCGGCATCATCGTCCCAGCACCGCGCGAAGAGCACGGCATCGTTCCATCCGGAGCCGCGCGTCAGCAGGTCCGAGATCCAGTCCTTCAGCTCCGCGCCCGTGGTGACAGCGCGCTGATCGATGGCCCATTCGAGCCCGTGCGAATAGGCGAAGGCGCCGGCGGGGAAGGCGGGTGACATCCAGGTGAGCAGCAGCAGAAGCTGCGCGGCCTCAGTGTTCGTGCGCATGATAGGCGCCGTGGACAGGAGTGAAGGGCTCCGTCACATCCGACACTTTGGCGCCAAGCTGCTCCAGCATCACGCGGATGATGCGGTCACGGCGCAGCAGGATGCGATTGGCATCGATCTGTGCGGAGAGGTGCCGGTTGCCGATGTGCCAGGCCAGCGTGACGAGGTGCTGCGCGTCACGTGCGCGAACCTCCATCAGCTCTTCCGGCGCCGCGACGATCTTCGCCGTGCGGCCATCCTCCAGCACCAGCCGGTCGCCCTGTTCGAGGTGAACCGGCTTCTCGAAATCGACGAGAATGTCCTCGCCATTGGCCAGCGTGATGCGCTTGCGCCGGATGTGGCGCTCATCCGCATCCAGCACCACGATGCCGAAGGGCTCGTCACCCAGTGGCTCTGCCCGGCGGAAGGATGTGGCGCGCAGGGCCATCAGTAGAGGAAGTAGCGCTGCGCCATCGGCAGCACGTGGGCGGGTTCGCAGGTCAGCAACTGGCCATCGGCGTGCACTTCATAAGTCTCGGGGTTCACCTCGATCACCGGCGTCGCGTCATTGTGGATCATCGAGGCCTTGGACAGGCCGCCGCGTGTGTTATCGACCGCCACCATCTTCTTCTGCGTCCCAAGCTTGGCCTGCAGACCGTCCTGCAGGGCCGCCTTGGAAACGAAGGTGACGGCGGAATTGGTCATCAGCTTGCCGAAACTCGCGAACATCGGGCGGTAGTGTACCGGCTGCGGCGTGGGGATGGACGCATTGGGATCGCCCATGGGTGCCGCCGCGATGGAGCCGCCCAGCAGCACCATCTCCGGCTTCACGCCGAAGAAGGCCGGGTTCCACATGACGAGGTCGGCGCGCTTTCCAACTTCGATCGAGCCCACCTCATGCGCGATGCCCTGCGCGATGGCCGGGTTGATCGTGTATTTCGCCACGTAGCGCTTGACGCGATTGTTGTCGGCAGCGCCGTCACCGGGCAGGCTGCCGCGCTGCACCTTCATCTTGTGGGCCGTCTGCCAGCAGCGGATGATGACCTCGCCCACCCGGCCCATGGCCTGGCTGTCCGACGAGATCATCGAGATGGCGCCGAGATCGTGGAGAATGTCCTCCGCCGCGATGGTCTCCTTGCGGATGCGGCTTTCGGCGAAGGCAATGTCCTCCGGAATGCGTGGGCTGAGGTGGTGGCACACCATCAGCATGTCGAGGTGTTCGGCCACCGTGTTGATCGTATAGGGCCGTGTGGGATTGGTGGAGGAGGGCAGCACGTTGGAAAGCCCTGCCACCTTGATGATGTCCGGCGCATGGCCGCCGCCAGCACCTTCGGTGTGGAAGGTGTGGATGGTGCGGCCCTTGAAGGCGGCGATGGTGTCGTCGACGAAGCCCGATTCGTTCAGCGTGTCGGTGTGGATCGCTACCTGCACGTCGAAACGGTCGCCGACGGCGAGGCAGTTGTCGATGGCCGCAGGCGTGGTGCCCCAGTCCTCATGCAGCTTGAGGCCGCAGGCGCCGGCGAGGATCATCTCCTCGAGTGCTGCAGGCAGCGAGCTGTTGCCCTTGCCCATGAATCCTAAGTTCATCGGGAAGGAATCTGCCGCCTCGATCATCCGCATGGTGTGCCACGCGCCGGTGCAGGTGGTGGCGAGCGTGCCATGCGCCGGGCCCGTGCCGCCGCCCAGCATGGTGGTGATGCCGGAGTACAGCGCCTCCTCGATCTGCTGGGGCGCGATGAAATGGATGTGGCAGTCGATGCCGCCGGCGGTGAGGATGCGGCCCTCACAGGCGATAATCTCCGTCGACGGCCCGATGACGATGCTGACGCCGGATTGCGTATCCGGGTTGCCTGCCTTGCCGACGCCTGCGATGCGGCCGTCGCGCAGGCCCACGTCGGCCTTGTAGATGCCGGTGTGGTCGAGGATCAGCGCATTGGTGATGACGGTGTCGAGTGCGCCCTCGGCGCGCGTCGTCTGGGATTGGCCCATGCCGTCGCGGATGACCTTGCCGCCGCCGAACTTCACCTCTTCGCCATGCACCGTCAGGTCCTTCTCGACGGCGATGAAGAGTTCGGTGTCGGCCAGGCGCACGCGGTCGCCCACCGTGGGGCCATACATGGCGGCATAGGTGGCGCGGGAAATGCGGGCCATGTCAGAGCGCTCCCATGATCTTCTGCCGGAACCCGTAAACCTTGCGTTCGCCGCCGAGCGGCACCAGCGTCACCTCGCGGCGCTGGCCCGGCTCGAAGCGCACGGCGGTGCCCGCCGCGATGTCGAGGCGAAACCCGCGCGCCTTGTCACGGTCGAAGCGCAGCGCGGCGTTGGTCTCGAAGAAGTGGTAGTGCGAGCCCACCTGGATCGGCCGGTCGCCGGTGTTGGCGACCTCGAGCGTCACGGTGGGTGCGCCGACGTTCAGGTCGATGTCGCCCGCAAGCGTGATGATTTCACCGGGGATCATGAGGTGCTCCTAGCGGATCGGCTGGTGGACGGTGACGAGCTTGGTGCCATCCGGGAAGGTGGCCTCCGCCTGCACCTCGTGGATCATCTCGGCCACCCCTTCCATCACCTGGCCGCGGGTGACGACATGGGCTGCGGCCTCCATCAGGTCGGCGACGGAACGGCCGTCGCGGGCGCCCTCCACCACATAGTCGGTTATGAGGGCGATGGCCTCGGGGTGGTTCAGCTTCACGCCGCGCTCAAGCCTTCGGCGCGCCACCATGGCGGCCATGCTGACGAGCAGCTTGTCCTTCTCGCGCGGCGTCAGTTGCATAATTATTCCTCAGAACGACCAGGTTTTAGGCAGGCCGCCCCCTCCCGCCAGCACCGTGAGGGCCGGAATCAGGGATTTGCGAAGGTCGAACCCGTCTGTTGCGACGAGCCTTGCAACGAGCTTGCCAGACCAGGCGCTGGCCGCGCCTTTCTCGCCGATTGCAGCGCGAACGCGGTCGAGCAGGTCTTCGGCCTCCGGTGCCACCAGCACCACGGTGGCGAAGGCGCGCTTCGTGCCCAGCGTTGCCGGTGTGGCGGGAGGCGCGCCAGCGAAAGCGATGTCATCGGCGAAGATGAGCCTTCCCCCCTGCCGGATGCGCCAGCGGTCGGTGAGCCGCGCCTCCTGCACGCTTTCTCCCATCGCCTCGCGCCCGAGGATCACCGATTCGACCGCAAGGAAGCGCGCCGAGGCGGCCAGATCGGCGGTGATCGTGCGGGAGAGTGCAGCGCCGTCGAACAGGATCGTCTCCTGCGGCAGCCACATCAGGCGGGCGCCGTCGCGGGCGCTGAGCGTGACGTCGACCTGCGCGGAGGGCCCCAGCGACCGGTAGACGCGCTCTGCGGTCTGCGAGGTGACGGTGAGGGTGGTGTCCGCCTCTGTCGTGATGTCGAAGCTGAAGCGGTCGCCCCCTGCCAGGCCTCCGCCCGTGTTGATGAGAATGGCCTCGGGCACGCCGAAAGGAATGCGCACCTTCGCTGCATGTGCCTCGCGCAATCTTACGATGCCGTTCGGCCCCATGCTCAGGTGGATCGACCCCTCGGAGCGCTGGTGGCGGACGGGCGCCGCCGTCATGGCAGGGCTTCGGGCTTCGGCCCGCCATAGGCCCAGTCGAGCAGTTCCACCGTGTGGACGATGGGGATCCTTGTGCCGAGGCCGATCTGGGTGATGCAGCCGATGTTGCCGGTGGCGACGGCCTGGGGGCTGAGAGACTCGATGTTCGCCACCTTGCGCTCGCGCAGCCTGGTGGCCAGTTCCGGCTGCAGGATGTTGTAGGTGCCGGCCGAGCCGCAGCACAGGTGGCCCTCGGGCACCTCCATCACCGTGAAGCCGGCACGTCGCAGCAGCCTCTGTGGTTCAGTCTTGATCTTCTGGCCATGCTGCATCGAGCAGGCGGAGTGATAGGCAAGGCGCAGGCCGCCCGTCGCCTCCGGCAGTTCCTGCGCGATGAGGTATTCGGTGACGTCCCTCGCCTTGGCGCTGATGGCCTTGGCCTTCTCCGCATAAGCCGGGTCGAGGCGCAGCATGTGGCCATAGTCCTTGATGGTGGTGCCGCAGCCCGATGCCGTGACGATCACCGCATCGACGTCGGCCTTGGTCCACTGGTCCACCGAGCGCCGGACGCGGGCCAGCGCATCCTCTTCCTTGCCCATGTGGTGGGTGAGCGAGCCGCAGCAGGCCTCCTCGCCCGAGACGACGACCTCGAAGCCCAGCCGGTTCAGCAGCCGGATGGTGGCGGCGTTGATGCCGGGGTCGAGCACGCTCTGCACGCAGCCCATGAGCAGCGCCACGCGACCTTTTTTCTTACCGATTGCCGGATAGGTGCCGGGCTGGCCGATGCGCTCCGGCGTGGGCATGCGCTTCGGCACGAGGCCAAGCAGTGCCGCGATGCGCGTGGCACCGAAGGATTTTGCCACCGGTGCCAGCGGCGAGGCGAGCTTCGCGCCGATCAGCGACAGGCGGAACAGCTTCGGGCGCGGCATGGTGTAGGCCAGCACGTCCCTCAACAGCCGCTCGAACAAGGGCCTGTTATAGGTTTCCTCAACATGGGCGCGCGCCTCGTCCACGAGGTGCATGTAGTTGACGCCCGAGGGGCAGGTGGTCATGCAGGACAGGCACGAGAGGCAGCGGTCGAGGTGCTTCACCGTCTCGGCCGTCGCGGGCTCGCCGGACTCCAGCATGTTCTTGATGAGGTAGATGCGGCCCCTGGGTGAGTCGAGCTCATCGCCCAGGAGCACATAGGTGGGGCAGGTGGCCGTGCAGAAGCCACAATGCACGCACTTGCGCAGGATGTTGTTGGCCGCGTCGATGCGCGGGGTGGTCAATTGTTCAGGCGTGAAACTGGTCTGCATCAGATGCCCCGATACATGCGGCCGGGATTGAGGACGTGGCGCGGGTCGAAGGCATCCTTCACCCGGCCTGAGAGGGCTGCAAGCGCTGGCGCCTGCGGCTGGAACACGTCGACCGCCGCGCGGGTTGCTTCCGGCGCACGGATCAGCGTTGCATGGCCCGAAGCGAAGCTTGAGCGCACCAGCACCGCCGCGGCATCATGCGACGGTGGCACCTCCAGCCAGACGAGGCCGCCCGCCCAGTCGAAGAGATAGCGAATGTCGAGCTTGTCCTTCAGTACACGAATCATGCCCGGCGCGGCGGAGGGCGCCACCGAGATGCGCCACAGCGGGTGGCGCGGGTTCTCGGCGAACATCGCACCGTCGCGGATCGCCTGCCACTTGGCGATGGAACTCTTCGCCGCCATCACCTCGATGCCGCGCTTCAGCACCTTGCCCAGCTGGTCGCGGCGATAGGCCACCGAAGGCGCGATTCCTTCAAGGCGCAGATAGACGGCCTCGCCCGGAATGTAGGCCGCAGCGGAGACCTCGCAGGCCGACTGCATGGCAAGGCTCATCGCCTCCACCGCCTGCGCGTCGTCGAGGCCGGTCAGCACCACCGTCTCTTCCGTCTCGGGCGCGGGCAACACCTTGAGGATCACCGAGGTGAGTGCGGCGAGCGTGCCGTAAGAGCCGGTCAGCAGCTTCGGCATGTCATAGCCCGTCACGTTCTTCACCACGCGCGCGCCCGCCTTGAACACATTGCCCGCACCGGTGACGCCATGAATGCCGAGGATATGGTCGCGCACGGCACCGGCCTTGAGGCGGCGCGGGCCGGACAGGTTGCAGGCCACGAGGCCACCCACTGTGCCGTTGCCATGAGACCCCAGCAACGCCGACCAGTCGGGGGGCTCGAAGGCCAGCTGCTGGCCGCGCTGGCCAAGCATGCGCTCGATCTCGGCCAGCGGCGTTGCGGCGCCAACGTCGAGGATCAGCTCTTCCGGTTCATAGGCGATGACGCCGGAGAAGGCAGACATGTCCAGCGTCGCCGCCGCCTGCACCGGGTGGCCCAGGTGGCGCTTGGTGCCGCTGCCGATGATCTCCAGCGGCGCCTTTGCCGCGGCGATCATGTCCGACAATTCGGTTTCGGTGGCAGGCTTCAGCACGGCGATCATCAGAATCTTGGGATCTCCGGGAAGGGAAGCGCCCCGCCCTTCACATGCATGCGGCCCAGCTCCGCACAGCGGTGAAGCGTGGGGAACACCTTGCCGGGGTTCAGCAGGCCCTTGTCGTCAAAGGCGCACTTCACGCGCATCTGCTGGGCGAGATCGCCTTCCGTGAACATCTCCGGCATCAGGTCGCGCTTTTCGATGCCCACGCCATGCTCGCCCGTCAGCACGCCGCCCACCTTCACGCAGAGGCGCAGGATGTCGGCGCCGAATTTTTCCGCGCGGTCGAGTTCGTCCGCATTGTTGGCATCATAGAGGATCAGCGGATGTAGGTTGCCGTCGCCTGCGTGGAAGACATTGGCCACACGCAGCCGGTGCAGCTTCGAAAGCTCTGCCATGCCCTGCAGCACTTCCGGCAGGCGCTTCCTCGGAATGGTGCCGTCCATGCAGAGATAGTCCGGCGAGATGCGCCCCACGGCCGGGAAGGCCGCCTTGCGGCCTGCCCAGAACAGCATGCGCTCTTCCTCGGACGTCGAGATGCGCAGCGTCGTGGCCTTGTTGGCGCGCGCAATCTCGGAGACGCGCTCGATCAGATGGTCGACCTCGACTTGCGGCCCGTCGAGCTCGACGATCAGCAGCGCCTCGACGTCGAGCGGGTAGTCGGCATGGACGAAGTCTTCCGCCGCGTGGATCGCCGGGCGGTCCATCATCTCCATGCCGCCCGGAATGATGCCGGCCGAAATGACATCAGCCACGCATTGCCCGGCATCCTCGCTCGAGGGGAAGCCCACCAGCACGGCGCGCGCCGTCTCGGGCTTCTGCAGGATGCGCACGGTCACCTCGGTGACGACGCCGAGCAGGCCCTCGGAGCCCGTCATGATGCCAAGGAGGTCATAGCCTTCCGAGTCGAGGTGCTTGCCACCCAGCCTGATCACCTCACCGGTCACCAGCACCATCTCGATTCCCAGCACGTTGTTGGCGGTGAGGCCGTATTTGAGGCAGTGCACGCCGCCCGAATTCTCCGCAACATTGCCGCCGATGGTGCAGGCGATCTGGGATGAGGGGTCCGGCGCGTAGTAAAAGCCCTTGTGCTCCACCGCCTTGGTGATGGCGAGGTTGGTGACGCCGGGCTGCACCACGGCGCAGCGGTTGGCGTAATCGATCTCCAACACCCGGTTGAACTTCGCCAGCCCCAGCAGGATGCCATCGGCCAGCGGCAGCGCACCGCCGGAGAGCGACGTGCCCGCGCCCCGCGGCACCACCTTGATCTCATTCTCATGGGCATATTTCAGCACGGCGGAGACCTGCGCCACCGTCTCCGGCAGGACCACCACGAGCGGCATCTGGCGATAGGCGGTGAGGCCATCGGTCTCGAAGGCCCGCATTTCGACGGGCAACTCGATCACGCCTTCGCCGGGAACGATGCGGCGCAGCGCCGCAGCGATGACCGAACGGCGCTCGATCGTGTCCTGGTCGGGGACGGGCATTGTGAGCATGGGTGATCTTTTCGCAGCCTGCAGCGTTAGAAGAAACGGAATTAAACCTCGTCCGAACACCCATTGCAACGAAAGATCAACGGAGTGACCCACATGACCCGACTGACGATCACGCTGCTGTCCCTTCTGGCGCTTCCCGCCGCCGCATTCGCCCAGGATTCGGGCGACGCCGCCAAGGGCGAGAAGGTCTTCGCCCAGTGCAAGGCCTGCCACGAGGTCGACAAGGGCGTCAACAAGGTGGGACCCACGCTCAAGGGCGTGATCGGCCGCAACGTCGCCTCGGTGCCGGACTACAAGTATTCCACGGCCATGCAGGATTTCGCCAAGACCCATCCGGCTTGGACCGACGAACTCTTCCTCATCTATATCGAGAACCCCAAGAAAGAGGTTCCGGGCACCAAGATGGCCTTCGGCGGCGTGAAGAAACCTGACGACCGCGCCAACCTGCTCGCCTATCTCAAGACCAAGAACTGAGGGAAGCCTTGCGGCCACCCGCGGGGGCTGGCAAAACCCTTCCCCCGTACACCCCCGAGGTTCCATGCCTGACACTTCCCCGCGCATTGGCCTGTTCGTCACCTGCCTCGTCGACATGTTCCGGCCCTCCGTCGGCTTTGCCGCGGTGAAGCTGCTGGAGGATGCCGGCTGCACGGTGGAAGTGCCCGAGGCCCAGACCTGCTGCGGCCAGCCCGCCTACAACTCAGGCGACACGGCCAGCGCCCGCGCCATTGCCCGCAACGTCATCGCCGCCTTCAAGGGCTATGACTACGTGGTGGCGCCATCCGGCTCCTGCGGCGGCATGATGGTGAAGCATTACCCGGAACTCTTCGAGCCCGGCTCGACCGACCATGAAGAGGCGCTGGACCTGAGCCGCCGCACCCATGAGCTCACGTCATTCCTCACCCGCGTGCTGAAGGTGGAGCGGGTCGAGGCGCAGTTCCCGGCGCGCGCCACCTACCATGACTCCTGCTCAGGGCTCCGCGAACTCGGCATCCGCAACGAGCCGCGCAAGCTGCTGGCCTCGGTTGAAGGCGTGTCGCTCCGCGAAATGACGGATGCGGAAGTGTGCTGCGGCTTCGGCGGCACCTTCTGCGTGAAGTATCCCGGCATCTCCGACAAGATGCTGGAGAAGAAGCTGCGCCACATCGAGGCGACGGGGGCCGACACGCTGATTGCAGGTGACCTTGGCTGCCTGATGAACATGGCCGGCAAGCTGAAGCGCGTCGGCTCCGCCATCAAGGTGCGCCACGTGGCGGAAGTGCTGGCGGGCGACTATGGAACGCCCCCCATTGCGGAGGCCGAGTGATGGATCTGGGTGCCGCCAACTTCAAGGACAATGTCGGCAAGGCGCTGGCTGACGACAAGCTCCAGAATGCCATGACCGAAACGGGCCCACGCTTCATCTACAAGCGCACCAAGGCCCGCGATGCACTGCCGGAGTTCGACGCGCTGCGCGACCAGGCGCGCGACATCAAGGACCACGTGCTCGACCACCTCGACATCTACCTCGAGACATACGAGGCGAAGGTGAAGGCAACGGGCGGCCACGTGCACTGGGCGGAAACGCCGGATGATGCCCGCGCCGCCGTGCTGGAAATCTGCCGCAAGGC
Source organism: Aestuariivirga sp. (assembly GCF_037139295.1). GTDB lineage: Bacteria > Pseudomonadota > Alphaproteobacteria > Rhizobiales > Aestuariivirgaceae > Aestuariivirga. The sequence goes on from NZ_JBAXGR010000008.1 coordinate 22,117, forward strand.
CAACGCGAAGATGGTCACCAAGGGCAAGTCGATGATCTCGGAAGAGATCGACCTGAACCAGCATCTCGAAGCCAATGGCATCACGCCGGTCGAGACCGACCTCGGCGAATATATCATCCAGCTCCGCAACGAGCGGCCCAGCCACATCATCGCCCCCGCCGTGCACCTGACGCGCGACCAGGTAGAAGCTGATTTCCGCCGCGTCCACACCCACCTCGATCCGAAGCGCGACCTGACCGAGATCCCGGCGCTGGTTGAGGAGGCGCGCGCCGTTCTGCGGCAGAAATATCTCACAGCTGATGTCGGTATCACCGGTGCCAACTTCCTCATCGCCGAGACCGGCACCTCGATCATCGTCACCAATGAGGGCAACGGCGACCTCACACAGACTTTGCCGAAGGTCCACATCGTGCTGGCCTCGATCGAGAAGCTGGTGCCGACGCTGGAGGATGCGACCACCATCCTGCGCGTGCTGGCGCGCTCCGCCACGGGGCAGGATTTCTCGAACTATACGACCTTCTCCACCGGCGGCCGCCGCCCGGGCGACCCGGATGGTCCGGTCGAATATCACGTCATCCTGCTCGACAATGGCCGCTCGGCCGTGCTCGGCACCGAGTTCCAGGACATGCTGCGCTGCATCCGCTGCGGCGCCTGCCTCAACCATTGCCCTGTCTACAATGCAGTGGGCGGCCACGCCTATGGCTGGGTCTATCCCGGCCCCATCGGCTCGGTGGTGACACCGGCACTGATCGGCATTGAAAATGCAAAGCACCTTCCCAACGCATCGACCTTCTGCGGCCGCTGCGAGGAAGTCTGCCCGATGCGCATCCCCATCCCCAAGATGCTGCGCCACTGGCGCGAGAAGGAGTTCGAGCGCCACCTGCAGCCCACTTCGATGCGCTGGGGCCTCGGGCTCTGGGCCTGGATGGCGAAGCATCCGAAGCTTTATCGCAAGGCCACGGCCCTTGCGGCGCGTATTCTCGCCAACCAGGCATTCGGCAAGGGGCGCCTGAAGAAAGTACCGCTCGCCTCGGGCTGGACGGAGTTCCGTGACATGCCCGCACCGCAGGGCAAGACCTTCCACCAGCTGTGGAAGGAGCGCCGCTCATGAGCGCGCGTGAAACCATCATGGCCCGCGTGCGCGCCAAGCTGCCGAAGGGACCGGAAGGCGCGCGCCGCGAGGCGGTGGAACTGCACATGGCACAGCACCCGCGCAACCTCATTCCGGCGCGCGGCGAGGGCGACATCGACCACCGCATCCGCGTCTTCACCGAGATGATGGTGGCGGTGGGCGGCACGGTGGAGATCATCGATGACGTGAACGAGGTGCCACACCACGTGGCCGTCTATCTGCGTGACGGCAACCTGCCCGCCGTGGTGCGGCGCGGAAGCGATCCACTGCTGGCGAAGCTGCCCTGGCATCGCGGCGGCACGCTGGAGGTGACGGAAGGCCCGGCGGTCGACGCTGACCGCGCCTCGATTTCCCATGCCTTTGCGGGTGTGGCCGAGTCTGGCACCATCGTGCAGATTTCAGGGCCGGAAAACCCAACAACGCTCAACTTCCTGCCCGAAGCGCATATCGTGGTGCTCGAATCCGCCGCCCTTTTTGGCAGCTATGAAGAGGCGTGGAGCAAGTTGCGCAGCCAGATGGGAGAGGGCAACATGCCGCGCACCGTGAACATGATCTCGGGCCCGTCCCGCACCGCCGACATCGAGCAAACCATCGTGAGGCCCGCCCATGGCCCGAAGAACATGCACGTCATCATCGTCCGCTAGCCTGCTCGTGCTTCTGCTCTCGTCCGGCGCGGCACTGGCCTGTGCCGACGATGAGGCGACGCTGTTTTCCTGCCTCGCCAAGGACCAGTCCCACACCATCGAGCTTTGCGCGGTGAGGGACGATGCGGCGGGCGGCTTCCAGTCGCTGCAATACCGCTATGGCACGGCGGAGAGGGCAGAGCTCACCTTCCCCGAGAACCGCGACGAGGGCAGGGGGGCCATGTCGTTCGCCCATGCCTTCGATGGCAACGCTTATGTCTGGTCGCTGCGCTTCGCCAATGAGGGCTACACCTACCGGCTGTTCGGCATGGGCGATGATGCCGGGGTGGAGGTCTGGCGCAAGAAGAAGCGGCTGGCGCAGGTGATGTGCGGCGAACGCCCCTATGCCATGACGGCGGATATCCGGAAGGCGGCGGGCTGCGACCTCAACAACCCCTTTGGCGCGGCCGGCTGCGGCGAGGTTCCCCCGCAACGCAAGTGATCTTTTGACTTAGTGCCAATTCATCGGCATTTTGCGCCCATCGTCATACAAATGGGATGGAACGTCAGATGAAGCTGGTGCGTTACGGTGCGATAGGCAAGGAAAAGCCGGGCATTCTCGACAAGGACGGGAAGCTGCGCGATCTCTCTGCGGTGATCCCGGACATTTCGGGCGAGACGATCTCGCCGAAGAGCCTCTCCCGCCTCAAGAAGATCAAGCCGGAATCGCTGCCCCTCGTGCGCGGCAAGCCACGCATCGGCGCCTGCATCGCCAATCCGCAGAAGTTCATCGCCATCGGCCTCAACTATTCCGATCACGCCGCCGAGTCGGGCTTGGCTGTGCCGAAGGAGCCCGTCGTTTTCACCAAGCAGGTGAGCTGTGTGTCGGGTCCCTTCGACGACGTGACCATTCCGCCCAAGTCCAAGAAGTCGGACTGGGAGGTGGAGCTGGGCGTCATCATCGGAACCAAGGCCAAGAACATCAAGAAGGCCGACGCGCTGAAACATGTCGCCGGCTACTGCACCATCAACGACCTCTCGGAGCGCGAGTTCCAGGCGGAGCGCTCCGGCCAGTGGACCAAGGGCAAGTCCTACGACACCTTCGGGCCCGTGGGCCCGTGGCTCGTCACGGCGGATGAGGTCAAGGACCCGCAGAAGCTGCATATGTGGCTCGATCTCAACGGCAAGCGCGTGCAGGACGGTTCGACCTCCACCATGGTGTTCGGCGTCGCCCACATCGTGGCCTATCTCTCGCAGTTCTTCACGCTCATGCCGGGCGACATCATCACCACCGGCACGCCGCCGGGCGTCGGCATGGGCATGAAGCCGCAGCGCTTCCTGAAGCCCGGCGACACCATGCGCCTTGGCATCGAGGGCCTGGGCGAGCAGGGCCAGAAGGTGGTTCGCGATAAGTGACGGCTCAAAGGGAGCCGTCTCGCTCTACTTAATTCCGTCATCCCGGCGAAAGCCGGGACCCAGCTACCTTTGGGTCAGCAAAGCTGGGCCCCGGCTTTCGCCGGGGTGACGGCTTTTGCAAGGTTGCCCCCCGGCCCCCGTTCCTCTAGATAACCCGCCAATCAAGCCGGGTTGCCCAGATGAATAAAGACCTCCGCCCCAAGGCGCGCGTTGCCAAGGGATTTCGTGACATTTCCGCCGACGAGATCCGCGGCACCCGCCGCATGCTGGCCACCATCCAGCAGGTCTACGAGGCCTATGGCTTCGAGCCGGTGGAGCAGCCCTTCATCGAATACACCGACGCGCTGGGCAAGTTCCTGCCCGACCAGGACCGTCCCAATGCCGGCGTCTTCTCCTTCCAGGACGATGACGAACAGTGGCTGAGCCTGCGCTATGACCTGACGGCGCCTCTCGCGCGCTTTGTGGCCGAGAACAGCCAGAAGATCCCCACCCCCTATCGCAGCTATCGCCAGGGCTGGGTGTTCAGGAACGAGAAGCCGGGCCCCGGCCGTTTCCGCCAGTTCATGCAGTTCGACGCCGACACGGTGGGCTCGGCCTCGCCGGTGGCCGACGCCGAAGTCTGCATGATGGCGGCGGACACGATGGAGGCGCTGGGCCTCAAGCGCGGTCAGTATGTGATGAAGTTCAACAGCCGCAAGCTGCTCGACGGCTTCACCGAAACCTTCGCCATCGGCGAGGAGGTGAAGCTCACTTGGCTCCGCGCGCTCGACAAGCTGGACCGGCTGGGCAGGGAAGGTGTCGCTCTTCTGCTCGGCGCGGGCCGCAAGGATGAATCGGGCGACTTCACCAAGGGTGCGGGCCTCAGTGACAAGCAGATCGAGGCGAGCCTGAACTTCGCCACCGCGACCACGCTCGATGCCGCCTTCGTCAGCGGCAGCAAGAACGGCGAGGAAGGGCTTCGCGACCTCGAGGCCATGCAGGCGCTGTTCACCGCCGCCGGCTGCGGCGCGGACCGCATTCGCTATGACTCATCGATTGTGCGCGGCCTCGAATATTACACCGGCCCCGTCTTCGAATGCGAATTGCTGATGGAGACGAAGGACGAGGACGGCCGCACCGTGCGTTTCGGTTCGGTGGGCGGCGGTGGCCGTTATGATGATCTCGTGGCGCGCTTCACCGGCCAGCAGGTGCCCGCGACGGGCTTCTCGATTGGCGTGTCGCGCCTCTATTCGGCTCTGAAGCTGGCGGGACTGGCGCAGGAGTCGTCCACGCTCGCCCCCGTCGTCGTGCTCGTCATGGACAAGGACCGGCAGGGCGATTACTGGCGCATGGTGCAGCAGCTGCGTGTCGGTGGCGTGCGCGCCGAAATGTATGCGGGCACGGCGGGCATGAAGGCGCAGATGAAATATGCCGACAAGCGTGGGAGCCCGCTCGTCGTGATTCAAGGCGGTGATGAGAAGGCCAGTGGCCAGGTCCAGATCAAGGACCTGCGTTTGGGTTCAGAACTCGCCAGCAATATCGCATCGCGTGAAGAATATGCCTCGCAGCGTCTTGCACAGTTCTCGGTGCCCGAGGCCGAACTCGTCGCTGCGGTGAAGAAGGCACTGGCGGAGTAATGGCCGGAAAGTCGAGCGCTGAACGCGAAGCGCTGGAGCGCCAGAACGTGGCGCTGATGGCGGTGTTCGAGCGTAGCGGTTTTGACCACATCGCACCCGACATCATCCAGCCCGCCGACATCTTCCTCGAGCGCTCCGGCGAAGACATCCGTGCACGGACCTTCGTGTTCACCGATCCTTCTGGTGCGGAGATGTGCCTGAGGCCGGACCTTACCGTGCCCGCCTGCCGCTATCATCTGAGCCACGCGGAAAACCCCGCCGCCGAGCGCCGCTACTGCTATCTGGGCCCCGCCTTCCGCTTTCCCGACGAATTTTTGAGCCCGCAGGAATTCACGCAGGCGGGCCTCGAATGGTTCGGCGCACCTGAAGCCATCGCGGCAGAAGCGCGCGTGTTGAAGCTCACCATTTCCGCACTCGAAGCTGCTGGCCTGTCGCGCTACCGCGTCAGCTTCGGTGATCTGGGGCTCTTCTCCGCGCTGCTCGAAGACACCGAGATGCCGGAGCGCTGGCGCCAGCGTCTGCGCCATCATTTCTGGCGCCCGCATGCCTTCCGTGAGCTGCTTGATTCTTTCTGCGCCGGACGCGGCGCGAAGCGCACCTCCGTCTCGCCGCTCGTCGATCGCGCGGCGGCGGGCGATACGCTGGCCATCGTCGAAGCCGAGATCGAAAGCCGCAAGCTGCCACTCGTCGGTGGCCGCGATCTGCCGGAGATCGCCGCGCGCCTCGCCAACAAAGCAGCCGACCGGCAGGAGAGGCCGCTCGCGCTGCCCAAGGCCAACACGCTCAACGCCTATCTCGCCATCTCGGGCGAGGCGTCCTCCATCGATGCACAGTTCGCCGCGATCAACGGCGGCGCCCGCTTCACCACTGCGCGCGAGACTTACGCCAAGCGCCTCTATGAAATGGAGGAGCTGGGTCTCAACCCGCGCCGCTTCCACTTCGCCGCGGGCTTCGGCCGCGAGCTTGAATACTACACGGGCTTCACCTTCCAGATCGAGGCGGACACGCCGCATGGGCCTGTCGCCGTGGCGGGTGGTGGTCGCTATGACAACCTGCTCTCCGACATGGGCGCGCCTGTCACCGTTCCCGCCGTTGGCTGCGCCATCCACACCGATCGCCTGAAGGCGGTGCTGGCATGAGCGTCGTCACCCTCGCCATTCCCTCCAAGGGCCGCCTGATGGAGGCGACTGCCGAATTGCTGGCCAAGGCCGGCTTCACCATCGACAGGCTGGGCGCCGACCGTGGCTATCGTGGCCTGCTGCACGGGCTCGATGGCGTGGAAATCGCCTTTCTTTCCGCCTCCGAGATCGCCCAGAACCTGCGCGACGGGAAGGTGGACTTAGGAGTCACCGGTCAGGACCTGCTCACCGAAAAGATCCCGCTCGATGACAAGGCCGTCCAGCTGCTGGTGCGCCTTGGCTTCGGCCCGGCGGATGTGGTGGTGGCCGTGCCGGAAATCTGGCTCGACGTTGCCACGATGGCGGACCTGGACGAGATCGCCGAGAGCTTCTACGAGCGCCACGGACGGCGTCTGCGGGTGGCCACCAAGTACCACAACCTCACCCGCCGCTTCTTCGCGGAAAAGGGTGTGACCGGCTACCGCATCGTCGAAAGCCTGGGCGCCACCGAGGGTGCGCCCGCCGCAGGCATCGCCGAGATCATTGTCGACATCACCACCACCGGCTCGACACTTAGCGCCAACAGCTTGAAAATCCTCGACGATGGAGTCATCCTCAAGTCCTGCGCCGTGCTGGCGGGTCGCAACGAGACGCTGTCGGACCCCCGTGTCCGCCGGCTGATCGAGGTCCTTTCCGCCATCACCTGAATGTGTTGAGCGTTTTTTTGCGTCCGGCGTTATCCTGCGGATGACGGTTGAACAGGGAGAAAGCTGATGAAGTCCATCCTGACGGTTGCAGCCCTTCTGGCTGGCCTTGCCACTCCCGCCTTGGCGGAGGAAGCCACCACCACCACAACAAACCAACCACCGCCCCAGACCCAGGCCGCGCTTGCGCCGTCACAGGATGGTGCTGCACCCGCCGTCCTGCCGCAGTCCGAGGCAGTCAAGGTGGTTCCCATGTCCGTGCCGCTCGAATCGAACGGCGCCCCCCCGGCCCGCGGTGGCGGCTGCAGCCATTCCAAGACCACGGTTTATCTGACGAACTGAGAGTTCCCCCAAAGCCGGCCGGTTCCCCAACCCCTCCTGCATGTCCCTGCCGGAGGGGTTTTCGCTTGAGGCGCGCCGGCCTTGAATTTGACCAAGAGGCGACTTAGCGCCAAAGGTCAGGATCAACGGCAGACGAATCGGGAGACAGGAATGCGGAATTTCAAACTGGCGGCGGCGGCATTTGCGGCCCTCATGGTGGCGAGCGGCATGGCCCATGCGGGCGCCACCTGCGGCGACTCGGCTGCGGGCTTCGATGGCTTCATCAAGCAGTTCAGGAAGGAAGCAGCCGCCGCCGGCGTCAACGCCAAGGGCCTCTCCGCGCTGGACGGCGTGCAGTACCAGCCGGGCATCATCAAGAAGGACCGGGCGCAGGGCGTGTTCTCGCTGTCCTTCATCGATTTTACCAAGCGCATGGTGTCGAACTACCGCATCACCGAAGGGGCCAACATCCTCGCCAAGAACAAGCAGTTGTTCGATGCGATCCAGAAGCAGTATGGCGTGCCGGGCGAAGTGCTCATCGCCTTCTGGGCCTTCGAGACCGACTTCGGCAAGAACATGGGCGACTTCGACACCATCTCGTCCCTCGCCACCCTGTCGTGGGATTGCCGCCGGCCTGACAAGTTCCGCGAGCAGCTGATCGGCGCGCTGATGCTCTATCAGAACGGCGACCTCGAGCGCGCGGACATGAAGGGCGCCTGGGCCGGCGAAATCGGCCACACCCAGTTCCTGCCGAAGGAATATTTCGAGACTGCCGTCGACTTCGACGGCGACGGCCACCGCAATTTGCGCAAGTCGATCCCCGATGCCATGGCCTCGGGCGCGGCCCTCCTCGTGAAGCATGGCTGGCAGGCCAACCAGCCGTGGCTCGATGAGGTGAAGCTCACCAAGGACCTGCCCTGGGACCAGGCCGACATCGCCATCCAGCTGCCGCGCAGCCAGTGGGTGAAGTGGGGTGTGGTGGGTGTTGACCGCAAGCTCAAGTCTGACAAGTTCCCCGCCTCGCTGCTGCTGCCCATGGGCAAGGACGGCCCGGCCTTCCTCGCCTACGAGAACTTCACCACGGCTTACCTGAAGTGGAACGAGTCCCTCGTCTATTCGCTGACGGCTGGCTATCTTGCCAACCGCATCGCCGGCGACGGGCCCTTCAACCCCGGCCGTGCGCCGGTGCAGGCCCTGTCCTACGACCAGATCAAGCAGCTGCAGACGATTCTCGAGGGCAAGGGCTATGACGTTGGCACGGTCGACGGCAAGCTTGGCAAGTCCACGCGCGATGCAGTGAAGCAGGAGCAGCTCAAGATGGGCTGGCCAGCGGATTCCTATCCCACCGTGCCCTTCCTCGACAAACTGCAGAACGGCTGAGAACGCGGCCGAGACCTTTCCAAGACTCATCGTGCCCGGGTTTGGACCCGGGCATCCTTTTTGCGGGGTGCAAGAAGATCGCCGGGTCAAGCCCGGCGAAGATGAAGAGTTGGGAGCAGTAAGACGGTCGAGGTGGTGCGACGCACAGGACGCTACTCTCTTCTCAGCGCTTCGATCGGATCGAGGCGCGCCGCGCGGCGCGCCGGAAAGAAGCCGAAGATCACGCCGATCAGGGCTGACACGGCGAAGGCCAGCGCGATGACGCGCAGGTCGGCGTTGAAGGGCACGTCCATCACGGCTGCCCCCGCTGCCGCAAGCCCCAGCCCGATGGCAATGCCCAGCACGCCGCCGAACAGGGCGAGCACCACGGCTTCCACCAGGAACTGCGTCAGCACTTGTCGCTCCAGCGCGCCGATGGCGAGCCTGATGCCGATCTCGCGCGTGCGCTCGGTCACCGAGACGAGCATGATGTTCATGATGCCGATGCCGCCCACGAGAAGTGACACGGCGGCGACTGCGCCGAGAAGCCCCGTCAGGATCGTCGTCGTCGAGGCCATGGTGGCGAGAATCTGCGTCAGGTCGCGGATGGTGAAGTCGTCTTCCTCGCCCGGCGCGATACGGCGGCGCTCGCGCAGCACGTCCTCGGCGTCGCGCTGCACGCGCGGAATGTCGGCAGCCTCCGTCACCGAGATGGAGATCGTGCCGATGCGCGTGTTCCCGGCGATGCGTCGGTGATAGGTGCGCAGCGGCAGCACCACGATCGAATCCTGGTCGGTGCCGAAGGCCGACTGGCCCTTGGGCGCCATGCTCGCGATCACCTCGCAGGAGAAGTTGCCGATGCGAAGCCGCTCGCCGATCGGGTCTTGCCCCGCGAAGAGTTCGCGGCGGATGGTGGCCCCGATCACGCAGACGGAAGCCCCGGCGCGCATCTCGCTGTCGGAGAACACGCGGCCATCCTCCAGCGTCCAGTCCTGCACGGTGAACCAGTCGACGTTGGTGCCCGTCACCGTCGCGTCGTAATTCAGCGCGCCCGAAACCACCTTCATCTGCTTCTGCGCCGTGGGGGCCACGCCCTTGATACCGGCGAGGTTGTTCTTCAGCGCCGTCACGTCACGCTCGTCGAAGGCGCGCGCGTCGGTGGCGCCGCCCGGCCCGAAGTTGATCTGCCCCGGCCTGACGATCAGCATGTTGGAGCCGAGCTTCGAGAGGTTCTCGGTCACCTTGCTCGAAGCGCCATTGCCCAGCGTCACCATGGCGATCACCGCGCCGACGCCGATGACGATGCCGAGAAGCGTCAGGATCGAGCGCAGCACGTTGCGCCGGATCGACGACATGGCGAGCTTGACCGTCTCCCACAGCATCAGGCGGCCACCTTCTGCTCGTCACTTGCAATGTGCCCGTCGACGAAGCGGATGATACGATGCGCGAAAGCCGCCATGTCGGGCTCATGCGTGACCATGACGACAGTGATGCCGCGCTCTTCGTTCAATCGCGCGATCAGTTCCATGATCTCGAGGCTGCGCTGGCTGTCGAGGTTTCCGGTGGGTTCATCGGCGAGCAGGAGCAGCGGGTCGGTGACGATGGCGCGCGCAATCGCCACGCGCTGCTGCTGGCCGCCGGAAAGCTCGCCCGGCGTATGGTGCTCGCGGCCCTGAAGGCCCACGAGGTGCAGCGCCTCCATGGCGCGTTCGCGCCGCTCATGGCGCGCCATGCCGCGGTAGATCAGCGGCAGCTCGACGTTCTCGATTGCGGTGGTGCGGTTCAGCAGGTTGAAGCCCTGGAACACGAAGCCGATGAAGTTGCGGCGCAGCAGCGCGCGCTGGTCCTGGCCCAAATGGTTCACCTCGACGCCGAGGAACCTGAAGCTGCCGCCGGTCGGCCGGTCGAGGCAGCCGATGATGTTCATGGCGGTCGACTTGCCGGAGCCAGATGGGCCCATGATGGCGATGAACTCGCCCCTGTTGATGGTCAGGTCGACGCCCGCCAGTGCCCGCACCAGCCCACCGCCCTCGCCGTAGGTGCGGGTGACGCCGGTGAAGGAGACGAGAGGGTTGTTACCCGTCACGAGCCGGCGGCCTTGGACGAGATGATGACCTGGTCGCCCGCCTTCACCTCGCCTGACAGGATCTCGGTGTCCTTGCCGTCGGACACGCCGGCATGCACGGTGATGGGCTTGGGTGCGCCATTGTCCAGCACATAGAGCGTACGCATGCCGTCTGCCCCGGGTGCGGAGTTCTTGGTGGCGGGCGGCATGCGCGGGATGAACAGGTTCATCACGCTGAAGCTTTGGGCTTTCTGCTCCTTGGGTGGCGCGTAGCGCAGTGCTGCATTGGGCACGGCCAGCGCATCGGGCACTTCCTGCACCACGATCTGTGCTGTCGCCGTCATGCCCGGCCGCAGCAGCAGCGCGTTGTTGTCCACCGTCAGCACCGCCTTGTAGGTGACGACATTGTCCGTCACCTTCGGTGAATACTCGATGGTGTCGATCACCGCAGGAAAGCTCTTGCCCGGATAGGCATCGACACGGAAGGTGGCTTTCTGGCCTTCCTTCACCGCGCCAATGTCGGCCTCGTCGACATCGGCCTCGAGCTGCATGTGCATCAGGTCCTCGGCGAGAATGAACAGCACCGGCGCCTGGAAGGATGAGGCAACCGTCTGCCCGGGCTCCGCATCGCGCTTCAGCACGATGCCGTCGACGGGCGACAGGATGCGCGATTTGGTGATGTCCGTCTGGGTCATCGCCAGGTCGGCCTTGGCCACCTCGATATCGGCCTGTGCTGCCACCACGCCTGCTTCGGCGCGTGACTGCGCTGCGCGCGCGGTGTCGACGTCCTGCGTTGAGGACACGCCGCGGGCGCTCAGCTTTTCGGCGCGGTTGAAAAGGAGCTGCTTCTCGAGCAGCGTGGCCTTGGCATCGGCAAGCCGCGCCTCCGCCGCCGCGATCGCCGCCTTGCCGCGAGTCAATTCCGCCTGCAGCCGCTCGGTGTCAAGCTCCGCCAGCACGTCGCCCTTCTTCACCTCGCTGTTGGCCTTGACGTTGACGGTGCGAATGACGCCGGAACGCTCGCTCGACACTTCCACCTCGGTGGTGGGCTGGATGTTGCCGGTGGCCTGAACCTCAACCACGATGGTCTTGGTCTCCAGCGGCGCCGTCTCATAGGTGACGGCCTTGCCGGCGGACTGGCCGTGCAGCATCCACCAGGCGATACCCGCCAACGCCAGCGCCAGAAGGGCCAGCCAGAACAGTCGCCGGTTCCGCGTCTTGGCGCGGCTCTTGGCGTCGAGGCCCAGCATGGCCTCGATCTCGGTGGGGCCGGGGGGGGTCTGAATGTTCATCTGGTTCAATGCTTTATCCGGGCCCTAGGGCGAGATGTGAATGACGGCGCAAATCCGGCGCGCCCGGATTTTAAATCTCTGCACCGCCTGATATGACCCTGCCATGACAGATATCAAGTTCGAAAAGGCCCCGGACGGCACGCCCATCGCTTTCCGCACCGACGGGCGGGACGATCTGGGCCGCTGCGGCTTCGTCTGGCTGGGCGGCTACAAGTCCGACATGGAGGGCTCCAAGGCGGAGGCTCTGGCGGCCCTGGCGCGCGAAACCCGCCGCCCCTGCCTGCGCTTCGACTATTCGGGCCACGGGGCCTCGGGGGGCCTGTTCGTCGACGGCACCATCTCCAAATGGCTGGAACAGTCGGTCCACATGGTCCTCACCCATGGCAGAGGCCCGCGCATTCTCGTCGGCTCCTCGATGGGCGGCTGGCTCACCCTGCTGCTCTACCGCCACCTGCAGCGCGCCAGCCCGCAGGCCGCCCCGTTCATCAAAGGTCTGGTGTTGCTTGCCCCCGCCGCCGACATGACGTCGGAGCTGATGTGGGACGCCTTCCCCGACGCGGTGCGCGAGGAATTGAACCAGAAAGGCGTGTGGATGCGCCCCTCGGCCTATGGCGAGCCCTATGCCATCACGAAGCGGCTGATCGAGGATGGCCGCAAGCACCTGATGCTGCACGACAGTCTCGATGTTTCCTGCCCCGTCCGCATCCTGCAGGGCGATGAAGACCCGGACGTGCCCGCCACCCATGCCGTGAAGGTGTTCGGCGCCCTGAGCGGCCCCGACGTGACGCTCACCCTCATCAAGGGCGGCGACCACCGCCTGTCGACGCCCGGCAACCTCGCCCTGCTGCGCGAGACGGTACTGCGCCTGGCGGAGCGTTCGGAGGGTGTCAGCGTCTGAGGTCGTTGGCGAGCGCCGCGAGGCCCTCGCGGTAGCTCGGGTAACTGAGCTTGACGCCCAGCTCCTTCAAGATACGCTCATTCGAGACGCGCTTTGAATCGGCATAGAAGCTCTTCGCCATGGGTGACAGGCTGGCCTCCTCGAAGGGCACGTCGGGCGGCACCGGAAGCCCCAGCAGCTTCGCGCCATATTCAACCACGTCCTGCGGCGGGCAGGCTTCGTCGTCACAGACATTGTAGGCGCGCCCCGGGTCGGGATGCGCGATCGAGGCTTCCAGCGTGTTGGCGATGTCTGCCACATGGATGCGGCTGAAGATCTGGCGTGGCTTGATCACCCGCTTCGCCGAGCCATCGAGCAGTGACAGCAGCTGGTTGCGCCCCGGTCCATAGATGCCGGCCAGCCGGAAGATCATCACCGGCAGCCCATGCGCGCGCCACAGGTCGAGCCACTGCGTCTCAGCCAGCAGTCGCTTGTGACCGCGCTCGGTGTTGGGGGTGAGTGGCGTCTCTTCGGTGACGAGCCCGCCTGCGTGGTCGCCATAGACCCCGGTGGTGGAGAGATAGGCAACCCACTGGAACTGACCCGCGCGGGCCGCGAAGTCTGCCGCGTGCTGGCGCAGCACCGGGTCGCCGTCGTCTCCCGGCGGCGCTGAGTCCACGACATGCGTGACGCCGTCAAGAGCCCCGGCGGGCAGCGGCTGCGAACCATCGAACACCAGCCCGCGATAGCCCATGTCGTTGATCGCCGCCGCACCTTGCGCGCTGCGGCTGGTGGCGCTCACCGTCCAGCCCTTGGCCGCCAGCCGCTCCGCCAGCGCCTTTGCCGAAAAGCCCAGCCCGAAAAAGAGAATGTGGTTCATGCCGTCTCCCACTCGCGGCGGACGCCATCGTCCGTCTCGCCATTCATGCGCTCGTTACGCAACTGCGCGAAGTCCGGTTCGCCGATAAGGCGCGACAGCGCCCACACCGCCATGGCCCGCACGACGGGTGCCGGGTCGCCAAGCAGCGCCATCACCCTCGGCACCAGTCCGGCATCGCCGCTGTTGCCCGCCGCGATCAGCGCATTGCGGATGAAGCGGTCACGACCGATGCGCTTGATGGCCGAGGCGGTGAACAGGGCCCGGAATCCCACATCATCGAGCGCCAGCAGGTCGGCCAGCCGCGGCGCCTTCAGCTCCTCGCGCGCCATCAGCTTCACCTCATGTGAGGCCTGCGCGAACTTGTTCCACGGGCAGGCGGCAAGGCAGTCGTCGCAGCCATAGATGCGGTTGCCCATCGCCTGCCGGAATGCACTGTCGATGTGGCCTTCGTGCTCGATGGTGAGATAGGAAATACAGCGCCGCGCATCGAGCTGGTAGGGGGCAGGAAAGGCATTGGTCGGGCAGATGTCGAGGCAGGCGCGGCAACTGCCGCAACGGTCTTCCTCGGCCGCATCGGGTTCGATTTCTGCCTCGGTGAAGATCGTGCCGATGAAGAACCAAGAGCCGATGTCGCGTGAGACGAGGTTGGTGTGCTTGCCCTGCCAGCCAAGGCCTGCCTTCTGCGCCAACGGCTTTTCCATCAGTGGTGCCGTGTCGATGAACACCTTGATCTCCTTCTTGGTGCGGTGCTTCAGCCACTGCGCAATGCGCTTCAGCTTGCCCTTCACGAGATCATGGTAGTCGCGGTTCAGCGCATAGAGCGAGATGACGCCGGAGCCCTTGTCCTTCAGGCGTTCGAAGGGGTCGAGGTCCTGCCCGTAGTTCTGCGCCAGCACGATCGCGGTGCGCGCTTCCGGCCAGAGAACCAGCGGGCTGGCACGGCGGGCTTCCGTCTCGGCCATCCACGCCATGCTGCCGTTGTGGCCTTGCGCGATGAACTGGCGCAGTCGTTCGGCCTGCAGCGGGTCGGCAGAGAGCTTGACGATGCGCACCGCGCTGAAGCCTTCGCCCGAGGCTCTCTCGCCGATTGCCTGGCGGAGCGTGTTCACGTCAGAAATCGAGGTCCGCATAGTGCGGGCCTGGCGCCATGCCGCGGATCGTGTCGGCCAGCAGCGGCCGGAAGGAGGGGCGCGACTTGACACGCTGGTACCACCCCTTCGCGATCGGGTAATCCGCCCACGGAACATCGCCAAAATAGTCCACCGCCGAGATGTGCCCCGCCGCCGCGAGGTCGGCAATGGAAAGTTCCTCTCCCGCCAGCCACACGCGGTGGTCCACCAGATGCGAGATGTAGTCGAGGTGGTCGCGCAGCCGCACCATCGCCTGGCGCACGCGGCCCGTGTCCGGCCCGCCACCGCCCCTGTCGCGCTTGAGAAAGCGGCGGATCAGCTTTTCGGTCAGCACCGGTTCGGAGACCTCGGCATAGAACTTGCCGTCGAACCAGCCCGCAAGCCTCCGCACCTCGGCGCGCTCGAAGGCGTCACCGGGAATGAGGGAGATGCGCGTTGCCTTGGTCTCTTCGAGATATTCGGTGATCGACTCGATGCCGGAGAGCGCCGTTGAGGCATCCTCGAGATAGACCGGCAGCGTGCCCGCGGGGTTCAATTCGAAAATGTCTGGCATCGGCGCCCAGGGTTCCTCGTCGATCAGTTCCACCGGCACGCCATATTCCGCAAGGGCAAGCCGCAACCTGCGGCTGAAGGGATCGAGCGTGAAGTGGATGAGTGACGGCATGTTAGGACGAATTTAACCCTGTCATTGGCAACTATGGGCAGACAGCGAAACAAAAGCCGCATTTGCCCGGGATGTTGCGCGCGTATAAAACGCACGCGACCCCCGCGGCAAGAAAATCCGATTCAACTGCCCACGCCCCAAGCCCAGAGTTGCCATACATGCTTATCCTCCAGATCGTCGTGCTGGCGCTCATTCAGGGCATCACCGAATTCCTGCCCATTTCATCCTCGGGCCACCTGCTGCTGGTGCCGGTGCTCACCGGCTGGCCGGACCAGGGCGTGCTGACCGACGTGATGGTGCACATGGGGTCCTTCCTCGCTGTCATCGTGTATTTCTGGAAGGACTGCGTGAAACTGCTCATGGGCCTCATCGACATGGCGCGGGGCCAAAAGAATGCCTGGGGCCGGCTGGCACTGCTGATCATCCTCGGCACCATCCCGGCGGTTGTCCTGGGTGTCATCCTCGACAAGCTGGGCTTCATGGATCTCGTTCGCCAGATGCCGATCATCGTGGCGTGGAACGCCATCATCTTCGGCATCCTGCTCTATGTGTGCGACCGCTTCGGCATGATCCAGCGGCGCATGGCTGACATGACAGCGATGCCAGCCCTCATCATCGGCATGGCGCAGGCCGTGGCGCTCATCCCCGGCGTCAGCCGCTCCGGCATCTCGATGACGGCGGCGCGCGCGCTGGGCTTCGAGCGGCCTGATTCGGCGCGCTTCGCCTTCCTGCTCGGCATCCCGGCCATTGCCGGGGCGGGCGTGCTGAAACTGGGCGAGGCGTTGCATACCGGCGCCACCATCAGCACCTCGATGATCCTGACGGCGGTCCTCACCTTCTTCGTGGCGCTCGGCACCATCACCGTGCTGATGAAGCTCATCCGCCACATGAGCTTACTGCCCTTCGCCATCTATCGCGTGGGGCTGGGCGTCATCCTGCTGGCGCTGATTTACTCGGGAATGCCCTTGGGCGCGGTGAACTGACCGGCCTTTCGGTAGCGGTAGAGATAGCCCGGAACGATCCCCTCGATCCCCTGCGGTACCACGCCGAGGCCCTCCAGCGTGCGCTGCTCGCGGCGTGCTTCCTCGCTCACCACGTTGTCGTGGCGCAGCATTTCCACCTGGTCCACCGTCAGCATCGGGTTGGGCAAAAGGCCCATGATCGCGGCCTGCACCTTGGCGATGCCCCACGGCAGCGGCAGCAGCGCGCGGCTGCGGCCGATGGTGTCCAGGGTGAACTGCATCAGCTGCTTGAAGCTGAAGGCTTCCGGCCCGCCCAGCTCATAGGTCTTGCCGTCAGCCTCGCCGGCATCGATGAGGCGAACCACGGCCTCGCCCACGTCACCGGCGAAAACGGGCTGGAACTGCGTTTCGCCGCCGCCGATCAGCGGCAGGAAGGGCGAGAAGCGCGCCATCTCGGCAAAGCGGTTGAAGAAGCTGTCCTCCGGCCCGAACACGATCGACGGCCTAAGCACGATGGCGCCGGGGAAATTGGCCCGCGCCAGCTTTTCGCCCTCGGCCTTGCTGCGCGCATAGGCGGCAGTTGAGCCGGCATCCGCCCCGATCGCCGACATCTGTATGAACACGCGCGCGCGCGCCGCCTTGGCGGCCTTGGCGGAAGCCTCGGCGCCAAACACATGCACCGCGTCGAAGCTCTGGGCGCCAGCGGAGTGGAGCACGCCCGTCAGGTTGATCACCGCATAGGCGCCCTCGCAGGCCGCAGCGAGCGAGGCGGGGTAGCGCACATTGGCCTGCACCGCCATGATCTGCCCGGTGTTGCCAAGAGGCTGCAGGTAGCCAGCGAGGTCGGGCCTGCGGCAGGCCACGCGAATGCGGTAGCCGCGCCGGGCCAGCGCCCTGACGATGTGCCGTCCCACGAAGCCCGAACCGCCGATGATGGTGATGAGTTTGTCGGATGGCTGAACGAGCACGGAGGTCACCCCTGATTTTCGGTTGTGCGTGAGCTTTTAGCGCTGCTTTCCAAAGTATGCAAAGGCCAAGAAAACCCGTCCGCAGGACTGCGGTTGACAGCCGCGCCGGGCCTCTCTAAGAGACGCCTCGCCTGCCCAGATGGCGGAATTGGTAGACGCACTAGTTTCAGGTACTAGCGCTGAGAGGCGTGCAGGTTCGAGTCCTGTTCTGGGCACCATTTTTATAGTCTACTTACGGCGGGACCCTTCGATGGCGATCAAGCTTTACAAGGGCGACCTGCCTCCGGGCATCGATTTCGGAAGCTCCGTCGCCGTTGACACCGAAACGCTGGGCCTCGTTCCCCGCCGTGACAAGCTCTGCCTCGTCCAGCTTTCCTCGGGCGATGGCAATGCCCATCTCGTGCAGCTCGACCGCACGACTTATGACGCGCCGAACCTCAAGGCGCTGTTCGCCAATCCGGAAGTCACCAAGATCTTCCACTATGCGCGCTTCGACGTGGCGGTGATCAAGCAATACCTCGGTGTCGATACGGCGCCCCTCTACTGCACCAAGATCGCCTCCAAGCTCACCCGCACCTACACCGACCGTCATGGCCTGAAGGACCTGGTGAAGGAGCTTTTGGGCATCGAGCTCAACAAGCAGCAGCAGAGCTCGGACTGGGGTGCTCACATGCTCTCCGACCCGCAGAAGCAATATGCCGCGCAGGATGTGCTCTATCTGCATGAGCTGAAGTCCCGCCTCGACCAGATGCTCTCCCGCGAGGGCCGCGAGTCGGTGGCCAGGGCCTGCTTCGACTTCATCCCCACGCGCGCCGCGCTCGATCTTTCGGGCTGGACCGAGGAAGATGTCTTCGCCCACTGATCAAGCCAGGAAGGCCGTCAGGGCCGCAGCGCTGTCCCGCCTGCTCAGCTGGCTGGCGGCTGCGGTTGGCATCGGCTTCGTCATCACCTTCCTCGCCCAGGCGGGATTGTTCCACGCGCTGTTGCCGCAGCCGGCCACGGCGCCGCTGCCCGACGTCGAGCCAGACCGCATCACCGCAGGTTCCTCCACCGTCACCGGCATCGACGACGAGAAGCAACCCTATGAAGTCACCGCCAGGCGCGGCTGGCAGGATGGCACCACCCCCAACCTCGTCCATCTCGAGGATCCGGTCGGCCTGTTCCGGCGCGCCAGCGGCACCAAATATTCGATCACCGGCGCCAGCGGCCTTTACAACACCGACACCAAGTCGCTTCAATTGGAGGGCAAAGTGGTGCTGGAACAAAAGGGCCGCTTCACCGCCCGCATGGAAAAGGCCCAGATCGCCGTGAAGGAGAAGAAGCTCACCTCCGACACGGCCGTGACGGCGGATTTCGCCTCCGGCACGGTGAATGCCAACGGCATGCAAATAACCGATGACGGTGCCCGAATTCTGTTCTTGAATGGTGTCAAGGCGCGGTTCACCGCGTCAGAGGGCAAGGGAGACACGAATCCATGACTTTGAGGCTCACCGCCTGCGCTGCGGCACTGTTCCTGTTCGCTGCCGCGCCGGCCCTCGCCCAGGAGGCGACGAAGACTGACGCCCCCACGGCCACCAAGACCGTTGGCAAGAAGGACGCCAAACCGGCGAAGCCCGCCACGCCCGTCGATATCGTGTCGAACGAAATGGAAATCCTCGACGCCGAGAAGAAGGCCATCTTCCGCGGCGCGGTGGATGCCACGCGCGGCGACACCAATATCAAGTCTGATACGCTGACCGTCACCTATGCCGACGTTAAGCAGCCGGACGGCACCACCAAGACCGATGCCACCGACCTTGATGCCAAGGGCAACGTGACCATCACCACACCCAAGGAGACGATCACCGGCGACTGGGCGAAATACGATCCGCAGACCGAGAAGCTCACGGTCGGCGGCAATGTGAAGCTCGTGCAGGAAACCACCGTGCTGCAGGGCAACCTGCTCGAAACCGACATGAAGACCAACCGCACCCAGATGAAGGGTGGCCGCGTCAAGGGCAGCTTCCTTCCGAAGTGAGGCGCCTTATCTAAAATTAACCTATTGGGTGGACACTCATTTGGCGCGTGACGAAGACGTAGTGGCAGACAGGCAGGCAAAGGCAATGGCGCCCCGGCGGGCACAGATTCCGCAGACGAGCGCGAGCGCCTCTACCTTCCGCGAGCGTCCGGGCCTCGTCGTCGAGGGACTGCGGAAGTCCTACAAGCGGCGGCCCGTGGTGCGGGATGTCTCGCTCTCCGTCAGGCGTGGTGAAGCTGTGGGACTTCTGGGACCCAATGGCGCCGGCAAGACCACGGTGTTCTACATGATCACCGGGCTCATTGCCGCCGACAGCGGCCGGATCAGCCTCGATGGCGCCGATATCACCCATTTGCCCATGTACCGCCGCGCGCGGCTGGGCATTGGCTATTTGGCGCAGGAAAGCTCGATCTTCCGCGGCCTCACGGTGGAGGAAAACATTCGCGCCGTGCTGGAGCTGACCGAGGGCTCGAAGCAGAAGCGCGAAGCCAAGTTGCGTGAGTTGCTCGATGAGTTCTCCATCACCCACATCCGGAATTCGCCGGCTGTTGCGCTCTCTGGCGGCGAGCGTCGCCGCGTGGAAATCGCCCGAGCGCTTGCAGCCGATCCCGAATTCATGCTCCTCGACGAACCCTTCGCCGGAATTGATCCGATTGCGATCGGTGATATTCGCCGCCTGGTGCGACAGCTCACCTCTCGGGGAATCGGGGTGCTTGTTACGGATCACAACGTCCGCGAAACACTCGAACTCATCGACAAGGCCCTCATCATCCATGAGGGCCAGGTCCTGACCGAGGGCACGCCACAGGAAATCGTCTCCCATCCGGATGTCCGGCGCTATTATCTTGGCGCCGATTTCACCCTGTAAGGGGGAGCGCTAGCCCATGGCGCTGAACCAGCGGCTCGACCTCCGCCAGGGCCAGTCCCTGGTGATGACGCCGCAATTGCAGCAGGCCATCAAGCTGCTGCAGATGTCCAACATGGAACTTCAGGCCTTCGTCGACCAGGAGCTCGAGCGCAATCCGCTGCTGGAGCGTGACGAGCGCCCGGAAGTCCAGAAGCAGGCGACGGACGCCCCCGAAGGGCAGACGGACATGGTCTCCGCACTCGCCTCCAACACCGGCGCCGAAGAGCGCCTGCGCACACTCGATACCGAACTCGAGAATGTCTACACCCACGAGTCCCGTGCCGATGCGGCCAACCGTGAGTCGATGGGCCCTCCGCCCGATTCCGGCTGGGCCTCGCTCCGCCCGCAGGGGGCTCTCTCGCTCGATGCCGAGGGTACTGATTTCGACGCGACACTCACTCGCCAGCCGACGCTCGCCGAACACCTCACCGACCAGATGCACCTCGTTCTCGGCGAACCCGCCGAACAGCTGATCGGCCAGCACCTGATCGGCAGCCTCAACGAGGCGGGCTATCTCATCGGAGACGTGGCCTCGATGGCCGAAACGCTCGGCACCTCGGTGGATCATGTCGAGGCGGTGCTGACGAGGCTCCAGGCCTGCGACCCGCCCGGCGTCTTCGCCCGCGACCTCAAGGAATGCCTGGCCCTGCAGCTGAAGGAGCGTGACCGCTTCGACCCTGCAATGGCCACCCTCGTCGCCCACCTCGACCTGGTGGCACGGCGTGACTACGTGGCGCTGAAGAGCCTCTGTCGCGTTGACGTCGAGGACCTGAAGGACATGCTGGCCGAGCTCCGCGCGCTCGACCCCAAGCCCGGCCACGCCTTTGGCGCCGAGCCGGTGCAGCCGGTGATCCCGGACGTCATCGTGCGCCCCTCGCCCGAGGGTGCCTGGATCGTCGAACTCAACACTGAGACGCTGCCGCGCGTGCTCATCAACAACCAGTACCTCGCCCGCGTCTCCGCCAATGCCCAGAGGAGCGAGGACAAGGTCTACCTGTCGGAATGCCAGGCCAACGCCACCTGGCTGGTGAAAAGCCTCGACCAGCGCGCCAAGACCATCCTCAAGGTGGCGCGCGAGATCGTCCGCCAGCAGGACGCCTTCCTGATGCTGGGTGTCCAGCACCTGCGTCCCCTCAACCTGCGCACCGTGGCGGATGCAATCGAGATGCACGAGTCGACCGTCAGCCGCGTTACCTCCAACAAATACATGTCCACGCCGCGCGGCATCTTCGAGCTGAAGTATTTCTTCACCACCGCCATCGCCTCCTCCGATTCGGATGGTGACGCCCATTCCGCCGAGGCCGTCCGCCACCGCATCCGTGAGTTGATCGCGGAGGAGGGCGAGAACGTGCTTTCAGACGACACTATCGTCGACAGGTTGAAGGCATCGGGCATTGAAATCGCCCGCCGCACCGTCGCCAAGTACAGGGAAACTCTTGGTATTCCGTCCTCCGTGCAGCGCCGCCGCGAGGCCCGGGTCCAGTCGGCCCGATAGGGTTTGACGGGGCACCCGCCCTCGACTAGGTTCCGCCCGCTTCGTAACGGCAGGCCTCGACCAAGGGGCTTGGCCCAGGGAAGTCAGCGAAGCAGCGCAACCGCGTTTCTCGGGCCAGCGAGACAGGCCAGTTGACGTGTCAGGCAAACGCGCCCATGTGTAGAGACAGGGCGAAGCAGGGATATTTGCGACGACCATGCAGATCAAAGTCACCGGTAAGAACCTCGATGTCGGCGGCGCCTTGCGTGAGCACATCCAGACCCGCCTGAGCCTCCTCCAGCAGAAGTATTTCGATGCCACCGTGCACGCCAACGTGACGGTCGAGAAGCAGCGTGGCTTCTTCCTCACTGACTGCGCGCTGCATCTGGCCACCGGCCTCGTGCTGCAGGCCGAGGGCAAGGGCGCGGAAGCCCATCCGAGCTTCGATGAGGCTGCAACCCACCTCGAAAAGCAGCTCCGCCGCTACAAGCAGCGCCTCAAGGACCACCACCGCAAGCGCAATGAGCCGGTGCGCCAGTTCGAGGCCCAGAGCTACGTCATCGAGCCCGCCTCGGACGAGCACGACACGCAGGGCGACAATCCGGTCATCATCGCCGAAACCGGCCTCAAGCTGCCGGAACTCTCGGTGGGCGAGGCGGTCATGCAGCTCGACATTTCCACCCAGCCCTTCCTGCTGTTCCGCAATGGCGGCCACGGCGGCCTCAACCTGGTCTACAGGCGTCCTGACGGCAACATCGGCTGGGTCGATCCCAAGCCGGCGGCCTGACGCGCGACCTTCACGGGGACCTGACCCGACATGACCCTCGATGCCCTGATCGACAAGCAGTCCGTTCTCGCCAACCTCAAGGCGCCGAACAAGAAGCAGCTGCTGCAGGAACTCTCCCAGGCGCTCGCCACCCAGGTGGCGATCGACCACCGGGTGATTTTCGAAGTCCTCCTGAAGCGTGAGAAGCTGGGCTCAACCGGGCTCGGCCAGGGCATCGCCATCCCGCATGGCAAGCTGCCGTCGATCAACCGCGTCTATGGCCTCTTCGCCAGACTCGCCCAGCCCGTCGATTTCGACTCGGTTGATGGCCAGCCGGTTGACCTGGTCTTCGTGCTGCTCGCCCCCGAGGATGCCGGTGCCGACCACCTCAAGGCGCTCGCCAAGATCTCCCGCCTGCTGCGCGACCCTGCCGTGGTCGCCAAGCTGCGCGGCACGGACGATGCCCAGGGCCTCTACGCCATCCTCACCGAGCCCGCAGCCAACCCGAAGTCCGCCTCGGCGGCCTGACCAGGCGCCGAGCCGCCCTCAACCCATCATGCCCGGGCTCGACCCGGGCATCCTCTTTCGTGGTCGCCAAAGAAGACCGCCGGGTCAGGCCCGGGGATGATGACCATGGACGGCGAAAGACGGTGGACCCACTCCTCCCTCCTCGCCGGAAGGGGGTCTCCCCGCACGCACTCCGGCCTTGGCCGGGGGGAGGGAGCATCCGGGATGGGCTTTGGCGCGCCGTCCCGGGAAATTATTCACAATGTCAATCAGCAGCAATTACTGACTGACATCTAGCACATTTTAGGACTAAAGTCAAGAAATAAGAATACCGTCACCCCGAGCTTGCGGGGTGACGGCCTGTGTTCAGTGAACGCTCATCGCCATCAGCTCATGCTCGAAGGCGCTGCCCATGGCCGCTTCCTTCGAACCCGAGATCGACACTGGCGTGCCGTCGGCGTTGTACAGGCAGAACAGCTTCGACTCGGCCGCGACGCTCGCCTCGTTACCCAGAAGCCGCTTGGCCTCGTCGATCTCGATTTCGCGAATGTAACCGAGGGCGCCTTCGCCCAGCAGTGCCAGGTCCTGCGACGTGAGTTCGGTCGATTTCTTCAATTCCATGTGATCACCCTCCAATCTGAATACGGCGGACAACCCGCCGCGGTTCGGGCCTCTCGAGGTGCAGTTCCAGCAGGCCGTTCTCCAGCCGGGCCCCGGTCACCTCCATGCCGTCCGCCAGCACGAAGGCCCGCTGGAACTGGCGGGCCGCGATGCCGCGGTGCAGGTAGGCCTTGCCGTCCTCTTCCTTCTGGCGGCCGCGGATCACCAGCTGGTTTTCCTCGACCGTCACGTCGATCTCGTCGCGTGCAAAGCCGGCGACGGCCAGCGTGATGCGAAGCCGTTCGGCCTCGCCCTCGGCCTTGTGCAGCCGTTCGATGTTGTAGGGTGGGTAGCCGTCGCCCGCGGTCTTGGAGGCTCGGTCGAGCATCCGCTCCAGCTCGTCGAAGCCGAGCAGGAGGGGCGATGAGAAAACAGACAGACGTGTCATTCGGTTTGCCCTCGTGAAGCAGCAATCAGCCCGGACCCGTAAGTGGCATCCGCAACTTTGACCTTCATATGTGAAACCTGATCCCGGCTTTCAAGGCGCCGACTTGACCAAGCGGCAGCCACGGTGATTTGATCGCCCGAACAAGATTGGAATCGCACCCCCGACGGGGTTGTGATTAGATCGGCGAAACACAACAAAAGGGAGACGAAGATGCTCAGACGAACACTTCTGGCCGCCGCCGCGGCCCTCGCCATCACCTCCGGCGCCGCGCTGGCCGATGACTCGAAGCCCGCCATCGTCTTCGATGTCGGCGGCAAGTTCGACAAGTCGTTCAACGAGAGCATGTTCAACGGCGCCGAGAAGTTCAAGGCAGAGACCGGCACCGCCTATGGCGAGTTCGAAATCGCCCAGGAGGCCCAGCGCGAGCAGGCCATCCGCAACTTCGCCGACCAGGGCTATTCGCCCATCATCGCGGCGGGCTTCGCCCAGGCCGCAGCGGTCGAGAAGGTCGCCAAGGAATATCCGGACCTCAAGTTCGCCATTGTCGACATGGTGGTGGACCTGCCCAACGTCCAGTCCATCGTGTTCAAGGAAAACGAAGGTTCCTACCTCGCCGGTCTGCTGGCCGGCATGGCGTCGAAGTCCGGCAAGGTCGGCTTCGTGGGCGGCATGGACATTCCCCTCATCCGCAAATTCGGCTGCGGCTATGCGCAAGGGGTGAAGGCGGCGAAGCCTGACGCCGTGATCTTCCAGAACATGACGGGCGACACCGGCGCTGCCTGGAACGATCCCGTCAAGGGCGGCGAGATCACCAAGGGCCAGATGGCCCAGGGTGCGGACGTCGTCTATGCAGCAGCCGGCGCCACTGGCCTCGGCGTGCTGCAGGCCGCCGCCGATGGCGGTGCGCTGTCGATTGGCGTCGACGCCAACCAGAACTACCTCCACCCCGGCAAGGTGCTCACCTCCATGCTGAAGCGCGTGGACGTCGCGGTCTACAACGTGATGAAGGGCGGCAATGCCGGCTTCAAGCCCGGCATCCAGGCGCTCGGTCTCGCCGAAGACGGCGTGGGCGTGGCGATGGACGACAACAACAAGCCGCTGATCACGCCCGAAATGATGGCCGCCGTGGACAAGGCCAAGGCCGACATCATCGCCGGCACGATCAAGGTTCACGACTACACCGCAGACAACACCTGCCCCGTGCAGTAAGTAAGCATGAGCCGCCTCTCCGAGAGGGGAGGCGGCTCTTTCTCTGCCTGCTGAAACGGGAACGGCATGACTCCCGCCATCGAACTCATCGGCATCGACAAGCGCTTCGGCTCCGTCCACGCCAACAAGGACGTGACGTTGGCCATCGCGCCCGGCTCAATCCACGGCATCATCGGCGAGAACGGCGCGGGGAAATCGACCCTCATGTCGATCCTCTTCGGATTCTACCAGGCTGACTCGGGCGAGATCCGCGTCAAGGGCAAGCCGGTCAAGATCCGCTCATCGTCGGACGCCATCGCGCTCGGCATCGGCATGGTCCACCAGCACTTCATGCTGGTCGAGCCTTTCACCGCGCTGGAAAACGTGGTGCTCGGCGCCGAGGGTGGCCGCCTCATCGGCCCCGCGCTCACCAAGGCGCGTGCCGAACTCGTGCGCCTCGCCAAGGACTATGAGCTCGAGGTCGACCCCGATGCCATCGTCGGCGAACTGCCCGTCGGTCTGCAGCAGCGCGTCGAAATCCTCAAAGCGCTGTTCCGCGGCGCCGAGACGCTGATCCTCGACGAGCCCACCGGCGTCCTCACGCCGGACGAGGCCGACCACCTGTTCCGTATCCTCCGTATACTGAAGGACCAGGGCAAGACGGTGATTCTTATCACCCACAAGCTGCGCGAGATCATGGCCATCACCGACCGCGTCTCGGTCATGCGCCGCGGCGAGCTGGTGGCCACGCGCGAGACGAAGGCCACCACGGTGGAGGAACTGGCCGAGCTGATGGTCGGCCGCCATGTGCTGCTGCGCGTCGAGAAGGGGCCTTCGAACCCGGGCGAGACCGTGCTCGAGGTGAAGAACCTCACCTGGAAGGACCGCAAGGGCATCGCCCGGGTGGACAATGTCTCGTTCTCCGTCAGGAAGGGCGAGATCCTCGGCATCGCCGGGGTCTCCGGCAATGGCCAGTCGGAACTCCTGGACGTGATCGCCGGGATTGCCCGCCCCACGTCGGGTCAGGTGATCTTCGAGGGCAAGGACATCGGCATACTGGGCGACCCGCGCCACGTGCGCGCCGAGGGCCTCGCTCACGTGCCGGAGGACCGCCAGCACCGCGGCCTTATCGGCAGCTTCGACGCCGCCGAAAGCGCCATCCTCGGCTGGCATCACCTCGAGTCGCTGGGCAAGGGCTTCCGCCTCGACCGTGACAAGGTCGTGGCCCGCGCCAGGGCCGAGATGGAGGAGTTCGACGTCCGACCGCCGGACCCGCTGCTCAAGTCCGCCAAATTCTCCGGCGGCAACCAGCAGAAGCTGATCATCGCGCGCGAGATCAAGTCCAACCCCGACCTGCTCATCGTCGGCCAGCCGACGCGCGGGGTCGACATCGGGGCCATCGAATACATCCACAAGCGCATCATCCAGCTGCGCGATGAGGGGAAAGCCGTTCTGCTCGTCTCCGTCGAGCTCGATGAAATCCGCTCGCTGTCAGACCGCATCCTCGTCATGTTCGCCGGGCGCGTGATGGGCGAGCGCGGACCGCGCGCGACAGAGCGCGAGCTTGGCCTGCTCATGGCTGGCGTCGGGCAGGACGCAGCCTGATGATGCAATCGAGGGGAGAGCTTCCGCACTGGGTCGATGTCGGCCTCATCCCGGTCATCAATCTTGCCGTGGCGCTCATCGCCTCTGGCCTTGTCGTGCTCATCATTGGGGAAAATCCCTTCGAAGCAATGTGGATCATGGTCCAGGGCTCGCTCGGCTCACTCAAGGGCTGGGGCTACATGCTCTACTACGCGACGAACTTCGTGTTCACCGGCCTCGCCGTGGCGGTGGCCTTCCACGCCGGCCTCTTCAATATTGGCGGCGAGGGCCAAGCCTACATGGCGGGCGTGGGTGCGGCCACCGTCGGCCTTGGGCTCGACTTTCTGCCATGGCCCATCCTGCTGCCCCTCGCCATCCTGGCCGCCATGGCCATGGGCGCCTTCTGGGCCTGGATCCCCGGCGTGCTGCAGGCAAAGCGCGGCAGCCATATCGTGATCACCACGATCATGTTCAATTTCATCGCGGCGAGCCTCGTCGGCTACCTCATCAACTACTGGTTCCGCCCGGTGGGCAAGATGGCGGTTGAAAGCCGCGAGATCACCGGCGCCTATATCCTCAGTGCCCGCGAGGTGGCGCGTGAATATTTCGGCGTGAAGCTTGCCTCCTCACCGCTGAACTTCTCGGTCTTCCTCGCACTCATCGCGGCCTGGGCCGTGTGGTACCTGCTGTGGCGCACCAAGCTCGGCTATGAAATCCGCGCGCTTGGCGCCAACCCTTCAGCCGCGATCTATGCCGGCATCAGGCCGGACCGCATCATCATCATCGCCATGGCGATCTCGGGCGCCCTCGCGGGGCTGATGGCGGTGAACGAGATCCTCGGGGTGCAGCACCGGCTGCTCTTGGGTTATGTGGGTGGTGCGGGCTTCGTCGGCATCGCCGTGGCGCTCATGGGCCGCTCGCACCCCATCGGCATCCTGCTTGCCGCCATGCTGTTCGGCCTCCTGTACCAGGGCGGCTCGGAGCTCTCCTTCGCCAAGCCTGAGATCAACCGTGACATGGTGGTGGTCATCCAGGGCCTCGTCATCCTGTTCATGGGCGCCTTCGAATATGCCTTCAGGCCGGCACTCTCGGCGCTGTTCTATCCATTGGGCGGGGAGGGCAACCAGTGAACCTCTATATCGAGCTCCTCGCCTCCACGATCCGCATGAGCGTGCCGCTGATCCTCGCCTGCATCGCAGGGCTGTGGTCGGAGCGGGCGGGCATCGTCGACATCGGGCTCGAGGGCAAGATGCTGATTGCCGCCTTCGTCGCGGCCTCGGCCTCCGCCGTCTTCGGCTCGGCCTGGATCGGGCTGTTCTGCGCCATCCTCGCCTCGCTCGCCTTCGCACTGGTGCATGGCTATGCCTCGATCAACCAACGCGGCAACCAGGTGGTCTCAGGCGTTGCCATCAACATGCTCGCCGCAGGTCTCGCCGTGGTGCTTGGCAACGAGTGGTTCAGGGAGGGTGGCCGCACGCCAGCGCTTCCGCCGGAGGGCCGCTTCCTGCCCTTCGAATTCCCGATGCTCTATGACATCCCGGTGGTCGGACCCTTCGCTAAGATTTTCCTCACCCACTCGATCCTCGCCTATTTCGCCTTCGCCATCGTGCCGATCAGCGCCTGGGCGCTGGCCCGCACCCGCTTCGGGCTTCGCCTGCGGGCCGTGGGTGAAAACCCGCAGGCGGTGGACACCGCGGGCATCTCGGTGGCGGCACTGCGCTACCGCGCGGTGATCATTGCGGGCGTGCTGTGTGGCGTGGCGGGCGCCTTCATCTCCACCTCGCTATCGTCCAGCTTCGTGCGGGACATGACGGCGGGCTCCGGCTTCATGGCACTTGCCGCGCTCATCTTCGCCAACTGGCGCGCCTTTCCCGCACTGGGCGCCTGCCTGCTCTTCGGCTTCCTGCAGGCGGTGGGCAACTTCACGCAGGGCGCCTCCATCGGCGGCTTCCAGATTCCGGTTCAGTTCATCAACATGCTGCCCTATGTGCTCACCGTGGTGCTGCTCGCCGGCTTCATCGGCAAGTCGGTGCCGCCCAAGGCCTCCGGCATTCCCTATGTGAAGGACCGCTGACATGCATGACTTGATTGAGGAGGCGAAGGCAGCGCGCCTGCGTGCCCACGCACCCTATTCGAAGTTCCTCGTCGGAGCCGCGATGCGCGATGAATATGGCCGCGTGCACGGCGGCTGCAACATCGAGAACGCCGCCTACCCGCAGGGCTGGTGCGCCGAGCCTTCCGCCATCTCCGCCCTCATCATGGCGGGCGGCCGCAAGATCACGGAGATCGCCGTGATGGGCAATGGTTCGACGCTCTGCACCCCCTGCGGCGGCTGCCGCCAGAAGATCCGCGAGTTCGCCGCTCCTGACGTGAAGATCCACTGCTGCACCGAAGCAGGCAAGATGATCCAGACCTTCACGCTAGCGGAGCTGCTGCCCTTCTCCTTCGGCCCGGAGAATCTCGCGTGAACGCGCTCGCAGGGAAACTGCAGGGCCGCACGCCGAAGACCGCCATCATCCTCGGCTCCAGCCTTGGTGCGCTGGCCGATGCGGTGGAGGATGCGCTGGTCATTCCTTACGCCGAGCTTCCCGGTTTCCCCGTTCCGAAGATTTCCGGCCACGCGGGCAAGCTCTTCGTCGGCCAGCTCGGCGGAAGGGAAGTGGCCGTGCTGGCCGGTCGCGCCCACCCTTACGAATCCGGCAACGCCGCCGTCATGCGCCCGGCTATCGAAACCCTGAAGGGCGCTGGCATCGAAACGCTGATCCTCACCAATGCCGCCGGAAGCCTGAAGCCGGAGATGCGCCCCGGCTCCATCATGCTGATCGCGGATCACATCAACTATTCCGGCATGAACCCTCTCATCGGCCAGCACGGCGACGAGAACTTCGTGCCGATGACGGATGCTTATGACCCCGCGCTTCGCAAGCGCTTCCACGCCGCCGCCAAAGCCGAGGGCATCGCCCTGCATGAAGGCGTCTATTGCTGGTACTCTGGCCCTTCCTTTGAGACGCCCGCCGAAATCCGCATGTTCCAGATCATCGGAGGCTCGGCCGTTGGCATGTCGACGGCACCCGAGACGATCCTTGCCCGCCGCTTCGGCCTCAAGGTTGCTGGGCTCTCCGTCATCACCAATCTCGCCGCGGGCATCGAGGGCGCCTCGCCCAGCCACGAGGAAACCAAGCGCGAGGGCGCGAAGGCTGCCTTGAACATGAAGGCGCTCGTCACCCGCTTCCTGGAGGACACTTGAGGTGCTGCCGCAGGAGCTGATCCGCCGGAAGCGTGACGGCGCCTCGCTCAAGCGCGAGGACGTGAAGGACTTCATCGCAGGCCTCACGTCCGGTGCCGTGTCGGAAGGACAGGTCGCCGCCTTCGCCATGGCGGTGTTCTTCCGCGGCATGAGCCGCGAGGAGGCGGTGGGGCTCACGCTCGCCATGCGCGACTCCGGCGCCGTGCTCGAATGGGACCTGCCCGGCCCCGTGGTCGACAAGCATTCATCCGGCGGCATCGGCGACAATCTCTCGCTCATGCTGGCCCCCATGCTCGCCGCCTGCGGCTGCTACGTGCCGATGATTTCGGGCAGGGGGCTCGGCCACACCGGCGGCACGCTGGACAAGCTCGATTCCATTCCGGGCTATGCCACCCAGCCGGGCCTCGATTTCTTCCGCCAGGCCACGCGCGCGGCGGGCTGCGCCATCATCGGGCAGACGGCGGATTTGGCCCCTGCCGACAAGCGCCTCTATGGCATCCGCGACGTGACGGCGACGGTCGAATCCGTGCCACTCATCACCGCATCGATTCTCTCGAAGAAGCTCGCCGCCGGCCTTGGGCATCTCGTGCTCGACGTGAAGATGGGGTCGGGCGCCTTCATGACGCGCATGGCCGATGCAGAAGAGCTGGCAGAAAGCCTCGTCGACGTCGCCAATGGCGCGGGGCTTCCCACCACGGCGCTCATCACCGACATGAGCGAGCCGCTCGCCCCCTGCGCTGGCAATACGCTGGAAGTGGCGCACGCTTGCGAATTTCTGCTTGGCCGCCGCAGCGACCCGCGCGTCATGGACATCACGCTGGCCCTGGGTGCGGAGCTGGTGATGAGTGCGGGCATTGAGCAGGACGCCGCGACAGCGCGTGAGCGTCTTGCGGCCACGCTCAGCTCCGGCAAGGCAGCCGAACATTTCGAGCGCATGGTGCAGGCGCTGGGCGGGCCGAAGGGTTTTCTGTCGAATTACACAACGCAGCTTGCCACCGCGCCCATCATCCGCCCTGTCCATGCCGACGAAGAAGCCTTCATCGCGTCCATCCGCACCCGTGAACTCGGTCTTGCCGTCATCGAACTTGGCGGTGGGCGGCGGGTGGCCTCGGACGCCATCGACCACCGTGTCGGCCTCTCGCAGCTTCTCGGCAAAGGTGCGCGGGCAGACCGGGCAACGCCGCTCTGCCTCATCCACGCCGCGGACGAGGCCTCCTTCGAAAGGGCTGCAGCCTTGATAAAAAGTGCTTACATTCCGGGTGAGCGCCCGGGTGAGTCGGCAACGGTGCTGGCGCGCATCACGGGGTAACGCGGAGACGCAATGGCGCGGGCCTTTCTCCTGATACTCGATTCCTTCGGCATTGGCGGCGCGCCGGATGCCGCGAGCTTCGGTGACGAAGGATCCAACACGCTCGGCCATATCTGCGAGCACATGGCGCTCAATGTGCCGCACATGGCCTCGCTGGGGTTGGGCCGCGCGGCCGCGCTCTCGACGGGGCGCAACCCGCTGGCTGACGCAGAGCTCATCGGCCAGTATGGCGTGGCGCGCGAAGTCTCGCGCGGCAAGGACACGATCACCGGCCACTGGGAAATCGCCGGCGTGCCACTGGCCTTCGACTGGGGCTATTTCCCGCATGCGATCCCCGCCTTCCCGCCGGACCTGATCGAGGCCATCGTCACCCGCTGCAAGCTGCCCGGGCTGCTTGCCCTGTGCCATGCATCCGGCACTCAGGTGATCGAGGATTTCGGCGAAGAACACATCCGCACCGGCAAACCCATTGCATATACCAGTGCCGACAGCGTGTTGCAGATCGCGGCGCATGAGGAACATTTCGGGCTGGAGCGTCTCTACGAAGTCTGCCGCGTGGCGCGCGAACTGACCTATCCCATGAACATCGGCCGCATCATCGCCAGGCCGTTCGTCGGAGAACGTCAGGGCGCGTTCAGGCGCACTGGCCACCGCAAGGATTTCGCCGTGACGCCACCCGCGCCGACGCTTCTTGAAATCCTGAGCAAGGCGGGGAGGGATGTCGTTTCGGTCGGCAAGATCGGCGATATCTATGCCCATGTCGGCACTGGGCGCGAGATCAAGGTATCAGGCAATCCGGCCTTCCTCGAAACGACTCTCGCCAACATGGATGGCTTGGGCGATGGCGGCTTTCTGATGGCCAACTTCGTCGACTTCGACACCGAGTTTGGCCATCGTCGCGATCCGATCGGCTACGGCAAATTGCTCGAGGCCTTTGACGCGGAACTGCCGCGCATCATGCAAAGGCTGATGCCGGGCGACCTGCTGATCCTGACAGCCGACCACGGCAATGATCCCACCTGGACGGGCACGGACCATACGCGCGAGCAAATTCCGGTGATGAGCTACATGCCCGGCATGCGGCCCGGCAGCCTCGGCCTGCGAAGGAGCTTCTCCGACATCGGCCAGACCATTGCGCAGCACTTGAGGGTCGGCCCGCTCGCGGCGGGCACCGCGTGGGACGTGACTAGTCCTGCCGCTTGAGCACGGCCTGCAGAACGTGCCGGACGCCAATCGAGCCGAGGAACTTGTCGTTCTCGTCGAAGATCGCCACGGGCGAAACATCGGTGTTGTGAATGGCCAGCATCACCACCTTCAGTGACGTGCCGGGCCTTGCCCAGAACACCGGCCGGTGATTGGCATCGACCGGCGTTTCCACATGGTCGCAGGACACCCATGTTGCGGGGTGGCCGTCACGCTCGGCGGCGATGACCTTGCCATCGGCCCCAAGCTTGAAGCGCGTGGTGCGGCGCGTGTCGAGCCACACCCAGCCGTCATCACCGTGTTCGAGTTCGGGAAGACCGCGCATCACGTTCCACGCGGTCAGCACCGAGAGCGGGTTCACGTTGGCGATGAAGTCGCGCACGTAGTCGTTGGCGGGTTTCAGCACGATGTCTTCGGGTGTCCCCGACTGCACGATGCGGCCACCTTCCATGATGGTGATGCGGTTGCCAATCTTGAGCGCTTCCTCGAGGTCGTGGCTGACGAAGAGGATGGTCTTCTTGATCTGCTTCTGCAGCTGCAGGAGCTCGTCCTGCAGCTTGGTGCGGATCAGGGGGTCGAGCGCCGAGAAGGGCTCGTCCATCAGCAGGATGGGCGCTTCGGTGGCAAAGGCGCGGGCGAGGCCGACGCGCTGCTGCATGCCGCCCGAGAGTTCGTGCACGTATTTGTTGGCCCATTGCTTGAGGCCGACGAGCTCAAGCTGCTTGTCGACCTTGGCGTTGCGCTCGGCTTCCGGAATGCCGGCGAGCTCGAGGCCGAAGCCCGCATTCTCGCGCACCGTGCGCCAGGGCAGCAGGGCGAACTGCTGGAACACCATGGCCACCTGCTTCTGGCGGATGTGGCGCAGCGTTGCGGCATTGCAGGAGGCGACGTCGACCATGCGGTCGCCGTCCTTCACCAGCACCTCGCCGCCCGTCACCTTGTTGAGGCCGTTGACGGCGCGCAGCAGCGTTGACTTGCCGGAGCCCGAAAGCCCCATCAGCACGCTGATTTCGCCCTCGTTCACCGTCAGGTTGGCTTGCGTTGCGCCGAGCACGGCGCCGGTACGCTTGAGGATTTCGGATCGGTCGACACCGCCATGGGCAAGCTTCAGCGCCTCCTCGGTCTTGTCGCCGAAGATGATGTCAACGTTCCTGAACTCGATGGAGGCGGTCATTTCTTGGCCCCCGTCTTCACGGCAAGCATGCGGTCGAGGATGATGGCCAGCACCACGATGGCGAGGCCCGCCTCGATGCCCAGCGGGATGTTGCGGTTGGACAGCGCCTTGAACACCGGGTTGCCGAGGCTGGGGGCACCAATCAGCGTGGCGAAGACCACCATGGAGAGCGACAGCATGATGCACTGCGTGAGGCCCGCCATGATCGACGGCATGGCGGCCGGCAGCTCCACCTTCCACAGCAATTGCCGCTTGGTGGCGCCGAAGGCCTCGCCCGCCTCGATCATCGGTGTGGGAATGGAGGTGATGCCGAGATAGGTCATCCGGACCGGCGCCGGCATGGCGAAGATGAAGGTGACGATGAGGGCGGGTGCCGCACCAAGGCCGAACAGGATGAGGATGGGGATCAGGTACACGAAGGTCGGCATGGTCTGCATCAGGTCAAGGACCGGCTGGGTGACACGCCAGACCTGCCGCTTGTGCGCAGCCCAGATGCCGAGCGGCACGCCGATCGCCATCGACAGCGCGGTGGCGCCAACAACGAGCACCAGGGTCTGCACCGTTTCCTTCCACAGGCCCTGGTTGATGATGAACAGGAGACCGATGAACACACCGAGCGCCAGCTTCCAGGACTTCTGCAGCCAGTAGGCAAAGGCCGCGATCAGTACGGCGAGCAGCACCGCCGGGATTGCCAGCAGCGCCCATGTGGTGTTCTCGACGACGAAGTTGAGTGAAATCTTGAGCCCATCGAAGAGCCACTGGAAATAGGTGACGATGAAGTCGATGGCGGTCTTGCCCCATGGGCCGACCGGCAATTTCCATGACCGGATGAAAGTGGTGACGGGATCCATCTGCCCCTCCCCCGAGAGCGACCTGCGCTGGCTATGCTGCCGCGTTCAGTCTGGCATGTCTTGGCCGAAAAGGAAAAGAAGAAGCCCGGGAGGTGTCTCCCGGGCTTGCTCGTCGTTTCTTAGCCCTTCAGCGCGGCGTCGACCGCGGCGGCTGCGTCACCGCCGTCGAAGGTCGTGACGCCCTGCAGCCAGGGCTTCACCACATCGGGGTTGGCCTTCAGCCATGCCTTGGCGGTTTCCTTCGGATCAGCACTGTTCTTCAGCACCGGGTCCATCATGGCGCCTTCCATGGCGAGGTCGAACTTGAGGTTCTTCAGGAGCGCGCCGACATTCGGGCACTCTGTGGTGTAGCCCGCGCGGGCAATGGTGTAGACCGTTGCGGCGCCGAAGCCCGAGTCACCCATGCCGTCGAGATAGGCGATTTTCATTTCGCCCATGACCGGATGCGGCGTCCAGCCGAGGAAGACGATCCACTGGTTGTCCTTCATGGCCTTCTCGGCCTCGGTCAACATGCCCGCCTCGGAGCTTTCGACCAGCGTGAAGCCCTTCAGATTGTTCTTCGGATCGTCGATCATCGTCTGGATGATGCGGTTGCCGTCGTTGCCGGCTTCAATGCCGAAGATCTTGCCGCTGAACTTGTCGGCATTGGCGCCGAGGTCGCCAAGCGACTTCACGCCGGCGTCCGCCACATACTGCGGGACGACAAGGCCATAGCCCGCGCCCTCAAGGTTGGCGGCCACCTGCTCGATCGACTTGTCATCGAGGTAGGCCTTGATGTCGGCGGTCATGGACGGCATCCAGTTACCCAGGAACACGTCGATGTCCTTGTTCTTGAGCGAGGCCATGGTGACCGGCACAGAGAGTGTGGACACCTGCGGCTCATAGCCCAGCGCCTCGAGGACCACCGAGGTGGCACCGGTGGTGACCTGGATGTCGGTCCAGCCCACATCGGCAAAGCGCACGGCCTTGCAGCTGGCCGGATCGGCGGCGAAGGCCGTGGAGGTCATGGCCACGCCAATGACGGCAGCCGCCGCCACACTCTTGATGAATGACTTCATAATTAGCTCCCTGTTCGCCCGGTCCTTGTCGGCAGACCGCGGCTTGGAGAGAAGAGTAATTCAGGTTCCACGCCCTCGGCAAGTTTTCATTGGACAGCTGACCAATAAAAAACGACAGTTTTCCCGCGGAGGGCGGGATGCCGAAGCTCGGAATGGCGCCGATCAGGCGAAAGCAGCTGGTGGAGGCGGCGATTGCCGCCATCCATGAGCACGGCTTCGCCAATGCCACCGTAGCGCGCATTGCTGCCCAGGCCGGGATTTCGGCCGGCATGGTGCACCACTACTTCAAGGACAAGGACGAGCTGCTCTTCGCCACCATGCGCCACCTGCTGGCGGAACTGCGTGCCGATGCCGTGGCGCGGCTGTCGCGCACCACCGAGCCCACCGCGCGCATCCGCGCCATCATCGATGCCTGCTTCGGTGATGCGCAGTTCGACGAGCAGGTGTTCAGCGCCTGGCTGGCGCTTTATGGCAATGCCCGCCAATCGCCACGGCTGATGAACATCCTTTCGCTCTATCACCGCCGCCTCAGGAGCAGCCTGCTCCATGACCTGCGCCGCATCGTCAACGAGGCAGACGCGCTCCGCCTGGCGGAAGGCATCGCCGCGATGATCGACGGTCTGTGGCTGCGCTATGCGCTGACCGGCAAGCCGGCCAACCCCGAGGCGCCACGCGCGCTGACGCGCGATTATCTTGCCGCAGCGCTCGCGCGCACTTCCAACATGGATCGCGCCGGACTAAAGATGCTCGCCTGAACAGGGAAGGGCTGACACATGAAACCCGTGAAGTGGGGCATCATCTCGACGGCGAACATCGGCGTGGCCAAGGTCATTCCGGGCATGCTGAAGTCGAAGGACATCGACATCGTCGCGATCTCCTCGCGCAACAAGAAGACAGCACAGGAATGGGCTGGAAAACTGGGCATTCCCAAGGCCTATGGCTCCTACGAGGAGATGCTGGCCGACCCCGAGATCGAGGCCGTCTACAACCCGCTGCCGAACCATCTGCATGTACCTCTCACGCTCGCCGCAGCGAAGGCCGGCAAGCACGTGCTGTGCGAGAAGCCCATCGCCATCACGGCGAAGGAGGCGATGCAGCTCAAGAAGATCAAGAACGTCTTCGTGGCGGAAGCCTTCATGGTGCGCCACGCCACGCAGTGGCTCGCCGCGCGCGACCTGGTGAAGAAGAAGAAAATCGGTGACGTGCGCGCCATCCAGGTGCTGTTCTCCTATTTCAACCGCGACCCGAAGAACGTGCGCAACAAGGCTGACATTGGCGGCGGCGGCCTCTTGGACATCGGCTGCTATCCGATCACGGTCTCGCGCTTCATCTTCGATGGCGAACCGACGCGCGTTGTCGGCACCTTCGACCGCGACCCCAAGTTCGGCACCGACCGCATCGCCGGCGGCCTTGCCGACTTCGGCCAGGGCCGGCACCTGTCCTTCACCGTCTCCACCCAGCTGGCGCCCTATCAGCGCGTCAACATCATGGGCACCAAGGGCCGGATCGAGATCGAGATTCCCTTCAACGCGCCGCCTGACCAGCCCAACCGCTATTTCGTGCAGGGCATGGAGATGAACGAGGGGGAATGGACGTCGCTTCCGGTCTCTGACCAGTACCAGCTGCAGGCGGAGGCCTTCGGCCGCGTCATCCGCCAGAAGCAGAAGCCCTTCTGGGGCGTGGAGGACGCCATCCAGAACATGAAGATCCTCGATGCCTTCTTCCGTTCGGAAAAGAGCAAAAAGTGGGAAAAACCCTGAGGTTCCGGACACTTCTCGAAGCCATTGACGGACGCGCGCGGCCTCTCTATAAGCCCGCAATCCCGATGGGCCGGAAAGACGGGCCGTCTGCCAGTGGCATGACGGCGCGAAGTCTTGGAAAGCCGATCAAACGAATTTTCTGAAGCAGGATCTAAAGCCAAATGGCCAATACGAAATCGGCGAAGAAGGCCACCCGCGTCTCCGCCCGTCGCACCGAGATCAACAAGAACCGCGTCAGCCGCATGCGCACCTTCGTGCGCAAGGTCGAGGAGGCAATCGCCTCCGGCAACCAGGCGGAAGCTGCCGCTGCCCTGCAGGCCGCCCAGCCCGAGCTGATGCGTGGCGCCCAGAAGGGCATCCTCCACAAGAACACCGCATCGCGCAAGGTGTCGCGCCTGGCCGCACGAGTGAAGTCGCTCAAGGCCTGATAACGGTCGTTCTGCCTCCGCAGGACTGCATATTTCGGTCGACGCCGGACAGACTTTGTCCGGCGTTTTTTGTTTTGCGTCCGGCATTTTAGGCTTTTCCACAGTCACCGTATTTGTCCGGATACGGAACGTCTCGCGCAGAATTCTTGACGCTGAATCAACGGTTTATCAACCAGCCTCGTGAAGGGTGCCATAAACCTCGCGCCATGCTGACGGCAGGCTCCCGACTCCGTGTCACTAATGATGCACGCCGTCGCGCGCTTGCCCACTCAAGTGCCTCCGCAAAAGTGGAAGAGTCTCAGGGTGTTAGGTTTGACTCACCGGAAAGCTTTGCAGCCGGAATGCCGTCAAGCCACTTCCGTGTACGGAGCGTTTCCTGAATCAGGTTGCTTGAGCGGCGAGCGCTTTTGTAAGTTCTCCTTCGTGGGCGGGCCAAATGGCCACTCGCCTGCAACACAACAGCAGAACCAGGGCCTGTTGCGCCCATCGGTTCTGACAGCGTTCAGTTCTGGCGTTTGCTGGGCGGTCTTCGTCCAAGCGGATGGATATTGTGTATAAGTGAGGGCTTGGTGAGTGAGCGCTTTGCAGGTGGGGCTTGGGGGCACATGACAAAGCGCAACGACTGCACCGGCTCAAATGAGTGCTACGGCAGGGGCATGTGATGAACACTTCGGAAATTTCGGCCTTCGTCCCGGCGTGCGCTGACTTCTAGTCGGCGGCGATCACAGGGAATGAGAGACGGTTGGGCCATCGGCTCAGTCGCAATGATGATGCGCGCCGCAGAATGCGCGCGAAGGGATGCGGAAGAGAATGACTGTTTTGACGGACGTGAAAACGAGGTGGGATCGTGTTGCGCTTCGGCTGCGTGCTGAACTTGGTGAAGATCTCTACACTTCGTGGTTCGCCCGCATGGAGCTCGAAGAGTTCGAGCAGGGCCGCCTGATCGTTTCCGTTCCCACCCGCTTCCTGAAATCCTGGATCGAGACCCATTACGTCTCCAAGCTGCACAAGATCAGCGAGGCCGAACTCGGCCAATTTGATACCATTCATGTGCGCGTGCGTATGCGGGCCGGCGTTGCCCAGCGCGCCGCGTCGGATGAAAATGGCTCTCATGCGCCGCATTCCGCGGCCGCACCGCATCCGCAGCCCTCGGTGGTTGCCCAGGCTCAGGCCGTGGCCGCCGCCGAACGCGGGCCGCAACTTGATCCCAACCAGACCTTCGAGACCTTCATGGTGGGTTCATCCAATCAGCTGGCCCATGCCGCGATGTGCCGCGTGGCGGATGCCGCCCCCGGCGCTGCCGTCACCTTCAACCCGCTGTTCGTTCATGCAGGCTCGGGGCTGGGCAAGACGCATCTGCTTTCCGCCGTCGCCCACCGCGTGAAGGAAAAGCGCCCGGACCGCCGCGTGATGGTCCTCACCGCCGAACGCTTCATGATCAATTTCGTGATGGCGCTCCGCCAGCGTGACACCCTGGCCTTCAAGGACCAGTTCGCCGCGGTGGATGTTCTCCTGATCGACGATTTCCAGTTCCTGCAGGGCAAGACCATGCAGCAGGAGTTCTGCAATGCCTTCAACGGCCTCGTGGACTCGCGCCGGCAGGTGATTGTGGCCGCCGACGTGCCGCCCTCGCAGCTTGACTCGATCGACCAGCGCATGCGCTCGCGCCTGATGGGAGGCCTCGTCGTTGACATCGAGATGCCAGATCTCGAAACCCGCCGCCGCATTCTGCAGAGCCGCTACGAGACGATGCAGAAGCGCGACCCCTCGATCCTGATCCCTGACGAGGTGCTGGAATTCATCGCCAACCGGGTGACCGGCACGGGCCGCGAACTGGAAGGCGCCCTGAACCGCATCACCGCCTACCAGCAGTTCAACAATGCCGCCGTGACGCTTGATCTTGCCTCACTGGTGCTGCGCGACATGCAGTCCAGCCCAGATGGTTCGCGCATCAAGATCGACGACATCCTGAAGATCGTCGGCCGCCACTTCAACGTGGGCCGCACCGACCTGCTGTCGCCCCGCCGGGCGCGGAGCGTGGTGGTTCCCCGCCAGATCGGCATGTATCTGGCCAAGAAGATGACCGCCCGGTCGCTGCCCGAGATCGGCCGCCGCTTCGGTGGCAGGGACCATTCGACGGTGCTGCACGCCGTGCGCAAGATCGAGGACCAGATCAAGACGGACGACAAGCTCGCCCGCGAGGTGGCCCTCCTCATCCGGCTCGTCGAACAGGGCTGAAAAACCGCCGATAACCCTTGAATTGGCGCGGTTTCCGCGCCAAAGTTTCCGGCCCGGCGAATGGCCGGAAACCACAGGACGAGGGATTACCGGCTCATGCGTGTCACGATCGAAAGGTCAGCTTTCCTCAAGGCGCTCACCCATGTGCAGAGCGTCGTCGAACGCCGGAATACCATTCCCATCCTGTCCAACGTGTTGCTCCAGGCGGGCGACGGCCAGCTGAAGCTGACGGCCACCGACCTCGATATCGAGATCGTCGAAAGCGTGCCTGCGGAGGTTTCGAAGTCCGGGGCCACCACCGTGCCCGCGCACATGCTCTATGACATCGTGCGCAAGCTTCCCGACGGCGCCCAGCTCGAACTCGAGCAGGCGGGCGACGGCCAGAGGGTGTCGATCTTCGCCGGCCGTTCACGTTTCGCGCTGCAGGCGCTGCCACATGAGGATTTCCCCGATCTCGCGGCGGGCGACTTCCCCAACCACTTTGCCATCGCCGCCACCGAGCTTCGGGGCCTCATCGAGAAGACGCGCTTTGCGATCTCGACCGAGGAAACACGCTACTATCTCAACGGCATCTATTTCCATGACGTCGCGGCGGGCGGCCTGCTGCGCGCAGTGGCGACCGACGGCCACCGCCTCGCCCAGGCGCAGATCCCGCGTCCTGACGGGGCCAAGAACATGCCGGGCGTCATCATTCCCCGAAAGACGGTGCTGGAAGTCGTGAAGCTGTTCGAAGGCGTCGATGGTGCTGTCGAAGTCTCGCTCTCTGCCGCCAAGGTGCGCTTCGCGGCGGGCGACCTGGTGCTCACGTCGAAGCTCATCGACGGCACCTTCCCGGATTATGAGCGCGTCATCCCGCGCAACAACGACAAGAAGCTGGAGCTCGACACCAAGACCTTCGCTCAGGCGGTGGACCGCGTGTCCACCATCTCGCAGGAAAAGGGCCGCGCGGTGAAGCTGGCCATTGGCGGCAACAAGGTGATCCTCACCGTCAACAACCCGGATTCGGGCTCCGCCGAGGAAGAGGTGGCTTGTTCCTATGACGCCGATCCGCTCGAGATCGGCTTCAACTCGCGCTACCTGATGGATGTGGCGGGCCAGATGAAGTCGGACGCCATGGAGCTGCAGCTGGCGGATGCCGGCTCGCCCACCATCGTGCGTGACCCGACGGATGAGCAGGCCCTCTATGTGCTCATGCCCATGCGGGTGTAAGCCTCGTTTGTGACCGATTCACCGACCCTCGCCATCCGTCGGCTGACGCTGACGGAATTCCGCAACTATGCGTCCCTGCGCCTCGACACGGGGGCGCAGCTGGTGGCGCTGACTGGGGCCAATGGCGCGGGCAAGACCAACATCCTCGAAGCCATTTCGTTGCTGGCGCCCGGCCGCGGGTTGCGTGGCGTCACCTTCGATGAGTTGCCCCGGCAGGGCGGATCAGGCTCCTGGGCCATCGCAGCGGAGGTGGAGGCCGAGCATGGCCCCGTGAGCCTCGGCACCGCCTGGAGCGGTCAACCTGATGCGGGCGAGGGCGGCAGCCGCCAGGTGGTGATCGACGGTGAGGCGCAAAGGGGATCTGGCGCCCTTGGCGACACCATGCGGCTCCTGTGGCTCACCCCCGCCCAGGACCGGCTGTTCGCCGGGCCGGGCTCCGACCGCCGCCGCTTCCTCGACCGGATGGTGACGGCCTTCGACCCCGAGCATGGATCCCGCATCACGGTGTTCGAGAAGGTGATGCGCGAGCGCAACCTGCTGTTGGAGGAGACACGGCCTGATGCCGCCTGGCTGTCGAGCCTCGAGGCGCATATGGCGGAGGCCGCAGTGGCGATTTCAGCCGCCCGTCTGGTTGGATTGGAGGCCCTCCAGACCCATATAGGGGAGGGCCGGGAGACCAGCAGTTTCCCGTGGGCGGACGTGTCCGTCGAAGGCGAGATCGAGGCCCTGGTTGCCCAGAAACCAGCCGTGCAAGTCGAGGACGAATATCGTAAGATTTTACGCGATTCGCGGGGGCTGGACCGGGCGGCAGGACGCACCCTCCGGGGCCCCCACCGCAGCGATCTTGAGGTGGTTCACGGGCCCAAGCGGATGGCCGCGGGGCAGTGCTCCACGGGCGAACAGAAGGCCCTGCTGATCGGCCTCGTGCTGGCCCAGGCACGGGCTGTGAAGGCAGGTGCTGGCGTAGCGCCGATCCTGTTGCTCGACGAGGTGGCAGCCCACCTCGACCGGGCGCGGCGCAAGAGTTTGCTGGAGGCTCTGTCGGCCCTCGGGTCACAGAGCTGGATGACGGGAACAGACGCCCAGCTGTTCGAAGCGATGGTTGAGACGGGGGTGATCTTCCATGTGGAAGACGGCCGCATCTCGCAAGCGATGGAAGACTGATGTCAGACGTTGAGAACACCGGTAACGGCAATGGCACCTATGACGCCGACTCGATCAAGGTCCTGAAGGGCCTCGACGCAGTCCGCAAGCGCCCGGGCATGTATATCGGCGACACGGACGATGGCTCGGGCCTCCACCACATGGTCTATGAAGTCGTCGACAACGCCATCGACGAGGCGCTTGCCGGCCACGCCACGCATGTTACCGTGACGCTCAACGCCGATGGCTCCTGCACCGTCACCGACAACGGCCGCGGCATCCCCACCGACATTCACTCATCCGAAGGCGTCTCGGCAGCCGAGGTCATCATGACCCAGCTGCACGCCGGCGGTAAGTTCGACCAGAATTCCTACAAGGTATCGGGCGGCCTTCATGGCGTCGGCGTCTCGGTCGTCAACGCGCTCTCGGTGAAGCTCAAGCTCACCATCTTCCGCGATGACAAAGAGCACTTCATGAGCTTCACCCACGGCGAACCCGATGCGCCGCTGAAGGTGGTGGGCGCGGCACCCGGCCGGCGCGGCACGGAAGTGACCTTCCTGCCTTCCACCGACACCTTCACCAAGACCGAGTTCGATCTGGGCACCCTCGAGCATCGGCTGCGCGAGCTGGCCTTCCTGAACTCCGGCGTGCGCATCATCCTCACTGACAAGCGCGGCGTGGAGGACAAGGTGATCGAGCTGTTCTACGAGGGCGGCATCGCGGCCTTCGTGCGCTACCTCGACCGCACCAAGCAGGCGGTGCTGCCTGAGCCGATCATGATCCATGGCGAAAAGGACGGCATCACCGTCGACTGCGCGCTGTGGTGGAATGACAGCTACCATGAGAACGTGCTGTCCTTCACCAACAACATTCCGCAACGCGACGGCGGCACCCATCTCGCG
Source organism: Aestuariivirga sp. (assembly GCF_037139295.1). Classification (GTDB taxonomy): domain Bacteria; phylum Pseudomonadota; class Alphaproteobacteria; order Rhizobiales; family Aestuariivirgaceae; genus Aestuariivirga. The sequence goes on from NZ_JBAXGR010000008.1 coordinate 65,257, forward strand.
GGCTTCCGCGGTGCGCTGACGCGTGTCGTCAACAACTATGCCAATGACAGCGGCATCGCCAAGAAGGAGAAGGTGCAGCTGACGGGCGACGACGCGCGCGAGGCACTGACCTGTGTCCTCTCCGTCAAGGTGCCCGACCCCAAGTTCTCGTCGCAGACCAAGGACAAGCTCGTCTCCTCCGAGGTTCGCCCCGTGGTCGAGAATCTCGTCAACGAGCAGCTGGGCGCGTGGTTTGAAGAGCATCCCTCGGAGGCCCGTGCCATCGTCTCCAAGGTGGTCGAGGCCGCCGCGGCACGTGAAGCCGCGCGCAAGGCACGCGAGCTCACCCGGCGCAAGGGCGCGCTCGATATCTCCTCGCTCCCCGGCAAGCTCGCCGACTGCCAGGAGCGCGATCCGTCCAAGTCGGAAATCTTCATCGTCGAGGGTGACTCGGCCGGCGGTTCCGCCAAGCAGGCGCGCCACCGCGAGAACCAGGCCGTGCTGCCGCTGCGCGGCAAGATCCTCAACGTCGAGCGCGCACGCTTCGACAAGATGCTGGGATCGGCCGAAATCGGCACACTGATTACCGCACTCGGCACCGGCATCGGGCGCGAAGAATTCAACATCGCGAAGCTGCGCTACCACAAGATCATCATCATGACCGACGCCGACGTCGACGGCGCCCACATCCGCACGCTACTGCTCACCTTCTTCTATCGGCAGATGCCGGAGGTGATCGAGCGCGGCCACCTCTATATCGCGCAGCCGCCGCTCTACAAGGTGAAGCGCGGCTCCTCCGAGCAATACCTGAAGGACGGCAAGGCGCTGGAAGATTATCTGGTCGATACCGGCCTCGAGAACACCACACTGGTGCTGGCCGATGGCCCGGAGCGTGCCGGCCAGGACCTGCGCACCATCGTCGAGGAGGCGCTCTCGGTGCGCGCCGCACTCGACGCGCTACATGCGCGCTATCCGCGCCCGCTGATCGAGCAGGCCGCGATCGCCGGCGTGCTGAACCCGGAAGTGCTGTCCAGCAATGAACGCGCTGCCGATGCAGCCGCCTACATCGCGCGGCGCCTCGACGTCATCGCCGATGAAACCGAACGCGGCTGGGTGGGCGAACCCACACCCGACGGCGGCATGAGCTTCATGCGCGAAGTGCGCGGTGTGAAGGAAGCCTGGACGCTCGACGGCAAGCTCATCGGCTCCGCCGATGCGCTGCGGCTTGACCGCAAGTCGGCGCATCTTCAGGAAATCTACCAGAAGCCCGCCAAGCTTCGTCGCAAGGATGGCGAGACAGTGATCTTCGGGCCCACCTCGCTGCTCGATGCCGTTTTTGCCTTCGGCCGCAAGGGCATCACCATGCAGCGCTACAAGGGTCTCGGCGAAATGAACCCCGAGCAGTTGTGGGAAACCACGCTCGATCCGAACGTGCGCACGCTGCTGCGCGTGAAGGTCTCCGAGCTCGATGAGGCGGATGATATCTTCACCAAGCTGATGGGTGACGTGGTGGAGCCGCGCCGCGACTTCATCCGTGAAAACGCGCTGAGTGTAGCAAACCTCGACGTCTGAGTTTCCGCTTAAGCCCTCGTTAGGATTCCGTCGCTAACATCAACACTGCGGAAGGTGAGCTATCATGGCTCCCGGGCATGATGCCGCCGCCACCCCCGTCCTGTCCCTGACCATTTGAGCACTGTGCAAGTCTCGCGCAGGGTTGCGGCGGCAATGTCTTCCATGCGGATCGTGAGGTTGATTGGGGGTGCGAGCAGCTCCACCCAGCGGGAGCCCATCTATGTCGATCGTTTCGTCGCTGACCACAAGGCAGATCGCCACCCTGAGCACCACGGCCATCAGGGCCCTGTCGACGACCGATGTGGCAGCACTCAGCACAACGCAGGTCTCGGCCCTCACTGCCTCGCAGATCAATGCGATGGAGACAACCGACCTCACCACGCTCGACACCAACCAGGTGCAGGCGATCTCCACCACCGCCATCAAGTCGCTGATCGCAGCGAGCATCACCAATCTCGCCGACACGCAGGCAGCGGCACTCACCACCGGGCAGATCGGCCTCCTGCAGGCCTATGCGGTGGAAGCGCTTGAATCGACCGATGTCCAGGCATGGAACACCACGCAGCTGGGTGCCATCACCTCGCGTCAGCTGGCAGGCCTCACCACCACGGCGCTCGCCGACTTCTCAGATACGCAGCTGGGTCAGCTCACCTCCACCCAGGTGCGTGGCCTAACGACGAGCCAGCTCAACATCCTCGCCACCACCCAGCTCAACGCGCTCAACATCGCCGATCTCTCCGCCACCCAGGTTCGCGGCATGACATCGACAGCGGTCGATGCGCTGTCGACCACCCAGGCGCAGGCACTCACCGTCTCGCAGATCGCGGTTCTCTCCGCCCCGGGTGTTGAAGCCTTGAGCTCGACCGAAATCCAGGGCTGGTCCACCACGCAGCTCGGAGCCCTCACCTCGCAGCAACTGGGTGGGCTCACGACCACGGCACTCGCCGACTTCTCCGACACGCAGCTTGGCCAGATGACTTCGACGCAGTTGCGCGGCCTGACCACGCTGCAACTCAACAACCTTGCCACGACCCAGCTCAACGCCATCGACGTCACAGCACTGTCGGCCACGCAGATCCGCGGCATGAGCTCCACCGCCATAGACGCGCTGACGGACACCCAGGCGCAGGCGCTGACCACCGCGCAGATCGCGGCCATGTCGGTCACCGGCATGGATGCGCTGACCTCCACCGACGTCCAGGGCTGGAGCACCACCCAGCTTGGCGCCATCACCTCGCAGCAGCTGGCGGGCCTCACCACCACCGCACTCGCCGACTTCTCGGATACCCAGCTCGGCCAGCTGAGCGCCACCCAGGTGAAGGGTCTCACCTCCACCCAGCTTAACGGCCTTGCCAGCACGCAGCTGAACGCGCTGAACGTCACGGATCTCTCTGTGTCACAGATCCGCAACATGAGCTCCACGGCGATCGGCACGCTGTCCAGCACACAGGCCCAGGCCCTTGGTTCGCTGCAGATCGGGGTGCTCAGCGCCGGCGGCCTCGAGGCGCTCGCTTCGACCGATATACAGGCATGGTCGACGACGCAGCTTGGCGCCATCACATCCCAGCAGATGGCTGGCCTGACAACCACTGGCATCGCTGATTTCTCGGACACGCAGCTGGGCCAGTTGACCTCCGCCCAGATCCGCGGCCTCACCTCGACCCAAATCAACAATCTCGGCACCACCCAGCTCAACGCGTTGGACGTCGCCAGCCTCTCCGCCGCGCAGGTGACCGGCTTCACGACAACCGCCATCGGCAGCCTCACCTCCACTCAGGCGCAGGGCTTCACCGTCACGCAGATCGCCGCGCTGACGGCCACCGGTCTGGGCGGCGTCGCCAGCACCGATCTGCAGGCCTGGAGCACGACCCAGCTCGGCGCCATCACCACGCGCCAGATGTCGCAGCTCACCACCACGGCACTTGCCAATTTCTCGGATACGCAGCTGGGTCAGCTGACCTCGACCCAGGTCCGTGGCCTCACCTCAACCCAAATCAACAATCTCGGCACAACCCAGCTGAACGCGCTGAACGTTGCCGACCTGTCGACGGCGCAGGTCCGGGCGATGAACTCGACGGCGATTGATGCGCTGACCACTACCCAGGCTCAGTCGCTCACCACCGCACAGATCGCCGTGCTCTCTGCCACCGGCCTCTCGGCGCTCAGCTCCACAGAACTGCAGGGCTGGTCGACAACGCAGCTTGGCGCGATCACCTCGCAGCAGTTCGTCGGCATCGCAGCCACGGAAGTCGAGGACTTCTCGACCACCCAGCTGTCGAGCCTCACCTCCACCCAGCTCCGCGGCCTCAGCGCAACCCAGCTGAGCGGCCTGTCCAGCACCTATCTGCAGGCGCTCGACGTTGCCTCTCTCTCCACACAGCAGGTGGCGGGCCTCGATACCACGGCGGCGGGCAACCTCTCCAGCACACAGGTGCAGTCGCTGTCGGCTGCACAGATCGGCGCCGTGACGGCGGGCTCGCTCTCCGCCTTCGGCTCGACCGATATCCAGGCCTGGAACACCACGCAGCTCGGCGCCGTGACGGCGACCCAGCTCGGGGGCCTGACCACGACCGAGATCACCGACTTCTCGGATACGCAGCTGGGCCAGCTTGCGTCCACGCAGCTCCGTGGGTTCACCTCGACCCAGCTCAATGCGCTTGATACCGCACAGTTGACGGTGCTCACTGCGTCGTCCCTCTCGACGGCGCAGATCGGCGGCCTCACCTCGACGGCCCTCGACCGCTTCACCACCACGCAGATCGGCTCGCTCGATGCCAGCCAGTTCCGCGCCATCACGCCCGCCGCGCTGGACAGCCTCGACACCGCGATTTTCTCGGGCCTGAACGCCACGCAGGCGGGCGCCCTGACATCTGCCCAGGTCGCGGTCCTCAGCACCACCAACTTCGCGTCGCTGAACGAGACCACCGGCATCCCGTCGCTCGCCGTCTCGGCCATCGCCGGCATCACCACGGACCAGATCGCGGCACTGTCCAGCACCCAGGCCAATGCCTTCACCACCTCGCAGATCGGGCTGATGAGCTCCGACCAGCTCACCGCCCTCATCATCGCCTCCAACGCATAAGCCGGAGATCAACGCGCCTTGTCATCCTCCATCGCCACACTGTTCCGTGACGCTGACATCATCGAAAAGACCGAAGGAGCACTGGCGGCCGCCGAGCTCTACAAGCGCTGGGTTGCCCTCAATCCGGACGACCAAAACCTTGCGGCGGCACATTTCAACATGGCGGTGGTGGCCCAGCGCGGCGGAGATGCCTATGCCGCCATCAATGCGCTGCGCGATGCGCTGAGGATAGATCCGGGCTTCCACCCCTCCTACATCAACCTCGGCCGCGCGCTGGAGGACATTGGTCAGACGGGCGATGCGGTGAGCCAGTGGCTTGCCCTCGTGAACCGGCTTCCTGCGGTCAATGGCACAACGCTGCGCCACAAGGTGATGGCGCTGCACCAGCTGGGCCGCGTGCTCGAATTCAACCATGCCGATGCGCCCGCTGAGGATGCCCTGCGCCAGGCGATCGATCTCTCGCCTAGCCAGGCTCAGGCCATCCAGCACTGGATCGCGCTGCGCCAGAGGCAGTGCAAGTGGCCGGTGGTGCAAGGCTGGGATGGGGTGGAGGCACGGCAGCTTCTCGCCCACATCTCGCCGCTCTCCACCGCCGTGATGTTTGACGATCCGGTGTTCCAGCTGGCTCGCAATGCCGCCTATGCGCGCCAGTCAATCGCCCGGCCACCCCATGTGCATGACCATTCTGCACGGCCGTCGGAGCGTCCAGCGCGTCTCAAGATCGGCTACGTCTCCTCCGACCTGCGCGAGCATGCCGTGGGCTTCGGGCTCTGCGAGGTGATGGAGCTCCATGACCGCAGCCGCTTCGAGGTCCACGCCTATTACTGCGGCATCCCGCGCGAGGACGGCACGCGTGAGCGCATCCGCTCCGCAGTTGATCACTGGACGGATATTTCCAGCCTGTCGGACGATGCCGCTGCGGCGCGCATCGCAGCCGATGGCATCGATATCCTGGTTGATGTGAACGGCTACACGCGCGATGCCCGCACCGCTGTCTTCGCCCGTCGGCCGGCCCCCATCGCGGCCAATTGGTTCGGCTTTCCCGGCACCATGGGCACGCCCTATCACCACTACATGATCGCCGATGGCCATGTGGTGCTGGAGGGGCACGAGAAGTTCTTCACCGAGCGCGTGCTGCGGCTTCCTTGCTACCAGCCCAATGACCGCAAGCGGCTTGTCGCGCCAGAACCGCCGCAGCGCAGTGCCGAAGGCCTGCCGGACATGGGCTTCGTGTTCTGCTGCCTCAATGGTGCGCAGAAGATCACGCCACAGGTGTTTGGTGCCTGGATGAAAATCCTGGCGGCAACCGAGGGCAGCGTGCTGTGGCTGCTCGACTCCTCGACGGAGGCCAATGCGCGGCTGCGTGAGATGGCAGCCGCCGCAGGCGTGGCGCCTGAACGCCTGTGCTTCGCGCCGAAACGCCCCAATCCGCAGCACCTCGCGCGCTATGCGCTGGCTGACCTGTTCCTCGACACCTTCCCATACGGCGCCCACACCACGGCGTCTGACGCCATGTGGATGGGAACGCCCGTGCTGACGCTGGAGGGCCGGGGCTTCGCGGCGCGCGTCTGTGCTGGGCTCGTCAAGTCTGCTGGCATGCCGGATCTCGCCTGTGCGCATCTCGACGACTACATCGCCCGTGCCATCGCCATCGCTCAGGTGCCGGGCGCTGCCGCGGAGCTGCGCCGCCGCCCGCGCGCCAACCGTGACAGCGCCGTGCTGTTCGACGAGGCACTGCTGGTGACGAGCCTTGAGGCCCTTTATGACCGGATGTGGGACGAGTTCCGGACGGGCAACCTGCCCATTCCCGATCTCACCAATCTCTCGGTCTATGAGGAGGTTGGCCTTGGCCTCGTCGAGGGGCATGAAGGCGAAAGCATAGCGCCGGAACTCCATGCCGCTGCGCTGACCCGCTGGACCGCGCATGAACCGTTGCCCCAAGACGGCCGGTTACTGCCCTCCGCTGAGGTGCCAGTCCCCAGGCGCGCTGCCGCCTAGCTCAGGCCAGATCCAGAATGGCGCGCGCCGCATGCTCGTCTGTCACGAGCGTGTTGACGTTGATGCTGCGCACCACCGCGAGGATGGCCGCCGCCCTGTTGCGCCCGCCGCTGGCCAGAACCTTGTGACGGGAGGCCCTGAGCGTGTCGACGCCCACTGACATGATCCGCTTCTGGATCGGGTGATCGATGAGGCTCCCTTGCCCATCGATGAAGTTGCACATGATGTCGGCAACGCAACCCTGCGCCAGAAGCTCGGATGCTTCCGCCTCGGTGATCAGTTGCCGCACCAGCGAGCCGGACCGCTCTGCCAGCCCGCCTGCACTGACCACGGCAAGATCGAGGGACTCCGCAAGGGTTCTCAGCCTCGCGATGCTGCCATCCGCCATCAGCCGCGCCTGTGTCTCGGCAGTGTCCACCACCAGTGGGGCGGGGAACAGGAAGCATTCGGCCCGCAGGGCGCTGGCCAGGCGCCATGCGAATTCGAAAGGGTTGGTGAACTGCGTCTCGACCGCACCACCCATCAGCGACATTACCTTCACGCCTTCACGCCTTGGCGGGTTGAAGCTTTCGAGTGCAGCCGTCAGCGTGCGGCCCCAGCCCACGCCGATGCTCATGCCGTTGACAACTGCCTCGGACAGCAGGCGCCCGAGGGCCAGCCCAACAGCGCGCGCAGTGCCCGCACCATCGGCAACCGAGGGCACGACGATCGCCTCGTCGAGGCCCAGTGCCTGCTCAAGGCGGATCGAAAGCTCGGCGAGATCGGGTAAAAGATCCTCGATGGTGATTTTCACCTCGCCGCGCTGGCGTGCGTCTTCCAGCAGGCGGATCACCGTGGAACGGCCGATGCCCAGTTGCTCCGCCACCTCCGTCTGGGTGCGGCCGAAGCCGTGGTAGAGCCAGGCAGCGCGCAGCCGCAGCGAGGCGTCGTCCGCCAATGCCGCACCCGCGTTTCGACGCAGCTTCGCCATGACTCAGGCGCCCACGTTCTTGATGAAAGCCGTCAACTCCGCATTCACTTGCTTTGCCGCCTCGACATGCGGCAGGTGCCCCGCCTCGGGGATCACCAGCATGCGGCCCGCGAAGCTGACGAGAGAAATAGCATCCGGCGGGTTGATTTCGTCGGCGCCGCCAAAGATCACGAGGCGCGGAATGCCCGTCGCGGCGATCTGGCCTGCCCATTCAGCAAGCTGTGCCTCCTGCATGACGATGCCCTCGGCAATGCTTCGCAGGGCCTCCCGCGCGCCGGGTCGCTGGAGCTGCTCCAGAACGCGCGCGATGGTGAAGCGGTTGATCAGCAGCGGCTTGGTGACGAGGCGTTGTAGCAGGGCGCCTGCGTCTTCGGCAGTTTCGAGTTCAGGAAAGTCGGCAAGGAAGTTCTGGTCGATGCCATGCCCCAGGCCAGTGGGCGCCAGCAGCGAAAGTGACAGCACGCGCTCCGGCTGGCCCAGCGCCATAACCATGGCGATGCCGCCACCCAGTGAATGGCCCAGCAGATGGGCCTTCTCGATGCCGTTGGCGTCCAGTGCATCAGCCACCAGTTCGGCCAGCGTCAACGGGCTGCCATCGCCTGCTTTCGCGCCCAGCGAGTCGCCATGCCCCGGCAGGTCGAGGCTGTGGACGCGCGCCACCTCCATCAGCGCCGGAGACGTGCCCGCCCAGGACAGGCGGTCGGAGCCGAAGCCATGGATCATCACCAGGTCCGGTCCCTCGCCACCCAGCGTCTTGAAGGTGATGTCGCTCATCAGGCTTCGTCGATGATGGCGAGAATGTCACCCACGCTGGCGATCTCGTCGGCGGGAACGCGGATTTCGCGGAGCACGCCGGAGGCGGGCGCCTCGATCTCCATGGTCAGCTTCGGCGTGGTGATGGTGAGCAGCATCTCGCCTTTCTCAATCTTCTCGCCCGGGCTCCGGGACCAGTAGTCGATCTGGGCTTCGGTGATCTCGTTGCCGAGCTGCGGCATGACGACGTCTGTGCTCATGTCCTCTTCCTTCTCAAAGGCCGTTGCGGGCGAGTGCGCGGTCATCCCAGTTGCGGATGCCGCGACGGTTTGAATGCTTCTCGGGATAGAACTGCGAAGTGACGATCTCGATGATGTCATCTCCTTGCGGGAAATAGCTCGTCTCCATCTCCGCCCCCGGTACGATCCAGTTGGGCGAGCCCAGCACGCGTGGCGCCGACTTGAGGCTGCCGAAGGCAAAGCGGGTAAGGTTGGCAGCGAGCGTCATGGCGAAGGAGCCGCGCTCGGAGGCCTCCGTCACCACCAGCAGGTGCCCGGTCTTCGCGATGGAGCGGATCACCGGGTCATAGTTGAAGGGCACGAGCGAGCGCGCATCGATCACCTCGAGCGACAGCCCATGCGTCTCCTCGAGTTCCTGCGCGGCTGCAAGGGCAGGGTAGAGCGAGGGGCCAATCGTCAGCACGGTGGCATGCGTGCCTTCGCGCTTCACATCCGGTTCACCCATGGGAATGCGGTAATAGTCCGACGGCACGCCCTCCGGCCTGAAGGTCTCCACCGTGTCGTAGAGTCTCTGGCTTTCGAAGAACACCACCGGGTCCTCGCTCGACAGCGCCGAGGCCATCAGTCCCTTCGCGTCATAAGGCGTTGCCGGATAGAGCACCTTGAGGCCGGGGATGTGTGCCACCAGTGCCGTCCAGTCCTGCGAGTGCTGTGCGCCATACTTGCTGCCAACCGAGCAGCGCAGCACCACGGGCAGCTTCAATATGCCAGCCGACATTGCCTGCCACTTGGCCATCTGGTTGAAGATCTCGTCGCCCGCCCGGCCAATGAAGTCGCCATACATCAGCTCGATCAGCGTGCGCCCGCCCTCCAGCGCATGGCCCACCGCGGTGGCCACGATGGCGGCTTCCGAGATCGGCGAATTGAACAGCCGCTCATAGGGCAGGATATCGGAGAGCCCGCGATAGACGCCGAAGGCGCCGCCCCATTCGCGGCATTCCTCGCCATAGGCGATCAGGCGCTCGTCATGTAGCATGTGGTGCAGGATCGCTTCGAACAGCCCGTCGCGATAGGTGAAGGCGCGCATGGCGGAGATCTTCTGCCCGTCAGGACCCATGCCACTGCGGGACTTCTTCGCATCCTGGCGGATCCGAGCCGAAGTCTCGACCGGCGCCAGCAACGTCACTTCGCCTGCAGGAACGGCGATCTCCTCATGCGAGAACATCAGCCGGCCAATCAGCGTCGGATCTGCGGGCACGTCGACGGGTGCGGCAGCGACGGCGGCGCGCGTCACGGCGGCGATGCTGTCGGCCACACCGGTCTTCATCGCATCGATGGCCTGCTGGTCCATGACGCCCGCTGCGATGAGCTGTGTCGCGAACTTGGCGATCGGGTCCTGCGCCTCCCACAGCGCCAGTTCTTCCCGGGTGCGATAGGCATTGGCATCGGTGGTGGAGTGGCCGCCAGAGCGGTAGCATTCGACATCGAGAAGGGCAGGGCCCTTGCCGTCCAGCAGCAGCGTGCGCTTGCGCGCCACGGCGTCGGCCACGGCCAGCGGGTTGGTGCCGTCAACTGTTTCGGCATGGAGCGCATCTGCATTGATGCCAGCACCGATGCGCGACAGCCGGTCCCAGCCCATGGTCTCGCCAATGGTCTGGCCGCCCATGGCATAGAAATTGTTGGAGAAGAAGAACAGCACCGGCAGGCCGCCCTTGCGCGCATCGGTCCATAGCGTGCGGTACTGTGCCATGGCGGCGAAATTCATGGCCTCGAACACCGGTCCGCAGCCCGTCGAGCCATCGCCGCTCATCGACACGGTGATGGAAGCCTCGTTCGCCAGCTTCTTGCGCAGGGCCGCGCCCGTCGCGATGCCGGCCGAGGCCCCGACGATGGCGTTGTTGGGATAGGCGCCGAAGGGCGTGAAGAAGGCGTGCATCGAGCCGCCCATGCCGCCGTTGAAGCCATCGGCCTTCATGAATATCTCGGCCAGCAGCCCGAACAGCAGGAAGTTCTCGGCCGTGCTGGTCACCGCAGTGGCGGGAAGCAGCACCTCCACCATGCGCAGCAGCGTGCCGCCGCGATGCGTTTCCATGATGCGGCCCAACTCGGTGTCCTGCAGCCGGGCAATGGCCGAGAGGCCCTTGGCGATGAATTCGCCATGACTCCGATGGCTGCCGAAAATGTGGTCGGCAGGCTCCAGCGCCAGCGCCGCGCCGACGGCCGCACTCTCCTGGCCAAGAGAGAGATGGGCGGGCCCCTTGTAGAGGTAGGAGATGTCGGCATAGGCCCCCTTGGCCTTGAAGGAGCCGAGCATCGTCTCGAACTCGCGCACCAGCATCATGTGGCGGAGGATATCCGTCATCTGCTTCGGACCCCGCGCCGCCAGTTCCGCGCCAAAGGGCCGGGCATAGGCGTGCAGCGGAATGCGGGGGAAGGCAAGTTCACCGGCCCGTTGGAAGGCCTGCGGGTCGACCGGGATTGTCTTCGGCATGGGTCGTGGCTTTCTGTAAACAATTGTGTGATACGATACACAATTGTTGAATTGGCCACCACCCCTGAGTTCATGCCCCGCGCGGGGCAGGCCCCTGTGCACAACCGATGGCTCGGCAGGGGGAGACGGCGGCTGATCCCATGCTAATGTCGGTCAAAATCGGTTTCTTGGGGGATTCGATGGGGGACGCTTTGCCGACGGCAACACTGGAGAACTGGCGCGAGCACCCCCACAGCGTGTGGGGCTTCAGCCATGTCGACAGCCTCATCCCGGTGGCCCCGGTTCCCACCGCACTGCCACCAGCGCCCCTCCGGCAAGGCAAGGCGCTGGATCTCGCCCGTCTCGCCATCGTCTGGGCCGGCAGCCGCCGCAGCGCCGAGGCCGCATTGGAGGAAACCTATACCGACGGCTTCCTCGTGCTGAAGGACGGCGAGGTGGTGGCCGAACGCCTGATCAACCAGACGGCGGACACCCGCCATATCGTGTTCTCCGTCAGCAAGTCGATCACGGCGGCACTCGCCGGCATCCTCGTGAAGGAAGGCAAGCTCGATCCTGAAGCGCCTGTCTCGCGCTATGTGCCGGAGGTCGCTGGCTCGGCCTATGCCGATGCCACGCTGCGCCACGTGCTCGACATGGCGGTGAGCATCCGCTTCGTCGAGGACTACCTCGACCCGCAGGGTGATGTCGCGCGCTACCGTGCTGCCATGGGCTGGAATCCGCCCGGCGCCATCCAGAGCATCGATGGCATCAATGCCTTCGTCACCAGCCTGCCCAAGGGCGATCATCCCCATGGCCGCCGCTTCCACTACGTCTCGCCCAACACCGATCTTCTCGGCTGGATCATCGAACGCGCGACGGGTGAGAACTTCGCAAGCCTTCTGTCCCGCCTCATCTGGCAGCCGATGCACATGGCGCAGGATGCCTTCATCACGGTGGACCGGCATGGCTCGCCACGCACCGCTGGTGGCCTCTGCGTGAGCCTCGGCGACCTCGCCCGCTTCGGCGAGATGATGCGCGGCAAGGGCCGCTTCAACGGCCAGCGCATCGTTCCTGAGGAATGGGTCAACGACATCCTGCACAAGGGCGATGCCGGCGCCTGGTCGCGCGGCGAGATGGTCAACCTCTTCCCCGACGGTCGCTACCGTTCAAAATGGTATGTGCCCGACCCGTCTTCCAACGTGCTCTGCGCCATTGGCATCCATGGTCAGTGGATTTACATCGACTATGATGCCGGCATGGTGGCGGTGAAGCAGTCCTCGCAGCCGGTGCCGGCGGACGAGGCGCTGGACAACCTCACCTATGCGATGTTCCAGGCCATCGCCGACGAGCTGAGATGAGCACGGGCAGCGACCGCAATGATGCCTGGCGGCGCGATGCCGTTCTTGGCAATTATGCCGAACGGCCGTTCCAAACACAGCCAGAGCCGATCCGCATCTGGAGTTATTGCGACAAGCTCTCCTATGCACCGGGTGAGAGGGTGCAGGTCAGCGTCTGCACAAATGCCAAGCGCTATGACGTCGAAGTGATCCGCGATGGATTGAGACCCGTGACCGTCATTTCGCGCGGTGGCCTTGTGGGTGAATGGCGCAATACGCCGGATGATTGCTCGGTCGTGGGTTGCGGCTGGCCCGTGTCATTCGAAATTTCCGTGCCGCAGGACTGGCCCTCGGGCGGCTACATCCTGCGCACCCGTGTGGGCGGCGATACGCACGAGCATCTCTTCATCGTCCGCCCGCGTGATGGCATCGACAAGCGCGGCCGCCTGCTGCTCATCGCCGCCACGGCCACATGGACGGCCTACAATGACTGGGGTGGCTCCAATCACTACCAGGGCTATTGCGGCCCCAGTGGAGACCGTTTCTCGCCGACGCTCAGCACGCTGCGCCCGCTGGCCAAGGGCTTTGTAAGCCTGCCGCCCGACGCACCCCGCGCCGTGCTGCTGGATGATCCGCCGATCAACTCCGAGCCGCGCTATCCGCACATGGAATGGGCCCATGCCAATGGCTATTCCAAGAAATACATGTCCTCCGGCTGGGCCAGCTTCGAACGTCACTTCGTGACATGGGCCGAGGCAGAGGGCTATGCGCTCGACATCATCAGTCAGACCGACCTGCAGGAACAGCCTCATCTGATCGAAGGCTATGCCTGCATCGCGCTCGTCGGCCATGACGAATACTGGTCGTGGGAAATGCGCGACGCGATCGATAGCTGGGTCGAAAGGGGCGGCCGCATCGCCCGCTTCGCCGGCAACTTCATGTGGCAGATCCGGCTCAGCGACGAAGGCCGCACGCAAACCTGCTACAAATACATCGCGCGCGACGAAGATCCCTTCATGAAGAGCGGCCCGCGCGAGCGTGTAACCGAATCCTGGGAGGCACCCGAGATTGGCAGGCCGGGCTCAGCAAGTTTCGGTCTCAACGCCACGCACGGCCTCTATGCCAGCTGGTCAGGCTGTTCTCCACGCGGTGCCAAGGGCTTTCCCGTCTACCGGCCGGAGCATTGGGCCTTCGCCAATACTGGCCTCTACTATGGTGACATCCTCGGCGGCGCTTCGCGCATATTCGGTTACGAGGTTGATGGCCTGCCGTATGAAATCCGTGGCGGCTTGCCATTCGTCGCCGATCCGGCTCTGGCGCCGGAGGGAATTCAGATTCTTGCACTGGGCATTGCCGCCACCATCGAGGAAGGTTCCACGATCCTGCCGGGCCGCAGCTTCCTCGGCATCGAGGATGGCGAATACGTGGCATCCGTTCTGACCGGCCGCAAGGATGCAGACGCGATCGAAGCCACCAAGCGTGGTTGCGGCATGATCGTGAATTTTGCCAGGGGCAGGGGCGAGGTCTTCCATGCCGGCTCCAGCGACTGGATCATCGGCCTCACCCGCAAGGACGAGATGGTCGCGCAGGTCACCCGCAACGTGTTGAACCGCTATCTGGGACGAAGCTAGTTGGCACATAACCGCAACCAGCCAACCGTTCCTAAGGCCCGCAATACAAGCGCCAGAGAGGCGAAGCTCGTGAATGGAGCGGGCGATGGGAATCGAACCCACGACATGCAGCTTGGGAAGCTGCCGTTCTACCACTG
>NZ_JBAXGR010000009.1:0-74218 GCF_037139295.1 Aestuariivirga sp.
CTCCGGGCGCAGGCAAGTCCATGCTGGCCCAGCGTTTGCCATCCATTCTGCCGCCTCTGGACACCCGCGAGATGCTGGACATCAGCATGGTCGCCTCGCTTGCCGGAGAATTGTCGAACGGTCAGTTGTCACGTCGGCGACCGTTTCGCGCACCACATCACTCGGCCTCCATGCCATCGCTGGTCGGCGGCGGGTTGCGAGCCAAGCCGGGTGAGATGGCGCTAGCGCACCATGGCGTGCTGTTCCTTGATGAGTTACCGGAATTCCAGCCTCGCGTCCTCGAATCCCTTCGCCAGCCGATGGAAACAGGTGAGGCCGTGGTCGCGCGGGTCAATTACCACATCACTTATCCAGCGCGCTTTCAGTTGGTCGCCGCGATGAATCCTTGCAAGTGCGGCTTCGCGGGCCAGCCGGGCCATGTATGCCGGAATGGACCGCGCTGTGCCGCGGACTATCAGTCCCGCATTTCCGGCCCGCTCCTTGACCGCATGGACATCCAGATTGAACTTGCCGCCGTGAAGGCGTCAGATCTCACACTGCCGCCACCCAAGGAATCAAGCGAAGACGTGGCAATGCGTGTGCGCGCCGCACGCCAGATACAGGCACAACGCTTTGCCAGCCTTGGCAAACCGGACCTTCGTACCAACTCCCAGGCCGATGGAGCATTGCTGGAAGAGATCACCAAGCCCGATACACCGGGCCTCGCCCTACTGCGGGATGCCGCCGATGCGATGAAGCTCTCGGCGCGCGGCTATCACCGCGTGCTCAGGGTTGCGCGCACGCTTGCCGATCTCGAACGACGCGATCACGTCGCGCGCATTCATATCGCTGAAGCCCTCAGTTACCGGCAGAAGCTCTCAGCCTTCATCGCGGCCGCCTGAAACCTGTTCATACTTCCTTCACCATGATCTTCCGCGTGTAAAACATTTGAAAGCACCGCATGGCATGTTCGGGCCCATGCGTATGAAACACCTTGCTGAATCCGCAATTCCCCAAGCCATGCCCGGCCCCGTCGAGGCCATTGGTGCAAACCATGGCGGTCTGATCGCGTCCCTTGCATTGGTGCTCCTCTTCGCCGGCATCGCCACCATGGCGGCGCTGCCCTCAGTCTCTCCCATTTTCATACTCGCGACGGCTGGCATCGGTCTCACGGTTTCAGCAGGTATGGTACTGGCCCAATTCACGTGGCGCAAAGGCACGGAACGGCGTCTTGTTGAACTCGCCACGGCTGCCGAAGCACTTCACGAAGCCAATTTGCGAGCAGAAGCTTCCAACATTGCCAAGTCACGCTTTCTGGCCATCACCAGTCACGAAATCCGAACGCCGATGAATGGCATTCTCGGAATGATCGGACTGCTTCTGGAAACTCCACTGACGCTTGAACAACGTAACTACGCGCGCACCGCCGACTCCTCCGCGAGGGCTTTGCTCTCGATCGTCGACGAGCTCCTCGATGCATCTCTTGCAGAACGTCAGAACTTGGATGTTTCACAGGGGCCTTTCGATCTCGCAGCTCTTATCGAGTCCGTGACGGAACTTCTCGCGCCCCGTGCCCATGCCAAAGGCATTGAAATTTCAAGCTTCATATCAATGCGCATTCCGTCTCAAGTTCGCGGTGACGAGCGGCGGTTGCGCCAGGTGCTGCTGAATCTTTGCGGAAATGCCATCAAGTTTACGCCATCAGGAGGCGTTGGCATCAGCGCCAGGCTGAACGACACTGGTGAACTCGTCATCACGGTGAGCGACTCCGGCATAGGCATGTCCGAAGTTGAACAACAGCGGATCTTCGAAGAATTTACCCAGGCCAACGACGAGACGCGCCAGCTTTTCGGTGGCACAGGCCTTGGGCTGACGATCTCGCGGCGCCTAGTCGAGGGAATGGACGGAACGATTTCTGTTCGCTCGACACCTGGCGAAGGGTCTGCTTTCGACGTTGTCCTGCCATCTGCCGAGACCGTCCAGGCCGGGAGCCAGGACCTACTCAAGCGCCGAAGCTTCATTCTAGCGGCATCGCCCTCGATCACAGCGAACCATATCCGCGAGACGCTCGAGGATAGTGGTGCGTCAGTGCAGATGATGCACTACCCCCACGAGCTCCTCAGCCTGCTCTGTGACACAGGGGCGGTACCCTGCACCGCCGTTCTGTGTGACAGTGAGTTTGCCGAAATCCTGCATAATGCCTGGCCGGAAATGGGCAATGCCAGCCGGCAGCGTGTTTTCCTGATGCTCCGGAGCGAGGAACGCCGCCAGTTCGCTGATCTTCTCGCGAAGAACTTTGCAGGGTATCTGCTGAAGCCGTTCCGTCGTCATTCTCTGCTCCGACTTGTAGCACTGCGTGACGAGTCCGTCGTTCCAACCGCAGCGCTGCAGCCGCCACGCAATGTCATTCCGCTGAAGCGGCAACTCCAGGTGCTGTTGGCAGAAGACAACCCCGTTAACATGCTGCTGGCCAGCACATTGCTGAGACGTGAAGGCTACAGCGTGACAACCGCCAGCAATGGTGAGGAAGTGTTGGGGATGCTGTCCAACGGTACGAGACCCGATCTCGTGATCATGGACGTGGAGATGCCGATACTCGACGGTTTGGAGACAACGCGCAGCATTCGCCGCAAGGAATCTGACCGCTCCCTGTCCCGAATGCCAATTCTCGCACTGACCGCCAATGCCCAACGTGAAGACATTGATACGTGCCTTTCTGCCGGGATGGATGGCTATCTTTCCAAGCCATTTGACCGGGACGCACTAGACGAAGCGATAACTCGACTGATGAAGAGACAAGTCGTCGCCTGAGAAAGACAAGACACGGAGCTTTCACTGCCCCACGGTCTGTGGCAAATCTGACCTTGGGAGTGACACAAGCTGAAGACGCTTACAGCCATCCGCAGTGAAAAAGGCGAATTTCTTCTGCGCCAGGCCAATGGACCAGTCGAAATCGAGGCCTGCCAGCGGCTGCGCTATAGAGTGTTCTATGAGGAACTCGGCGCTACCCCCATGGGCGACATGGCAGAGAGCCGGATGGACTACGACCGCTTCGATGTCATTTGCGATCACCTCGTCGTCGTGCGGCGTGGAACTTCAGCCGAAGGGGATAAGATTCGCGTCGTCGACGGTGAATTGATCGGAACATATCGACTGTTGCGCCAGGACGTGGCCGAGGCCAATGGCGGATTCTATACACAGGGGGAATTCGACATTGCGCCGCTCCTTTCGGCGCACCCTCAACTTCGCTTTCTTGAGCTTGGTCGCTCATGTGTCCTGAAGCCCTTTCGCACCAAGCCCGTGGTCGAACTTCTTTGGCAAGGAATATGGAACTACGTCCGCGCCCATGACATGCAGGTAATGCTTGGATGTGCCAGCCTGGAAGGCACCAATCCCGACGAGCATGCACTATCGCTGAGTTTTCTCGCTCAAGCTTCCGCACCGGATGAATGGAACGTTCGAGCACATGCTGACCGCCGTGTGGAAATGAGACGGCTGCCAAGCGGACGAATTGACCAGCGGCAGGCACTGAGGCGTTTGCCACCCCTCATGAAGGGCTATCTGCGACTGGGTTGCTTCATCGGAGACGGAGCGGTCGTCGACCGGCAGTTCAACACCATCGATGTCCTCATCATATTGCCAGTCTCGGCTATCAATGCGCGCTACTTCGCGCATTTCGGAGCACCTAACGATTGATGTCGTAGGCGGCGATGGCCGCCAGATTCAGGATCTCCGACGTGGTGGCCGACATCGATGCGATCTGCACCGGCCGATCGAGGCCGGTGAGCAAGGGACCCACGACTGTCACACCACCCAATTGTTGCAGCATCTTGGTCGAGATCGAAGCTGAATGCGCAGCGGGCATCACCAAAACGTTGGCGGGACCCGTCAGCCGGCAGAAGGGGTAAAGCGCCATCGCCTCCCGCGACAGTGCGACATCAGCGGCCATTTCACCATCATACTCGAAGTCGACGTTCCGGCGATCAAGCACCCCCACGGCATCACGCACATAGGCCGCGCGTTCACCGCGAGGATAGCCGAAGGTCGAGTAGGAGAGGAGGGCAACGCGCGGCTCATAACCAAAGCGACGAGCAACACCGGCCGCCTCCTGGGCGATGTCGGCAAGTTCATCCGGCGACGGCAACTCGTGAATGGAGGTGTCCGCAATGAATACCGTCCGGCCACGAACGAGCGCCATGGAAACGCCAATCGGACGATGACCCGGGCGGTTGTCGATGGCCTGACGGACATTGTCGAGGGCGACCGAGAAATTCCGTGTAAGGCCTGTGACCATCGCATCTGCATCACCCATCGCCACCATGCATGCGGCAAAGACGTTGCGATCCTGGTTCACCATGCGCTGGCAATCGCGCAGCAAGAAGCCGTTTCGCTGCAGACGCTCGTAGAGAAAATTTGCGTAATCGACATTGCGCTCAGAAACGCGGGCGTTGGATATCTCCACACTCTCATTGAGTTCAAGCCCGCCACTGGCCATCGTCTCCTGAATCTGCGTCTCACGACCAATGAGAATGGCGCGACCCAAGCCTGCAGCCGCGTAACTGTTGGCAGCACGAATCATGCGGTCTTCCTCACCCTCGGCGAAGACAACGCGCTTCGGCGCCACGCGCACCTTGCCAAAAACGCTCTGCAGTGTCCCCGCGATGGGATCGAGACGTGCAGAGAGCGACTGCCTGTACTCATCAAGATCAGCAATATGGCGCCGTGCAACGCCGCTCTCCATTGCAGCCTTAGCAACCGCCACCGGAATAGTGGATATGAGGCGTGGATCAAATGGAACGGGAATGAGATACTCGCGGCCAAATGACGGACGAGGTCCATGATAGGCGGCCGCCACCTCATCCGGTACGTCTTCGCGGGCGAGACCAGCAAGGGCATGGGCAGCAGCGATCTTCATTTCGTCATTGATTGTTCGCGCACGCACATCAAGTGCACCACGGAAGATGTAAGGAAAACCGAGCACGTTGTTGACCTGGTTCGGATAGTCGGAGCGCCCGGTGGCCATGATCGCGTCCTGGCGCACCTTGAGTACATCCTCCGGCGTGATCTCGGGATCAGGATTTGCCATGGCGAAGATGATCGGATTTGCCGCCATGCTCTTCACCATTGCGGGGGTCAATGCTCCGGCAACCGAAAGGCCGAAGAAGACATCTGCACCTTCCATGGCGTCGGCCAGCGAGCGTGCCTTGGTTTCGACGGCGTGGGCCGACTTCCACTGGTTCATGCCCTCGGTGCGGCCCTTGTAGACGACGCCTTTTGAGTCCGCGAGAATGACATTGCTCGTGGGCACTCCCAGCGACTTGATGAGTTCAACGCAGGCAATGGCCGCTGCGCCAGCGCCATTGCACACGATCTTAGCCGTCTTGAGGTCACGGTTCGTCAGGTGCAGGGCGTTGATGAGGCCGGCCGTGGCGATAATGGCTGTGCCGTGCTGGTCGTCATGGAAAACCGGGATGTCCATTATCTCACGCAGGCGCTGCTCGATGATGAAGCAGTCGGGTGCCTTGATGTCCTCAAGGTTGATGCCCCCGAAGGTAGGGCCAAGATAGCGGACGGCATTGATGAACTGCTCGACGTCTTTGGTGTCGACCTCGAGGTCGATCGAATCGACATCGGCGAAGCGCTTGAACAGGACGGCCTTGCCCTCCATCACCGGCTTCGAGGCGAGGGCGCCCAAGTCGCCCAGGCCCAGGATGGCCGTGCCGTTGGAGATGACCGCCACCAGATTGCCCTTGGCCGTGTAATCGTATGCCGTTTCCGGATCTTCGGCGATGCGACGGACGGGAACGGCAACGCCGGGGCTGTAAGCCAGCGACAGGTCCCGCTGGGTGGCCATCGGCTTGGTCGGGGTGATTTCCAGCTTTCCGGGCTTGCCACGCTGGTGAAATTGCAGGGCTTCCTCGTCGGTGATGGTCGGACGGCGCGGCTTCTGGTCCATGTTTTGCCCTAAAAAACAATTCTCGACAGTGAGACCGCCAGACTAGAGGGGTGGGGGGAGACACTCAAGCGTTCCGAATTCACCGCTTGTACCTCTTTGGTCGATTCCTGCTATGGAAGGCGCCGTGACCGAGATGGACCATATGGGTGAGGGAGCGGGGGAGGAGGCCTCCAGCCGCGCGACGCCCGTCATGGCGCAGTTCCTGGTGCTGAAACAGGCCAATCCGGGAAGCCTGCTGTTTTTCCGCATGGGCGACTTCTATGAGCTCTTTTTTGAGGACGCGGAAGTGGCGGCCAAGGCGCTTGGCATTACCCTGACAAAGCGTGGCAAGCATCTGGGTGAAGACATCCCGATGTGCGGCGTTCCCGTGCACGCCGCGGACGCCTATCTCCAGAAACTCATCCGCGCAGGCCACCGCGTCGCCGTCTGCGAGCAGATGGAAGATCCGGCGGCAGCCAGGAAGCGTGGCTCAAAGGCGGTGGTGAAGCGGGACGTCGTGCGCCTCGTCACGCCGGGTACGCTGACCGAGGACAATCTGCTCGATTCCCGAACGCACAATTTCCTCGTGAGCGTCGCACGCGGCAAGGCGACAGGGGAGATGGCCATCGCCTGGGCGGACATCAGTTCTGGTGAACTGGCCGTGACCCAAACCGATGCGGCGCGGCTTTCGGCCGATCTCATGCGGCTTGATCCGCGCGAGATCATCGCCGCTGATGGACTGCTGGCGGACCATGATTTTTTTGCCCTGATTGAAAGGGCCGGGGCACCGGTGACGCCTCTCCCCTCCTTGCGTTTTGACTCGCTGGCTGCCGAGCGCCGCATCAAGGAACAATTCGACGTCAAGGCTTTGGAAGGTTTCGGCAGCTTTTCACGCGTCGAAGTGTCCGCACTTGGCGGACTGCTGGAATACATTGTCATCACGCAGGCTGGAAAGGTGCCGCACCTCCGTCCGCCACGGCGAGAAGTGGCGTCATCCGTGTTGCTCATCGACCCAGCAACGCGCGCAAATCTCGAACTCACGCGCACACTGGCAGGCGAGCGGCGTGGCAGCCTGCTCTCGGTGATTGATCTCGCCATCACTGCCGCCGGATCGCGCTGCATAGCAGCACGCCTCTCGAACCCGCTGTGCGATCCTTATGCCATCGCCGCCCGGCTGGACGATGTGGCGCATTTCGTCAACGACGCCGCACTGCGTGAAGAAATCCGCAAGCTTCTGGCCTCAATGCCTGACACTGAACGTGCGTTGGGCCGCATCGCCGTTGCGCGCGGTGGCCCCCGCGACCTCGCCGGCATTCGCGACGGATTGATGATCGCCGGCCATCTCGCACACCGGCTCGGTGCAAGCGCGACCATCGGCGGATTGCCGCAAAACCTTGAATTGATTTGCGAAACGCTGAGCTGGAGCGACCTGGATCTCGCCCGTGAACTCGACGCTGCCCTCGACATGGAACTGCCGGCCTTTGCACGCGATGGCGGCTTCGTGAAGCAGGGCTACTCGGATGATCTCGATGAAAACCGATCGTTGCGTGACGAGACCCGCCATGTGATTGCCGGCCTCCAGACGCGCTATTGCGAAACCTCTGGCGTGAAGTCGCTGAAGGTGAAGCACAACAACGTGCTGGGCTACTTCATCGAAGTGCCAACCACCTCTGCTTCTGCCCTGCAGGCTCCGGACAATGCGGGCCTCTTCATCCATCGACAGACCGTGGCGAGTGCGATGCGCTTCGTCACGACTGAACTCGCCTCACTTGACCAGCGGATTGCCGCGGCAGCTGAAAGGGCCCTGTCGCTGGAGCAGGAAATCTTCCAGTCGCTGTGCGCGCGAGTGACGGCACGCCGTGACCTTCTTTCTAGGATCGCCGATGCAGCAGCGCAGCTCGACACATCTTCTACGCTGGCTGAAGTTGCCGAGAGGCGACGTTATGTCAGGCCGCGCGTTGAAGACTCCACTCGCTTCACGGTGCGCGGCGGGCGTCATCCTGTCGTCGAAGCCGCATTGCAAGACCGCGTTTCAGGTTCCTTCGTTGCGAATGATTGCGAAATTTCCGGTGACGCCAGGAGGCTGTGCCTGCTAACCGGCCCTAACATGGCGGGTAAGTCCACCTATCTCCGACAGAACGCCCTGATCGTCATTCTTGCGCAGATGGGCTCCTTCGTGCCAGCGGCAGAGTCGCATTTCGGTGCCGTGGACCGGCTGTTCAGCCGCGTTGGCGCCGCCGATGACCTTGCCCGCGGCCGTTCTACCTTCATGGTGGAAATGGTCGAGACGGCAGCCATCCTCAACCAGGCGACCGAGAAGTCATTTGTCATTCTTGACGAGATCGGTCGCGGTACCGCGACCTATGACGGACTTTCAATCGCCTGGGCAACTCTCGAGCATCTGCACGGTGTCAACAAGTGCCGTGCACTCTTCGCCACACATTACCATGAATTGACTCAGCTCGCCGCCAAACTGCCACACCTCGCCACTGCAACCATGAAGGTGAAGGAGTGGCAGGAGCAGATCATTTTCCTGCATGAAGTCGTGGCAGGCGTTGCAGACCGTTCCTACGGCATTCATGTGGCGCAGATTGCCGGCTTGCCATCGGCGGTCATAAGCCGTGCACAGAAAGTTCTTGAACGCTTGGAGCGCGACGGATCGAAGGCGTCTGCTTCGGGCCTTGTCGATGAGTTGCCGCTGTTTGCAGCCGTACCGCTGCCACTCGTGGTCCGGGAAAGTGCGGTGGAGAAGAAGCTCGAACAGGTCATGGCCGACGAACTCTCGCCACGCGAAGCGCTGGCATTGATTTATGAACTCAAGAGTCTGCTGGGGGCACGTCGATTGTGAGGGTCGAGTCTGCTCCCGAGCGCTTTGTGAAGTCGGACGAGTTGCGCGACCAACTCGCTGCCGCTGTAGTCGAGAATGGCACCGCAGCTACTAACCTGCGTCCCAACATCGTGAAGGTCCTAAAAGGGGCTCTCGAACGGTCCCATTCCCTTGCAGAGAAGCAACTCATCGCTGACGGCAACGGAACGAGGTGCGCGGAGGCCCTGAGTCTTGCCGAAGATGAGATTATCCGCTGCTTATTCAACCTCGCGAGCACGACTCTGTTTCCGGTACGCGGAACCGAAGAGCGGATCGCCGTCGTTGCGGTGGGTGGCTATGGCCGGGGAACCCTGGCGCCAGGTTCCGACATCGACCTTCTCTTCGTTCTTCCTGCCCGCCAGACGGAGCGTGTGCAGAACATCGTCGAGTTCATCCTGTACTGCTTGTGGGACACACGTCAGAAGGTCGGTCACGCCACGCGGAGCATCGATGAGTGCATACGTCTCGCCAGATCCGACAACACCATCCTGACCGCCATCCTAGAGGCTCGCTACATCTGTGGTGACGAAATTCTGTTCGAGAGACTCGTCAGCGAATTCCGCCGTGAAATTGTCTCGAAGGGCGCGAAGGAATTCATCGCCGACAAGCTGGGCGAACGCGACCTCCGACATCTCAAGGTGGGCGAAAGCCGGTATATCGTCGAGCCTGACGTCAAGGACGGCAAAGGTGGTTTGCGCGACCTCAACACGCTGTTCTGGATTGCCAAGTACATCTACGCCACGAACTCGACTGACGAGCTGGCGGAGAAAGGCGCCTTCAGCCACGAGGAGCTCACCATCTTCAAGAAGTGCGAGCGTTTTCTCTGGGCGGTCCGCTGCCATCTCCACTTCTTGTCAAGGCGCGGCAATGACCGACTGAGCTTCGACCGCCAGTCAGACATTGCAGAACGCCTTGGTTACAAGGCGCATGGTGGCCTGAAACACGTCGAACGCTTCATGAAGCACTATTTCCTCGTCGCCAAGGACGTCGGTGACCTGACGCGCATTCTCTGCGCCAGCCTCGAGGCGCGGCAAGTGAAGGACGTACCGGGTTTGGGGCGCGTGCTCGGTCGCCTGATCTCCAAGAGTTCAGGAACGCTGCGGGATGCCCCGGATTTCCGTGTCGATGGCGGACGGGTGGTGCCAAGCTCACCCGACGTCTTTGTGAAGAACCCCGTCAACATCATCCGCTTGTTTGCCGTCGCCGGTCGCCATGGCGCGGAAATTCACCCAGACACGCTGAAACTGCTGCGCAAGTCGCTGGGTCTGATCCGTGGCATCTTGGACGATCCCGAAGCCAACGCCATTTTCCTGGAGCTCCTCACCGCCAGCGAAGATCCTGACATCGTTCTGCGCATGATGAATGAGGCGGGGGTGCTTGGCCGCTTCATACCTGCCTTTGGCCGGATCGTGGCGATGATGCAGTTCAACATGTACCACCACTACACGGTGGACGAACACCTGATCCGGGCCGTCGGACACCTCTCCGCCATCGAGCGCGGAAGACTTTCGGAGGATCATCCGCTCTCGACGGCGATTTTCCCGACGATCACCAGCCGCCGCCTCCTCTATGTTGCCGTTTTCCTGCATGACATTGCAAAGGGCCGGAAGGAGGACCACTCGATCGCCGGTGAACGCATCGCGCTGGAGCTTTGCCCTCGACTTGGGCTCACGGCCTCCGAGACGGAAACAGTGGCGTGGCTGATCCGCCATCACCTGCTGATGAGCGAAACCGCGCAAATGCGCGACCTCAACGATTTCAAGACGATTCTCGATTTCTGCGCTGTCGTGCAGAGCGTGGAGCGACTGAAACTATTGATCATCCTCACGGTGGCAGACATACGCGCCGTCGGACCGGGCGTATGGAACGGCTGGAAAGGCCAGCTCTTGCGAACACTCTACACCGAGGCCGAGCCCGTGCTCACCGGCGGACATACCGCGGTCTCCCGGAAGGAACGGGTAAGCGGCGCGCAGGCCGCCTTTTTCGCGCGCATGCCAGGCTGGAGTGAAGCGCAGAAGACAGGCTACGCGACCCTGCACTACGACGCCTATTGGCTCGGAAGTTCGACCGACAAGCAGGTGAAGCACGCGGAAATGATTTCCGGCGCATCACCCAAAAGCGTCGTCACCAGCTTCGAGACCGATGCCTTCACCGCCATTACCGAACTCTCCATCTACACGCCGGACCATCCACGTCTCCTCGCCCTCATCACTGGTGCCTGCGCGGCTGCAGGTGCCAATATCGCCGGTGCACAAATCTTCACCACGACTGATGGAATGGCACTCGATACCATCTTGATCCAGCGCGAGTTTCTGGAGGAAGAGGATGAGCGCCGGCGGGCAGAGAGAATTGCTGAACTTATTCGCAAGGCGTTGCGCGGTGAATTGTGGCTGAAGGAAGCCGTCGCCAAGGCATACAAGCCGCAACAGAGAATCAAGGCCTTTACGGTTGAGCCGCGCGTCATCATTGATAACCAGTCATCCAACAGGTTCACGGTCATCGAGATCAATGGCCTCGACCGCATCGGCCTGCTCTATGACCTCACCGAAGCGCTCTATAAGCTCAATCTCAATATTGCTTCGGCGCATGTCACGACCTTTGGCGAGAAGGCTGTGGACGTTTTCTACGTGACAGACCTAACGGGTGCCAAGATCGAAAACACGACGCGGCACAAGCAAATCGAGAACGCCCTGGGCAATATTCTCAAACCAGCGGCGCAGCCAGCGCCCATCAAGGCCTGATCCATGTCCATGCTCAGATCTGCGGCAACCGTCGGTGGTCTCACGCTCATCAGTCGTGTCCTTGGATTTATCCGCGATCAGCTGATTGCCTTCGCGCTCGGCACAAGCTTTGTGGCTGAGGCTTTTTTTGTTGCGCAGCGATTTCCAAATCTGTTCCGTGCACTGTTCGCGGAGGGTGCCTTCAACAACGCCTTCGTGCCGCTCTTTGCAAAGCGTGTCGAAGGGGAAGGCGAAGCCAACGCCCGCGACTTTGCCATCGAAGTGTTTTCATTTCTGCTCGCCTGGCTCATCGCTTTCTCTGCTGCGGCAATGATTGCCATGCCGGTGGTGATCTACGTGATCGCGCCCGGCTTCAAAGCGAACCACGAGACCTTCCAGCTGGCGGTGGACCTTACCCGCATCTGTTTTCCCTATCTGCTGTTCATGTCTTTGACGGCGTTGCAGTCCGGCGTGCTTAACAGCCTCAATCGCTTCACCGCGGCGGCGGCGGCACCGATCCTGCTCAATATCGTGATGATCGCTTCCAACGTGGTGGCCTGGATCCTCGCAACCGGCAATTCCCCGGAAACAGGATACATCTTCGCATGGGGCCTTTTTGCCTCCGGCATCGCCCAGTATCTACTGCTTGCAGTTGCCTGCCGTCGTGCTGGCATGCGGTTGGTGCCGCGCTGGCCGCGTCTCACGCCCGATGTGAAGAAGGTCATCAAGTTGTCAATTCCCGGCATCGTCTCTGGTGGGGTGATGCAGATCAATTTGGTCGTGGCGACCATGATTGCCACCACGTTGCCGGGCGCCGTCGCCTTCCTCTATTATGCTGATCGGCTCTATCAACTGCCTCTCGGAGTGATCGGCGTCGCAATCGGCGTGGTGCTGCTTCCGGACCTTTCACGCCGCATGCGGGCGGGCGATGAAACAGGGGCTTTGAACAGCCAGAACCGCGCCTTGGAGCTCTCGATGTTCCTGACGCTGCCTGCGGCCATCGCGCTGATGGCCATTCCACATCCGATCATCCACACCGTCTTCGAGCATGGGGCCTTCAGTCGCGCTGACACCTTTGCCGTCGCGCCGGCACTGCTGGCCTTTGCGTCCGGGCTTGTGGCTTTCTCGCTATCCAAGGTCTTTCAGCCGGGCTTCTACGCACGCGAGGACACGAAGACGCCAATGCGGTTTGCGGTGATTTCAGTGATCGTCAACGTGGTTGGCAGCATTCTCCTGTCACGCGTCATGGGCCATGTTGGGATCGCGCTGGCCACCTCGCTGGCCGCCTGGACCAACACCATCCTGCTTGGCATTACTCTGTCTCGGCGAGGACTGTTCGCACTGGATGACCGGGCGCGACGGCGCCTGCCGCGGATTGTCGCATCCGCGCTCGGAATGGGCGGATTGTTGCTGGCGGGAGCCTGGGCGCTCGAGGGAAATTATGCTCAGGGTGCAGGTTTTCTGGCCGCCGCATGGGGGCTAGCGGCCCTCGTGTCGGGTGGGGTCGTCAGCTATTTCCTGCTGGCGCACGTCTCCGGCGCGATGTCACTTGGCGAACTCAAGTCGATGCTGAAACGCTAGAGTTTTGCGGCTAAGGTACCCGCCATGACAAACAAGAACGATGAACAAGACGTCGCCTTCGGCTTTCGCCGGGTGGGCGAGGGCGAGAAACAGGGCCTTGTGAACGAGGTCTTCTCGAAGGTCGCCGAACGCTATGACCAGATGAACGACCTGATGTCGGGGGGCCTCCACCGGCTATGGAAGGACGATTTCGTGGCCATGCTGAACCCACCGCGCGGGCAAGCAGGCTTCAACCATCTGGATGTGGCCGGGGGCACTGGCGATATCGCCTTCCGCATCCTTCGCGCTGGTGGCCCCAATGTGCGGGTGACCGTCGCCGACATCTCGCCCGAGATGGTGGATGAAGGCAGAAAACGCGCCGAGACCGAGGGGCTTCTTGGCCGCTGCAACTTCACAGTCGGCAATGCCGAGGCGCTGGCTTTCCCCGACCGGAGTTTCGACGGCTATACCATCGCCTTCGGTATCCGCAACGTCACGCATATCGACAAGGCGCTGGCGGAGGCCCACCGTGTACTGAAGCCTGGCGGCCGTTTCCTCTGCCTCGAGTTCAGCCAGGTGGACGTGCCGCTGATGGACAAGATCTACGACACCTATTCCTTCACAGTCGTGCCAGCCATCGGCAAGGTGGTGACCGGCGATGGCCATCCTTATCGCTATCTCGTCGAGTCGATCCGTACCTTCCCGAAGCAGGACGACTTCAAGGCGATGATCGAGGATGCGGGCTTCGCCAACGTGAGTTACCGCAACCTGACGGGCGGAGTGGTGGCGATCCATTCGGGCTGGCGGATCTGATGTTCTCCGAAATCCGATACAGCTTCGCACTTCTGCGCGCGGGCCGCACCTTGGCGGCCTATGACGCGCTGATGACGCTCGATCAGATCCGGCAGCTGCCATGGGCGGCGCGCCTTGGTCTTTCGATTGCGAAGTTCGGAACGCGGAAGCCGGAGAAAAGCGGCGACAAGGCGGTTGCAGCTGCCTTGTCATCGCTGGGGCCGAGCTACATCAAGCTCGGCCAGTTCCTGGCGACGCGCCCAGATCTCGTTGGACCTCAACGCGCCTTCGAATTGAAAGCCCTGCAGGACAGGCTTCCACCCTTTCCGACCGAGATCTCGAAGAAAATCGTCCAAGACAATCTCGGTGCGTCCGTCGAGGTGCTATTCACGGAGTTTGGACCGCCTGTTGCCGCAGCCTCCATTGCCCAGGTGCACAAGGCGCGCAGCCCCGATGGCCGTGACCTTGCCGTCAAGGTATTGCGACCCGGCGTCAGCAAACGCTTTGCAGCCGATCTCGGCAGCTTCTATTTCGCCGCGCGGCTCATGGAGCGTTTCAGTGCCGAGGGCCGAAGGCTGAGGCCGGTTGCAGCCGTGAACATGCTTGAACAATCCATGAAGCAGGAACTTGATCTGCGCATGGAGGCCGCCGCGTTGTCGGAGATGGCACAGAACACCAAGGACGACCCAGGCTTCCGCGTGCCGAAAGTGAATTGGGAGCGCACGGGCCGAGAGGTGTTGACCACGGAATGGATCGATGGAACACCGATCGCGGATGTCGAGGCATTGCGCGCACAAGGTTTCGACCTCGTGAAGCTTGGTGACACCGTGATCCAGAGCTTCCTGCGGCACGCCATCCGCGACGGATTCTTCCACGCCGATATGCACCAGGGAAACCTGTTCGTGGATCGCTCCGGCAATCTCGTGGCGGTGGACTTCGGCATTGTTGGGCGACTTGGGCCGAAGGAGAGCATGTTCCTCGCCGAGATTCTCTATGGCTTCATCACCCGCAACTACCTGCGGGTGAGCGAAGTGCATTTCGAGGCGGGATACGTTCCGCGTAATCATGACCCGGCCGTTTTTGCCCAGGCCATCCGCTCCATTGGTGAACCAATCATGGACCGGCCGGCCAACCAGATCTCCATGGCGCGACTGCTCACACAGCTTTTCGAAATCACTGCCCAGTTCGACATGCAGACCCAGCCGCAGCTGTTGCTGCTCCAGAAGACCATGGTGGTGGTCGAAGGCGTTGCCCGTACCCTCAACCCGGACCTCAACATGTGGGTGACCGCGGAACCCGTAGTCGGCGGCTGGATCAAGCGCCAGCTGGGGCCCGCCGGCAAGATGGAAGCAGCCGCGGGTTCGCTTGGCCAGATCTTCACCGGCCTTCCAGGCATGCTGGAGGATGCCAAGCGGGCAACGACCATGCTGTCCGACATGGCCGCCACCGGCGGACTGAGGCTCGACCGGGAGACAACCGAGCAGCTGGCGCTTTCCCAGTCCCGTCATGCCCGTTGGACGCGCTTCTGGCTGGCGCTGGGGGCGGTTTCGCTGGCTGTGATCGCCATTAAGCTCATCACCTGAGGGCGGTTGGCAGCTGGTGGCCTTTGCTGCCATAATAGGGCCATGACATCGCTTGCGGGAAAATCCGTTCTCCTCATCGTTGGCGGCGGCATCGCCGCCTACAAGGCGCACGAGCTCGTCCGCCTGCTGAAAACCCGGGGCGCCACCGTGCGCATCATACTGACCAAGGCCGCTGAGCAGTTCGTGACGCCATTGTCGCTCTCCTCGCTTTCGGGCGAGAAGGTCTACACCTCGCTCTTCAGCCTCACGGACGAGATCGAGATGGGCCACATCCAGCTCTCGCGTTCGGCTGACCTTGTGGTCGTGGCGCCTGCCACCGCGGACCTGATGGCCAAGATGGCCCACGGCCTTGCCGATGATCTCGCTTCCACTGCCCTGTTGGCCACCGACAAGCGGGTGCTTGCTGCGCCCGCCATGAATGTTCGGATGTGGAGTCATGCCGCGACCGAGCGCAATGTCGAGAGCCTGAAGCACGACGGCGTCAGCATTGTCGGCCCGAACGAAGGTGAGATGGCCTGCGGCGAGTTCGGTCCCGGTCGCATGGCCGAACCCAACCAAATCCTCACCGCTATCGTCGAAATGCTGAAGCCAAGGGCCCAGCCGCTCGCTGGCAAGAAGGTGTTGATCACTGCTGGCCCAACGCGCGAGCCGATCGATCCAGTACGCTTCATCTCCAACCACTCCTCCGGCAAGCAGGGCTATGCGATTGCCAAGGCTGCCGCGGGACTTGGCGCCGAAACTGTGTTGGTGTCTGGCCCTGTCTCCCTGCCCATCCCGCCCGGTGTCCAGGTGATGCCTGTCGAGACCGCACAGGAGATGCTGGACATCTGCGAAGGTGAAATTCCGGTCGACATTGCGATCTTCACTGCTGCCGTCGCTGACTGGCGCGTCGTGACCGAATCGTCTGAAAAGCTCAAAAAAACGGGTGGCGCGGCACCGAACCTGACGCTTGCCGAGAACCCCGATATTCTCGCCACCATCGCGCGAAGCGCCAAACGTCCCCGTATTGTCGTCGGCTTTGCCGCCGAGACTGAGCATGTGACAGAACACGCGGTCCAGAAACTGGAGAAGAAAGGGTGCGACCTGATCGTCGCCAATGACGTGAGCAGAACCTCCGGCGTGTTCGGCGGCGACCGCAACACGGTTCACCTCGTCTCCGTCTCCGGCGTGGAGGATTGGCCAAATATGAGCAAGGACGAAGTTGCGCAGAAGCTGATGGAGCGCCTTGCCCAGATGCTGGTGCCGCAGCAGAAGGCCGTAGAATGACTCGCGTGGAAATCAAACGACTTCCTAACAACGACAATCTTCCGTTGCCCGGATACGAAACGGCGGGAGCGGCCGGCATGGATCTGCGCGCAGCAGAGAGCCTGACGCTGAAGCCCGGTGCGCGACACCTCGTCCCAACCGGACTGTCCATTGCCTTGCCGCAAGGCTTTGAAGCACAGGTGCGGCCACGCTCGGGCCTCGCGGTGAAATACGGCATAACAGTACTGAATTCACCTGGTACCATCGACTGTGACTATCGCGGCGAGGTGAAGGTGCCGCTCATCAATCACGGACAGGATGACTTCGTCATCGCCCGTGGTGACCGCATCGCACAAATGGTGATCGCACCCGTCACTCGGATCAGCTGGTCGGAGGTCGACAAGCTGGACGATACGACACGCGGATCGGGGGGTTTCGGATCCTCGGGTCAGCGCTGATGGCGCTGTCACCCGACGAGATCGAACGTTATGCGCGGCACCTCGTCCTGCATGAGGTGGGTGGCCCCGGACAAAACAGGCTGAAAGAAGCGAAGGTCCTGGTTATCGGTGCTGGCGGCATTGGGGCACCGCTGCTCTACTACCTGGCGGCTGCCGGCATCGGCACCATCGGCATTATCGACCATGATACGGTCAGCCTCTCCAATCTACAGCGCCAGATCATCCACACCACCGCGCGCGCAGGCCTTGCGAAGACATCCAGCGCCCGCGAGACGATGCAAGGCCTTAATCCGCATGTGCATGTGGTCGAGCATGCCTACCGCATCACAGCTGAAAACGCACTCGAAGTGATCTCTGGCTATGATATCGTTGCCGATGGCTGCGACAACTTCCCCACACGCTATCTGGTCAGCGACGCATGCTATTTTGCAAAGAAGACGCTGGTTTCAGCTGCGGTCGGCCAGTTCGACGGGCAGCTCTCTACCTTCAAACCCCATGAATTCTCACCCGATGGCACGCCATGGCCAACTTACCGCTGCCTGATGGGCGAGTTGCCGCCGCGTGGGTTGTTCCCCGCATGCGAAGAGGCCGGCATCCTCGGCGCGCTTCCGGGCGTTCTCGGCTCCATGCAGGCGATGGAGGTCATCAAGGAAGTCCTCGGCATCGGAGACAGCCTGGCCGGACGCCTGCTAATGTATGATGCGTTAGCCACCCGCTTCTTTGAGACACGGCTAGCCTGGAATCCGGGCAATATGCTGACAGGCGACCATCCCAGTATCACTTCTCTGCAGCAGTCGAATTATATCGACCGCTAGGCACCCCCGGTCTTGGCGGGCGCCAACTGCCCATAGGCATCCAACGCATGCGCGGCATACATAGCACTCGGGCCGGCACCCATGTAGATGGCCATACCGAGAGTCTCGAGGATCTCCTCCCACGTCGCGCCCCGGAGCGCTGCGGCCTTGGTGTGGAAGGCGATGCAGTCGTCGCAGCGCGTAGCCACGCCTATGGCGAGCGCGATCAACTCCTTGGTCTTGGTATCCAGCGCACTAGGCTTCAGGGCCGCCTGGGCGATGGCAGAGAAGCCCTTCATCACATCAGGCGCGCCATCACGCAGATCGCGCAATGGCGTGGACAAATCAGCGATTAGGTTCTTCCAGTCCTTGCTCATGAAACACTCCCTTGTCTGAAGCGCTTCCTTAGCCGGATGCGATCAACCCGCCTTGACCTCGCTCAAATCGTTCTTGAGGTCGTCGGGCCGAGGCATTGATATAATGTTATAGCCCGAATCAACATAATGGATCTCACCGGTCACACCGCCAGACAGAGGAGACAGCAGGTAGAGGCCGGCACCACCTACCTCGTCCAACGTTATGGTGCGGCGTAGCGGGGCGTGGTCCTGCTGATAACTGAACATGGCGCGCGCATCGCCGATTCCAGCTCCGGCCAAAGTGCGCATGGGGCCGGCCGATATGGCGTTCACGCGAATACCCTGCGGGCCGTAATCTGCCGCAAGGTAGCGGACGGAAGACTCGAGCGCCGCCTTGGCAACACCCATCACGTTGTAATTCGGCATGACGCGCACCGAACCGCCATAGGTAAGTGTCACCAACGATCCACCGTTCGGCATCAGCGCGGCTGCACGCTTTGCGATTTCGGTGAAGGAGAAGCACGAGATCACCATGGTGCGGATGAAGTTCTCGCGCGTCGTATCGGCGTACTTTCCCTTCAGCTCGTTCTTGTCGGAGAAGGCGATGGCATGCACCACGAAATCGATGCTGCCCCACGTCTGCTTCAACTCATCAAAGACGAAATCAACTGTGTGAACATCCTCGACGTCACAGGGCAGAAGCACGGAAGAGCCAACAGACTCTGCGAGCGGCTTCACGCGCTTGCCAAAAGCCTCACCCTGATAGGTGAATGCGAGTTCTGCGCCGTGCTTGTGGAGTTGCTGGGCAATACCCCAGGCAATCGAGTGGTCGTTCGCGACACCCATGATGAGTCCGCGGCGGCCCGCCATCAGAGAATTGGTCATGTTCAGATCAGCCGTTATAGCGCTGGAAGACAAGGGTTGCGTTGGTGCCGCCGAAGCCAAAGCTGTTGGACATCACCGTATCGATCTTGGCGTTGTCGATGCGCTTGCGCACGATCGGCACACCGGCGAATTCGGGGTCGAGCTCCTCGATGTTGGCGCTCTCGCAGATGAAATTGTTCTTCATCATGAGGATTGCATAGATCGCCTCCTGCACGCCAACCGCGCCGAGCGAATGCCCGGTCAGGGACTTGGTGCTGGAAATGGGCGGGATGTTGTTACCGAAGACGGCGCGAATCGCTTCGATCTCCTTCTTGTCACCGATCGGTGTCGAAGTGCCGTGGGGGTTGATGTAGTCGATGGTGCCCACTCCGTTCAGCGCCTGCTTCATGCAACGGATGGCGCCTTCGCCCGACGGCTGCACCATGTCATAGCCATCCGAGGTGGCGCCATAGCCAATTAGTTCGCCATAGATCTTGGCGCCCCGTGCCTTGGCGTGCTCGAGCTCCTCCAGCACCACGGTGCCGGCACCACCTGCGATGACGAAGCCATCGCGGTTCTTGTCATAGGCGCGCGAAGCCTTGGCAGGCGTGTCGTTGTACTTCGACGACATTGCGCCCATCGCGTCGAACAGCACGGAGAGCGTCCAGTCAAGCTCTTCGCCGCCGCCCGCGAACATCACGTCTTGCTTGCCCCACTGAATCAACTCCGCCGCATTGCCGATGCAATGTGCCGAGGTGGCGCAGGCAGACGAAATCGAATAATTTACGCCGCGGATGCCGAAGGGCGTCGCGAGCGTTGCCGAGTTGGTGCTCGACATCGAGGCGGGAACCGCGAAGGGGCCGACACGCTTGGGGCCCTTCTCGCGGGTGGTATCGGCTGCCTGCACAATCGTACGGGTCGACGGGCCGCCGGAACCCATGATGATGCCGGTGCGGTCGTTCTTAACGTTTGGTTCTTCGAGGCCGGAATCGACTATTGCCTGCTGCATGGCTGCATAATTCCACGCAGCACCATCGCCCATGAAGCGGCGGACCCGGCGATCGACGCTCTCGAGATCAAATGTAGGTGCGCCATGCACCTGGCAACGGAAGCCAAGTCTTTCGTAATCCGCTGCCTTCACGATGCCGGACTTGGCATCGAACAGCGAGTTCAGGACCTCCTGAACATTGTTGCCGATGCTCGACACGATGCCGAGGCCAGTGACGACGACTCGCCGCATAATGACTTCCTTTCTCAGGTCGTGGGCTGGAACAGCCCGACCTTCATATCGGTAACCTGATAGACCATTTCGCCATCGGCCTTCATGATTCCGTTCGATACCGCCATCTTGAGCCTGCGCAAGATAAGGCGGGTGACTTCGACTTCATAGGTCACCTTCTTGACGATTGGCGTAACCATGCCCGAGAGCTTCACCTCGCCCACGCCAAGCGCGCGACCGCGGCCTGGTTCGCCCAGCCAACCGAGGAAGAAACCAGTCATCTGCCATAAGGCGTCGAGGCCAAGGCAACCGGGCATTACTGGGTCGCCCTGGAAATGACAACCAAAAAACCAGAGATCCGGCTTGATGTCGAATTCAGCTACAATCTTGCCAAGGCCGGCTGCGCCGCCTTCCTTGGAAATTTCGGTGATGCGGTCAAACATGAGCATGGGGGGCAACGGCAGCTGGGCGTTTCCGGGCCCGAAGAGTTCACCACGCCCACAGGCCAGGAGATCCTCGTAATCGTAGCTCGATTTCGGTTCGTTCATTCTGAGTCTGGTCCCAAACTTTACCGGCCTGACCCGGCTTTGCCGTTCCTATCACATGGAAATAACGGGTCCAAGCCCGCTTTCGGCTGGGTTTCACTGCCCCACTGGCGCCAAGATTGCCTTGCTTAAGAGGTTTCGCGTATAAGGGGCGCAACATGAACTTGCAGGATACCGCATTGGCTGAGCGCCTGAGGCTGGCGGGGCTACGCCCCACCCGGCAGCGCCTCTCCTTGGCGGCCATCCTGTTCGGCGCCGGAGACCGCCACGTGAGCGCAGAAAGCCTCCACCAGGAGGCACTGGCAGCACAGATCGATGTATCGCTGGCCACAGTCTACAACACCCTGAACCAGTTCAAGGCAGCGAGGCTGCTGCGCGAAGTTGCATTCGAAGGCGACCGGACCTTCTTCGACACCAACACCTCGAATCATTTTCACTACTACATCGAGGAAACCGATTCTCTCGTTGATATTGGCACTGAGGACCTAGAAGTTCTGGGCCTGCCGCCGCTGCCGCCCGGCACTGAGATCGACCGGGTCGACATCATCATCCGGCTGCGCAAGAGCGCCCGCTGAGAGTTTAGGCGGCCCGG
The DNA here is from genome assembly GCF_037139295.1 of Aestuariivirga sp. Classification (GTDB taxonomy): domain Bacteria; phylum Pseudomonadota; class Alphaproteobacteria; order Rhizobiales; family Aestuariivirgaceae; genus Aestuariivirga. Next base: position 21,509 of record NZ_JBAXGR010000009.1, read on the forward strand.
CTGCCGCCGGTCAGCAGCCCCGCTTCCCACCCGAGAATCGCCTGCTTTCGTGTCAGGCCCCAATGGTAGCCGCACAGACTGCCGGACTTGCCCAGAACACGATGACAGGGCACCACGAAGGATATCGGGTTACGCCCCACCGCTGCACCTACGGCACGGGACGCCTTGGGACTGCCAATATGTCCGGCAATGTGGGAATAGGTGGTAGCGCTGCCCAGAGGGATCTTCAGCAACGTCTGCCAAACCCTGGTTTCGAACTCGGTGCCGATGAACACGATGCGCAAAGGCTGTTCTGCCTTCCAACGCCCGGGATTGAAGATGCGGGCCACTGGTCCGGCAGTTGCTGCAGCGTCCTCCACGAACCGAGCCTCCGGCCATCGGCTGCGCATGTCGACGAGACTCGCGTCCTCCTGGCCCGCATCGGCGAAGGCGAGGCCACAAATACCCTGATCTGTCATCATCAGGAGCACCTTGCCGAAGGGGCAGTCATGGAAACCATAGCTGATGGTGAGGCCCTTGCCGCGCGCCTTGTAGGCTCCGGGAGTCATGCCCTCATGGGTGACAAACAAGTCATGCAGTCGGCCGGGACCGGACAACCCCACCTCATAGCTGGTCTCGAGCACGCTGGCTGAATCACGCAACAGCTTGCGGGCCTGGTCGATGGTGAGGGCCTGGACAAAGGCCTTGGGGCTCAGGCCGGCCCAGCGCATGAACAGGCGTTGCAGGTGGGCCGCACTCAGGCCGTTGCGCTCCGCAAGCAGATCTAGGGAAGGCTGCTCGCGCCAATGTTCGCGGAGATAGTCGAGGTTCTGCCGGACCAGCTCATAATCCCGGGCAGCTTCCTTGAAGGTGATCACGTTTTCCATGTGTCCGAAACTAAACCCGCCCGATCCGCTTTCCCACCCGAAAGCTGATCAGATGCGCGGAATTGCAAGTGCGGTTTTCAGTGCCTTAGCCAGCGTCTTGCGTTCCTCGGGCGCCAGAAACTCCCCGATTGCCACCCGGGTTCGCCCCGAGATCAGCAACAAGCTTCCGATCAGTTCTCGTTCCGTGTCCTCCTGCAACTCAACCCGAACCCATCGACGCACGAAACGCTGCTGCTGAGGGGGCAGTTTTTCGCTCACCCGGTCGAGCACCAGTTCATGTTCGGTGATGGAGATCCTCTCCAGCTTTCTGGCATCGGCAAAATTGGCCTTGAAGGCCCACCACACCAACAGAACGTCCAGCCCGGCAAAGCCCGCAATCGGCCAGGCTCCAAGTGCCACGAACATGCCGGCCACAATGAGGTTGATGGCTACCACGAGCCCCATGAGGACGAGAAAGCCTTGCTTCGTGAGGCTGCGATGCGGCGTCAGCGTTGCCTGCCAGACTTTACTGTTGCTGTCATCCATATCGCTGTTCTACCCCAAGGGCTGCAAGGGAACACCGGACCGATGGCCAAAGCAAGCCGCCTCAAGCCTGATGAAGTGGAGGAAATCTTCCGCCGTTTTCAGGCCGCCAACCCTGAACCAAAGGGTGAACTCCATCATATGAACCCCTATACCCTGCTGGTTGCCGTGGTGCTCTCGGCGCAGGCAACCGACGAAGGTGTGAACAAGGCCACCAGACCGTTGTTCGCCATTGCTGACACCCCCCAGAAAATGGTTTCTCTAGGCGAAGATACGGTTCGAGAGGCAGTGAAGACCATCGGGCTCTTCCGCGGCAAGGCAAAGAACGTAATCCTTCTGTCGCAGCAACTGATCGACAAGCATGGAAGTGAGGTTCCTGACGACCGTGAGGCGCTCGAAGCCCTTCCTGGCGTGGGCCGAAAGACGGCGAATGTGGTGCTGAACATTGCCTTCGGGCATCCGACAATCGCTGTCGATACGCACTTGTTCCGTGTCGGCAATCGGACGGGGCTCGCACCGGGCAAGACACCCCTAGAGGTCGAAATGAAGCTTCTGAAGGTGGTGCCCAAGGCTTATGGACGCCATGCCCACCACTGGCTGATCCTGCACGGCCGCTATATCTGCAAGGCGCGCAAACCCGAATGCTGGCGCTGCCCCATCTCCGACATATGCCGGTTCAAGCCGAAGACGCCTGAACCGACTTGAACAGGTGGGTAAAGTAAGCGGTCGAGAACAGGGGTACCGTCAGGTTCACGAAGGGAACAATCGACAGAAGGGCGGGCAAAAGGGCCGCAACGAAGATTTTCGGACTGTTCTCCTTGCGCAAGATCTTCGCCTCTTCCAAGGGCATGTGTCGCATCGCTACCATCTCGAAATACTCACGTCCGATCAAATAGGCATTGGCTGCCACCAGCACGAAGGCGCCTACCCCAAAAAATACCATTGGCAGCACCGCCAGGTTCACCACCAGGACGACAGCGAAGAACTGAAGTGAAATCAGGATGGCCCGGCCTATCGGCAATGGTGTTCCCCGCGGGTCCCATGGGTAATGACGCGCTTCGACCTTTTCCGCGATCTGGTCCAAAAACAGACCGGCAAAGGCAGCTGTCACCGGCGACATCAGGAAAAAGAAGGCCACCAGAAGGGCAAGCCCGGTGCCCAACTCGACCAGACGATCTGCCCAGGGCCATGAAAAATGGGTGAAACTGGCGATCATCACCTCCGCAATCACGAGTACGGCGATGAACAGCGCGATCGTTAGCCCCAATGCCTTGAAAAGGACGGAGCGGAATTCGGGGGAGACCAGGTCACCAATGGCCATGAACGCGGATTTCAACATGTCCAAAACGTAATCACCCCGGCTTGCCAGCGCAGGCGGCCTTCGCTAGGGCGTGAGGATCAAGCAAGGAGATTTCCATGACGGCTTCCGATTTCGACGTCCTCTGCATCGGCAACGCGATCGTCGATGTGATCGCTCGGGTGGGCGAGGATTTTGTATCCCGTCACGGGCTGGTGAAAGGCTCGATGAACCTGATCGATGAGGCCCGGGCGGAACAGCTCTACGCCGACATGGGACAGGCGATTGAGGTCTCCGGCGGTTCGGCCGGCAACACGGCAGCAGGGGTTGCCTCGCTGGGCGGCAGGGCCGCCTATTTCGGCAAGGTAAAAGCAGATCAGCTGGGCTCGATCTTCCGCCATGACATGCGCGCGCAAGGCGTGGCATTTGATACACCGCCTGCCCCTGACGGCCCAGCCACAGCCCGCTCTTTCATCCTGGTCACGCCGGACAGCGAGCGCACCATGAATACCTATCTTGGTGCGTGCGTAAATTTCACCACCGCCGACGTGGATAGGAACGTCGTGGAAGCCGCGCAGGTGACCTACATGGAAGGCTACCTTTGGGACCGCCCGGAAGCCAAGGAAGCTTTCAAGTTGGCGGCAAAGATCGCTCGTACTGCGGGCCGGAAGACCTCGATCACCTTGTCCGACTCCTTCTGTGTCGAACGTCACCGGGATAGCTTCCTTGATCTGATCCGCAATGACATCGACATCGTCTTTGCCAATGAAACCGAGATCAAGTCGCTCTACCAAACCCAGGACTTCGATAGCGCAATAAGGGCCATTGCGATAGACTGTCCCATCGCCATCATGACGCGGTCAGAGAAGGGCTGTGTCATCGTAAGGGGTGACGAGGTGCATGCGAGCCCAGCATATCCGGTGAGCCAGGTCATCGACGTGACCGGTGCCGGTGACCTTTTCGCCGCCGGTTTCCTCTATGGCTTCACGAATGGGAAGTCGCTCTACGGGTCGGCTCGCTTGGGGTCCATGGCAGCAGCCGAAGTGATTTCGCACATCGGTGCGCGGCCCGAAGTGAAACTGCGTGCCCATGCTGACAAGCTCGGGCTTCTATAACTTCCGGAGGAAGACGCTGCGGATAAAATGATCCGCACCTTTGCGCAGCACAAGGTCGGCGCGCGGGCGGGTGGGCAGGATGTTTTCCCGCAGGTTCACGAGATTGATGGTGTCCCAGATGCGCGTCGCCGTCTCGCGCGACTCCTTGTCCGAGAGCGTCGCATAGCGGTGGAAATAGGACTTGGGATTGCGGAAGGCACCATCGCGCAGTGTCAGGAAGCGTTCGATGTACCAAGTCCTGAGGTCGGACGTGTCAGCATCGATGTACACAGAGAAATCGAAGAAGTCCGACGTGTTCGGGATGCCTCGACCGTCACGCGGCGGGCGACCAGTCTGCAGGACGCTGACACCCTCCACGATCAGAATGTCAGGCTGATCGATGACCGCACGCTCATCCTTCAGCACGTCATAGGTAAGATGCGAATAGAGCGGGGCCGTGACATTGCGCTTGCCGGCCTTGATATCCGAAAGGAATCGCAAGATGGCCGGAAGGTCGTAGCTTTCGGGAAAACCTTTACGTGTCATCAACCCTTCGCGCTCGAGGATGTCGTTGGGCAAGAGGAAACCATCCGTCGTGACAAGGTCGACCTTTGGATGCTTGGGCCAGCGCGCCAGAAGGCGCTGAAGGATACGCGCAGTGGTGCTCTTGCCGACAGCAACGCTGCCGGCCATGCCGATCACATAGGGCACCTTGCGTTCACTAACATGGAGGAAATTATTGGTGGCGCGGAAGAGTCCCTGGGTTGCCGCGACATAGAGGTTGAGAAGTCGCGAGAGAGGCAGGTAGATCGTCTCGACCTCAGCGAGATCTATGCGATCATTGAGACCGCGCAACTCGTCGAGGTCCTTCTGGGTCAGCGTCATCGGCGTATCCGCGCGCAACGCCGACCATTCCTCGCGCGCAAAGCGGCGGAACGGTGAAACTTCCTTGACGAGTTCTTCCATCGGTCAATCCTTGGGGCGAGAAGCCCTTTCGTCAATTCCGCTCACGCCCTGACGGCGGGCGAGTTCGGCCATGACGTCCTGCAATTTGACATCAGATACCGTGAGAAGCACGAGCAGATGGTAGAGAACATCCGCGGCTTCCGCAGTGATATGGGTCCTGTCGCGCAACACTGATGCGAGCGCAAGCTCGACTGCCTCTTCACCGAGTTTCTTGGCGCATTTCTCTACGCCCTGCGCAAGGAGCTTCGCCGTGTAGGATGTCTGGGGCGAAGCCTGCTTGCGACTTTCAATCTCATCCGCGAGAGCGGTCAGAACATTGAGCCGATAATCGGTCATAAGCCTCGTCCTAGTTGAGCCGCACGGGAATGCCGGCAGCAGAAAGGTGCCGCTTGGCTTCACCGATGGAATAGATTCCGAAGTGGAAAATCGATGCTGCGAGCACAGCGGCAGCATGGCCGTCGCGAATGCCATCAACAAGGTGATCGAGCGTTCCGACACCGCCCGAGGCAATGACTGGGACCGGGACCTTATCGGCGATCATTCGCGTGAGCTTGATATCGAAGCCCTTTCCGGTGCCGTCCCGATCCATGGACGTGAGCAGTATTTCACCGGCTCCGAGCGAGGTGACCTCGCGCGCGAAGTCCACCGCGTCGATGCCGGTAGGCTTGCGGCCGCCATGGGTGAATATCTCCCATTTGCCTGGCGACACTTGTTTGGCGTCGATGGCGACAACAACGCACTGGGCGCCGAATTTCTGCGCCGCCTGACGCACGAAGTCACGATTGGCGACTGCCGCTGAATTGATCGACACCTTGTCGGCACCCGCAAGCAGCAGTTTGCGGATGTCATCCAGCGTTCTCACGCCGCCGCCTACAGTGAGCGGCATGAAGCAGGCTTCTGCCGTGCGCTGCACCACGTCAAAGATGATTCCGCGGTTCTCGTGGGTGGCTGTAATGTCGAGAAAGCAGAGTTCGTCGGCTCCCGCTGCGTCATAGGCCTTGGCGATCTCGACGGGGTCGCCTGCATCGCGCAGGTCGACGAAGTTGACACCCTTGACGACGCGGCCGTCCTTCACGTCGAGGCAGGGAATGAGCCGGGCCTTGAGCATCAGCTGGTTCTCCGCATGAGGCGAAGTGCTTCGGCAACGTCGATCCGGCCATCGTATAGCGCCCGCCCGGAAATCGCACCTTCCAGGATTTGGCAGTCAGGCTGCACCAGACGGTGAAAGTCAGCCATCGAGGCAAGTCCGCCGCTGGCAATAACCGGGATCGCTACTGACCGTGCAAGCTCAAGTGTCGAGTCAATATTAAGACCCTTTAAAAGACCGTCCCGATCAATATCAGTGAAAATGATGGTAGCGACGCCGGCATCAGAAAACCGCCTTGCGAGATCGACTGCGGTCAGATCGGACGTTTCCGCCCACCCCTCCACGGCGACCCGGCCACCCTTTGCATCGATGCCGACGGCGATGCGGCCTGGAAACAACCGGCAGGCCTCGCGCACCAGAGCGGGGTCGCGCAGCGCCGCGGTGCCCAGAATGACCCGGCGAATGCCACTGGCGAGCCATGCTTCGATTTGGCCAAGAGTGCGAATGCCGCCGCCGAGCTGCACGGGCAGGTTGACAGAGCCGAGAATGGCCCTCACCGCAGCAGCGTTCACCGGTTTGCCCTCGAAGGCTCCGTTCAGATCCACAAGATGCAGCCATTCGAAGCCTTGAGCCTCGAAGCTTCGGGCCTGCGCGGCGGGATCGTCATTGAAGACGGTGGCTTGTGCCATGTCACCCAGCTTCAGCCGCACACACTGGCCGTCCTTCAGGTCGATGGCAGGAAACAGGATCATGGGCGCCACTTCAGAAAATTGGCGAGAAGGGTCAACCCCAGCATCTGGCTCTTCTCAGGGTGGAACTGGGTGCCAGCAATATTGTCATGACCGACCACTGCCGTAACGGTTTGGCCGTGCTCGGTCGTGGCGATCACATCGGACGTGCGCTCCGCGTCGAGGTGATAGGAATGGACGAAGTAGGCATGAAGGCCAGTTTCGCCCAATGGAAGGTCATCGAGCAGGGGATGGGTCCGTCTGAGGTCCAGCGTATTCCAGCCCATGTGCGGAATCTTGAAGGACGGGTCGCGTGGTGTGATCGGCTTCACATCACCTGCGATCCAGCCAAAGCCTTCGGACACATCATGCTCGAGCCCGCGGGACGCCATCAACTGCATGCCGACGCAAATGCCAAGGAAGGGCTTGCCCTTGACGATCACCTCGTCCTGAAGCGTCTGCCACAGGCCCGGCACGGCCATGAGCCCGTTTCTGCAATCCCTGAAGGCACCAACACCGGGTAGCACGAGCCGTTCCGCCCGACGCAGCACATCGGGATCCGAGGTGACATCGATGACGGTCTTGAGACCACTATCGAGCGCGGCGCGTTCAAAGGCCTTGGCTGCCGAATGAAGATTTCCGGACCCATAATCAATGATGGCGAGGCTCACGGCAGGGCCTCAAACATTGCCGAAAATGCCGAGCGTATCGTCATGCGCAGCGCGCAGTTGGGAAGTGGCAACTTTGGTTGCAACGGGCGCACGACCTGCGAAGTAGACGAGTTCTGCGGCTTCGCTGTTGCTGGCCTGGATCAGTCCGGTACGGCGGAAGCCCACCCGCTCAAGCGACTTCACCTGCAGGCTCCGTGCTTCGAAACCGAAAACCAGCGCGATGCCGAAGTTCAACAAGGCAGCCAGGCCCGAGCCGAGCAATTCAAGATTGGTGGCAACCGTCAGTGCCGAGGACAGAGCAAACAGTAACGCGGCGACGACCCACATGCGGTGCCAAAGCGCCCAAAGACCATTTAAAATCAGTGCACTCCAGGAGAAGCCCTCGGGCACGAAAGCCACTCGCTCCGCCTTGCCGTCAGGTGACTCAAGAACCGTGAAGAGTTTCATCAGCCTGCCAGCGTTCCCTTGGTCGAAGGAATCCTGTCCTTCTGACGTGGATCAACTTCGATCGCTTCACGCAGCGCACGCGCGAGTGCCTTGAAGCATGATTCCGCGATGTGATGATTGTTGTCGGCATAGAGCGTCTCGACATGCAGCGTGATGCCAGCGTTCATCGCGAAGGCCTGGAACCATTCGCGCACAAGCTCTGTGTCGAAGTCGCCGATCTTGGGGGCGGTGAAATTCACCTTCCAGACAAGGAAGGGACGGCCCGACACATCAATGGCGGCACGCGTCAGCGTCCCGTCCATCGGGAGGTGCAGGCTAGCGTAGCGGCGTATGCCCTTGCGGTCACCCAACGCCTTGGCCACAGCCTGGCCGATGGCGATCCCGGAATCCTCCGCCGTGTGGTGGAAGTCGATGTGCAGGTCACCATCAGCCTTCAGTGTCAGGTCTATCAGGGAATGACGCGACAGCTGTTCCAGCATGTGATCGAGGAAACCCACCCCTGTCTTGACGTCATAGGCACCGGTGCCATCGAGATCGACAACAGCGGAAATGCGGGTTTCGGTGGTCTTGCGGTCGATGGAGGCCATGCGCATCTGAGGGAAACGTCCAGCTGGATGATTGATGGGGCTCTTAGCAGATGCACCAGGAATTGGCCAAGGGGCTGCCTTTTCTTTGGGCTTCGGGCAGCCTACATGAGGCGGCAGGACTTCTGAAGGAGCCTCCCATGGCAGAGCCCATCATTTGGCACGGCACAACCATCCTCTCCGTCAGGAAGGGTGACAGGGTCGTCATCGCCGGCGACGGCCAGGTGAGCCTCGGCCAGACGGTGATCAAGGGAAATGCCCGCAAGGTGCGGCCTCTGGGCACCGGACAGGTGATTGGCGGCTTCGCAGGCGCGACCGCGGATGCCATGACACTGTTCGAAAGGCTCGAGTCGAAACTAGAACAATACCCCAGCCAGCTGACGCGTGCCTGCGTGGAGATGGCCAAGGACTGGCGTACCGACCGCTACCTGCGTCGGTTGGAGGCCATGATGATCGTCGCCGACAAGTCGGTGACCCTTGTCCTGACAGGCACGGGCGATGTTCTGGAGCCCGAGAACGGCATCATCGCCATCGGCTCAGGAGGCAACTATGCCCTGGCGGCTGCCCGCGCCCTTGCCGACAGCGACCTCGACGCCGAGACGATCGCCCGCAAGGCCATGGCAATTGCCGCGGAGATTTGCGTCTACACCAACCACAACCTGACGGTTGAAACCTTGGCTACCGCCTGACTGGAACACGATTGATGACTGACTTTTCACCGCGAGAGATCGTTTCTGAACTTGATCGACATATCGTCGGCCAGACCGACGCCAAACGCGCCGTGGCTATTGCTCTGCGCAACCGGTGGCGGCGAAAGCAGCTCGAAAATCCGCTGCGTGATGAGGTGATGCCGAAGAACATTCTCATGATTGGTCCAACCGGCGTGGGCAAGACAGAGATTGCTCGCAGGCTCGCCAGATTGGCAAATGCACCCTTCCTCAAGGTCGAGGCGACGAAATTCACCGAGGTGGGCTACGTCGGACGCGATGTCGATCAGATCGTACGGGACTTGCTTGAGTCCGGCATCGCCATGACGCGGGCAACGCGGCGCAAGGATGTGGAAGCACAGGCACAACTCAATGCCGAGCGCCGCGTGATCGAGGCGCTTGTTGGCGCCAATGCGTCTGAAACGACGCGCGAAGCTTTCCGTCGCAAGCTGCGCACGGGTGAACTGGACGACAAGGAGATCGAGGTCCAGGTCGCTGACACCGGAGCGGCAAGCTTCGAAATTCCGGGCATGCCCGGTTCAGCCAGTGTCGTGAATCTCTCCGACATGTTGGGCAAGGCCTTCGGCAGCCGGACCAAAGCACGGCGCATGAGCGTAAAGGCAAGCCATGAGGTGCTGCTTGCAGAGGAGGCCGACAAGCTTCTGGATCAGGATCAGATCGTGCAGGAAGCAATCGCGGCAGTCGAGCAGAACGGCATCGTCTTCCTCGACGAGATAGACAAGATATGCGCACGTTCCGAACGCCAGGGCGCGGATGTAAGCCGTGAGGGCGTGCAACGCGACCTGCTGCCACTGATCGAGGGCACCACTGTTTCGACCAAGCATGGACCAGTGAAGACGGACCATATCCTGTTCATCGCGTCGGGGGCGTTTCACATCGTAAAACCGTCAGACCTGTTGCCCGAACTTCAGGGTCGCCTACCCATTCGGGTGGAACTGAAAGCCCTCGACCGCATGGACCTCGAGCGCATCCTGACAGAACCCGAGGCGAGCCTGATCAAGCAATATCGTGCCTTGCTGAAGACGGAAGGCGTGACGCTCGACTTCACTGATGATGGTATTGGCGCCATTGCCCAGATTGCAGCTGACACGAATGGGGCGATCGAGAATATCGGGGCACGGCGCTTGCAGACGGTCATGGAACGGCTGCTCGATGAGGTGAGCTATGGTGCGCCTGATCGTTCTGGAGAGACGGTGGTCATCGACAGTACCTATGTCGAGGCCCATGTAGGCTCATTGGCAAGAAATGCCGACCTCTCGAAGTTCATCCTCTAGGCTTCTGACGCTTGCGGCTGAGTATGACCAGCAACTCGTCTAGCGTTGCCGCATCGAGTTTTCCGATCTCGTCACCCAGTCGGTTGGCCAGTTCGGTGGCCTTGGGATTGAGGCCTGATGTGTCGATGCTGATGCGCGGATGCGAGATGCGCGCAAGCCGTACGACCTCATCTGCCTCGTCCCAGATGATGTTGAAATAAGCGAGGATGCGCTGGATCAGATGCCATCCAGGCCGCCCGCGCTTGCCGTGTTCAAGCGCCGAGAGATAGGCTGAGGAAACGCCCAGAGACTCCGCCATTTGCTTCAGCGTGATGCCGCGCTCGGCGCGCAGCTTGCGCATCCTGTCACCGAAGGGCGTCATCGGTCCTCGCGGATGCGGCGCACACGAACATAATAGGCGCCGCCCCCACCGTGCTTCGGATGGGCAGGCTGGAAGCCCGCGACGAGGCTTCGGAATTCCGATTCATGGAACCACTCGGTCACCAGTCTGCGGAGACGCCCCGCACGCTCGGGTGCGTGAAAATGATCAGCGCCGTGCAGCGTGTGGCGTGAGTAGGGCGAGTCGCCCTTTCCGGTGATGACCAGCACATTGCGTGCGCCCATTGCCTGCACATCACGCAGGAAGCCCAGAAGATTGATGCGCGCCATTTCAATGCCCGTACCATGGAGGTCAAAGCGGCGCTCGATCTGTACCTGGCCACGGGTAAGACGTTGCGTTGTGCGGCGGTCAAGACCAGTGATTTGCGGAGGTGACTTGTGGAGGTGGGAGGGAACATGCACATGCGGTGCAGAGGGCAGGTTCACCAACTTCCTTGTTGGAAGCTTCATCGCCGTCGGCTTGGGGGTAGCTGCACGCGAGCGGGCACGCAGGGGCTTGATGGTTTTTGTGGCTTCGAGCCAGAGTTCGTAATCAGGTGGTTTGCGGCTCATCCGGGAACGCCCAGCTCTTCCGCCACATCGAGGGGAAGCAAGACCATCATTCGTCCGGCGCTTTTCATCGGACCTGCGATTTGCGCAGCAGCGTCACCAAAGCCCCAATAGACATCTCCGCGCGCCATGCCCTTGATGGCGCTGCCGGTATCCTGCGCGATAAGAAGTTGCCGGAAGGGAGCCATGGTACTCTCTGCCCCCAGGGGTGCCTCCGTGTCCAGCCAAACCGGTGTTCCGAACATCCACAACGCCCGGTCGACGGCAAGGCTGCGCCGTGGGGTAAGCTGAACATGCTGGGCGCCCAGTGCTCCGAGTTGGGAGTTTTCCAGATCGGCCTCGCGGAAGAACACAAAGGATTTGTTCTCCCACATCAGTTGTCGCGCTTGCTTGGGGTTCATCGCCATCCAGGCACGAATTGCCTGCATGGACATGCCATCTGCTGGCAGCACGCCGCGCTGTACAAGCAGGCCGCCGATGCCGGTATAGGCATGACCCGATTTCGCTGCGTAGGAGAGCCGCAGTGTTCCGCCATCAGCCAGGCGCACGCGGCCGGAGCCCTGAACCTGGATGAAGAATGCATCGGCCCAATCCCTGAGCCAGACGATCTCGAGACCCTGCCCCTGCAAGGCACCCTCTTCAATTTCGCGTCGGGTGAGATAGAGTTCGGGCTTGCCATCCAGGCGCCGACCATGGGAGAGACCCGTGTCAGCTGCCTCTCCTTCGCGAAAAGTCACGAGGTCAGGCGGGCGGCGATAAATGGGCACGTGAAATTCGGTGCTGCGCTTTCGGCTGCCAAACACCTCAGGTTCATAATAACCCGTGAACAGGCCTTCCGGCCGTTCCAGGTCATGGACTTGATAGGCACGAAACTTCCGTTCGAAAAACACACGCGGATCGCCTGCTTCAAATGCCGCAAGACAGGTGCTGCGCCAGGAGGATGGGCTTCCACCAAACTGTACCGGCCGATTGAAGCCTGTGCCCTGTTCCAGCATTTCGCGGCAGGAACGGCGAAAGGCATCGCGCGCGCCCTCGTGCCCATGGCCTTGCCAGTCATGGAGATCCGGGAACCTGACAAGAGAAAGTTGACCACTCATGCCGCAGACCTCGCGGTCAGGCCGGGGCCTCGGTGGCCACCAGCTTCCAGTTGGGATCGCGAGAGCCGACGTCACGCTCGAAGGTCCAGACGTCCGTTACCTGCCGGATTTCCTTGGGATCGCCGTCGATGATCTGCCCCGCTTTGTCATAGGTCGCGGAGATGAGCTCGCTGACGAACTCCATGGTGATGGATGCCTTGCGACCGTTGAGGCTCGCCTGCCGGATTACGGCCTTGTCGATGCCCACGAAGCGCGAGTCGACACGCTGCCCCTGGCTTACCCGCGTGTCGATAGCCCGAGAGAATCCATCAAGAACGTCCTTTGACAAAAGATTCTTGAGGGCCTGCTTGTCGCCCTTGGCATAGGCCTCGACGATCATTTCATAAGCGAGTTTGGCGCCGTCCACGAAGGAACGGGGCGTGAAGGTTGAATCATTCTCTGCCATCTGCCCGAGGGCTGTTGCCAAGGGCGATCCTTCTTCGGCAAAGCCCTTCCAAACTGGCGGTGGCGGTTCCCGGTCAGCATGGTCGTTGGCGGCAGCAACCGGCGCTTCAGGCAGTCGGGTAATGGGAGCACCGCCATCCTGCGTATCGGCGCGTTTCGATCCAAACAGATCGAACGGAGGCTTTTCTTGGCCCGTCCTCGTACCGAGCACAGAGCGAAGCCGCCAGAAAACCACGAGGGCCACGGCAAGCAGAAGAATGTTCAGTGGATCAAAACTCATTCCATCAACCAGTTGGAGGCTTCCAGGCTCAACTCGCCCGCGGAAACGAGACACCGCGTGCATTGATCCCTATATATAGCTCCGACCTCCACAGTCCAAGGCCAAAGGATAAAACCAGAGCACATCATGCGATCACTTCCGCTCCTGTTCATCGTCGCGGCAGCAGCCGAAATTATGTCCATCATCTGGGTGGGAAACCTGATCGGCGTGCTGCCGACCTTGCTGTTGATGTTGCTGGGCGGGATTGTGGGCGTGAAACTCATCAAATCGGCTGGATTGAGCGTTGCGGCTGCGCTTCGTGCACCCGTCCAGCCCTCCTCTCCCCTCACGAATCTGGGAGGGCAAGCCGCCGCTCAGAGCCTTTCAGGGATATTGTTCCTGCTCCCGGGCTTCTTCAGCGACCTGATGGGGCTCATGCTGTTCCTGCCGGTGGTCCGCAGCTGGCTTGGGTCCAAGTTCCGGGTCGATACCTACACAGCCACCCAGCCATCGAAAGACCACCGGTTCGGGCCTGTTATCGAGGCGGAAGCCGTCGAGATCACCGGAGAGATCGAGCCGCCGGACCGGTCGCTGAACTGAAAACCACAGTCTCTCCTGGCTTGCGGCTCCCGATTGCCCATGTTAGCGAGAGCCAAATCCAGCATGAGGCCCATGATGTCAAATACCCCGAAGTCGGACGTTGCGCCGGAAACCCTTGAAAACGGAGCCACAGCGGCCGGCGATCAGGGTGTGTCCAGCCAGGAGCAGCCTTCGCTCCGCATCCTTGGCCAGTATCTCAAGGACCTGAGCTTCGAGAATCCGAATGCGCCCCAGTCCCTCTCTCAGGAAGCGCAGCCGGAAATCAGCATTTCGGTCAACGTCAATGCCAGGCCGCTGGCGGCAAATGACTTCGAAGTTGAACTCCACCTCGATGCCAAGGCAACCTCACAGGACAAGGTGGCCTTCGCAGCTGAGCTCGTCTATGCGGGCACCTTCCGGCTCGAGAACTTCCCCCAGCAGCTTCTGCACCCGGCGATCCTGATCGAATGCCCGAGGCTGCTCTTCCCTTTCGCGCGCCAGATCCTGGCAGAAGCCACCCGGAATGGCGGATTCCCGCCGCTGATGCTCGATCCAATCGATTTCGCTGCCATGTACCAGCGCCGCATGCATCAGCAGACAGTGGGCCAGGCCTGAGCTAGTTCAGGCCCTGCCTCCACAAGGCGTGTTCGCCAAGCTGTGCCACAAAGTCAGCATGGGCAGCGCGCTCTGCCTCGGTCAGCCGTTGCGGAAGTGGACTGGGGCGCTGTCGCGCGATTTGGGCTGCAACCACCGTTGCAGCCTTTTTTGTAGCAGATGCCTCAAGAATGAGTGCGGTCTGCCGGCCACCGATCAGTTCAAGATAAACCTCGGCCAGCAATTCCGAGTCCAGCAATGCGCCATGCTTCGTCCGCTTGCTGTTGTCGATACCGTAGCGCCGACATAGTGCATCAAGGCTGTTGGAAGCGCCGGGATGCTTCTGCCGCGCAATGTGAAGCGTGTCGACAACGCGCTCAGACGGAATCGCGGGGAGCCGCAAGAAGCCAAGCTCGGCATTGACGAACGCCATGTCAAAGCTGGCATTGTGGATGATCAGAACGTCCTCGCCGATAAACTCGAGGAAATCCTGGGCAATTGCGGCGAAGACTGGTTTGTCCTTCAGAAAGGCGCTGGAAAGGCCATGGACGGCCTCTGCCTCTTTCGGCATGTCGCGTTCAGGGTTGATATAGACGTGGAAGGTCTGCCCCGTGGGCAGATGGTTGAGAAGTTCGACGGCACCAATTTCCACAATGCGGTCGCCCGTTGCCGGATCGAGTCCCGTGGTTTCAGTATCGAGGATGATCTCTCTCACCATGTTCATGCCTTCACCCTCGCTCTGATATCAGCAATAACCTCGTCGACCCTGCGCGCTGTATCGCCAAGGCTCACCGATGTGTCTATCACGTAGTCGGCCCGGGCGCGCTTTTCTGCATCGGGCATTTGCCGTGACAAAATGAAGTCAAGCTTCTCGGGCGTCATGCCAGGCCGAGCAAGAGCACGCTCGCGTTGAAGCACCGCACCGGCAGATACAACAATCAGAACGTCCACGTCCTTGTCGCGGCTCGTTTCAAACAGCAGTGGAATGTCGAGAACGGCGATGTCCGAACGCATAGCTGCTTCCGCGAGAAAGGTCATTTGGCGTGACTTCACCAGCGGGTGCACCACAGACTCGATTCTCTTGAGCAGCCTAGGATCAGCCTGAACCGTAGTCGCGAGCTTGCGGCGATCGACGCTGCCTTTAACAATTGCATCCGGCGCCAGTGCACGCAAGGGTTCCACGGCCGCGCCACCCACCGCATAGAGTTCATGGACGGCGGCATCGCTATCGAACACAGGGATACCGCGAGCCGCAAACATCTTTGCGGTCTCGCTCTTGCCCATGGCAATTGAGCCCGTGAGCCCCGCTACGATCACGGGGAAAAATCCGGATCGATATCGCGCGCTATGAGGTCGTGAAGCTCTTCTGTCACCACTGGCGTAACACCGAACCATAGCGAGAAGCCACGCACAGCCTGGTGCAACAGCATACCGAGACCTTCGACCACAATATTGCCGCGCACGGCAGCTTGCTCGAGAAGCTTCGTGCGGAGGGGTGTGTAGACGATGTCGGTGACAATCGTATCTTGGGAGAGTTGCGATAGGTCGATATCGAGTTCCGGCTGACCGGTCATTCCAAGCGATGTCGTATTGACCAGAAGGCTACAGCTGGCGAGCCTGTCTGGGATTTCATGCCATTCAATCGGAACGACACGCAGACCAAAGCGATTGCGGAGCTGCTGGGCCTTCTCGCGTGTGCGGTTTGCCACCACCACCCCTTCGGCACCTTGCTCAAGTATTGCATTCACCACGGCAAGGGACGCACCACCTGCACCGAGAACCATCGCTCTGCTTCCGGCTAGCCTCAGGCTGGGCGCATGTTGCCTCAAGCTATTGATGAAGCCTTCACCATCGGTGTTGGTGCCGAGCACTTTGCCGTGGCGAAGATAGACTGTATTCACTGCACCCAACCGCTCCGTCGTTTCATCTGCGCGCTCTACAAGATTGAAGACCGCTTCCTTGTGCGGGATCGTGACATTGCAGCCGGCGAAGCCAGCGCCATCTAGTCCGCCAATGAATCCCGCAAGCGAAGTTGGTTCAACCGGGTGGCGTGAATAGCTTCCATCGATGCCATATTTCTTCAACCAGTAACCATGGATGAGAGGCGAGCGTGAATGGCTTATGGGCCAACCGATGACGCAAGCCTTGATCACGTGCCAATCTCCCCAAGATCTCGCAGCTTCTCGAGTAGTGGGACGAGCGGAAGGCCAAGGATCGTGAAGTGATCGCCAGCAATGGACTTGAAGAGGTGCACGCCGCGACCCTCTATCTTGTATCCTCCCACGGAGGTCGTACAGTCATCTCCGATCGCATTAATGTAGTTATCCAAGAACTCATCGCTGTAGCTGCGCATTGAAAGACGCGCCGTGTCGCAATGTGTCCACAAGGTCTCGCCGTTCCGTGCCAGAACGACCGCAGAGATCAATTCATGGGTGCGTTCGCGCAATTCGAGAAGCTGCTCACGGCAATCTGCTCTGTCACCGGGTTTGCCATAAATCCTGTCGCCCATCGCGAGCACCTGATCGGCGCCAATGACAAAAGCGCCGGCATGGCTCTGCGAAACTTTTATTGCCTTGGCTTCGGCCAGCTTCAGAGCTGTTTCGTTGGGCTTCCAACGTGTGTTTGCAGCGATGAGCGCCTTCTCATCCACGCCTGGTGATGACGCTGTAAAAACGAGGCCGGCATTGGAAAGCATGGCTTGGCGTGTGGCGCTGGTAGAGGCGAGAATGATCATGTCACTTGTCGATGCGCTTGTTGTCAGACAACATGTTGAGGATCGTGGCGGCGATCTCCTCCACCGAACGCCGGGTGACGTCAATCATTGGCCAATCATTGTTGGAACACAGAGTTTTCATCAGCATCAGTTCATCAGTTATCTGCCGCGGGTCGATGTAATCGGTTGACCGGCTCTCCTTCAAGGAGAGAAGTCGGTGACGCCTGATCTGCGCGATGCGTTCTGCGCTTGCGATCAATCCAACGATCAGTGGACCTTTCAGATCGCAAAGTTTGGCAGGCAACGCAATTCCGGGGACCACAGGAATATTCGCTGTGCGAACGCCGCGTTGGGCAAGATAGATGGAAGTTGGGGTTTTTGATGTGCGGCTCACGCCGAGGATGAGGACATCGGCTTTTTCAAGATCATCGATGGACTGACCGTCATCATGTGACATCGTGAAGTTGAGGGCGTCGATGCGGCGGAAATAATCGGAATTGAGTGCGTGCTGACCTGCGACCTGAGGGCGCGATGTGGCGTTGAGGTATTGTGAAAGAATGGAGATAATTGGGTCTAGGATCGACAGACAGGGAACGCCCATCGCCTCGCATTGCTCTTCGAGATGTCGGCGGATGTCTGGGTTGATCAAGGTGAAGAGTACAATGCCTGGCTGCTCTTCAATTTCACGCAATGCGCGATTGAGCTGTGACGGCGTACGAACTAGGGCATAGATGTGGGCGATCGGTCGGAAGTCGGAATATTGGGCAGCAGCAGCCTTTGCCACAGTGTTCAGCGTTTCGCCCGTGGCATCTGACACGAGGTGAAGATGGAAGTAACGCTGTGAGCTGGCTTGTGACATGGTGTGGATGAATTGTGGATGGGCTGGATATCTTTTGTGATGGCAGAAATTCTCTCCAGCCTGTCCCGGGCTTCATCCACAGACTGGCCGCATCGGAGGAAACGGCGGGGGTGTTGTGGACAAAGGTTTGGGCGGGGTTTTGAGAACGGCTGTCGTTAAGCTCCTTCTAGTGCATTAACGATCTGTTAACACGTCTTAATTTTGAGTTACCGGAGCCGTGGCGGGCCTCACGTTCAACGATGTACTTGACCTGTGGACGATCATTGGATTGGGTTGTATCCCGCTTCCCACGGCCCAAACAAAAGAGACAAGAAGAGTCAGAATGATAGAGACAGGGAAGGGTGCCGAGGCAACCCGTAGTGCATTACTTGATGTTCTGACCCGGTCGCCAGCCAAACGGCGGCCGATGTGGTTCATGCGGCAGGCTGGACGTTATCTTCCGGAGTACCGGTCGGTACGGGAGCAGGCCGGTTCTTTTCTGGATCTTTGCTACAATCCGGAGCTCGCTGCGGAGGTAACGGTGCAGCCATTGCGCCGTTATGATCTAGATGCGGCGATCCTCTTTGCAGACATTCTGGTGGTACCCCATGCCATGGGCCTCCCTCTCAAATTCGCTGAGGGAGAGGGGCCAGTGCTTGGTACCGTCCGTAGCATGGAGGATCTGGACCGGTTGAGGCCTGTGGTAGGAACCCTCGAGGTCACCCAGGTGTGCCGGACGGTTGCGCTGACCCGCGGTCGCCTGTCGGCTCATTTGGCATTGATCGGTTTTTGTGGGGCGCCTTGGACAGTCGCGAGCTACATGGTTGGCGGTGGCAGCTCAGATCGTGTTATGGCCAAGGTGGCAGCCTACCAGCGCCAGGAGTGGTTTTGTGCCCTCATTGATCGGTTGGTGAAGGAATCGATCGATTACTTGTCGGCTCAGGCCGATGCTGGAGCTCAGGCCGTACAGATTTTCGATTCCTGGGCGGGGGACCTCGTGGGAACCGAGCTTGAGGATTTTGTCATCAAGCCTCTGGCTGCGATCGTAGCCGGTGTGAAAGCCAGGCACCCAACCTTACCGGTGATTGTTTTCGCCAGAGGTGTGGGAATGGCACAGCGAAGGGTTGCAGCGATTGCCGGAGTCAATGCAATCGGGGTTGAGACGGAGTTCGCGTTGGCGGATTTGCCCGAGAATATCGTGGTGCAGGGAAACCTTGATCCTATTGCGCTGTTGGCGGGACAGGATGTGGTTGCGGCCGAAGTGCGTCGAATTTGCTCAAGTGTCGACCGTCAAAGGCATATTTTCAATCTTGGCCATGGTATCCGTCTGGGGACGGACCCAGCGGTTGTAGGTGCGGTTGTGGAGGCCGTTAGACGTTGCGATGGCTGATTTATATGGCTGGGTGAAGGTAGTTCATATTCTGGCTGTGATCTCGTGGTTGGCGGGGTTGTTCTACCTCCCGCGGCTTTTCGTCTATCATTCTGAAAATAAAGAAAAAACGCAAGTTACCGCAGTATTTCTGGTGATGGAGCGGAGGCTCCTGAAGGCAATCATGCGGCCTGCGGCTTTTGTTGCGGTCGTAACGGGTGCTGGCCTTATTCATCTGGGCGGTTGGGATCAGGGGATCCAGGTCTGGCTATGGCTCAAGCTTCTGCTGGTTTTTGGCATGTTGTGCTTTCATGGTCTGTTGGAGAGCCATGCCGCGCGTTTTCGGGATGGTCGTGAGACGAAGAGCGGCCGCTATTTTCGAATCATAAATGAAATTCCGACATTGTTGCTGATTGGCATCGTGACCTTGGTCATTATCAAGCCCTTCTGAGTTTGTTGTTGGCGCTGGGCGCCTGACCAGCTATATTGATCGTGCTACGCATCGCCGATGGCTTGATGCGCCCCGCCTCAACGTTCCCGCATCTGTGCCGGAACCCCCCATAGTGAAAAGATAATGACTGTTATTGCTGACTTGAAAGAGATCAAGCTTCAGGATCTCAAATTGAAGACGCCGGCCGAGCTCGTCTCGCTTGCGGAGGAACTGGAAGTTGAAAACGCGAGTGCACTTCGCAAGCAAGAGTTGCTATTCGCAATATTGAAAAACCTTGCGGCCCGCGACGTCGAGATCATCGGCGAGGGTGTTGTCGAGGTCCTGCAGGACGGTTTCGGATTCCTGCGCTCGCCTGATGCCAACTATCTGGCCGGCCCTGACGATATCTACATTAGCCCCAGCCAGATTCGGAAGTTTACGCTGCGTACGGGCGATACGGTTGAAGGCCAGATCCGCAGTCCCAAGGAAGGCGAGCGGTATTTCGCCTTGGTGAAGGTCAACCTGATCAATTTCGAAGATCCGGAAAAGACCCGCCATAAGGTTCATTTTGACAACCTGACCCCCTTGTATCCCGACGAACGCCTCGAAATGGAGACGGGTGACCCGACCAGGAAGGACTACTCGTCGCGTGTGATCGATATTGTGTCACCGCTCGGCAAGGGCCAGCGCGGTCTGATTGTTGCCCCGCCCCGCACCGGTAAGACCGTTCTGCTGCAGAACATCGCTCACTCAATCACTGCCAACCACCCGGAATGCTACCTCATCGTGCTGCTCATCGATGAGCGGCCTGAGGAAGTGACAGATATGCAGCGCTCAGTGAAGGGCGAGGTGATCAGCTCGACCTTCGATGAGCCTGCTTCTCGTCACGTTCAGGTTGCTGAAATGGTGATTGAGAAGGCCAAACGACTCGTCGAGCATGGCCGTGATGTGGTCATCCTGCTCGATTCCATCACCCGCCTTGGCCGTGCCTACAACACCGTGGTGCCATCCTCAGGCAAGGTGCTGACCGGTGGTGTGGACGCCAACGCACTTCAGCGACCCAAGCGCTTCTTTGGTGCGGCCCGCAACATCGAGGAAGGCGGCTCGCTTACCATTATCGCGACAGCCCTGATCGATACTGGCAGCCGCATGGACGAAGTCATCTTCGAAGAGTTCAAGGGCACCGGCAACTCGGAAATCATCCTGGACCGCAAGGTGGCTGACAAGCGCGTCTTCCCGGCGATCGATATCCTGCGCTCTGGCACCCGCAAGGAAGAGCTGCTGGTAAAGCCAGATCTTCTGAAGAAGACCTATGTACTCCGTCGTATCCTGAACCCAATGGGTACCGTGGACGCAATCGAGTTCCTGCTGGACAAACTGCGCCAGACCAAGGGCAACAGCGACTTCTTCGATTCTATGAACGCCTGATCAGGCCAACGGTCACCTCGTTCGATTCGAGGTCGAAATGACAGCTTCAGACACGATTTTCGCCTTGTCCTCCGGGGCCGCGCGCTCGGCGGTAGCGATCGTTCGTATTTCTGGGCCGGCCTCCGGCGACCTCCTTGCTAGAATTGCCGGCGGAGTCCCGGATCCGCGCCAGTTCGCAGTCAGGCCGATTTGTGACCCCCAATCGGGCGAGGTGTTGGACAAGGCGGTCGTGGCATGGCTGCCAGGGCCCCGGTCATTCACCGGTGAGGATTGTGCTGAACTTCACCTTCATGGCAGTCCGGCTGTTGTGCGGGCCGTGATCGTCGCCCTGACGTCCCATGCGGGTGTCAGGCCGGCTGAACCGGGCGAATTCACCCGGCGAGCTTTCTCGAACGGGAAGTTGGATCTCGTTGAAGTCGAAGGCCTGGCTGATCTCCTTGAGGCACATACGGCCAATCAGCGCCGCCAGGCCTTTCGTCAGATGTCGGGTGCAGCAAGCAGCGTCATTGAAACGTGGCGGCAACAGCTTGTTCTGATCCGCGCTGACATTGAGGCCGTCGTCGATTTCGCCGATGAGCCCGGCGTGGCAGAGGAGGCAGCCCCTGGAATCGACGCGCGTATCAGAGCGCTTCGCGATCAGCTAGCGCAAGCTGTCGAGCGATCGCGGATTGCCGAAGTCATACGCGACGGCGTGCGTGTTGTCCTGGCAGGCTTGCCAAATACTGGTAAATCCAGTCTTCTCAATACTTTGGCCAAACGAGACGCGGCGATCGTGTCAAGCAGTCCTGGTACCACCCGGGACACAATCGAGGTGTTCCTGGACCTTAACGGCATTCCCGTCATTCTCACAGATACAGCGGGCCTGCGGGAAAAGGTGTCCGACGCCGTCGAAGAGGAGGGGATTCGCCGTTCTCTCCGACACATTTCGCAGGCTGATATTGTCGTCTGGATACAGTCTGCTGACGTGGTAGGGAGTGACACAACTGATGGGATCACGCCTGACATCACCGTTCAGAACAAGTGCGATCTGGACTCGGGACTCCTCCGAAACGAAGATTCTATCGCGGAATTGAGGATTTCCACCCGTACTGGTGAGGGCGTTCCCACATTTATTGAGCGATTATCAGAGCTTATGGGTCAACACCATGGTGCTGCGGAGCCTTCGCTTCTGGTTTCAGAGAGACAAATGGTTTGCGCGAGAGATTCGATTCGGTTCCTCAACGATGCACTAAACCTCTCTGTAAGCCATTTGGAGCTCAAGGCCGAGGAGATCCGGCGGGCCTCGTACGAGATTGGGCGGCTGACGGGTAAGGTGGATGTCGAAGAGTGGCTGGGTGCCATTTTCAGCCGCTTCTGTATTGGAAAGTAGCGTGTTTCACGTGAAACGCTGACGTGTTTTGACGTCTTCACTCACTTGCCCTAGAGAAGCGCCATGAGCGGCCATTTCGATGTGATTGTGATTGGTGGCGGACACGCGGGAACCGAGGCGGCCGCTGCCGCGGCACGCCTGGGTGCACGTACCGCCTTGCTGACACACAGGCTTGATACGATTGGCGAAATGTCCTGCAACCCGGCAATCGGCGGGCTTGGCAAGGGCCACCTTGTCCGTGAAATTGATGCTCTCGACGGCCTCATGGGACGCGTGGCGGACAAGGCTGGAATTCAATTCCGTCTCCTAAACCGGTCGAAAGGACCCGCAGTTCGGGGCCCTCGGGCCCAAGCCGACAGGAAACTCTATCGCGAAGCCATGCAGGCCGCGATTGGAGCCCAACCGAACCTGACGGTCATTGAAGGCGCCGCCCATGGATTTCGAATCGACGATGAACGAATTACCGGTGTCTTGTGTGACGATGGCCGTTTTTTGGGCTGTTCAGCCGCTGTCCTGACGACCGGAACCTTTCTCAACGGCTTGATCCATATCGGAGAAAGGCGAATTCCAGCTGGTCGCCATGGAGAACCGCCGAGCCACGGATTTTCAGAGCAGCTCACGGCTGCTGGCTTCGCCTTAGGCCGACTGAAGACGGGCACACCAGCCCGACTTGATGGCAGGACCATCGCCTGGGCTCGACTTGAGGAACAGAAGGGCGACAATGAGCCGGTCCCCTTCTCCTTCCTGACGACGCGTATCGAAACCCCACAGGTTTCCTGCTTCATAACCTCGACGACTGAGGAAGGCCACCGGCTGATCCGTGAAAACATGCATCGGTCACCGCTGTATTCAGGTCAGATTGAAGGTGTAGGCCCACGCTATTGTCCGTCAATCGAAGACAAGGTCCAGCGCTTCCGGGACAAGGGAAGCCACCAGGTTTTCTTGGAGCCGGAGGGACTGGACGATGACACTGTCTATCCGAATGGAATTTCCACCTCGCTTCCCGAGGATGTTCAGCAAGCCTTCATCCAGAGCATGCCTGGTCTGGAAAACGTCGTCATAAAGCGGTGGGGATATGCCATTGAATATGACTACATAGACCCAAGAGAACTGACTTCCGCCCTGGAGACCAAGCGCCTTTCAGGCCTATTTCTAGCTGGCCAGATCAATGGCACAACGGGATATGAAGAGGCAGCCGCTCAAGGCCTTGTCGCTGGTGCCAATGCAGCCCGGAAAGCTGGCGGGTTGCCGCCACTGACGTTGGACCGCTCTGCAGCTTATATCGGTGTGATGATTGACGATCTGGTCACGCGCGGTGTGGCCGAGCCATACCGCATGTTCACCTCCCGTGCTGAATATCGCCTTTCGCTGCGGGCTGATAACGCCGACCTGAGACTGACGCCTCTTGGCATCGAGTCAGGCCTCGTCGGTCCTGAGCGTCAGGTGGAGTTCCGCCGCCGTGAAGACTCTATTCGCAAGGGTTTGGAACTTGTAATGGCCCTTACACTCACGTCCGGTGAGGCCACCCGAAAGGGCCTCAAGGTCAATCAGGACGGGATGCGCCGCTCAGCAATTGACCTGCTCGCCATGCCAGATATCGGCTGGGGTGGGGTAACGACCCTCTGGCCACAGCTTAATGAGCTGCGACCGGATGTTGTTGAAGCGCTCGAGTCAGAAGCGCTCTATGCAGGGTATCTACAGCGCCAGGAGGCGGATATCGCGGCCCTTCGGCGGGAGGAGCACTTGGCCCTACCGGAAGGCCTCGACTATGCCTCGATGCCCAGCCTTTCTGCTGAACTGCGCCAGAAGCTGATAAAAGTAAGGCCCGTCACGCTGGGACAGGCATCCCGGATCGATGGCATGACCCCGGCTGCTCTGGCAGTGATCCTCGGCCACGTGAAACGTCGAGACCGGCAGAGTGCGGCATGACCACGGCCGAGGCTGATGCAGTTTTCGACCGCTTTGATGTTTCACGTGAGTCACGGCAGAAGATCGACACTTACGTGACGCTTTTGCTCTCCTGGCAACAGCGGATCAATCTCATTGGCCCAGCTACAGCAACAAACGTCTGGCAGCGGCATATCTGCGACTCCCTGCAGCTTTTGCCTCTCCTGCCACCGAATACAAGCAAGATTGCCGAGTTGGGTTCCGGCGCCGGAATTCCTGGGCTGGTCCTTGCCATGGCGGCAGGGCTGGAAGCCCATCTCTATGAAAGCAACGGAAAGAAGGCCGCCTTTCTTCGTGAGGCAGCCCGGCAGACGGGCACCAAGGCCGTCGTTCATAACATCCGGCTCGAATCTCTCAGGGAAGAACCCAGCCTCCCCAAGGTCCAATGCGTCGTGGCGCGAGCCCTCGCACCGCTGCCTCTGTTGCTCGATTATGCTGCTCCGTTCCTGTCCCGGGGGGCCGTCGGTCTCTTTCACAAGGGACAAGATGTAGACACTGAATTGACCGAAGCCACAAAATACTGGAGAATAGAGGTCTTGAAGCATGCGAGCCAATGCGACTCGCGCGGCGTCATTCTCGAAATCCGTGAGGCCTCCCGTGTCTGATCCAATCCCCGGCGGTTTACCTGCTCCGGCACCGCGCATTCTTGCGGTTGCCAATCAGAAGGGCGGCGTGGGCAAGACCACGACGGCCATCAACCTTGGCACTGCACTCGCCGCAGTGGGCGAACGGGTGCTGATCGTCGATCTTGATCCACAAGGCAATGCCAGCACGGGTCTCGGCGTACACCGCCGTGGAGGCCAGAAATCGACCTATCATGTTCTCATGGGCGAAGCTTCACTGCGCAACGTGATCGTTGATTCCGGCATTCCACGACTTCACTGCGCGCCCTCCACCATGGACTTGCTGGGGGCTGAACTCGAACTCGCGAATATCGACCGCAAGACCTACCGACTGGCCGACGCAATTGCGCAGCTTTGTCGCGAGAACGACCCTGAGCGAAGCTACACCTATGTGCTGGTCGACTGTCCGCCATCACTCAACCTGCTGACAATCAATTCGCTCTCGGCGGCGGACGCGATCCTTGTGCCGTTGCAGTGCGAATTCTTCGCACTTGAGGGCCTCAGTCAGTTGATAAAGACAGTCGAGCGGGTGAAGACCAACCTCAATCCGCGCCTCACCATACAGGGCGTCGTGCTGACCATGTTCGACCGCCGCAATAACCTTTCCGAACAGGTTGCGGAAGACGTGCGCAGCGTGCTGGGTGACAAGGTCTACCAGACGGTCATACCGCGCAACGTGCGCATCTCCGAAGCGCCGTCCCATGGCAAGCCAGTGCTGCTCTACGACAACGCCTGTGTTGGCTCACAGGCCTATATTCGCCTGGCGTCAGAGATCATCCGCCGAGAGCGCGAGCTGCGCGCCGCCTAGATTCGATTCCGTAACGACCCGAGACCTTAGAGAGTAGGACGAAACATGGATATGGGCAGCCCCCCAAAAAAGCGGCTTGGACGCGGATTGGCCGCTCTGATTGGCGAGGACACGAGCGAAGAGTCCGTTGTGCAAGACGTGCGCTCGCTCCGCCACCTGCCGATCGACCTGCTGAAGGCCAGCCCCAACAATCCACGCAAGAGCTTTGCCGAAGCTGATCTTGAAGATCTCTCGAAATCAATTCGGGAGAAGGGCCTGCTCCAACCCATCGTGGCACGGCCCGTCGCCAACGGCGAGTATGAGATCGTGGCTGGCGAACGCCGCTGGCGTGCTGCGCAGCGTGCTGGCGTGCATGACGTTCCAGTACTCATCCGCGATCTCACCGATGGCGAGGCGCTGGAAATTGCCCTGATTGAGAATATCCAGCGGTCCGATCTCAATCCGCTCGAGGAATCGCGCGCCTACAGCATGCTGCTTGAGCAGTTCAGCTACACCCAGCAGCAGCTGGCTGACTCGATCGGCAAGAGCCGCAGCCACATCGCAAATACGCTGCGCCTGATGAACCTTCCGGAGGCTGTGCGTGCCGAGATTGAGCAGGGGCGGCTGACAGCTGGGCACGCCCGTGCACTCGTCGCAACCGATTCGCCTGCGGAACTTGCTGCCAAGATCATCAAGCTCGGACTGTCGGTTCGCGAGGCAGAGAACCTGGCACGCGAAGCGTCGTCGGCAAAGAAACCGAAAGCAAGGCTTGAGAAAGATGCCGATACGCGTGCGCTCGAAAAGCTGGTGTCGGAGGCAATTGGCCTCAAGCTCGAGATCACGCACAAGGGTGATGGCAGCGGCACAATGTTGATCACCTACAAGACGCTGGACCAGCTCGAAGACGTGTGTCGCCGCCTTCAGAAATAGCGTCTAGTGGCGGAAGTGCCTGATGCCGGTGAACACCATGGCCAGGCCCTTCTCGTCTGCAGCGCGGATCACATCCTCGTCCTTCATCGAACCACCGGGCTGGATCACGGCTGTGGCACCTGCCTCGGCTGCCTGAAGCAGACCGTCCGGGAAGGGGAAGAAGGCATCCGAGGCGACGACGGAGCCGCGGATCGAAGGTTTGTCCAGGCCGGCCACCCGTGAGATATCCTCGTTTTTGCGCGCTGCGATGCGTCCAGAGTCAACACGCGACATCTGGCCTGCACCGATGCCGACCGTTGCACCGTTCTTCGCATAGACGATGGCATTGGACTTGACGTGCTTGGCAACACGGAAGGCAAAGCGCAAATCGGCCAGCTCGGAGGTCGTTGGCTGGCGTTTCGTCACCACCCTCAGGTCCATCGCATCAACCGACATGGTGTCGCGCGTTTGCACAAGCAACCCGCCGCCGACCGACTTTACGGCCAGTCCAGGACCCGAGATGGGCTTGCCGTCGAGGAGAAGGAGGCGTAGGTTTTTTTTCCTTGACACGATCTCCATTGCCGTTTCATCCGCATACGGAGCAATGATCACCTCCGTGAACAGTTCAGTGATCTCTGTCGCGGTAGCAGCGTCAAGTGGTTGACTGAGTGCGATGATACCACCGAACGCGCTAACTGGATCACACGCCAACGCCTTCCTATATGCGTCAACCGAATTTGCACCAACAGCTACCCCACAAGGATTTGCATGCTTGACGATAACGCAGGCTGCATGCTCACTTCCTGTAAACTCCGCGAGGCATTCAAGCGCGGCATCAGTATCGTTGATGTTGTTGTAGGAAAGATCCTTGCCCTGTAACTGGCGTGCGACGGCGATGCCGAAACCCATTCCCGGCGACGCATAGAAAGCGGCCTGCTGGTGCGGGTTTTCGCCATAACGAAGCGCCTGCAGCTTGCTGCCACCTGTTGCAAAATAGCTGCCGAAGAGTTCACCAGACTGGCTTGCGAACCATTGGCTGATTGCAGAATCATAGCTCGCCGTGCGGGCAAAGGCTTTGGCGGCCAGCGCTCGCCGTGTCTCGAGTTTCGTTGCGTTTCCGCTGGAGGCAAGCTCGTCAATGACTGTGTCATAGTCCACGGGATCGACAATCACCGTCACGTCGTCGTGGTTCTTGGCTGCAGCGCGAATCATCGCCGGACCACCGACATCTATGTTTTCAACAGTGTCATGCCACGAGGCACCACGCGCAACCGTTGCCTCGAAAGGATAGAGATTGACCACGAGAAGCCCTATGGGCCTGATGCCGTATGTGGTCATGGCCGTCTGGTGTTCAGCATTGGCACGCACGCCAAGGAGCCCACCGTGGATGGCAGGATGGAGCGTCTTCACACGGCCATCCATGATCTCCGGAAAACCGGTGACACTCGATACCTCGACGACAGGAAGCCCAGCGTCTACCAGCGCCTTGGCCGTGCCACCGGTCGAGATCAGTTCAATGCCAAGCGACACCAGCTTCGTCGCGAAAGGAATGAGGCCGGTCTTGTCGGAAACGGAAAGCAGCGCGCGGCGCACGGGTTCGGTCATCGGTGCCTCGAAGCAATGGAATTGCCGATCGCATAGCACTTTCGTGCATCAGCACAAACTCAGGCGCGGCGGCGCATTGCAACTGCGTAAAACCCATCCATACCCGGTGAGATGCCATAGCTCATCGAGGGCAACGTCCGCACCCAACCCTCAGGTCTCGCCGCACCCTCAGGTATCCAGTCGCCGCTCGCCGGCACGATCTCGAAGGCCGGGTTGTCAGCCAGGAACCCGCGGATCCGTGTCTCCCCCTCTTCTGGCTCCAGCGAACAGGTGCAATAGACCAACATTCCGCCCGGCCTTACCAGATCGGCGACCTTTCGCAGCATCCGGCGCTGCAAACCGGCCAATTCCCTGATCTGTTGTTCGTCCTTCAGATAGGGAAGTTCTGGATGGCGCCTGATGGTACCGGTGGCGGAGCAGGGTGCATCCAGGAGAACCGCGTCCCACTGGCCCGAGAATTCGGGGCTAAGGACATCCTGCGCTAAGATCTTTGCCGTGAGGCCCGTCCGACCGAGGTTCTCCTCCAACCGGCGCAGGCGCGCTTCAGAAACGTCCACCGCCGTGACTTCGGCACCCATGGCCGCCAGTTGCAGCGTCTTGCCACCGGGCGCGGCACAGAGATCCAGCACCGACTTTCCCCGGACATCGCCAAGCAGACGTGCGGGAATTGTCGCAGCGGCATCCTGAACCCACCAAGCGCCCCCGGCATAACCAGGCAACTCAGGAACCGGAGCGTGACCTGGGAGCAGGCGCAGTTGCCCATTCGGAAGAAGCTCCCCTCCCATTGAATCAGCCCAGGCTGCCGTGTCTGCCTTGAAGCTGAGGTCCAAGCCCGGTCGCTCACCATGGGCGCGTGCGATGGACCGGGCGCCGTCCTCACCGTAGTTCTTCACCCAGCGTTCCCACAGCCAATTGGGCGTATTAAGGCGTGGCGCATCGAGCCCGTCCTTCAGTTCCATGCCGCTAGCTGCCACCTTGCGCAACACTGCGTTGATGAGGCCCGAGAAATGCAATGCGTTGCGATCCGCCTTTGCGCTGCGCACCGCAAGGTCGATCACGGCATGCGGCGCCATGCCGAGGAACAGGAGTTGTGCCACGCCCAGAACCAGGATTTCCCGAGCTGACCCGGACTTGCGTGGCAGCGGTCGATCCACGAGTTTTGCGAGGATGGCATCGATCTCACCTCCATGTCGGAAAGCGGTGAGCAGAAGCGTCGCCACAAAAGCACGATCGCGAGGCTCCAGCGCCTGCGCATCGCTGTTCCTGGAAATTGCTTCTTCAGCCGTCAGCTTGCGTTCGATGCAGGAGCGAAGGAGAATGGGAGCAAGGAGACGAACTTCCAGCCCCTGAGCTGCAAGAGACGTCATCCCCACGGACCTGCCGTGTGGTTGGGTGGTGTGTCCCACGGTTCGGTTTGCTGTTGAGGCACTGACCCCAACTCACCGGCTATCCTCTGCAATTCGGCAATGCGCTTGCCGGGGTCCGGATGAGTGGAAAACAGATTGTCCATACGCATGCCGGACAGCGGATTGATGATGAACATGTGCGCCGTGGCAGGATTGGCTTCCGCCGCGGGGTTCACGATCTGATGCGCGGCATTGGAAATCTTGCCCAGCGCAGACGCGAGAGCCAGCGGTTGCCCTGAGATTTCAGCACCGCCACGGTCTGCACCGTACTCGCGCGTGCGGCTGATCGCCATCTGCACAAGCATGGCGGCGAGAGGCATCACCACCAGTGCTGCGATGGTGCCGATCAGTCCAAGCGGATTGTTACGATCTCGACCCCCACCAAACATCATGCCGAATCTGGCGTAGGTCGCCAGCATGGAGATGGCTCCGGCGATCGTCGCCGTCATCGTCATCACCAGCGTGTCACGGTGGCGGATATGGGCAAGTTCGTGCGCCATCACGCCGGCAATCTCGTCTCGGTCGAGGATGCGCAGCAAACCCGTCGTTGCAGCAACGGCGGCATTTTCCGGGTTGCGCCCCGTGGCGAAGGCGTTGGGCTGCGGATTGTCCATGATGTAGACCTTGGGCATCGGCAATCCAGCCCGTTGGGCAAGCTCTTCGACAAGACCGTAGAACTCCGGCGCAGTCTGCCGGTCCACCTGCCGGGCACCGTGCATGCGCAACACCATTTTGTCAGCGTTCCAATAGGCCAAGATGTTCATGCCTGCCGCCATCAGGAAGGCAATGAACATGCCTTGTTGGCCGCCGAGCAAATAGCCCGCCGCCAGGAAAAGGCCCATCAGGGCCGCCATCAGCAAACCGGTGCGCATGGTGTTCACGCCGCCAACTCCTCCTTGCCAAGTGCCTTGGCCAATCTCCATATGAGGGGAATGAACACGGATCACAAGACCATGACCGAGAAGCAGCTTTCCCCCGAAGCAAAGCGGGCGCTGGCCGAGGCCACTGAACGCCGCAAGGCAACTCCTGAAGCACAATTGCCAAAGGAAGTGAACGGTCGCGACGGACCCGAACCCACCCGCTTCGGCGACTGGGAAA
Organism: Aestuariivirga sp.; assembly: GCF_037139295.1. GTDB lineage: Bacteria > Pseudomonadota > Alphaproteobacteria > Rhizobiales > Aestuariivirgaceae > Aestuariivirga. Next base: position 52,195 of record NZ_JBAXGR010000009.1, read on the forward strand.
AAAAGGGCATCGCGTCCGACTTCTGATCAGCTGAAACCCAGCCTTTCGAGGATGGTGTCAGCAGTCACACCCCCGGCTCGAAGTTGGCGGAGAGACGTGCTGGCGATGCTCTTCGACAGCTTACGCCCTTCCGCATCGCAGATCAGATCATGATGAAAATAGTCAGGTGTCGGCAAGCCAAGAAGTTGCTGCAGCAGCTTGTGAAGTGGGGTTGCCGGTTCAATGTCCTTGCCACGCACGACGTGGGTTATGCCCTGCAGCGCGTCGTCAGTTACAACGGCGATGTGATAGCTCGAGCCGACATGCCGTTTGGCGATCATGGTGTCGCCCCAAATGGTGGCAGCCGAGTCACCAGCCCGTGCCATGTCGATGCGCCAGCCATGGACTTCACCACGCGCAATCCGCTCCCCGGCATCTGTGCGCGAGATGGCGCGGCAGGTACCGCCATAATGTGGCTGTCCGTCGGGGCCATATGAGGAGAGGGCAAGGGCCTGTGCGGTCTTGCGTGAGCAGAAGCAGGGATAGACGGCGGCCATCTCCCAAAGACGCGCAAGATTGGCTTCGTAGTCCGCAAAGTGTTCGCTCTGGAAACGGACGGGCACTTCCCACGAGATGCCGAGCCAGGCGAGATCCTCTAAAACCGCCTGCACGAATTCGGGGCGAGATCGGCCTTCATCGGTATCTTCGATGCGTAACAACAGACGTCCGCCAGTCTCCATTGCCATGCGGGCATTAAGCAGCGCCGAATAGGCGTGACCCAAATGCAGGAAGCCATTGGGGCTCGGCGCGAAGCGGAAGACGGGACGGCTCATGCGCAGGTCTTGCGATCAAATCGCGCAAAGGTCAAACAGGTGCGATGCAGCGCCTCGAAACTCAGAAGGATCTCGAACAGGCGGTCGCCCGGCTTGTCGCCGTCGAGCCTCGATTTGCAGCGGTGGTGGACCGGTACACCCTGCCGCCGCTTCGGCATGCCGATCCAGGTCTTGAGAGCCTGCTGCGGATTGTCACGGATCAACTCATATCCCTGAAGGCAGGAGAGGCTATTTGGTCGCGACTCGCTACCAAATTCGGACGCTTTACTCCGGCTGGCGTTCTTGCCGCCAGCCATGATGACCTGCGTGGGCTGGGACTTTCAGGAGCCAAGGCGCGCACCTTCCGCGCCGCGGCGCTCGCCTTTTCGCAGGGACGATTCGAGGGTTGCGAGGCACTCGACGAGGCCGAAGTGCAGCGCCGGCTCATGGTAATTCCGGGCGTTGGCCCCTGGACCGCCAGCATCTACCTCCTGATGTCGCTGCGATCTGGCGACGCCTGGCCTGCCGCCGACCTCGCCCTTCAAGTTGCAGCGCATGACCTCATGGGTCTCGCAGAGCGTCCTACGACGCGGAGGATGATCGATCTCGGGGAAGCCTGGCGCCCCTACCGCTCCACGGCAGCCCTGCTGCTGTGGCGGCACTATCGTGGCATCCGGGGCATGCCCTAGAGGATACGAGGGGTCTTCACAGGACTGCCACACTAGATATAGTAAGGTCTTAGGGATTCGACCTTGTGAGATGCCCTTGCAATTCGTGCCGGTTGCGCCGGAAGCCTGCCCAGCCCTGGTTCTCAACGCGGACTTCCGCCCGTTGAGTTACTATCCCTTGTCATTGTGGAGCTGGCAGGACACGATCAAGGCCGTCTTCCTCGACAGGGTGAACATCGTTTCCGAATACGACAAGGTCGTGCGCAGCCCCAGTTTTGAATTCCGGCTGCCCAGCGTTGTGTCGCTCAAGACCTATGTGAGGCCATCACGGACACCAGCCTTCACCCGCTTCAACGTCTTCCTGCGTGACCGCTTCACCTGCCAGTATTGTGGTGATCACGACGATCTTACATTCGACCACGTCATCCCGCGCTCGAAAGGTGGGCAGACAACGTGGGAAAATGTCGTTGCCGCGTGCTCACCCTGCAATTTGCTGAAGGGCGGTTACCTGCCGCAACAGATCAACATGTTCCCCGCGCAAAAGCCGGTGCGGCCGAGCGTGGCACAGCTGCATCGAAACGGTCGCTTCTTCCCACCCAACTATCTCCATGACAGCTGGCAGGACTATCTCTACTGGGATACCGAACTCGACCCCTGAGCCCGCCGAAGCCCGGCGAGGGCCACCAGCGCAAGGCCGAGCGAGATCACCGCATTCCAACCCGCGAGCGACAGTCCGAAGATGCGGATTGCCGGCGTGTCACACAACACTGCTGGTTTCGACAGGTCGGGAAGCCCGCCTGTAAAGCCTGCCTGCGCAGTGCATGTGGCTGGGCCGGGCCACCACTTCCATTCGACGCCTGAATGATAGATGCCGAAGACCATGCTGCCGAGCCACAGCACTGTCAGAACTGCGAGACCTGCCTTGGCGAGGCCTGGCTGGCGCGGTGCAATCAATGAGACGATGAGAGCCAATGGCACGCCTGTGTAGTAGGCCCAGCGCTGCTTGAGGCACAGCTCACAGGGTGCATAGCCATAGTATTCAAAGATCCACGCACCAGCGATGGTGGCGAAAGCCACGAGGAAGATCAGCAGAGCGGCGCGCTGTGGAGTGCGACTGTTCAACATGAGGTTACGCTTCCAGCAATGCCTGAATACTTCACGACGATATAGATCAGGATGACGATCGCCGCCACTATCGCCGCCAGCAGGCCCAGACGCTTCTCGATGAACGTGCGTATCGGATCGCCATAGCGGCGCAAGGCCCATGCCAGCGCGAAGAACCTTGCACCACGCGCCACGATGCAGCAGACCACGAAGAACAGGAAGCTCACCTCGGCCACGCCGGCCAGGATCGTCACGATCTTGATCGGCGGCAGATGCGCGAGCCCGGAGGTGACGAGCAACAACATCAGCGTGTCCTCGCCGGTGCATTGACGCAGATGGTCGAATTCGTCGAGCTTGCCATAGAAGCTTAGAATTGGTTTGGCGAATGCCTCGAAAGCGTAGTGGCCGAGCAGGTAGCCGGCAATGCCGCCAAGAACCGATGCGACGGTGGCGATGAGCGCGAAACGGTATGCCCGCTGCGGTCGCGCCAGCGCCATGGGCAGAAACAATACGTCGGCCGGGATAAGGAACACCGAGCTTTCGACGAAGGCAATGATGGCGAGCCAGACTTCGGCGGTCTCACGCGCGGCGAGCGCCAGTGTCCAGTCATAGAGGCGTTTCAGCATTGGAGACTCAATCCGTGTCAGGTCGTGAACTGCGCAGCCGTTTGGTCTTGGCGTGCTTCGTCTTGGAATCGAGACGTCTGGTCTTGGACGCGCGCGTTGGTTTCGTGGCGATACGTCGCTTTGGGCGATGAGCTGCCTTGCGCAGGAGCTCGACCAGCTTCTGCAATGCGATCTCGCGGTTGCGCTCCTGTGAGCGGGTTTCCTGGGATGTAATCACCAGAACCTCGTCCTGCGTAAGCAGTCGCCCAGCCAGTGGCCGCAACCTGGCCTTGAGATCCTCCGGCAGAAAGGCCTTGCCGACGTCGAAGCGCAATTCGACGGCCGTGGAGACCTTGTTGACGTTCTGGCCGCCCGGCCCTGAGGCGCGCATGGCAGACCAAGAAAGATCGTCCTCATTGATGGTCAGTGAGTCGGTGATCCGGATCATGGAAACGCTTCTCCCCCTTTACGGTTGACGGCGCAAGGGCGGGCAACTATGCGGGTCCGGCTTGCCTCTGTGGCGGAATGGTAGACGCGGCAGACTCAAAATCTGTTGCTCGCAAGGGCGTGGGGGTTCGAGTCCCTCCAGGGGCACCAGCAACGCATTGTGGCTGCCGCAGATTGGACCGATTCCTGTGATGACAGAGAGGCTTGGCCCCATCCGCCTGACCTGGAGCAGACCTCTCTTGCCGACCCTCCGACGCATCCTTCTCGCGCTCGTCCTGATGGGTATGGTGCCCCCTGCCTTCGCCGCAGGTCCGACCCTGCTGTTTGATCCCGCCACGCAAGAAGTGATCTCCCAGGATCGTGCCGGCGAACCTTGGTACCCTGCGTCCATCACAAAGCTGATGACGGGCTACATCATTTTCCAGAAGCTCAAGAGCGGCCAACTCAAGCTTGATCAGAAGCTTCCGGTCTCCGAACTCGCTCATTCGCAACCGCCGAGCAAGATCGGCGTGCCAGTCGGACAGACAGTGAGTGTCGACTTCGCACTCCAGGCGCTGCTGGTCTATTCCGCCAATGACATGGCGTATGTGCTGGCCGAGGGAGCCGATGGCAGCATCTCAGCCTTCGCGGCGGAGATGAACGCTCAGGCCCAAAAACTCGGCATGACTGGCAGTCATTTCGTCAACCCAAATGGCCTGTTCGATCACCGCCACATCACCACTGCGCGTGACATCGCGATTCTTGCTTCGACCATCCTGAGGGAGTTTCCGGAATACGATCACTATTTCTCGCAGCCCTTCCTCAGCATCGGCAAGCGTCGCCTTTCCAATCGCAACTCCCTGCTGCGGCAGATGAAGGAGTCGGACGGCATGAAAACCGGCTTCGTGTGCAATTCGGGCTTCAACCTCGTTGCCACAGCCACCCATGACGGGCGGAGACTGGCTTCAGTGATCTTCGGTGCTAACAGCGGCAAGCACCGCGTGGATCTTGCCGAGATGCTGCTGACAGATGGCTTCTCGCGCCCGGTGGCCGCGCGTTCGAAGCTGCAATCCATTCCTAATGTTCAGACCGGCAGCATTGTGCCGACGGACATGACCTCGCAAGTGTGCAAACAGAAGCCAGTGACCTTGGCCATGTCCAAGAGCCTTGGTGGCTGGGGTATCTCATTTGGCAACTATGAGAATTCATCGACGGCTGACATGGCATTGCGCGGGCGCATGCTGAGCGCATCGGGAATGCAGCTTTCAGGGACGCCCGGTGTCATTCGCCTGCCCGAAGAGATGGGTTTTGCCGCCGCGATGTGGAATCTCGACAAACCCACCAGCGAAGCAGCTTGCGAGCGTTACCATGCCGAGAAGGCGCCGTGCGAAGTCATCCCGCCGGAAGCCTTTGCAAAGATCGCGGCTCTGGTTCCTGATCCCGCACCATCACCTATCATGGCTGACCCCGAGAACGACAACGTGAAAAAGTCTGGCAAGAAGAAATCAACCGCCAAGAAAAAGAAGAAGAACTGATTGGGATGATAAATCGGGCGGGATTGGGGATTGCCTGCGCACTTGGCGCAGCCGGACTTTATGGCCTGGTGCCCAATTTCGTGCGTGGCGCAATCGGCAATGGCGTTCCGGCGATCGAAAGCACGCTGTTTCGGACCTTCATGATCGCCATCGTCTTCTCTGTGATTGCCGTGGCGCAGGGCGAGCGGATGGTAATCCCGAAGCGTGCCTTGCCAAGCTTCATTGGCCAATCAATTGCAACGCTCTTCGTTTCGGTTGCCTATCTCGGGTCGGTGCAGTTCATTCCGGTGGGGCTTGCCGTCATCATCTTCTATCTCTTCCCGGTACTGATCATGATTCTCGCACCGGTGGTTGAAGGTCGAAATCCTGGTATCCTGCGCATCCTGATCGCCGTGACTGCCTTTGCCGGACTGGCGGTCGCCGTGGGTCCAAGTTTCGACAGCCTCGACATAAGGGGAATTCTTCTGGCGGCGCTCGGTTCCGCCGGTGCCACCCTGCAATTCTTTTCAGGCCGGGCCATTTCCCGCTACATGACGCCCGCCGCCTTCGGCAGTCTCGTCCACATCGTCATCATGCCTCCCGTCCTGCTCATTGCCCTGTATGCGGGCTCGGGCACGCTGCGCTTCCTGCCTGGCGGACCAGCTACGACAACGGGGCTTCTCTTCATGTCCGGCGTGGCAGTCGTCTACATCATCGCCTACATGGCTCAGATGCTGTCACTGCGTTTCGCCCCGGCCTCTACCGTCGCTCCGTTCTACAATCTCGAGCCGGTGGTGGCGACGGCGACAGCGGCCATGATCCTCAGTGAAAGGCTACAGATGAACCAATATGCCGGAGGCGGACTTGTTCTCGCCGCTCTTGTGGCATCGAGCGTTCTCGGAAAGTGGAAGAAATAGTTTCATGGCCTATGCTCCCATTCCCGTCGCGATCCTCACCGGCTTTCTTGGGGCCGGGAAGACCACGCTTCTCAACTTCCTTCTGAAGGACCCGTTCCTGTCAGGTGCCGCCGTCATCATCAATGAGTTCGGCGACGTTGGTATCGACCACCTGCTGGTCGAGCGGGCGGACGAGAACGTTATCGAACTGGCATCTGGCTGCCTGTGCTGCACCATCCGCGGTGACCTCATCGATACCATCCACGATCTGCTTGCACGACGCGGTCGGGGAGAGATCAAGGCGTTCAACCGTATTGTCATCGAGACGACGGGCCTCGCCGATCCGGCTCCCGTGCTGCACGCGGTGATGAGCGAGCCGGGATTGCTCGCGGCCTGCCGCCTTGAGGGCGTGATCACCGTGGTCGACGCCTTCAATGGCATGGCGACGCTCGATGCCCACCCTGAGGCCGTCAAGCAGGTAGCGGTTGCGGATCGCATCGTGCTGACCAAGGTGGACCTGCTGGTCGGCCGAGAGGGCGAAGACATGCTCTTCGCCATCATCGGACGCCTGCGCAAGCTCAACCCGGCGGCGCGGCTCCTGACCACCCATCGCGACGAGGCCACCGCTGAGCGGCTGTTCACCATGGGGCTTTTCGACCCCAAGACGAAGACGGCGGACGTTCAGTCCTGGCTGGCGGCCGAGGCCTACGAAACCGGCGAGAAGCGCGGACGGCGCGGTCGCCGCGGCCTTGACCATGGGCACCATCATAGCCACGATCAACATGATCACGACACGTCACGTCATGACGAACACATCCGCGCCTTCATTTTCAGCGAGGCAAATGCCATCAGCCCGCAGGGGTTGGAGCTGTTCATGGAACTGCTGAAGTCCTACCACGGCGCCAACATGCTGCGCATGAAGGGGATCGTGAAGGTTTCCGACGATCCGTCACGCCCGGTGGTCCTGCATGGGGTCCAACACGTGTTCCACCCACCAGTGAGGCTTCCTGCCTGGCCGGACAAGGATGAGCGGACCCGTCTCGTGTTCATCGTCAAAGACATCGAGAAGCCCATGATCGAGGGGTTGTTCCGCGCCTTTACCGACCAGATCACCGGCGGGGCGGAAGCTTTCACGGACAAGACCCTCTCGCTCAACAGGTAAATGGCGCCATGACCCTCAAGCTTTACGGACTTTCCAAATGCTCCACCTGCCAGAAGGCCATTGACTGGCTTGATGAGCACAAGATCAGGAACAGCTTCTCTGACGTTAAGGAAAGCCCCGTTACCAGGGACCAGGTTGCCCAGTGGTCCAAGGCGCTCGGCGGCTGGGAGAAGATGATAAATCGGGCTGGTTACACCTGGCGCGGCCTGCCGCCGGAAAAGACGGCGAACCTCACCGAGGCCAAGGCCGTGGCGCTTGCGGTGGAAAATCCCTCGCTGATCCGCCGGCCAATCATCGAGCACAAGGACGGTAGTGTAACGGTGGGTTTCTCGAAGAAGATCCAGGAACTGCTGGCTTAGGAATCGATGGCCGGGGTTTTCCCGGCCATCGAACTTCTGGTCAGGCGCGGACGAGCGGCCTCGTCATGCAGGTGGGGCCGCCCTCTCCCTTTCGGCATATGTCGTAACCCTTGATGACGTCGACCTTGACGCCCGCCGCTTTCATGCGACGTTCGGTTTCGGGGTTGCCTTCGACCATCAGGGCATGACGCGGTCCCAGCGCCAGAACGTTGCATCCCATGGTGTCGAACTCCTCTGTTGGAACTTCCACGAAGTTGATGCCGCGGGATTCGAGGAATTCGACCTGCCGGGCGGCCATCAGCGGTGGGTAGACGACGGCGAGGTCATGGTCCAGCGGCGACAGGCAGGACATGAGATGGAACACGTCCGACCGGCCCTTGTAGTGCGGCATGTCGAACCACAGAATTTCGACGTCCGGACCCGCCAGTTCACCGAGTTGCCGCAACCCCTCGAGATTGGTGCGGTAGCCCACGCCGGCCATCAGTGTGTAACGGTCGATCCACACGAGATCTCCGCCCTCGACCTTGCCTTCGCCGGTGATTTCGCCCGCGATGGGGAACCCCAGGGCTTCGAGCGCCCCGCCATTGATCTCGGATTCCTTGCGCCGCTGCGGCTTGCCCATGCGCGGCTTCACAAGGCCCCGCGGGGTAATGATCAGGGCATCATGTGTGTAGATCGAATCGAGCGTCAGGCCGGGTGCGGCGGGAAGCTTGATGACTTCGGCGCCAGACGCAGAAAGAATGTCTTCCACGACCTTGTATTCCTTGCGTGCACTGGCGAGGTCGGGGCGCGAATGGAAATTCAGGTCTTTCCATTCGGCGTCGATCTTGGCGTCGCTGATGAAAGCCTGGTCAACGTCGCGGATCGCCACCTTCTTGAGGCTGCCCCAGTTGTTGAATGCACCGAAATCGAAGCTCATTTCCGTCTGATCCTGAATATGTGGGCAGGGCCATCCTTTTGCTGGTCCAGCAGCGTATGGCCCTGCTCGTTGCAGAAGTGGGGCATGTCTATTGCGGACATGGGGTCCGTGGCAATGACCTTGAGAATTGAGCCCGGATCCATGGCCTCCAGGCGCTTGCGGGCTTTCAGCACGGGAAGCGGGCAGAGCAGGCCTGACAGGTCGAGCGTGTTTTCGGAATGATTTTGGGTCATGCTGGCGGTAGAGTTTAGCATTGCCTATGGGGGAGATACAGACTTGCCGGAACTTCTCACGAAACTTGCATTCGAGGGCACCGTAGACTTGCTCCTCGCCAGCCCCGACCGCGACACCGGCCTTGAGAAACATGAGGTTTCGGAGGCGCGCTTCCTGTTTATCGGCATGGCGGGCGATTGCCATGGCGGCCTCACCCGCAAGTCCGACAGCCGCATGCTGAAGCAGTATAAGCGTAACACCGAAGTCAGGAACTCGCGCCAGGTGTCGATTCTTTCGGTCGAGGAACTGGCCGAAGTCGCGGGCGTGATGGGCATCCCGGTGGTGAAGCCCGATTGGGTCGGTGCCAACGTCGTGACGAGGGGCATCCCGGACCTTACCCTTCTGCCACCCTCGACGCGGCTGCAGTTTCCGTCCGGGGCAATGATTGTGGTCGATGCGGAGAACCATCCCTGCCGCTACCCTGCGGATATCATCACCAGGCACCATCCGGAACAGAAGAAGGGATTCGTCTCTGCCGCCATGCACAAGCGCGGCATTGTGGGTTGGATCGAAGCGGAAGGTGTCATCCGCAAGGGTGACTGGATCACCATCTGGATTCCCCCACAGCGGATCTATTCACACGCATGAGGGTTTGTGCCGTCATCGTCGCTGGCGGACGGTCCTCGCGCATGGGGCGGGAAAAAGCACTTGAATTGCTCCGTGGACGGACCGTCATTGACTGGATCATTACTCGTCTATCTGTTCAGACTGATGCAATTGTACTGAACGCGAATGGTGACGCTGGTCGCTTTGCCCGATTGGGCCTTTCCATCATCAATGATCTGCGAGGCGATATTGGCACGCCGCTCGCCGGCCTCCACGCAGCGCTGGTATTTGCAAAGAACAATGGTTTCGATGCTGTTCTGACAGCACCATCCGATGCCCCGTTCCTTCCGGCTGATCTTCTGCAAAAACTCCTTGCCTCGGACCGCGAGGCCGCCATTGCTGCATCAGCTGGGCAATCACACTATCTCACTGGGCTGTGGTCACCGGCGCTGCTGCCGGCGATCGAGGACGCAGTTCAACAATCACGAACGCCCCGCCTGCAGGATTGGTGCAGGACATGTAGTGCCGCCATCGTCGAGTGGACGACTATGCCCTATGACCCGTTCTTTAACATCAACACCCCCGAGGAGCTTGCGGAGGCAGAGCGGATTGCGGCAGTGTTCAATCCATGAACAAGGTCATCGGTGTTGCCGGATTCAAGAATGCGGGAAAGACCACACTGGTCGAGAAGCTGGTCAGCGAGCTTACGCGGCGTGGTCATCGCATATCGACTGTGAAGCATGCCCATCACTCATTCGATATCGATCATGAGGGGCGGGACAGTTTTCGTCATCGCAAGGCGGGCGCTTCCGAGGTTGCGGTCGTATCGCGCCACCGCTGGGCGATCATCCATGAGTCGCGGGAGGAGCCCGAGCCTTCGCTGGAGGAAATCCTTGGCAAGCTGGCACCCTGTGACCTCGTCATTGTTGAAGGCTACAAGCGTGACTCGCATGACAAGATCGAGGTACGCAACCTGGAGCTCTCGCATCCCGATCTTGCCGGGGACGACCCAACCGTGGTCGCCATAGCCGCCAATGGAATGATTGCCGCCGCACCCGTGCCCGTGTTCGACCGCGATGATGTGACCGCACTTGCCCGTTTCATCGAAACGCACATGAGGCTCACATGACACCTCATGATGTGACTGACTTCTGGGAACAGGCCGGGGAGAGCCGCTGGTTCTTCAAGGATCCAGCCTTCGATGGCGCCTTGAGAGTACGCTTCGGCCAAGCACTTGCGCAGGCGCGCGATGGAGCCTTCTACACATGGGGCGGGACCCCTGAAGGCGCTCTGGCCCTCATCATCCTGCTTGATCAGGTGTCGCGCAATATCCATCGCGACAACCCTCTGGCGTTTGCCGCCGATGCCAGGGCGCTGCGCCTCGCCAAGCGCTGGATCGGGCAGGGTTTCCACCAGAGGCTTCCTGCCCCCCGCGCCCGGTGGCTGATCATGCCCTATGAGCACGCAGAGGACCTTGATGCCCAGCACAGAGGCGTCGCGCTTTTCCAGACCATGGGACTATCCGAAATGGCCCACTGGGCGAAGGTCCACCTCGACATCATTGCCCGTTTCGGACGCTTTCCCCACCGAAACCCGGTTCTGGGGCGGGTATCGACACCTGATGAACTGGTGTTCCTCAAAGCCGGCGGTTTCTCCGGTTGAGTGTCGGATTCCGCCCTGCCCCGGTCGTTCCACCTCACGACTGTTGAATGGGGCTCACTATTGTGCGCTCAATTCCATTCCGGGGTTCTTTGAGGGATTTACCCATGAAATCACATGCGCGCGTGGTCGTCATCGGCGGTGGCGTGGTGGGCGTCGGCACGCTCTACCACCTGGCCAAGAAGGGCTGGAGTGACGTCGTCCTGATCGAGCGGAAGGAGCTGACGTCCGGCTCCACCTGGCACGCCGCGGGTCTGCTGCCGCTGTTCAACCTGTCCTACTCGGTGGGTCAGATCCACAAGTACTCGGTCAAGCTCTATGATTCCCTGGAGGCCGAGACCGGACAGCACGTGGGCTTCAAGAAGGTCTCCAACATCCGTCTCGCCCGCACCAAGGACCGCTGGGACGAGTTCATGTATTACGCCGGTGTCGCCGAGACCATTGGCATCAAGGTGAACATGCTGACCCCCGCTCAGGTCAAGGAGATCTGGCCGCTGTGCGAGACGGACGGTCTTCTGGGCGCCATCCAGCATCCCGATGACGGTTATATCCAGCCGGCTGACCTTACCCAGGCGATGGCCAAGGGAGCACGCGCGCGCGGTGCCGAAATCTACCGTAACACCACGGTCACCGGTATCGAGCAGAAGACCAACGGCGAGTGGCTGGTAAAGACCGACCAGGGCGACATCACCTGCGAGCACGTCGTGTCTGCCTCTGGCAACTTCGCCCGCAAGACGGGCGCGATGGTGGGCCTCGACGTTCCGGTAATCCCGGTCGAGCACCAGTACATCGTGACTGAGCCGCACCCGCTCATCCGCGAGCGCCAGGCCAAGGGACATCCTGAGATGGGCGTACTGCGCGAAGCCGATTCCTCCTGGTATATGCGAGAGGAAAACGGCGGCCTGTTGCTCGGACCATACGAACATGGCGCGCCCTGCTGTTACATGGACGGGCCTTCGGACCAGAGTGAATACGAGCTCTTCCAGGAAGATCTCGACCGCTTGGCGCCGCACATTGAAACCGCCATTGCCCGCGTTCCTGCCTTTGGCGAAGTGGGCATCAAGAAGGTTTACAACGGCGCCATCGCCTATACTCCTGATGGTTCACCGATCATCGGCCCAGCATGGGACAAGAAGAACTTCTGGCTGAATGAGGGCCACTCCTTCGGCGTTACTGCTGCCGGCGGCGCTGGCTGGCAGCTGGCAGAGTGGATTGTCGAGGGCGAACCGTCAATCGACATGATGGGCGTCGACCCGCGCCGTTTCGGTCCCTATGCGACGCGAGGCTACCTCAAGACCAAGAACGAGGAAGCCTATGCCAACGTCTTCACGCCACATTATCCTGACGAAGAGCGCTCCGCCGCCCGCCCGTTGAAGCGCACTCCCGTCTATGATCGCATGAAGGATCTCGGCGCCGTGTTCGGTTCCGTCTATGGCTGGGAGCGTCCGGGCTGGTTTGCGCCGAAAGGCTACGCACTCACCAAGGAACAGCTGGCGAGCCCAGACGTGCTCACCAACCACAATCATGCCCCTGCAACCAACGATGGCCGGATCGTGGAAAAGTGGTCGTTCCGCCGTTCCAACTACTTCCCCTTCGTGGGTGAGGAATGCCGGAACGTGATGAACAACGTCGCGATCCAGGACATGTCGGCCTTCGCCAAGATGGAAGTGTCAGGTACCGGCGCGCGCGAATGGCTCGAAGCCATTCTCGCCAACAAGATCCCTAAGAAAATGGGCCGCATCGCCCTGTGCCATCTTCTCACCCCACGCGGCGGCGTTCGTTCCGAGTTTACCGTGTATGAGTGGGCGCCTGGCCGCTTCTATCTGGTATCCGCCGGCGCATATGAGCGCCATGATCACGACTATCTCAGGAAGCTCTGCCCGACGGATGGCTCGGTGCGTCTCAATGCCATTACCACGCGCTTTGGTGTGCTTGTGCTGGCAGGCCCCAATTCACGCAAGATCCTGCAGAAGTTGACTGATGCAGACCTTTCGAACGAGGCCTTCCCCTGGCTTTCGGGCAAGGAAATCAGCGTAGGCAACTGCACGGCGCATGCGCTGCGGGTGAACTTCGTCGGTGAGCTTGGCTGGGAATTCCACCACCCGATCGAGCAGCAGATCGCGCTATTCGACGCTCTCATGGAGGCGGGTAAGGAATTCGGCATCCGCCTCTATGGCATCAAGGCCATGTCGTCGCTGTCGATCGAGAAGAGCTACCGTCTCGTGCCGCGTGAATTGTCGATCGAATACAATGCCTATGAGTCAGGGCTCGATCGGTTCGTCCATCCCAACAAGGGTCAGTTCATTGGCCGTGATGCGCTGGTGGAAGCCAAGCAGAGCGGCCTTGGCTGGAACTTCGTCACGATGGAAGTGCACGGGGTTGGCGACGGCGACTCGGATGCTCGTGGTTCCGAACCGATCTATCGCAATGGCCAGCTCATCGGGCGCGCGACGAACGGCGGCTTCGGCTTCCGCGTGAACAAGTCGTTGGCGCTGGGCATGGTGCGTCCGGACCATTCGGCCATCGGTACCGAGCTTGAAATCAAGATTCTCGGCAAGCTATTCAAGGCCACAGTGATCCCTGAAAGCCCCTACGATCCGGAGAACAAGGCGCTCCGCGCCTGAGTGCACACTGAAGTGTAAGAAAGAGGCCGGGTGAATAGCCCGGCCTCTTTTAGGCGACAACATCCGCAAGCGTTGCGGAACGACTATCTGGCGGGCAAAACTTGAATTCGAACGGAGCGAATCAGTCGACGCCCATGCGAGCAGGAACGCCGGGATACGGAACGGGAATTCTACTCGTGATGGGCGCCACCGTCGGCTGGAGCCTTGCCGGCATGTTCGTGCGCATCATGCCCGGGCTCGACGGTTGGCAGATCAATTGCTGGCGCGGCTTCTGGATGTCGGTCTTTCTGCTCGCCTATCTGGTCGCAATCTATGGCAACCAGACGATCGCCAAGTTCCGGGAAATTCCCTTGCTGGCCATGCTCACCGTGGCAGGTTTCTTTTCGGCTGGCTCTACGCTCTATGTAACCTCGCTAACCTTGGCGGGCACCGCCACAGTCTCCGTCATTGGTGCGCTATCGCCAATCTTTGCCGGACTGCTCAGCCCCTGGCTCACCCATGAGAAGCCGTCTCTGGCCTCTTGGGCGGCGGCCATCATGGCCGTGATAGGCGTTGGCATCATCGCTTGGGACGGGTTCTCGGCCGGTAATGTCATCGGCATTCTGGTGGCCCTCCTCGTTCCACTATCATTCTCAGTTCAGACGATGATGCTGCGACGTTATCGTGCCTTTGACATGGTGCCTGCCATCTGCGTTGGCGGCTTCGTCACCTTCTTTCTGGCCGGTGCGCTGGGCTATGTCTTCGGTGGGCATCCGGGCGGCGGCTTCCAGGTCAACATTCATGAGATTCTGCTGCTGGCTCTCATGGGCCCCTTGCAGCTCTCAATCCCACTGGTCTGGTATGCAAAGGGTGCCAAGACCGTACCCGCCGTGACGTTGACACTCGTCGCAATGCTTGACGTGGTCCTCAACCCGTTCTGGAGTTGGTTGGGCGTGGGAGAAGTTCCAGCTCATGCGGCATTCGTTGGAGGGTCTATTATTGTCAGTGCAGTACTGATCTCGATCTTCGGTGACCGCTGGCTCAGCGGTCGCAGGCAACAGGCGGCCTGATGCGCCGTTCGACAGCAACCCTCATTGGCTTCACTGCGGTCCTGATGTGGGCCCTGCTGGCGCTGTTGAGCGCTGCAAGCGGCAAGGTGCCGCCGTTTCAGCTCGCGGCCATGACGTTCCTGATCGGTGGCCTGATGGGCGCCAGCACGTGGCCTTTCCGCAAGGGAGCGATCTCAGCACTGCGGCAGGGCTGGCAGGTTTGGCTGCTCGGCGTTGCAGGGCTCTTTGGTTATCACTTCGTCTATTTCAGCGCCATCCGTGCCGCACCAGCCGTTGAGGTGAGCCTCATTGCTTATCTGTGGCCACTGTTCCTTGTTGTTTTCTCGGCATTTCTCCCGGGTGAGAGGCTTCGTCTCCATCATGTCATCGGTGTCGTGCTGGGGCTTGCGGGCGCCGTTCTCATCATCACGCGTGGCAAGGGCCTGTCGTTGACCGAGGGTTTTACCTTGGGGCACGTGCTCGCCTTCCTGTGCTCCATCATCTGGTCTGGCTATTCGGTTCTCTCACGCCGCTTCGGCGAGGTATCGACGGATGTCGTAGCGGGCTTTTGCCTTATCACGGCATCGCTCTCCGCCATTTGCCATGTCTTGTTCGAGACGACAGTGTGGCCGGCAGATGCAACGCAGTGGGGCGCTGTGGCCGGTCTTGGCCTGCTGCCGGTGGGCGCTGCATTTTACACCTGGGACCACGGCGTGAAGCACGGCGACATCATGGTTCTGGGCGCTGCATCCTATGCATCACCATTGCTGTCGACACTGGTTCTGGTGTTGGCAGGCTATGCATCCTTCACGTGGCCGGTGGTTGCCGCCTGCCTGCTCATCACGCTCGGAGCAGTGATCGCAGCCAAGGACATGCTGTTCAAGAACGTGCCTGCAACTATTTGAAGCTGTTTTTCCGTTCACGAAGCTCGGCGAAGACTTCCATGTCGTTGGCGTGCTCCATGCCCAGCACTTTCCTGATCTCGGCACTCCCTGTGCGGAGGAAGGGGTTCGTTGCCTTCTCTATTCCAATTGTGGACGGGCATGTCATCTTGGTCTCCGCGCGCAGTCGGTCAACTTCGGCAACCCGGTTCACGAGGTCAGTGTTGCCAGGCTCGACGGACAGTGCAAAACGCGCGTTCGACTGGGTGTATTCATGACCGCAAAAGAGTTGCGTCGTAGGTGGTAACAAAGCGAACTGGGTGACGGAGCGATGCATTTGCTCCATCGCGCCCTCGAACACCCGGCCGCAGCCGAGTGAGAACAGTGTATCGCCGGCGAAGACGGCTTCTTCCGCCGGCATGTAGTAGGCAACATGCCCGAGCGTGTGCCCCGGGCAGTCCATCACTAGCACTTCGCGTCCGTCCCAGCTGAAGCGGTCGCCGCCCGATACCACTTGGTCGATACCAAGAATTTTGGCGGCCTCATCCTTCGGGCCGGTGATGTTGCAGCCATAGCGCTGCTTGAGGGGGAGGTTGCCCTCCACGTGGTCGCCATGGTGGTGGGTGGTCAGGATATGCGTCAGTTTCCACCCCCTGGCATCGAGTTGGCGTTCAATCTCGGCGGCATCGGGGGCGTCGATCGCGGCGGTCGCGCCACTCTTGTGGTCATGTAGCAGAAGGCCGTAATTGTCGGATCGGCAGATGAACTGATGAAAGGTGAGGCCTGTCATGACGCTTCCCGATGCTGTCTTGCTGAGTGAACCGTTTACTGCGGTGGTTTAGATTGGATCGTGATGGATATCGTTGACCTGAGAGAGTTCTACGGCAGCCGGCTCGGAATGGCCACCCGTCGGTCACTGGCCGGCCAGTTGAAGCCGAAGCTGGCTGGCATGTCAGGCGCCCGAGTCATGGGCCTTGGCTATGCCATGCCCTATCTCGCTGACTGCATCGAAAAGCCCGAAGCGCAGCTCGCCTTCATGATGGCCCGGCAGGGGGTCTTCCGTTGGCCCGAGGGTGGCGCCGTCCAGTCGGCTCTGGTGGATGAATGCGACCTGCCGTTACTGGAAAGCGTTCTGGACGTTGCCCTGGTCGTTCACGGGCTCGAATTGACGGATGCTCCCCAAGAAATGCTGCGCGAAATCTGGCGGGTTCTTGCGCCTCAGGGGCGTCTTTTCCTGGTGGTGCCGAACCGGCGTGGAGTGTGGGCGCGATTCGATACTTCACCATTCGGGCACGGCCAGCCGTTTTCTAAGCCTCAACTCTCGTCCCTCATGAAGGAGTGCCAGTTCTCGGTGGTATCATGGTCCTATGCCCTGTATTTCCCTCCCTCCACGATGGGAGCGGTACTTTCGGCCGCTCCCGCCATTGAGGCGGTCGGCTCCCGCCTCATGCCGGCGCTGTCGGGCGCCATAATTGTCGAGGCCACAAAGCAGGTCTATGCGGCGGCACAAGGCAAGCGGCTGCGTCGTATCCCGGCGCGTAGCCGCCCGGCTCTGGCGCCCGTTCCCGCAAAGGGCGCATGGCGGCATCCCTAGGTCAGGATTGCATTTTTTGGTCCGGTGCCTATGAATAACGCGCCCCGGCGACCTTATTCACCGGGCTGCTGCGAGCTCGCCGATCAATGACGAACGACAATCCCGATACCTCTCTGGACGCCATAAGGCGGGAGATCGATTCGATCGACGACCAGATCCTGGCCCTGCTGATAGAGCGCTTTGCCGCCACCACCAGGGTCAAGGCCTCCAAGGCGCAGGACGGTACAATCGCCGCCTCGCCTTTCCGCCCGGCCCGCGAGGCCACTATGATGCGCAGGCTGATCGCTGCTGCCGGTACTTCGCTTAGCCCCGAACTTCTGGTGCGTCTTTGGCGGGTGATCCTGTCAGCTTCCAAGCAGTCACAAGCCCCGGTGACACTTCACATGGATTTCGCGTTGGGGAGTGATCTTGGTGCCCGGCTCCTCGTCTCCCAGCATTTCATCGGCATGAAGGTGGAACTCCATCACAGCCCTGGCCAAGCTTTAGAGGCAGTGGGCAAGGTGAATGGCGATCTTGCGCTTATCGCTCCCAGTTCGGAGTGGGCAGCAGGTTTCCTTTCAGGTGCCGTGCGCACCGCGCAGGTGATAGCCACGCTTCCCGCAATCATTGGCGACAACCAACCGCAAATACTGGTCTTTGGCCACTCCACCCCACATCCAAGCGGTGACGATGAGACGTTGCTTCTGGTTCCGGGGGAACTGGCAAGCGTTCCCGGCGCGCTCTGGCAGACACGGTCCGGCAGTGTGTGCCTCGCCGGTCTGCCGGGCTTTCTCGACGACGGCGTTCTCAGTCTTCACCACGGCGCCAGGCGCGCCGGTCGCTATCCCCGTCCCATCAAGGTATCGCCATGACCCGCTCTCGCCCGCAACCAAAGCCTGGCATCCTCGATATTGCAGCCTATGTGCCGGGAAAGAGCAGTGCCAAGGGCAGCAAGGTGCACAAGCTTTCGTCCAACGAGTCGCCCATAGGCGCAAGTTTGAAAGCGATCGAAGCCTACAAGGCGGCTGCTGGCACTCTCGAGCTCTATCCAGACGGATCAGCCACCCTGTTGCGGAAGGCCATCGCAGGGCGCTTTGGACTCAAGGCTGACAACATCGTCTGCGGTGCAGGCTCGGATGAACTGCTCCAACTGATCGCACACGCTTACCTGAGTCCCGGCGACGAAGCGATCTACAGCCAATATGGCTTCCTCGTGTATCCGATTGCCATCCAGTCTAACGGGGCTACGGCTGTTATTGCACCCGAGAAGGAGTTTTTGGCTGACGTAGATGCTATATTGGCGCGGGTGACAGAGCGCACGAAGATCGTCTTCCTCGCCAATCCCAACAATCCCACAGGATGCTATCTTCCCTTCAGTGAAGTAAAGCGCCTCCACGCCGGCCTCCCTGCACATGTGATGCTGGTGCTCGATGCCGCCTATGCGGAATATGTGCGGCGCAACGACTACGAAGCGGGAATCGAAATCGTCTCCACGTCAGACAATGTCGTGATGACGCGAACCTATTCCAAGATATTCGGCCTTGCGGCCTTGCGACTTGGATGGGCCTATTGCCCCGCCCATGTGGCCGATGTGCTGAACCGGGTGCGCGGCCCATTCAATGTCAGCGCTCCTGCTATAGCTGCCGGCATAGCGGCCATCGAAGACCATGAATTTATCGAGCGCGCTGTTTCCCATAACGAAACGTGGCTTCCGTGGCTGACCAAGGAACTTTTCGCGCTAGATCTCAAGGTAACGCCGAGCGTCGGCAACTTCGTATTGGTGCATTTCCCAGCGAACGAGAAGCACCACGCGCATGTGGCAGACGCATTCCTGCAGGAAAATGGCTTCGTGGTGCGCCGTATGGATGCGTATGGGCTTCCAAATGCGCTTCGCGTCACTGTCGGTGCTGAGGAAGCGAATCGTGGCCTGGTAACTTGCATGAGAGACTTCTTGTCATGAGCAAGCTTTTTAACCGTGTTGCCCTCATTGGCATCGGGCTGATCGGTTCGTCGCTCGCTCATGCGATACGCAAGCAGAATCTCGCGGACGACGTCACCGGCTTTGCCCGAAGTGAGGCCACACGGGCAAAGGCGCTGGAACTCGGCCTGGTCGATCGGATCTATCCAAGTGCTGCAGAGGCAGTGAAGGATGCCGATCTGGTGTTCCTCTGTTCTCCCGTCGGAACGTATGGCGCGCTGGCGCAGGAAATCAGCGCGACACTGAAGCCCGGCGGAATTCTGACCGATGTTGGCTCGGTGAAGGCTGCTGTTGTCAAGGACGTCCTGCCCCACGTGCCGCAAGGGGTGCATTTCATTCCGGGCCATCCTATCGCGGGCACAGAGCAATCTGGCCCTGAATCGGGCTTCGCGGAGTTGTTTGTCAATCGTTGGTGCATCATTACTCCGCTGCCAGATGCAGATCCAAGAGCAGTGGAACGCCTTGTCGAATTCTGGCGTGCCTGTGGTTCCAATGTTGAGCTTATGACGCCAGAACATCATGATCTGGTGTTGGCCATCACCAGCCACTTGCCACACCTCATCGCCTACAACATCGTATCGACAGCAGCGGATCTCGAGGAGGTGACGTCCTCTGAAGTCATCAAATTCTCGGCAGGTGGCTTCCGCGACTTCACCCGCATTGCGGCCTCCGACCCCACCATGTGGAGAGACGTGTTCCTCAACAACAAGGACGCGGTGCTCGAGATGCTGGGTCGATTCTCGGAAGATCTTTCTGCTCTTCAGCGCGCTATCCGCTGGGGCGATGGAGACATGCTGTTTGATGTATTCACGCGATCGCGTCAGGTCCGCCGAAGCATCATCGCTGCCGGTCAGGACACGGCATCGCCGGATTTCGGCCGCGGCGCCCCGAAAAATCAGTAGAGCGGCTTGAGCTCGGTGATCTGAAATGGCCCGAGATAGAGGGTCCCTTCGCGGGCGATAATCGGAGCCTTTGCATCGTTACCCAGCAGACCCAGCATTGTGCGCAGGTTTGCCAATTTGCCATCCGTTAGCCCAAGCTGGGGTCCTGCGATGCTCAGAAGCGTCCTGATGTCATTTGTCTCCGTGTCGATCTGGCCCGAGATCCGGTTTTGCTCGTCGAGGGCCAGCTTGCCAGATCCCCAATATCGGAGTTGGCCCTGCCTGAGTTCGAGCTTTTCGACCGTGACGGTCCTGTCCATCTTCAGCGTCCCTAGCAGGCTACCAGTATCGATGTCGATCGTCGGTCTGCCTTCCGGCCGATAGGTCACGCCTTCTCCCTCAAGAGCGAAGTCCGTCCCGCCCGAAGTGCCTGGTCGTGTGAACAGCATGAGCTTGTCGGCTTCGCCAAAGCCCCCTGCCGATGCTGCGGGCAGTTCCATCGAGAAGCTTGGTTGCCATGACGAGTCGAATGTGGCCGCGGCGAGCGCTCGCTGATGTGTCACCTCGATAGGTGCAATCGATAGGCCTGATATAGTTGTTGGCCCATCGATAAGTGCTACGACCTGCCATGGTGCGTATGCGAGCGCAACGAGTAGCAGGTTGGCGGAGCGGATTTCTACTTTCCCCGCGTATTGGACTATGGGTGAACTGCAGGAGAATTCGAAGTGGAATGGATAGCCTGACCAGCCTTCCTGCGTGCAGGTCATTGTCAATCCCCGCGCTGCGAGCTTGGCACGTTCTTCGACAAGTAGATCCCTTGCCATATCCGATGCAACGAACCAGTAGATGGTCCAGAGCAGAGCGAGCAGAAGGAAAATTGCCAATGGCAGGAACATCCTCCACGGGCGAGGGGCAGCATTCAACATTTGAACCCGGCTCTGCTTTCGCGTTAGTGAAGTCGTCAGAATGGAGCAGTTCTGGATTTTTGGCTATGGTTCGCTGATGTGGCGCCCGGGCTTCGATTTCGTTCGGAGCGAGTCGGCGCGCGTGCATGGCTATCACCGCAGCCTATGCGTCTACTCCCATGTCCACCGCGGGACTCCGGAACGACCGGGTCTGGTGCTTGGCCTCGACCGCGGCGGATCTTGCCACGGCATCGCCTTTCAAGTCATGCCGGAAAGCTGGGAAAAGACGATTGCCTATCTCCGGGCCCGCGAGCAGGTGACCAGTGTATACCTGGAAAGGCGCAAGAATATCAAACTCACCGAAAGCGACAGAACGGTGGATGCCGTAACCTATGTGGTTGATCGCGCGCACAGCCAATATGCCGGAATTCTGAGCGATGAAGCCCTTGAGCACCATGTTCGTCTTGGCCAGGGGGTGTCGGGTCATTGTACCGACTACGTCATGAATACGCTGGCGCATCTGCGGGAGATGAGTATCCATGATCCGGCACTGGAGCGCCTTGGTCATCGACTGGGATATCAGGCCGCCAAGAGTTCAAGCTGAACCGGCTTACGCCAAATCTTCGGTTCAGCCAGCGCCGGGCCACCATCATCCAGTGCCGCTTCCAAATCGCCCCGCACCTTCCCTGCAGCATCACTGTCTCGGGCTAGAAGATGAACGTGAATCTCATCACCGGCGGAGTGCGCGCACATCCCCTGCGGCCCTAGCCCATCGGCGTCGAAGCGACCCACGGCAATAGCTGACCGTGTCCCTCCCGCCTTGCGGACGATTACAAAGACCGCCCCGGCAACTGGCGGACAGTGATCGGGTGAATATATCGAATGAATGTAGGACTGGCCCGAAGCGCCGCGCCAGTACCAGAAGCGTTCACCGAGGCCAGAATCCTCGGGCAGGGTAGCGGAGAGGGAGTAGCCTTGCATCATGAGAACAAAAATAGAACAAATATCGACATCCGTCAAGTCCTCAGCTGCACTTGGAGTAACCGCAAGACAAACAGGTCATGCAACCCTCCTGGCACACCAATGTAACGCTGCCGCACCCCGGACACGTGCTTCCGCCCTGTTTCTCCATCGTGCTAATGGATAGCTGTTGTTGACGCTCCGCATCAATAAAGCCGGTCAGTAGTGTCCGGTTTAATTCATGATCAATCGCGAAGAAGCCAATAACGACG
>NZ_JBAXGR010000010.1:0-66232 GCF_037139295.1 Aestuariivirga sp.
TCGATCACCTGCCGCACACCTACAATCGCAAGGAACAGGCCTTCACCCGTGGCGAACCGGAATGGGGCGCGCACCTCGCCGACGAGCTCGAGCGTCTGGTGGCGCTGCATGATGCCTCGACGATTGCCGCCGTGATCGTCGAGCCGATGGCAGGCTCCACGGGCGTGCTGCCGCCGCCCAAGGGCTACTTGAAGCGCCTGCGCGAGATCTGCACCAAGCACGGCATCCTGCTGATTTTCGACGAGGTCATCACCGGCTTCGGCCGCCTTGGCCATGCCTTCGCGGCGGAGCGCTTCGGCGTTCTTCCCGACATCCTGACCTTCGCCAAGGGTGTGACCTCCGGCACCGTCCCGATGGGCGGCTGCATGGTGCGCCAGGGCATCTACGACAAGTTCATGAACGGACCCGACCACGTGATCGAGCTGTTCCACGGCTATACCTACACCGGCCACCCGATGGCGGCCGCGGCGGGCGTTGCCACCATGGACCTGTATCGCGACGAGAAGCTGTTCGAGAACGCCAAGAAGCTCGAGAACGTGTGGGCGGACGCTGCCTTCACGCTCCAGGGCCATCCGCTGGTCGAGGACATCCGCACCATCGGCCTCGTGGCAGCGATCGACCTGAAGCCCATCGAGGGTTCGCCGGGTCTCAGGGCCTACAAGGCCATGGAAAACGGCTTCCATGACGTGGGCCTGCTGGTCCGAATCACGGCGGATACGATTGCGCTCTCGCCGCCGCTGATCATCAACGAGAACCAGATCGACGAGATCTTCTCAGACAAGCTGCCGAAGGTTCTGGCCTCCGTGGCCTGATCTTCACAGCATCGTTTGCAGTTGCGAAGGCCGGAGGAAAAACCTCCGGCCTTTTCTGTTGGAACTACGGAGACGGGGACTTCCCGTACGGAGCTTTTCATGCGATTCCAGAAGCAGTTGCCCGGCCTGGTAGGCGAATCACCAGCGGGCCGGGTTTGTGACGGGGTAAGGGGTCGAGGCAGAATGTCACGACACATGGCGCCGGTGATGCTGGGGCTCACCGCCTTTCCGCTCGCTGCGATTGGTATCGCGGCCTACCTCGTCATGTCTGCCGGGCCGCAATTGATGGCGGTGGCGGGCGCCATCCTGGTTCTTTCCTGCTGCCTGCTGCTTGCCGTCACGATCGCTGTGGTGAAGCTGTCGCGCCATGAGTCGTGGCTGTGGTCGCAGCAGGAGTCGCTGCGCGGCCTTTCACGCAAGACAGACGAGGCGCTGGCCCGCATTTCTGACGTCGAGCAGCAGGCCGCCGTGGCGACAGATGTGGCGGCGATTGCTGCCGACATCTCCGCCCTGCGCCGCGAGCTGCTTGACGGGCCGTCGCCGCAGCCCAGTGTGCGGGCTCACGCTGGCGCCGCACCGCTGGCGGCGGAGTTGAAGAAGGCCGACAAGGCGGCGGAGTTGAAGAAGGCCGACAAGGCGGCGGAGCAACTCACGCTGCTGCTCGAACCGGTGGTCGATCTCTCGACCGGAGCGACCAGCCATTATCGCGCCATGGTCGGCCTCGGTGATGGCAGCGGCGCGATGGTAAACCACGACGATCTCATGCAGAAGGCTGATCAGGGCGGCATGCGCGCAGCACTCGACCTGCGCATGGTCAAGATGGTGGCCCCGGTGCTGCGCCGGCTGCGCAGCCGCAATCCGGGACTGCGGGTCTTCGTGCCGGTGGGCCGGGCGACACTCGCCTCGCGCGACGAGGCAAGCCGCCTGCTGGCGCTCCTGCAGCGCGACAGCGACGTGGCGCAGGGCATGGTGTTCGAATTCGCGCAGCAGGACCTGGGCGCGCTCGATGCGGCGGGCATCGACAATCTCGCAAGGCTGGCGCGCGCCGGCGCCACGCTGGCGCTGCGCGAGGTCTATCTCGGGGGGCTCGACCTCACGGCCCTGCGGCAGCTGGGCGTGCGCTTCCTGTCCTTCCCGCCTCATGCGGTGGATGCGGGCTCTGGCCCCAGCGCCACGTGGAATGAATTCGCCCGACAGGCGCGCGGCCTGCAGATGCAGATCATCGTGGGCGACGTGAAGACGCCGCAGCAGGCCAGCGCGGTGAGCCGCTTCGCGCGCTTCGGCCACGGCCCCTTCTTCGCGCCGCCGCGCAAGGTGCGCCCTGATGCCGGCATCGCGCCGGCCGCGGCGCGCCATGCCAACGTCGCCTGATCATTGCAGCCCATGATGAAGACGTTCTCCGATACTTATGCCGTGTGGTTCTGCGACATCTGGGGTGTGGTGCATAATGGCGTGGCGCCGTTTCCCATCACGGTCGAAGCGCTGAAGCGGCATCGCGAGAAGGGCGGCACCGTCATCCTCGTTACCAATTCGCCGCGCAGCAACTCAGGCGTCGAGAAGCAGCTGCTCGAAATCGGCGTCGACCCTGCGAGCCATGACCGCATCGTGACCTCAGGCGATGTGACGCAGGTGCTGATGAAGCTGCATGGTGGCAAGGGCGTCTATCATGTGGGTGCGGCGCGCGATCTTTCGATCTACGAGGGCACGGGTGTTTCGCGCGTCGACCTCGACGCGGCGGAGGCGGTGCTGTGCACCGGGCTGTTCGATGACCTGAACGACAAGCTCGAAGACTATGAGCCGCTGCTCGACGACATGAAGCGGCGGGGCCTCGACATGATCTGCGCCAACCCGGACAAGATCGTGAAGAAGGGCGACCGCATCCTCTATTGCGCGGGCAAGCTCGCCGAGATGTATGCCGCGCGCGGCGGCGAGGTGCTGATGGCGGGCAAGCCCTTCGCGCCGATCTATGACCTCGCTATGGCCGAGGCGCAGCGCATCACCGGGCGTGACATCGACCGGCCGGACATCCTGGCCATCGGCGACGGGCCGGAAACCGATATCCGCGGCGCCGCGGACTATGGTCTTGACGCCCTTCTTGTTGCAGAAGGGTTGACGGATGCGAGCGAGGGGCTGCATGTGGCCGAGGCTGAGGTGCTGCGGGCCGTGCCGCACGCCCGCATCGTGGCAACGGTCCATGACCTGTCGTGGGTGTGATAAGGGTTTGGAATGCAACTGATTGCGGGCCTGTCGCCCGTTCCTGAAACCTGCCGGGGCGGTGTTGTCGCCATCGGCAATTTCGATGGTGTCCACCGCGGCCACCAGACGCTTTTGGCCTGCGCCGCGGACGAGGCGGCGCGGATTGGCTGCCCATGGGGCGTGATGAGCTTCGAGCCGCACCCCCGGAGCTTCTTCCGGCCGGACGAGCCGGTGTTCCGGCTGACGCCCGCAGCCCTGAAGGCGCGGCTTGTCGCGGCGCTGGGCTCATCCTTCATGGCGGTGCTGGATTTCGACAAGGCGCTGTCGGAGCTTTCTCCGGAAGAGTTCGTGCGGCTGCACCTCGTCGAGCGGCTTGCCGTGAAGCATGTGGTGATGGGATACGACTTCCACTTCGGCAAGGGCCGCAAGGGCAGCCCTGCCACCATGACGGAGCTCGGTGCCAAGTTCGGCTTCGGCGTCACCATCGTGGAGCAGGTGACAGACGAAGGTGACCAGCATTCGGCCTTCTCCTCGAGCGCCATCCGCCAGGCGCTGCGCCATGGCCACGTGACCGCGGCGGCGCGTGACTTAGGTTATCACTGGACGGTACTGGGCGAGGTGGTGCGGGGCGACCAGCGCGGCCGCACCATCGGCTTCCCCACCATCAACATCATTCTCGACAAGGGTGCCGACCCGTTCCGCGGCATCTATGCCGTGCGGGTGCGCGATGCGCTGCAGCCGGATGCCGTGATGTGGTCGGGGGCTGGCTACTTCGGCGACCGGCCGACTTTCGACACCGGGCGCACCTTCCTCGAGGTCTATCTCATCGGCTTCGATGGCGATCTCTATGGCCGGCAGATGTTCGTCGAGTTCATCGACCTCATTCGCGGCGACAAGCGCTTCGCCTCCATCGACGAACTGGTGACGCAGATGAAGGCCGACTGCGAAGCAGTGGTGACGCGGCTTGCCGCGCTGAAGGCGGATGACCCGATGACCGCCTTCCCGCTGGGGCAGATGCAGGCCGAGGGCAAGACCTAGGCCTCTGCCGCCAGCCGCGCGTCTTGCTTCCTTTGCCGGCCGTCGAGCCAGATGATGGCAAGGCCGGCCAGCGCCACCAGCACCATGCCGGAGATGGCGAGCGTGTTGGGCACTTCGCCGAAGATCACGAGGCCCGACAGCACGGCCCAGATGGTCAGCGTGTACATGAAGGGCGCGACCGTACGCGCCTCGCCCATGCGGTAGGTGAGGTAGAGCAGCAGGTGGCCCGACACCGCCGTGGTGCCGGACAGGATCATCAGCAGGATTTCGCGGATTCCCGGCATGACCGGCGTCTCGACCGCCAGCATGCCGCAGAGCCCGGTGAGGGTGAGCACCGTGATCACCGTGAGGGCGGCCACCAGCGGCGGCATGCCCTTGGGCACGTTGGGGGTGAGCAGGTCGCGCACCGCCGAGGCGATGGCGGTGAGGAAGGCGAGGCCGGCCAGCGGCGAGACGGCACCCGTGCCGGGCTGGGCCACCAGCATGGCCCCGGCGATGCCGAGGAGGATGAGGGCGAGGCGCTGGCCGCCCAGCCGCTCGCCGCGGAAGGCCCAGGCGCCCAGCAGCACGAAGAGCGGGCAGGTCTGGACGATGGCCGTCAGGTCGGCGATGGCGATGAAGCCCAGCGCGAAGATGAAGCTGAGGTTGGCAATGGTCTCCAGCACGCCGCGCGCCACCAGCCACTTGTCGAACATGCGGGGAATGCTGAAGCCCTGGCCCATCACCAGGATCAGCCCCAGGCAGACGGTGAGCGAGACCAGCCCGCGCATCAGCATCAGCTCGAACAGCGGCGCATGCGGCAGGGCCAGCTTCATGCAGCTGTCGGAGGCCACGAAGGAGCCCATGGAGACCACCATCGCAAGGATGGCGCGGAGATTGCTGGAGCTGGTCATTGGCCCAGCCTGCCGCCGGCCCCGCTTCTCAGTCCGCCTTCTGCGTCGAAGGATCGAGCAGGCGGTGGAGGTGGACGATGAAATAGCGCATCTGGGCGTTGTCCAGCGTCTCGCGCGCCTTGCCGAGCCAGGCCTGATAGGCCTCAGCGTAATTGGGGTAGAAGCCCACCACGTCGAGCTTGTGGAGGTCCTTGAAGGTCACTGATTTCACGTCGTCGAGCTCGCCCCCGAACACGAGGTGGAGAAGCTGCTGGTCGGGCTTGGCAGGGGTCTTCGTCATGGCGTCCTCTGAATGTTCAGGGCATCGATCAGCGCCGCATGGCGCTTCGCACCTGCAGCAACGAGGCCTTGCTGCCACGGCTCGGCGCGGTTGTAAATGTATCCCTCGCCAGAAACGCCGGAAACCCGGCCGCCTGCCTCCAGAACCAGCAATTCCCCGGCCGCGAGGTCCCAGTCATTGCGCTTGCCGATAGACACGGCACCGGCCAGCCGCCCGGCCGCGACATGGGCGAGGCGCAGCTGCAGTGGCAGAGAACCGGATGGGTCGGCCGCGATGCCAAGAGGCGCGAGGCTGGCCAATGCCTTGCGGTTGCCCGCGATGTGGGCGCCTTCGAGCGAGGCCTGATCCGGGATCAACAGGCGGGCGCCGTTGAGGGTTGCGCCTTCGCCCAAAGCGGCGATGAAGAATTCGTCGTGGCGCGGCGTGAAGACGGCGGCGAGCACCGGGCGGCCTTTCACCGCCAGCGCCGCCGCCACGCACCATTCCCTGCGGCCTTCGAGGAAGGCGCGGGTGCCGTCGATGGGGTCGATGATCCATAGCCGGTCATGCGCCATGCGGGTTTGCGGGTCGTCGGGCGTTTCCTCCGACAGCCAGCCGTCACCGGGCCTTGCGGCGCGCAGGCGCTGCTCGAACAGCGCGTTGATGGCGAGGTCGCCCTCCGTCACGTGGCTGCCGTCAGGCTTGGTCCAGTGTTTGAGGTTCTTCTTGCGCGACAGGCCAAGGCCCAGTTCACCGGCCTCGCGCACCACATCGAAGAGAAGTGCGGCGTCAGACACCGGCAATGGTGAGACCCTCGACGAGGCAGTTGGGTGCCGACACCGAGGAGCGGAACTCGAGGTTGGAAGCAGGACGGATTGTCTTGAACATGTCCTTCAGGTTTCCGGCGATGGTGATCTCGCTCACGGGATAAGTCAGCTCGCCGTTCTCGATCCAGAAGCCGGAAGCGCCGCGGCTGTAGTCGCCCGTCACGTTGTTGATGGAGGAGCCGATGAGCTCGGTCACGTAGAGACCCTGTGTGATGCCCTTGATCTGGTCCTCCGGCGTTTCCGCGCCGGCTGGCAGGAAGACGTTGGCAGTGGAGGGGCCGCCCCGCGAGCCCTGGCCCGTCGGCGCGAGGCCGAGCTGGCGGGCCGCGCGCAGGTCGAGGATCCAGCCGGTGAGGATGCCGTCCTCGATGAGGTTGCGCCTCGTGCAGGCCAGGCCCTCGCCATCGAAGGGGCGCGAGCCGTGGCCGCGCAGCATGTGCGGGTCCTCGACGATGGTGATGTGGGGCCCGAAGATCTGCTGGCCCATCGACTCCTTGAGGAAGGACGTGCCGCGCGCGATGGCGGCCCCGTTGATGGCGCCGAGCAGGTGGCCGATGAGGCCCGAGGCGACGCGGCGGTCATAGATCACCGGTACGGACTGCGACTTCACCTTGCGTGGATTGATGCGTTCCACCGCGCGCTCGCCCGCCGTGCGCCCGATGATTTCAGGCTCGCGCAGGTCGACGTAGTGGATGGCGGAGGTGTAATCATAGTCGCGCTGCATGCCGAGCCCTTCGCCGGCAATCGCCGACATCGAGAGGCCAACACCGGTGCGCCTGTAGCCTTGCGCGAAGCCATTGGAGATGGCGATGCCCACCGAGGTTTCGGAGCGCGAAGCACCCGCACCCGATGACTTGGTGACACCCTTCACGGCCATGCCTGCGGCCTCGGCGCGCCTGGCGAGTTCTTCGAGCTTCTGCGGGTCGGGCAGATCATTGGCCTCAAGGTCGAGCTCGGGGATGTTCGTCGCCAGCTGGTCCGGATCGGCGATGCCGGCATAGGGATCGGGTGGCGCCAGCTTGGCCATGCGCAGGGCATTTTCTGCCAGGCGGTGAATCGCATCCTTGGTCAGCACGCTGCCTGAGATCGAGGCGGAGGACTTGCCGACGAAGACCTTGAGCGAGATGTCACGGGCCTCCGACTGCTCGACCTTCTCGATCTTGCCGTCGAGGATGGAGATTTCGGTGGAGCGGCCGTCGGCGGCCACGGCATGGACGGCGTCGGCGCCGAGTTTCCGGGCGTGGGCCACGGCCTCGCCGGCAAGCGAAAGGAGATCGTCGATCATGTGAGGAGTGAATCCAGAAGGAAGCCGAGGGTGATGATGAGTCCGAATATGCGGTTGGACCGGAAAAGTTCAAGGCATCTTGCGCCATTGTCGGGCTGGAAGCGCGCCAATTGCCAGGCCGCCTGCATTGCCGCTGCGGCAATGCCGACATGCGCGATGATGCTGCCGCCGGCGAGCCAGGTGGCCGCATCGATGAGGGCGAGTGCCAGCGCGAAGAACAAGGCCAACCACCAGATCGACTTGTCGCCGAATTTCAATGCGGTGGACTTGAGGCCGATCAGCGCGTCGTCCTCCTTGTCCTGGTGGGCATAGATGGTGTCATAGGCGAGCGTCCACGACACGCCACCGGCATAGAGCAGCACGGGAGCCAGTGACAGTGAGCCGTGGATTGACTCCCAACCCACCAGCGCGCCCCAGTTGAAGGCCAGACCCAGCACCGCTTGCGGCCAGTAGGTGATGCGCTTCATGAAGGGGTAGACGGCGACGATGACGAGCGAGGCGGCACCCGTTGCCACCGTGAACCAGTTGAACTGCAGCAGGATGACGAGGCCGAGGAGGCACAGCAGGATGAGGAAGGCGAAGGCCTGCCTGACGCTCACCTGGCCCGCCGGGATGGGGCGGAGCCTCGTGCGCTCCACCCGGCCATCAAAGTTGCGGTCGGCGATGTCGTTCAGGGTGCAGCCCGCACCCCGCATGATGATGGCGCCGAGGAGGAAGAGGAACGCATACCACGGGTTGGGCGTGCCGCCGCCATAGGCGATCTGGCCCAGTGTCAGCCCCCACCAGCAGGGCAGCAGCAGCAGCCACCAGCCGATGGGCCGCTCGAGCCGCATCAGCCGCGCATAGGGCCTCAGCGCACCCGGCAGGACACGGTCGGCCCAGTGGTCCGGCAGCGCATCGGCAATGCGGGTTTCGGGGTGGCTGGTTTCGGTCATTTGGGCGGTGTACACCGGGCCTGCCATGAAGACCACCCCTCGCCTCCACCTCGACGCCGAGCTCGAACACCAGCGGGAGATCGCGCTGGAACGCGAGCAGGCGCATTACCTTTCAGGCGTGCTGCGGCTGGCCGCGGGCGACCCCGTGTCGGTGTTCAATGCACGCGACGGCGAGTGGCTGGCCTATCTCACCGAGGTGACGAAGAAGGGTGTTCGCATCCGCTGCGAGCGGCTGGTCTCGGCCGTTACCCCGCCGCCCGACGTCGACTATTGCTTCGCGCCCCTGAAGCACGCCCGCCTCGACTATGTGGTGCAGAAGGCCACCGAACTTGGCGCGCGGCGGCTGCGGCCCGTCATCACCCAGCGCACCATTGCCGAGCGCGTCAACCTCGAGCGCATGAAGGCCAATGTCGTGGAGGCGGCGGAACAGTGCAACCTCGTTTTCGTGCCGGACGTCATGGAACCGGTGAAGCTGCCGAAGCTGCTGCTCGGCTGGGAGCCGGACCGCGCCCTGGTCTATTGTGACGAGACGGCCTCGATCGCCAGCCCCATTGACGCGTTGCGAAACCTCCAGGTGCCCGCCGCCGTGCTGATCGGGCCCGAGGGCGGATTTACGGATGAGGAGAAGGCGCTGCTGAAATCGCTGCCCTTCGTCACGGCCATTTCGCTGGGCCCGCGCATCATGCGGGCGGATACGGCCGCAGTGGCGGCGCTGACGCTCGTCCAGGCGGTTCTGGGCGACTGGCATCACGCGCGCTGATGGGTCCATTCCGAATCTTCGCTTGCCGGATGAAGGGCAGCCGCCTACATCCTCGAACACAATTTTGACAGGATCGACACCGTGAGCGGACCCGCCCCCGATAGCCCCAAGGCGCGCATGCCCATCGAGACCAAGGCACAGCTCATCGAGGAGCTGGCGTCAGGCTCGAAGCCCAAGTCCGCGTGGAAGATCGGCACCGAGCACGAGAAGTTCCCCTTCCTCACCGACACGCTGCAGCCTGTGCCCTATCACGGGCCGCGCTCGATCAAGGCGCTGCTCGACGGGCTGAAGGACCGCTATGGCTGGGCCGGCATCTATGAGGGCGAAAATATCATCGCATTGTCGGACCCCAACGGGCTGGGCAATGTCTCGCTCGAGCCGGGTGGTCAGTTCGAACTCTCGGGAGCTCCACTCGATACGGTGCACGAGACCTGCGAGGAGGTGCATGAGCACCTGACGCAAGTGCGCGAAATCGGCGACAAGCTAGGCATCGGCTTCCTCGGGCTTGGCGCCTCGCCGCTGTGGAGCCTCAAGGAAACGCCGGTCATGCCCAAGGGCCGCTATGGCATCATGGCGCCCTACATGGACAAGGTGGGCACCAAGGGCCGCGACATGATGTTCCGCACCTGCACGGTGCAGGTGAACCTCGACTTTTCTTCCGAAGCCGACATGGTGAAGAAGCTGCGCGTGTCACTTGCGCTGCAGCCCATTGCCACCGCGCTGTTTGCCGATTCACCCTTTCTCGATGGCAAGCCCAACGGCTTCCTGTCCTACCGCTCGGAAGTCTGGCGCGACACTGACAACCAGCGCGCCGGCATGCTGGCCTTCGCCTTCGAGCCGGGCTTCGGCTTCGAGCAATATGTCGACTACGCACTCGACGTGCCGATGTATTTCGCGATGCGTGACGGCCAATACATCAACACTTCGGGTGAAAGCTTCCGCGCCTTCCTCGATGGCCGCCTGCCGCAGCTGCCCGGCGAGAAGCCGGTGATGAAGGACTGGGCCGACCACCTCACCACCATCTTCCCCGAGGTGCGCCTCAAGAAATATCTCGAGATGCGCGGCGCGGATTCAGGCCCGTGGCGGAGGCTCTGCGCGCTGCCCGCGCTATGGGTTGGCCTGCTCTATGACCAGGCCGCACTTGATGCGGCGTGGGACATCGCCAAGGACTGGACCGCAGAAGAGCGCCAGACGCTGCGCGACGATGTTCCGCGCCTTGCACTCCACGCGACGATCCGCGGACGGAGCGTCCAGGACATTGCGAAGGACGTGCTGAAGATCGCCCGGCAGGGGCTGGAGGCGCGCAACCTCCATGGCTGCAAGGGCAAGACGGAAGCCGCCTTCCTCGATCCGCTGGACGAGATCGCCCAGAGCGGCAAGACGGCGGCGG
Organism: Aestuariivirga sp.; assembly: GCF_037139295.1. Lineage (GTDB taxonomy): Bacteria > Pseudomonadota > Alphaproteobacteria > Rhizobiales > Aestuariivirgaceae > Aestuariivirga. Next base: position 10,396 of record NZ_JBAXGR010000010.1, read on the forward strand.
AGCACCTGCTTGCCCTCTACAATGGCGACTGGCACCAGGACGTGACGCGGGTGTTCCGCGACTTCGCCTACTGAGTGCGGCCGCTCACTCCGCGGCCATTATCCCGGCATTGAGATTGCCCAGGCTTTCCGCCACGTGGCGGGCGAGTGCATCCACGGCGGAGCTTGACCGGTCGGGCTTGCGCATCAGTCCGATCTCGAATGATCCAAGCGACGGAAAACCGTCCTTCTCGGTGAGCACGCGCATGCCGGGCCTCACGCACATTTCCGGCACGGCGCCCACGGCGAGGCCCGACTGCACGGCGGCGTTCACCGCATTGGAATTGGGGCTCGAATAGGCAGCGCGATACTTGCGGCGAGTCTTCTCCAGCGCTGCCAGCACGGTGGCGCGCCATTCGCAGCCGGCATGCGAGATGGCGAGCGGCATGACGTCGAGCAGATGCGTGGAATGGCGGGCCGAGGTGACCCAGACGAGCGGCTCGCGGCGCACCGGCTCGTCGGTCTGGACATTGCAGCCGAAGGTAACGAGCGCCAGGTCCATCTCACCGCGCCTGGTGCGTTCGAAGAGCGTGGAAGAGTTGAGGCAGTCGACGTCGACCGTCACCAGCGGGTGGGTGCGGGCGAAGCGGGCGAGGATCTCCGGCAGGAAGCGGTCGGCATAGTCGTCCGGCGTGCCGAAGCGCACCGTGCCGGTGAGTTCAGGCCGCTGGAAGGTGGAGACGGCCTCGTCGTTCAGTGACACCAGGCGCCTTGCATATTCGACCAGCCTTTCCCTGCTGTGGCGCGTCATCCGCAACTGGCGCGCCCGGCGTGCCGTGGTGCGCCTCGATGCGCTGGACGACTACCTGCTGCATGACATTGGCGTCACCCGCGCGGACGTGCGCTGGGCCTCCGGCCTGCCGTTGACGGTCAATGCCGCGCTGGAGCCGGAGGAAAGGGCTACCCGGCGGCGGCGCGGGCGGTGAGCCAGCTACTTGCCCAGATTGCCGAGAATGTCCTTGAAGATGTCCTCGACCGAGGCATTCGCCGTGCGGCGGCGGGCCGGCGCACGGCTGCGGCCGGCGCTCGTCGTCCGCCGCTGGGTGCGGGTGCGGGAATAGCTGGTCGAGCGGCGCCGACGCGTCGACGCCGTGAGCTTGCGCTTCAGTGCCGCGACGATGCCGGCGATGATCGCTGCCACCAGCGCACCGAAGACGCCCTGGCCACTGGCCGCACCAGCGGCGGGTGCCGGCTCGGAGGCCAGCGCGAGCGGCCTGTTGGACTGCTCGAGGGCGGCGACCACGGCGGTGGCCGAGATCGGCGCAAGCTTGGCCAGTTCGCGTTCGGGAATGCTTGGGTCGGCGGAGCGCAGTGCCGCCATGGCCGCACTGCGCGAGCCGAACACGTCATCGAGGATGGCATTGCCGTCCGACACGGCCTCGATGCCGGTGAGCGAATCTGCATCATCGAGGGGTGAGGCAGCGCCATTGTCGGAGATGAGGTCGAGCAGCGATTGGAACAGTTCGTCGTCCTGCGCGGCGCGTGTGTGCAGCCGTTCGGCGATGGCCGGGCAGAGCTTCGTCATGGCCTTGCGGGTCTGTGCCTCGTCGAGGTCGACGCTGCGCGCCACGACGGTGAAGAGCCGGCCGCCCTGGGCCTGGTCCAGCATGCTCATGAGGCTCATCGCGCGGCTCCGGTCTCGCTCCGTCGCACGATCCTATAGGCGGTGATCACCGATGCAATGCCGAAGATGACAGAGCCGAGGGCGGTTCCTGCCAGAAGTCCCTCGGGGCCGCCCAGGCGCGCGCCGATGATGGCGAAGGGAATGGTGCCGAGCGTTGCCTTGGCCCAGTTGAACCAGCTGGACAGCGCGGCGCGCCCAAGGTTGTTGAAGGCGGCATTGGCCACGAACTGTCCGCCCGCGAAAGCCCAGCTGATGCCGATGTAGGTGCAGAAGAAGACGACGAGATCGCGCGAGCGGCCCGCCGCATTGAAGGCCTCGGCGATCTGATGGCTGAACAGGAAGAGCAGGAGCGAGGTGAGGAGCGTGTAGACGGCCGAGAAGATCAGCCCGTCGGTGAGTGTCCGGCGCACCCGGTCATGGCGCTTGGCGCCATAGTTCTGGCCGATGATCGGCCCCACCGAACCGGCCAGCGAGAAGATGATGCCGAAGGCCACCGGCACGAGCCGCCCGACGATGGCGAAACCCGCCACCGATTCATCGCCAAAGGGCGCGATCTCATAGGTGATGTAGGCATTGGCGAAGGGCTGCGCGAGCTGGGTGAGGATGGCCGGGAAGGCGATGGCCCAGAGCGGCGGGAAATCGCGCCTCAGGCCGCCCAGCCGGAACGGGTTGATGTAGCGGTGCACCCGCACGACGCCATGGAGCCCGATGCCGAAAGACACGATGTAACCCAGCACGGTGGCCGCCGCCGCGCCCTGGATGCCCCAGCCGAAACCGAAGATGAAGACCGGATCGGCGCAGGCGGTGACGAGTGCCGTGGACAGCGTGATGTACATGGCACGCCTGGCATCGCCCAGGCCCCGCAGGATGAAGGAGCATGAGATGGCGCCTGCGATCAGCACGTAGCCGGGCGACAGCGTCCAGATGAAGAGCTGCGCGAGGTGCTGCGCCTCGCCTTTGGCGCCGAGCAGCGTGAGCAGCGCACCGCTGCCGAGGTCGATGGCGAGGGTGATGACGGCGGCGGTGATGAGCGAGAACATCAGCGCGCTGGTGGCGAACTGCCTTGCCCGTTCCTGGTCGCCGGCGCCGACGTTCCTCGCCACGAGGGCCGCAGCGGCGATGCCGCAGCCGATTGACACCGAGAGGTTGGAGAACACGATGGTGCCGGCATAGCCGATGGCCGCAGTCACTTCCGTGTCGTTGAGGAGCGAGAGGAAGAACAGGTCGACGAGGTCGACCATGAACAGCGCCATGAGGCCCACGGCACCGGTGAGCGTCATGACCACCACGTGGCGCATGATGGAGCCGGTCACGAAAGGTGCGGCGCGCTTCTGCCCGCCCACGTGGCTCATGTGGTGAAGCCCATGGCCCGCACGTCGGGCAGCAGTTGCTCATGGCTCACGAAGTGGTGGCCGGCGAGACCCGCCAGGCGCGCACCCGTTACGTTCGACTTCTTGTCGTCGATGAACCAGCAGCGGGCGGGATCTGTTCCCATGCGTTCCATGAGCTTCAGGAAGCTCTTTGGGTCCGGCTTCTTCATGCCGAATTCGTAGGAATGGTAGTGCTCCGAGAACACCGCCGTGCAGGCGGGAAAGAGCTCCGGCAGTGCTGCCTTGGTGAGCGGGCCGTTGTTGGAATAGATGGCGATGCGCGCCTGGCCGCCGATGGCCTTGGCCAGTGCCAGCATGTCGGGCCATGGCTGCATCGCCTCGCGGCGGGACTCCACCCATTGCGCGCGGGTGAGCTGAAAGCCGAGGCGCTGGCCGAATTCACGCAAATAATCGTCGGGGTCCGGATAGCCGCCGGTATCGGCCACATCCTCGAAGCCTGAATCCCAGATCGCGGCGCGGATGTCGCGCGGCATCTGCCCGGTGATGCGGGCAAGCGCGCGCAACCTGCGCCCAAGGTCGTAGCGGCACAGCACGTCGTCCATGTCGAAGATGACGACCTCGGGCTTCATCGCATCTTTCAGGCGGCGGTGCCGCCGACGGTGAGCCGGTCGATGCGGAGCGACGGCTGTCCGACGCCCACCGGCACGCCCTGGCCCTGCTTGCCGCAAGTGCCGACGCCGGAATCAAGCGCCATGTCATTGCCGACCATGGAGATGCGGGTGAGCGCATCGGCGCCTGCGCCAATCAGGGTCGCCCCCTTCACCGGCATGGTGATCTTGCCATCTTCGATCAGATAGGCCTCGGTGCAGGAGAACACGAACTTGCCCGAGGTGATGTCCACCTGTCCCCCGCCGAAGGACTTGGCGAAGAGGCCGCGCTTGATCGAGCGCTGGATTTCCTCCGGATGCTTGTCGCCCGCCAGCATGTAGGTGTTGGTCATGCGCGGCATGGGCGCATGGGCATGCGACTGGCGCCGGCCGTTGCCGGTGGGGGCGACGCCCATGAGGCGCGCGTTCATGCGGTCCTGCATGAGGCCCACCAGGATGCCATCCTCGATCAGCGTGGTGCAGTTGGACGGCGTGCCCTCGTCGTCGATGGTGATCGAGCCGCGCCGGTCGGTGAGCGTGCCGTCATCGACGATGGTGACGCCCTTCGACGCCACGCGGCTTCCCAGCATGCCGGTGAACACGCTCGTCTTCTTGCGGTGGAAATCACCCTCGAGGCCATGGCCCACGGCCTCGTGCAGCAGGATGCCGGGCCAGCCTGGACCGAGCAGCACGTCCATCTCGCCTGCCGGGGCGGGACGCGCCTCAAGCGCCACGAGGCTCTGGCGCAGTGCCTCCTGGGTGGCGGCCATCCAGATGTCGTCGGTGAAATAGCTGAGCGGTTCGCCGCGGCCGCCAAGGCCGTGGTGGCCCTGGCCCTGTTCCTTGCCGTCGGCGGAGACCACCGACACGTTGAAGCGCACCAGCGGTCGCACGTCACGGTAGCTGGAGCCATCGCCGCGCAGAACCTCCACCGCCTGCCAGTCTGCCGACATGGAAACGGAGACCTGCTTCACCCGCGGGTCGAGGCCACGGGCATAGGCATCCACCTTCTGCAAGAGTGCGATCTTCTCTGAAAAGCCCATGGCTTCGGACGGGTTGGTGTCGGCATAGAGCTTGCGGTTGGTGCGCTCCGGCGCCACGGCATGCACGATGTTGCCCCCCGTGGCGACGGTGCGGCAGACCTCGGCGGCGCGGCGCAGCGCGGCGTTGGACAGGTCGGTGGCATGGGCATAGGCGGCCGTCTCGCCGCGCACGGCGCGCAGGCCGAAGCCCTGGCTTTCATCGAAACTGGCGGATTTGAGCTTGCCGTCGTCCCAGACCAGGCTCTCGGTCTGGCGCTTTTCGACGAAGAGTTCGCCGTCCTCGGCCCCCTTCAGCGTGTCGGCAACAAGGGTTTCGGCCTCAGCGCGGCTGAAATCGTCGGAATCGAAGAGTGAAACGGGGGCACTGGAGCTCAAGGCGTCACCTTTGGGTCAGGAAGCTGTTCGGCCCAAGATAGGTGAGTGAAGCGCATTCTGCCAGCACGCAGAAGCGAAGAAGGCCGTTCCTGCGGAACGGCCCTCTGAAAAACGCGATGGGTAAGCCGATCAGCCGCCGTTGCTGGCCTTGTCGAGGGCGGCCAGCGAGGCCGAGAAGCCTTCGAGCGTCAGCTTCATGGGAAGGCCGATGCCGGGTGCTTCATAGATGATGAAGTTGGCGAGCTTGCCCTTCTTGAGCTTGGAAAGCGTGTCGGCGCTGGCTTCGGCAAAAGCCATGCAGACCTGCGGCATGCAGCGCGTGAACGGCACGCGGCCCACGGCATTGCCATCGATCTCAAGGGCCACGCCGGTTGGCAGGAAGACGCCGATCGGGGCGATGACGCGCATGTTGTAGAGCTGCTTGCCGTTCTGCTTGGTGCTGACGAGAACCAGGGTGAGCGAGGCCTTCGGGTTCTTCTCGCTCTTGGTGACCTGGATCATGCCGCACTGGCGACCGCCGGGCTGGCCTTCCGCGGCCGGGACGGTCTCGCACTGCACCTTCCACTGGCCGTTCTCGGCGATCATGTCGATCTTCGGGGGCTGCTGCTGCTGGCCGGGCTGGGCCTGCTGCTGGCCGGCCTTCTTGCGCGGGCCGAACTGCGGCTGCTGCTGGTCACCGGCGGCCGGGGCCTGCTGGTCCTGCTTCTGGGTGGTGGTGTCTTCCTGGGCAGACGCGACGCCAATCGTGCCGAGGCTGAGCGCGAGGCCGAGGGTGGTGAGGGCGAGCAGGCGGCTCGGCTTGATGTTGATTCGCACGGAGATCTACCTTCTGGTTCCCGATTCGGCGGGTTTAGCGCCGCCGTTTGGCTTGCACAACCCGCATTCACCGGAAATTCCGCTGTTGCACTGCATGCTTGCCGACTTGACGGCGGGCGGTTTCGGGGGGAATTGGGGCGGAATTCCGGTCGCGGCAGCGCCGGGGTTCGCCACGACGTTTTGCCGCGCTTGCCCAAGTTGCGGCAGACCGTCAAATGTGGTTGACAATTGGAAGCTGGAGTGGGGGCTCCAAGGGACAGCCATGGCCCCCATAAACCTTGCGTTTCATCGCAAGGCGTTGATGAGAGAGGGTAACAATGACGTTTCGCAACACATTGACGGCAGGGCTTGCCCTTGCGGCAAGCGTGGCAAGCGCCCCCGCGGCCTGGGCGATCGAGGGCTATGCCTATCCCTGGCAGATAGGGCTGCAGCCGTCGAACTCGCCCTCCATGGTCGGTATCCATAGCCTGCACAATTACCTGCTGGTAGTCATTACGGGGATCGTGCTGTTCGTGCTGGGGCTGCTGATCTATGTGATGCGCAAGTTCAATGCCCGCGCCAACCCGGTGCCGTCGCGCACCACGCACAACACCACGGTTGAGGTGGCGTGGACGGTCATCCCCATCATCATTCTCGTGTCGATCGCCATCCCCTCCTTCAAACTGCTCTACCTGCAGCGCGACATTCCGGCTGCCGACATGACCATCAAGGTCATTGGCAACCCGGCCTGGAACTGGACCTATGAATACCCTGACCTCGGCCTCAACGACGACGGTTCGGCCAAGGTCTCCTTCACCGCGTCGCTCGACGACAACGCCAACGATATGGAAAAGGCGAAGCAGGCGAATGTCCCCTACCTGCTGAAGACCGACAACCCGGTCGTGGTGCCCGTCAACAAGACGGTGAAGCTCATTGTCACGTCCGATCCGGACGGCATCATTCATGCCTGGACGATCCCGCAGTTCGGCATGAAGATCGACGCCATCCCCGGCCGCCTGAACCAGGACTGGTTCCACGCAGAGCACGAGGGTGTGTTCTACGGCCAGTGCTCGGAGCTCTGCGGCCAGAACCACGCCTACATGCCGATCGAGGTGCATGTGGTGTCGCAAGCTGACTATGACACCTGGGCCAAGACCGCCCAGACCGCCGGGCTCGAGGAAGCCTACAAGAATCTCGCCAGCGCAGAAGCCGCCGAAGGCCAGCTGGCTCAGAAGTAATCGGGAACGAGGCATATAGAATGGCACACGCAATCGCTGCGCACGAAGACCACCCGACCGGTTGGAAGCGCTATGTCTACTCAACCAACCACAAGGACATCGGCACGATGTACCTGTGGTTCGCGATCTTCGCCGGTCTCATCGGCGGAACGCTGTCGGTCATCATGCGCATGGAGCTGGCGGAGCCCGGCATCCAGTATTTCCAGGGCCTTGCCACCATGGTTTATGGCACGCCGGCTGACGCCGCGATCGATGCCGGCAAGCACATGTACAACGTGTTCGTGACGGCGCACGGCCTGCTGATGATCTTCTTCATGGTCATGCCCGCCATGATCGGCGGCTTCGGCAACTGGTTCGTGCCGCTGATGATCGGCGCGCCCGACATGGCCTTCCCGCGCATGAACAACATTTCCTTCTGGCTGCTGCCGCCGGCGCTGGGCCTGCTCATCATCTCGATGTTCGTCGAAGGTCCTCCGGGCAACATGGGCACCGGTGGCGGCTGGACGATCTACCCGCCGCTGTCGACCACCGGCCAGCCCGGCCCCGCCATGGATTTCGCGATCCTCGCGCTGCACATCGCGGGCGCCTCGTCGATCCTCGGCGCCATCAACTTCATCACCACCATCTTCAACATGCGCGCACCGGGCATGACGCTGCACAAGATGCCGCTGTTCGTGTGGTCGGTGCTGGTCACCGTCTTCCTGCTGCTCCTGTCGCTTCCGGTTCTGGCCGGCGGCATCACCATGCTGCTGACTGACCGCAACTTCGGCACCTCCTTCTTCGTGCCGTCGGCGGGTGGTGACCCGGTGCTGTTCCAGCACCTGTTCTGGTTCTTCGGCCACCCCGAAGTCTACATCCTCATCCTGCCGGGCTTCGGCATCGTCTCGCAGATCGTGGCGACCTTCTCGAAGAAGCCGGTGTTCGGCTACCTCGGCATGGCCTATGCCATGGTGGCGATCGGCGTCGTCGGCTTCATCGTGTGGGCGCACCACATGTATACCGTCGGCCTCGACGCCGACACGCAGGCCTACTTCGTCGCCGCCACGATGATCATCGCTGTGCCGACGGGTGTGAAGATCTTCTCGTGGATCGCCACCATGTGGGGTGGGTCGATCGAGTTCCGGGCACCCATGATCTGGGCGCTGGGCTTCATCTTCCTGTTCACGGTTGGCGGCGTCACCGGCGTGGTGCTCGCCAATGCCGGTGTCGACCGCGTGCTGCACGACACCTATTACGTCGTTGCCCACTTCCACTACGTGCTGTCGCTGGGTGCCGTGTTCGCGATCTTCGCGGGCTGGTACTACTGGTTCCCGAAGATGTACGGCTACATGTACAACGAAGGCATCGCCAAGCTGCACTTCTGGGTGACGTTCATCGGTGTGAACATGGTGTTTTTCCCGCAGCACTTCCTCGGCCTGGCTGGCATGCCGCGCCGCTACATCGACTATCCCACGGTGTTTGCCGGCTGGAACCAGATCTCGTCCTACGGCTCCTACATCTCGGCCGTTGGCGTGCTGATCTTCCTCTACGGCGTGTTCGAGGCCTTCGCCAAGAAGCGCGTGGCGGGTGACAATCCGTGGGGCGTGGGTGCCACGACGCTGGAGTGGACGCTGTCTTCTCCCCCGCCGTTCCACCAGTTCTCCACCCTTCCGGTGATCAAGTAACCGCAAGCCAAGCAAGATGAGCGACATCAACGCCCAACTCACCGAGACCCCGGCCGCCGTCACGGGCGGCCAGGGCACGGTGAAGGACTTCTTCGCGCTGCTGAAGCCGCGGGTCATGTCGCTCGTCATCTTCACTGCCTTTGTCGGCATCATCGCCGCGCCCGGCACCATGCATCCCTGGCTTGCCTTCGTGGCGTTGCTGGCGATCGCGGTGGGGGCGGGTGCCGCCGGCGCCCTCAACATGTGGTATGACGCCGACATCGACGCGTTGATGAAGCGCACCGCGAAGCGCCCGGTTCCCGCCGGCGCCATCACGCCGTCCGAGGCACTGGGCTTCGGCATGGTGCTGGCCGTGGGCTCGGTGCTGGTGCTCGGCCTTCTCGTCAATGTGCTGGCCAGCGCGCTGCTGGCCTTCACCATCTTCTTCTACATCGTCGTCTACACCATGTGGCTGAAGCGCCTGACGCCGCAGAACATCGTGATCGGTGGTGCTGCGGGTGCCTTCCCGCCGATGGTCGGATGGGCGTCGGTGACAGGCTCCATCGATCTCGGTTCCATCGCGCTGTTCCTCATCATCTTCACCTGGACGCCGCCGCACTTCTGGGCGCTGGCGCTGTGGAAGAAGATCAACGCCGACTATACCAATGCCGGCGTGCCCATGCTGCCGGTGGTGGCGGGTGCCGATGAGACGCGCCGCCAGATCCTGCTCTATACACTGCTGCTCGTACCCGTGACGCTGTTCCCGGCGCTCACCGGCACGGTGGGCTGGCTCTACCTCATTGCCAACATCGCGCTCGGCGCGATGTTCATCTGGCATGCCTGGCGGGTCTACCGCATCCGCGAGGGCCAGGAGGCCGAGATTGCCTGCAAGAAGCTGTTCGGCTTCTCCACCGCGTGGCTGTTCATCGTCTTCGCGCTGATCCTCGTCGAGCGTGCGATCGGCCTGCCCAGCTTCGCGCCGGTCTTCGGATGAAGGATGTGATGACCAATACCCCCTTCGGACCCGAGGACATGGCGCGCCGCAAGAAGCGCGCCATCGCCATGGCGCTCATCCTCGTGGCGCTCGCCGTGCTGTTCTTCATCACCACCATCGTGCGCCTCGGCGGATCGGTGGCGATGCGGAGCATGTGATGAAGATCTCGCGCAACGCCCGCGTCGTCATGATGTCCACCGCGACGGTGGTGGCGATGGTCGGGCTCACCTATGCCTCGGTGCCGCTCTACCGGCTGTTCTGCCAGGTGACGGGCTTTGGCGGCACCACGCAGCGCGCCGAGACAGCGCCGCAGCAGGTACTCGACAAGACCATCTCCGTGCGCTTCGACGGCAACACGTCGGGCAAGCTCGACTGGGCCTTCCATGCGGTGCAGCCGTCCGTGAAGGTGAAGTTCGGCGAGCAGGCCATGGCCTATTACGAGGCCGTGAACCATTCCGACAAGACGCTCACGGGGAGTGCGGTGTTCAACGTGACGCCGCCGCAGGCCGGCGCCTTCTTCAACAAGATCCAGTGCTTCTGCTTTACCGAGCAGACGCTGAAGCCCGGCGAAAAGATCGAGATGCCCGTGACGTTCTTCGTCGATCCGGACATGCTCAACGATCCGGATGCAGCTGGTATCGATGAAATCACCTTGTCCTATACCTTCTATCCAGTGGACAAGCCCAAGGCTGTGACGGAGGCCAAGACCGTGGCCCCGTCCAGCGTCGCGAATTAAGGAGTAGGGGAAATGGCTGACGCTCACGCAAAGAATCACGATTACCACCTGGTTGATCCAAGCCCCTGGCCCTTCGTCGGCTCCATCTCCGCCTTCGTCCTCGCGGTGGGCGCGGTGTTCTGGATGCACGGAACGATCGGCCCGACGGTAATGCTTTTGGGTTTTGCCTTCGTGCTCTACACCATGTTCATGTGGTGGCGGGACGTGATCCGCGAGGGTAACGAGAACCACCACACGCCGGTCGTGGCGCTGCACCTGCGCTATGGCATGCTGATGTTCATCGCTTCGGAAGTGATGTTCTTCGTCGCGTGGTTCTGGGCCTTCTTCGATGCCAGCCTCTTCCCGGCCGACGCGATCCAGGCGTCGCGCACGGCGGTCACCGGTGGCGTCTGGCCGCCCAAGGGCACCGTCATCTTCGACCCGTGGCACCTGCCGCTGGTCAACACGCTGATCCTGCTCACCTCGGGCACCACCATCACCTGGGCGCACCATGCGCTGCTCAACAACGACCGCAAGGGCCTGAACATGGGCCTGCTGGCGACGGTGCTGCTGGGCGTGCTGTTCACCATGATCCAGGCCTATGAGTATTCGCACGCCGCCTTCGCATTCAGCCGCGACAATGGCGGCAACATCTATGGCTCCACCTTCTTCATGGCCACGGGCTTCCACGGCTTCCACGTGATCATCGGCACCATCTTCCTGCTGGTCTGCCTGATCCGCGCGTCCAACGGCGCCTTCACGCCCAAGGCCCATTTCGGTCTCGAGGCGGCGGCGTGGTACTGGCACTTCGTCGACGTGGTCTGGCTGTTCCTGTTCGCCAGCGTCTATATCTGGAGCTCGGCGGGCGTGATCATTCCAGAGCACTGATCACCCGATTGTCTGCTAGAATGGGGCCGCAACGGACAACCGCTGCGGCCCCTTCGCTTTCGAGGACTGCGATGAACGACGTCTATTACCCTGACCTTTCGTCCCTCAAGACGGGCCTTGCCGGCAAATGCCCGCGCTGCGGCCGTGGCAAGCTGTTCAATGGCTACCTCACCGTGGCCGACAAATGCTCCAGCTGTGGCCTGTCCTATGAATTCGCCGATGGCGGCGATGGGGCCGCGTGGTTCGTCATGCTGTTCGTCTGCGTGGCAGGCGTCGGCTCCATCCTTGGCGTCGAAGTGGCCTACAGCCCGCCCTACTGGGTGCATGCGCTGATCGCCATTCCGGTGCTCATCATCCTGCCCATGCTGCTGCTCCGCCCGATGAAGGGCCTGCTCATCAACCAGCAATGGAAAACGGACGCGCGTCCGGGGCGCCTCGAGCAATGATCCGCCCGCACGAACGCCCGCCGCGCATCTGGCCCGTCTTCCTCGCCACGCTCATCGGCTTCGCCATCCTGATGACGCTCGGCGCCTGGCAGGTGAAGCGGCTGGCCTGGAAAGAGGCACTGCTCGCCCAGCTCTCGGCCAATGCGGCAGCCGAGCCCGTCGACCTGTCGATGGCCTACAACATGTCGCGCGCCGGCAGCAACGTGGAGTTCGTGCGGGTGAAGTTCACCGGCACCTACAAGAACGCTCCCCCGATGAAGATGCTGTCGGGCTATCAGGGCGGTCAGGGCTGGACCATCATTGCCCCCGCCGCCAGTGATGACGGCTGGGCGGTGATCGTCGACCGCGGCCGGCTGCCCGGCCAGCGGCTGGACAGCTACACCCTGCTCGAGGGCCCGCAGGAGATCGAGGGCGTCATCCGCACCCATCCCTCTGGCCAGGGTTATTTCGACCCGGTCAACGATCCTGCGTCCGGCATGTGGTATTGGTGGGACGTGCAGGGCATGGTGGCGGCGAGCGGTCTTGCGCCCGACCTCAATCCCTTTCCCTTCGCCGTGCAATTGGTGCCCACGGCCAACGGGGTGGAGTTTCCCGCCCCGCAGGAGGCCAAGGCCGACCTCGCAAACAACCATCTGGGCTATGCCATCACCTGGTTCGGGCTGGCGCTGACCCTTCTGGGAGTGTCCGGCTTCTATATCTTCGACCTCCGGCGCAGGCGGCGCGAATGGCAGGCCGGCAGGTGACGGAAAGCTTCGCTTGATGGCCCGCGGGGGCGGGGCTAAAGGTGCCCCAAATCCTTGAGGGGTCACGGCCTTGCGTTATGTGTCGACCCGGGGCGAAGCCCCGGAACTGGGTTTCGAAGATGTCCTGCTCACCGGCCTCGCGCGGGATGGCGGCCTCTATGTTCCCGCCACCTGGCCGGAACTCTCCAGCCGGGCGATCACCCACCTGCAGGGCAAGAGCTATGAAGACGTCGCCTTTGCGGTGATGCACCCCTTCATCGGAGACGCCATCCCCGAGGCTGACCTCAGGCACATGATCGCCGAGGCCTACGCGAGCTTCGGTCACCCGGCCGTGGCACCGCTGAAGCAGCTCGATGACAACCAGTGGCTGCTCGAACTCTTTCACGGGCCGACGCTCGCCTTCAAGGACGTGGCGATGCAGCTGCTCGCGCGGCTGATGAACTGGGCGCTGGCCAGGCGCCGCAGCAGGGCCACCATCGTCGGCGCCACCAGCGGCGACACGGGCGGTGCCGCCATCGAGGCCTTCAAGTCATCGCACCACGCCTCGGTCTTCATGATGCACCCGCATGGCCGCGTCTCGGAAGTGCAGCGGCGGCAGATGACGACGGTCGATTCACCTTCCGTCCACAACATCGCCATCGAAGGAAACTTTGATGATTGTCAGGCCATCGTGAAGGCGCTGTTCAACGACTTGGTCTTCCGCGACAAGGTGGGGCTCGCCGGCGTCAACTCCATCAACTGGGCGCGCATCATGGCGCAAACGGTCTATTACGTGACCGCCGCCCTGTCGCTCGGCGCGCCCGGCCGCGCGGTGAGCTTCTGTGTTCCCACCGGCAACTTCGGCGACATCTTCGCAGGCCTCGTGGCCAAGCGCATGGGGCTTCCCATCGACCGGCTGCTGATTGCCACCAACGTCAACGACATCCTCGACCGCACGCTGAAGACCGGCCGCTACGAGCAGCGCGGCGTGAAGGCCTCGACCAGCCCGTCGATGGACATTCAGATCTCCAGCAATTTCGAGCGCCTGCTGTTCCTCACCTATGGGCGCGACCCCAACGCCGTGCGCCACCTGATGGCGGGCCTTGCACAGTCTGGCAGCTTCACCATCGGCGAGCGCGAACTCGAGCAGATCCGCCATGAATTCGGCTCCGGCGCCACCGACGAGGCCGAGACCGCACTCACCATTCGCGACACGTTGGCCGAGACGGGCGAGCTGCTCGATCCCCATACGGCGGTCGGTTATGCAGTTGCCCGCAAGGCTGAAGCCTCGGCAAGCCCGATGGTCACGCTTGCCACCGCGCATCCCGCCAAGTTCCCGGATGCGGTCGAGAAGGCTTGCGGCGTGAGACCCGGCCTGCCGCCGCGCCTCTCCGGCTTGCTGACGGCCAAGGAACGTTTCACAGTATTGCCCAATGACGTTGGCCGGGTGCGTGACTTCATCCTGGCGCAACAACAGGCCTGAGACAGAGTATTCGTATGAGTGTTGAAATCACCCGCCTCAAGAACGGCATCCACGTCATCACCCACCACATGCCGCATCTCGAAACGGCGGCGCTGGGCATCTGGGTGAAGGCCGGCGCCCGCGACGAACGGCCAGAGGAAAACGGCGTCGCGCATTTCCTCGAGCACATGGCCTTCAAGGGCACGCCGCGCCGTTCGGCGCGCGCCATCGCGGAAGAAATCGAATCCGCCGGCGGCGAGATCAATGCCGCCACCGGCATGGAGACGACGACCTATTATGCCCGCGTCCTCAAGCAGGACTGGGCGCTGGCGCTGGACATCCTGGCCGACATCTTCACCTCGCCGGAACTGGACGAGGAAGAGCTCGAGCGCGAGCGTGACGTGATCCTGCAGGAGATCGCCGCGGCCCACGACCAGCCGGATGACCTCGTCTTCGACCTCGCCCAGGCTGCAAGCTTCGGCGGCCATCCGCTTGGGCGCTCCATTTTGGGCACGCATGACCTGGTGGGTGCGGTGACGCGCCAGCAGATCCTCGACTGGCGCAACCGCAACTATTGGGGCTCGCGCATCGTCGTTGCTGCCGCCGGCAACATCAACCACAAGGACTTCGCGGTCGAGGCCGAGCGCCTGCTTGGCAAGATCGAGGAGGGCAGTGACCCGCAGCGCGAGACGCCGTCCTTCCTGCCCACCGCCTGCACGGCGGAGAAGCCGCTCGACCAGGCGCACATCGTGCTGACCTTCGAGGCGCCGAGCTATCGCCATCCGGACATCTATGTGCTGCAGGTGCTGTCCAACATCCTGGGCGGCGGCATGTCGTCCCGCCTGTTCCAGGAGGTGCGCGAGAAGCGCGGGCTCTGCTACAGCGTGTTCTCCTTCGGCTCGGCCTATGAGGATGCGGGGCAGGTGGGTGTCTATGCCGCGACAAGCCCGGAGCACTCGAACGAACTCCTCGACCTCACCTCGGAGGTGATGCTGTCGGTGGCGCAGCAGGTGACCGAGGATGAAGTGGCCCGCGCCAAGGCGCAGCTCAAGGCCAGCCTTGTCATGAACCTCGAAAGCGCTTCCTCGCGCGCCGACCAGATCGCCCGGCAGTTCCTCGCCTTCGGGCAGGTGCCGGCCATTGCCACGCTCACCGCCAAGATCGAGGCGGTGACGCCCGAGCAGGTACGGGATCTGGCCGAACGCCTGTTCCGGCACCAGAAGCCGGCCTTCAGCGCGGTCGGCCACATCGGCCAGCTGTCGGCCTATGATACGATCATCCGGCATTTCGCGTAGCATGTGACATGGCCTTCCTCCGCTCACCCTTCGCCGGCGACCCGCCCCCCAGCCTGCGGGATGGCCATGCGCTGATCAGGGTGCCGGACATGGGAGATTATGAGCAGTGGTCGGCGCTCAGGGCCCAGAGCCGCGACTTCCTCATGCCGTGGGAGCCGATCTGGCCCACCAATGACCTGACCCGCACTGCCTTCCGCAGCCGCATCCGCCAGTATTGGCGCGACATCGATGAGGACGTGGCCTACCCCTATTTCATCTACACGGCCGACGGCGCGCAGCTGGTGGGGGCGCTCACCCTGTCGAATGTCCGCCGCGGCGTCGCCCAGACGGCAACGCTCGGCTACTGGATCGGCGAACCCCATGCCCGCAAGGGCTACATGACCTCGGCCGTGCGGCTGATGTGCGAGTTCGCCTTCCGGCACCTGGGGCTCCACCGGGTGGAGGCCGCCTGCCTGCCGCACAACACCGCCTCGGTCGGGCTCCTTCAGAAGTGCAGCTTCGAGCATGAGGGTTTGGCCCGCGGTTACCTCAAGATCGCCGGGGAATGGCGCGATCATCTTCTTTTCGCACGGCTTTCAGACTGACGCAAGGTAATCCTATGGTGTATCGTCCCTTGTCATGAGGGCACGCGCCAGCTTAGGTGGTCGCATGAGGTGGGGTGGACACAGGGCGGGATGCTTCCCGGCCCAACAGCTGCTGTTTGTTGTGCTGTTGCTGGCTGCCGTATTGGGGCTGGCGCGGCCGAGCCTTGCCGTTGACCTCGTGGACATCACCCGCGCACCTCCCCAACAGGATATCACCACCTTCCTCGCCGGGCTTCAGACCGACCAGCGCGACATCACCATCGAGCGTCCGGATGGCGGGCTGGGCCCCGCCGGACAGATGACGCTCACCGCCAAGGGGCCCGGTCCCAATTTCAACTGGGTGGCTGCGGGTTTCACCAATCGCTCCAAGGACCCGGTTTCGGTGGTCCTCTCCGTGCCGCACCAGGGCTTCACGGGCTCTGGCTTCTATCCGCCCCGGCTCGTGGGGCCGCGGGTCTATGGTACGGCGCTTGCCGGTGACGGGCAGCTGGGGTCTCTTCCACCCGTCCCGGGCGAGAGCGCCTATCTCCTCACCTTGCCGGCCGGCGGCAAGGCATCGGTTGCCTTCGAAGTGACGAGTGGCGTGCTGCCCGTCACCCTGTGGCAGCGTGCCGCCTTCGATGCGCACAAGGATTTCACCTCCTTCTTTCGGGGCGCGCTGCTCGGCATCGCCGTGCTGATCGCGATTGCCATGTTCGCGCTCTATGGCTTTCGGGCCCGCGGGCTGTTCCCGGTTGCCGGTGGCTTTGCGCTGGCATCGATCGGCTTCATGCTGCTGGAGGCGGGCCACCTCACGGTGATCACCGCGCAGTCCGGCATGACGGGTTTCACGCTGCAGGTCCTGCGCGCCGTCATCGAAGGGCTGATGGCTGGTTTCCTGCTGCTGTTTCTTGCCATGCTGGCGGACCTTGCCCGCGTGTCGCGCATGGCCGGAAACCTGATGCTGATCGTGGCCTGCCTCAGCTTCGCCATTCCCATCTATGGCGTGGCGGAGCCGATGCTGGCCACCGCGCTGGCGCGCCTCACCTTCGCGCTGACGGCGCTGGGCGGCTTCGGGCTGATCCTTTACCTGTGGTGGCGCGGCGAGGTGAAGGCCGAATCGGCGGTGCTGAGCTGGACCGCCGTGCTGCTGTGGACCATGCTTGCGGTTCTCGCGGCCCTGTTCAGCGCATCTGGTTCGTCGATTTCCGGCGTGGTGGTGGTCGGGCTTGCGGCCCTCCTGGTGATCCTCGGCTTCGTGCTGGCGCATCATGCCTTCTCGCAGGGCTATCTCTCGCGCCATTTCTTCCGCGAGGCGGGGCGCCACGCACTGGCCCTTGCCGGCGCGCGCGCCTTCGTGTGGGACTGGCAGCCAGCGGAGGGCGAGCTCTATCTCAGCCCGGAAATCGCAAGGGCGCTTGCCCAGCCTGCCAACGCCTTCGAGGATGCGGCGGGCGAAGCCTTCCTTGAACTCATGCACCCGGCGGACCGCTCCGCCTATCTCGCCACCATCGCCGAGGCCGAGGCTGACGGGCGAAGCCCCATCGAGCGCAAGTTCCGGCTGCGCCATGGCGATGGCAGCTATCGCTGGTTCGAACTGCGCGCGCGCTCGATCACCGGCGGCAACGGCTATCGCGCGGCGCGCTGCATCGGCACCGTCACCGACGTCACCAGCGCCAAGATCGCCGAAGAGCGGCTGCTCAAGGATGCCGTCTATGACATGGTGACGGGCCTGCCCAACCGTGCCCTCTTCACCGACCGCCTGCAGCGCGTGATCGACGGGCTGGAACCGGGTTCTGCCACCGCGCTTTTCGTACTGCTCGTCGATCTCGATCGCTTCAAGATCGTCAATGACGCGATGGGTCACGAGGCGGGCGACGCGCTGCTGTCGATCATCGGCCGCAGGCTCAAGGCGGAAGCCGAGGCGGTGGATACGGTGGCCCGCATGCCGGGCGACCAGTTCGCGATCCTCTATCACGAGATGCCGGGCGGCCGCGGGGTCGATGGCTTCGCGCAGGCGCTGCTCGACACGGTGGGGCGCCCCGTCAAGTTCGAGGATCAGGAATACTTCCTCACTGCCTCCATCGGCGTCGCGCAGTATCGCCCCGACGTGCAGGACGCAGACAAGCTGCTGAAGGATGCTGCCGTGGCGCTCTACGAGGCGCGGCGCAAGGGCATGGGCGCGGTGGAACTGTTCAACCCGTCGATGATCGATGACCGTGCCGAGCTGGTGGTGCTGGAAGCTGAACTGCGCCGCGCCATCGAGCGGAACGAGATCGAGGTCCATTACCAGCCGATCGCGCGGCTGGCCGACATGCACCTCGCGGGCTTCGAGGCGCTGGTGCGCTGGCGCCATCCGTCGATGGGCCTGCTGGCGCCGGAGAGCTTCATCAGCCTTGCGGAAGAAACCGGCATGATCCGCGACATCGGTCGCGTCGTGCTGAACGAGGCCGGCCGCCAGCTCGGCATCTGGCAACGCGCCTATCGCTCCGCGGAACCTGCCTTCGTTGCCGTCAACATCTCCTCGGCGCAGCTCATCGAGCCCAGCCTGCTCGACGACGTGAAGCAGATCATCGGCCGCGAAGGTTTGCTGCGCGGCAGCTTCAAGATCGAGGTGACGGAATCCCTCGTGATGGAATACCCCGAGCGTGCCGCGCAGATCCTCGAGCGCTTCCGCGAGCTTGGTGTGGGTCTCTCCTGCGATGATTTCGGCACCGGCTATTCCTCTCTGTCGAGCCTGCGCAAGCTGCCCTTCGACACGCTGAAGGTGGACCGCAGCTTCATTGCCTCCGAGGCGCAGGACCACAGGGCCGACGTGATCCTCCGTTCGATCATCGCCATGGGCCACGATCTGGGCCTCGCCATCGTCGCCGAGGGCATCGAGAATCAGGACCAGGTAGACCGGCTTGGCGAGCTCGGCTGTGACTTCGGCCAGGGCTACTTCATCGGCAAGCCGATGTCGGCAAAACAGGTGAATGACGCGCTGGCGGTCCTTCCCTATGCCCAGACGGCGGGCCGCACCGCCATCACCTGGCTGTGGGAGCGCGCCATCAAGGACCCGCCGCCGGAGCCCGCGCTGCGCCGTGTCACGGCCAAGGACGTGGTGCGTCCGGAGCCCGAGAAGCGACCGGCCCGGCCCTATCCGCGCCGCCGTATGGAACCCGATCCGGAGCCCAAGCCCGAACCGGTTTTGCCGCCAGCCGAGCCCGATGCCGACGCGCCTCTCGCCGACGAGGTGGTGCTGGCGGAAGCCGAAGCGGATGCCGTGGTTGCCGATGACGTCATGGTTGTGTCGGAGGACACGGGTGATGTCGCGCTTGAAGACGTGGCGGATGAGCCGGAGGCGATTGACCTGCCTGAGGAAGAAACCGTCTCCGCAGAAGCGGTGGTTGATCCGCTGGCGCCGGCCAGGCGTCGCCGCAAGCGGCAACGCCGGGTGTCGCTCCCCAGCGATGAGGAAGGCTGATCGTCAGGCGTGGCCTGAATCGCTCGACAGCATGGCGGGGTCGATCTTCAGCTTGCGCAATGCGGCGTTGTAGCGGTCGTTGAAGTCGAGACCGAAGAGCAGGTCTTCATCTGCCGGGCAGGTGAGCCAGCCATTGCGCTGGATTTCGTTTTCGAGTTGCCCCGGCGCCCAGCCGGCATAGCCCAGTGCCAGCACGGCGCGATGCGGGCCCTTGCCCTTCGCCATGGCACGCAGAATGTCCACGGTTGCGGTCAGTGCGATGGTTTGCGACACGGGCAAGCTCGAGTCGGTGGTGAAGTAGTCGCTGGTGTGCAGCACGAAGCCGCGCCCCTGTTCCACCGGCCCGCCGAACAGAACCGGCATCTGCATCAGTTCGTCTGGCGGCGACAGCGTGTCTTCTTCTGCGAGGTCGAGTTGCGACAGCAGTTCGCCGAAGGACATCATCGGGGTCGTCTTGTTGATGATGATTCCCATGGCCCCCTGTTCGGAGTGCGCACACATGTAGATGACGCTGCGGTCGAAGCGCTGGTCGCTCATGCCCGGCATGGCGATCAGCAACTGGCCGTCGAGATAGGGACCCTCGGTCATGCCTTTTCCCTTGCTGTGCCGTGAAGATTAGCGCAGCGAACCCGCAAGGGGAACCACTTGCAACGGCCTAAAGCACAATGCCGCAGGCCGGTTTCCGCGATTTGCGGGTTCTGACATCAAGGTGATTGGCGCGCGCGCGGTTTTCTTCCATATAGGGCCGCCATGTGGAACCGTCTTGCCATTGCAGCCCTGTCGTTCGCCCTCGCCATGCCCGCCCTGGCGGAAGACAAGCCCTATCGCGTGTCGCTGATCGGCGATGGTTTCGATGGCACCTCCTGGCACAGCGGCGTGCTGATCGAACTCGCCCCCGGCTGGAAGACCTACTGGCGCATGCCGGGCGACTCCGGTATTGCGCCGGAATTCACCTGGACACCGTCGCGTCCTGCCAGGGCCGAGGTCCAGTTCCCGACCCCGTCGCGCCACGTCGACGAGGGCGGCGAGGCGGTGGGCTATGAAGGCCAAGTGATCTTCCCAGTCACCGTGACGCCCGAGAAGCCGGAAGGCCTTGACCTCAAGCTCGACCTGTTTTTCGCCGTCTGCAAGGACGTTTGCATTCCGGCCCAGGCCGAGGCTTCGATCAGCCTTGGCACCGACGCGCGTGATCCTCTGGGCAGCTCGCGCGTAGAGACAGCACGGGCGGATGTTCCGACCGCCGGAGACGCCGTCACCAGTGCGGAGATCGTCAACGAAAATGGCAAGCCGGTGCTCAAGCTGGCGCTGAAGGAAAGGCCCGAGGACATTTTTATCGAATCCGCGACCTCGGCCTATTTTCATGCCCCCGCCCTGTCAGAAGACGGGCACGAGGCGCGGCTTGCCATCAGCAGCCTGAGCGATATCCAGAAGCTCAAGGGACAGGCCATCTCCATCACCTACATCATCGGCGGCAAGGGTCTTGAACAGACCCTCACGCTGCCCTGATCCCCACCGCCAGCAAGGAAAACCCCCATGACCATCAAGCCGGGCGACAAGCTGCCCAACGTCGAATTCACGGTGAACACCGCCGAAGGTCCGCAGAAGATGTCGTCAGACGTGATCTTCGCCGGCCGCAAGGTGGTGCTGTTCGGGCTGCCCGGCGCCTTCACGCCCACCTGCAGCATGAACCACCTGCCGGGCTTCCTGATCGCCTGCGACGACATCAAGGGGCAAGGGGTGGATACCATCGCCTGCACCGCAGTGAACGACATCCACGTGATGAAGGCCTGGGGCAAGGCGACGGAGTCCGAAGGCAAGATCATGATGCTGGCGGACGGCAATGCCGAATTCGCCAAGGCGGTAGGCCTCGAGCTCGACCTCGCGGTGGCGGGCATGGGGCTCCGCTCCAGGCGCTATTCGATGATCGTCGAGAATGGTGTCGTCAGGACGCTCAACATCGAGACCGAGAAGGGCGTGAATGTCTCGGGTGCCGAGACCATCATGCAGCAGCTGAAGGGCTAGCCGAAGACCACCACTTCGATGACCGTCGGATTGAAATTGTTGCAGGGGTTCAACACCTGCGGACAATTCGAGATGACGGCCAGCACATCCATCTCGGCGCGGATGTCGACATGCTCGCCCGGCTTCGATGATCCGAGTGCGATGGCGGCATCGCCCGCTGCGCCCACCGGCACCGTCATGAACCAGTTGACGTTGGGCACGATGTCGCGCCAGCCCAGGCCATGGGGTTTCAATGCGGCGAGGAAGTTCTCGCGGCAGCCCATGTTGGCCACCCCATAGAGCATGCGGTTCGAGGGTTCCGAGCAGCAGCCGCCAATCGTGTCATGGCCGCCGAACGAGTCTGCCGTGATGGTGAACAGCGGGTTTGCGCGGTCGGAGTAGAGGACGTCACCCGTCGTCAGCAGGATGCGGCCTGCCTTCTTGATGGTGTTCGGCTCGTGATAACGCTCATCGAAGTCATGCGCGTTGTAGCACAGGAAATCGACGGCCTGCTGGCCATGGGTGTCGATGATGCGCAGCGTCTCGCCGCGCCGGATGACCCGGCTCCATGGCGCACGTGCGGGGATGGTCTCGCGGTGCAGTTCCTGCATCAGGCGAGCTGCGCCTCGAACAGGCGCCCCCACTGGGGCATCACGTCGTCGACGCCGGCAAGCCGCAGCGCATGCCAGGCCATGGCGTGGTTCGAGGAGGTGATGGGAACGCCCGTCTCCGCCTCGATGGCCTGCGCCGCTTCCGCCAGCCGCACCGAGGTGCAGGACACGAAGACCGCGTCGACGGGCGCATGCGACAGGATGGTCTCGACGCCGCGCTTCACAGAAGCCGGCGTGATGCGGGCCACGATGCCGTCATCCTGCTCGTTGAAGGAGCCGAAGACGGGAACCTCGAAGCCGCGCGCCTGGATGTAGTCGGCGACGATGCGGTTGACGTCTGCGCGGTAGGGCGTGAGCACGCCGATGCGCTTTGCCTTCAGCGCGTGGAAGGCGGCGAAGGCGGCGGTGATGGGCGTGGTGCATCGGGCGTCCGGGCGGGCCTCGCGGATGCGCGCGAAAACCTTCTCCTCGCCGATCGCCATCGAGGCTGATGTGCAGCCATAGGCGACGACGTCGATGGGGCTTCCCGGCAGGATCACATCGGTGGCCGCGGCAATGCGCGGTTCCATGGCGCGCAGCGTCTCGGGCGTGATCTGGGCGTCGTTGAGGATGCGGCTTTCATACAGGGCGACACCCTTGAGGCCACCCATGATGGCGCGCCATTCATGCTCGATGGTGAAGTCCGTGGCGAGCACCATGAGGCCGATGCGGGCGCGGCTGGCGATGCCCTCATCGGTGTCAAAGGGCAGGTGCTCGATGAGCTTCATGCCGCCGGTGGCGGAGGTGGACGGCGAGCGGTCGTTCATGCGCGTTCTCCCGAAACGCCATGATTCCTATCAGAGAAAGCACGCCCCTCCTATAGTTCCGGCCGCATGATTCGACTGTTCCAACGCATGGCGGGCCTGCCGGCCCTGGCGCGCGGCGCAATTTCAGCCCTGGCGGGCGTGCTCATCGCCATGGGCCTGCCGCCCTATGGGCTGTGGCCGCTTGCCTTCATTGGCTTCCCGCTGTTCCTCGTGCTGCTGGAAACGGGCAAGCGGCAGACGTGGCGCAGCGGCTTCGTCCTCGGCTGGGTCTTCGGGCTCGGCTATTTCGCGGTGGCGCTCCACTGGATCGGTTATGCCTTCTTCGTTCAGGCCGACACCTATCTGTGGATGATGCCCTTCATGCTTGGCATCCTGTCCGGCGGCATGGCGGTCTACTGGGCACTCGCTGCGTGGCTGGCAAGGCGCGTCGGTGGCACTGGATTGCAGCTGGCCCTCACCTTCGCAAGCCTGCTCGGCCTTGCCGAATGGCTGCGCGGCCACCTGTTCACGGGTTTCCCCTGGGCTGCTCCCGGCCTGTTGGTCGATGGCATGGGCGGTGTCGCGCAGGCGGCCTCCGTCATCGGCATGACAGGGCTGACGCTTCTCGTCGTCCTCTGGGCGTCGCTGCCCTATGTCTTCCTCACAGCGGACCGGCCCCGACCGAAACTTGCAGCCGCGGCCATTCTCCTGCTGCTGCCCGTCCTCTGGGGCTGGGGCGAGATGCGACTCATGGGCGCGTCAGACGCCATGGTGCCGGGCGTTGCGATCCGCATCGTGCAGCCGAACCTGCCGCAGGAAGAAAAATGGCGCGAGGAGAATGCCCGCCAGATCTTCGGTGATCTCGAGCAGATGTCGAGCATGCCGACCCCGGACCGGCCAGAGGGCATCGGTGGCATCACCCATGTGATCTGGCCCGAATCGGCCGTCCCCTTCCTGATCGACGAAAGCCCGGTCGCGAAGTCTGAACTGAAGCCCTTGCTGGGCGGCCGCACGGCGCTCGTCACCGGAGCCGTCCGGCTGGATCGCAAGGGTGAGGGCGAGGCGCCAGACGCCCACAACAGCATCATCGTCTTCGATGGCAACGCCGAGCCGGTGGCCCGTTACGACAAGTGGCGGCTGGTGCCGGGCGGTGAATTCCTGCCGCTGGCCTGGGCCTTGGAACCGCTGGGCTTCCAGCAGGTGGTGCAGACCCCGGGAAGCTTCGTGCCGGGCCCCGGCCCTCGCACCGTGACTCTGCCCGGGGGCCTCAGGGCCGGCCTCACCGTCTGCTATGAGGCGATCTTCCCCGACCGCCTGGTGGACGAGTCCGACCGGCCGCAAGTGATCATCAATGTCACCAATGATGGCTGGTTCGGCCGTTCGACCGGGCCGTGGCAGCACCTGGCGCAGGCACGGCTGCGCTCGATCGAACAGGGTTTGCCCTTGATCCGGGCAGCCAATACGGGAATTTCCGCCGTTATAGACCCCTATGGACGCACGGTGAGGATGCTGCCCTTGCTAGAAAAGGGCGTCGTTGATTCTCCGCTTCCGGAGGCCCTGCCGGCCACCCTCTATGCGCGGATTGGCGACTTTTGGTTGCTTCTTCTGACTGTCATTGCAGTCATTTGTGCAATTCGGGCAAGAAAAACGATTTATAGTTGAAATTCTGGCGTCAAACCGCATTTTTTCGACTGCCCGGCACGGTTTTGTAGGAAAACCAATTGCGCGCAGAGATTAGGTATATTAAACAAAAGGGGCTTGGTCAATTGCGAGCAAAGTCATGACTGAAAACTTTGTGGCAGTAACGGGCGTCAGACCGGGGGGCATCAGGTCTGAGGATAAAATGACAAGACGCGATCCGAACTTTGTAGACGTGCATGTCGGCAGCCGTATCCGCATGCGCAGACAACTCATTGGCATGAGCCAGGAGAAGTTGGGCGAATTGCTCGGCATCACCTTCCAGCAGGTCCAGAAGTACGAAAAGGGCGCCAACCGCATCAGTGCGAGTCGCCTGTACTTCACCACCAAGATTCTTGGCGTTCCGGTCCAGTTCTTCTTCGAGGAGCTGCCGGGCGTCGAGGAGCAGGGCGGCATGGGCGAAGCCCGCGAGGAAGATGCCGTGCTCTCCGCCCTCATGAACGTCGAGGGTGTGACGCTGGCCAAGGCTTTCCGTGACGCCGACAGCGTCAACAAGCGGAAACTGATCTCCACCATCGCCCGCGTGATCGCCGAAACCAAAGAGTGATACTGAGGGTTAGCCTTTAGCTAAGCTTGCTTGACCAGTCTTCATTAGGCTGTCAAAAAGCGCGCGGCTTCAGTCAAAGGGACCCTAGAATCATATGTCACGCAAGAATTACGTCTTCACCAGCGAGTCGGTCTCCGAAGGTCACCCGGACAAGGTTTGCGACCGGATTTCCGACGAGATCGTCGACCTGTTCTATCGCGAGGCGCTTGAGCAGGGCTTCGACCCGTGGCAGGTGCGCGCGGCTTGCGAGACACTGGCAACGACCAACTGCGTGGTGATCGCGGGCGAAACCCGCGGTCCCGCGTCCGTCACCAAGGCCAAGATCGAGGCCGCGGCCCGCAAGGCGATCAAGGACATCGGCTACGAGCAGTCCGGCTTCCATCATCAGGATGCCAAGATCGTCATTCTTCTCCACAGCCAGTCGGCTGACATCGCCCAGGGCGTCGATGCCGCGGGCGAGAAGACGGAAGAGGGCGCAGGCGACCAGGGCATCATGTTCGGTTATGCCTGCGACGAGACGCCGGAGCTGATGCCGGCTCCGCTTTACTACTCCCACAAGATCCTGAAGCTCCTCGCCGATGCACGTCATTCCGGCAAGGAGGAGCACTTGGGCCCCGACGCCAAGAGCCAGGTCTCCGTCGTCTACAAGAACGGCAAGCCCGTCGCGGCCTCGCAGATCGTCGTGTCGCACCAGCACACCAAGGAAGACCTGACCTCGGCGGAAGTGCTCAAGATCGTGAAGCCCTATGTGCAGAAGGCACTCCCCAAGGGCTGGATCACCAAGGACACCGTCTGGCACGTGAACCCCACCGGCAAGTTCTACATCGGCGGTCCTGATGGCGACGCCGGCCTCACGGGTCGCAAGATCATCGTCGACACCTACGGCGGTGCGGCTCCCCACGGGGGCGGCGCGTTCTCCGGCAAGGACCCGACGAAGGTTGACCGCTCGGCGGCCTATGCCGCGCGCTATCTTGCCAAGAACGTGGTTGCCGCAGGCCTTGCCAAGCGCTGCACCATCCAGCTGTCCTACGCCATCGGCGTCGCCCAGCCGCTGTCGGTCTATGTCGACACGCACGGCACCGGCAAGGTGCCGGAAGCCAAGCTCGAAAAGGCCCTGACCAAGGTCATGGACCTGAGCCCGCGCGGCATCCGCACGCACCTCAACCTCAATCGCCCGATCTATGCGCGCACCTCGGCCTATGGCCATTTCGGTCGTGCGCCGGAAAAGGACGGCGGCTTCTCCTGGGAGAAGACCGACCTCGTGAAGGCGCTCAAAGCCGCGGTGAAGTGACCGACACCACCGAAAAACGCTTCCACTTCTATGGGCGGCGCAAGGGCAAAACCTTGCGCCGTCATCATTCTGCACTCATGGATCAGCTGTTGCCGCACCTGCGCGTGACACTCGAGGATCCGCTGTCAGGCATGGGCGAACGGCGCTGGCTGGAGATTGGCTTCGGCGGCGGCGAGCACCTGGCACACCAGGCGGAGCTCCATCCGGAGATCTCCTTCATCGGCGCGGAGCCCTTCGTCAATGGTGTGGCCAAGATGCTGGCGCTGGTGGAAGAGACGAACCTCGCCAATGTGAAGATCCATGACCACGATGCGCGCCCGTTGCTCGAAGCGCTGCCGGACTTGAGCTTCGAGCGCATCTATCTTCTCTACCCGGACCCCTGGCCCAAATCGCGCCACAACAAGCGCCGCTTCGTGAGCTCCGAAACGCTCGCCCATTTTCACCGGCTGCTGCCGCCCGACGGCCTGTTCCTGTTTGCCAGTGACATCGGCGACTACGTGTCCTGGACGCGCAAGCACGTGGCCGAACACGGCGGCTTCACCGAGGTGGGCGATCCCTCGGAGCCCTATGAGAACTGGATCGAGACCCGCTACGAGAACAAGGCCCGCCGCGAGGGCAGGGGATCGGCTTATCTGCGGTTCCGGAAGGTCTAGCCTCTGGGAGGCCCAAGGACGGCCATTTACGCACCCAGCTATGGGGGTAGCGACCCACTCTCAAATTTCAAAAAACAATCGTTACGAACCGCACTAAACGGCGGTCTTGCCCCGGCGTGAGGTCATCTCCCCCGGGCTCGAACCGGAGTCTTTCCCCTCAGCCGCCCAAAGGATGCGCGGATCAAGTCCGCGCAAGGTGCAATCCTTGAGAGTCCTCATCAAATTCTGTAAAATCCTTTGCGGAATCAAGCCAGCACAGCTCCGCCGGCTCAAAAACCGCCACCCCTTGCGAAATGGGGCCGGAGGGCGTATATGCCGTCTAACTTAGGTTCACTCACATAGCCACGAAAGTGGAGATCGCGAGTGGGTCCCGGTCCCGGGGCCCGCTTTTTTTATTGCCTGAAAGGGCTCCGATGACGACCGAAACAGAAACCAGACTGGCCCGTGAGACGGGCCCCGCGCAGCGGGTGGCGGCACTTGCCGAACCCGTGCTCGCCGACTTGGGCTTCAGGCTCGTGCGCGTGAAGATGAGCGGCCCCACCCTGCAGATCATGGCGGAGCGCCCGGACGGCACCTTCACCATCGAGGACTGCGAGGCGGTGAGCCGCGCCCTGTCGCCCATCCTCGACGTCGAGGATGTGGTGTCGTCGCACTATAACCTCGAAGTCTCGTCCCCTGGCATCGACCGGCCGCTGGTGCGGCCGTCGGATTTCGAGTCCTGGGCAGGCCATGAGGTGAAAATCGAGATGGCCGTGCCGGTGGCCGGCCGCAAGCGCTTCAAGGGCGCCCTCGAAGGCTGCCACGAAGGCGAGGTTCGCCTGTTCATCGAGAACCCGGAAGGGGCAACGAAGGAGCCGGTGCTGATCGGCGTTCCCTTCGCCGACATTTCCGATGCCAAGCTGGTCCTCACCGACCAGCTGATCGAGGCCGCCAAGAGCCGCCTGCCCGCCAAGGGCTATGGCGACGGCGCCGAGATCGACGAAGACAAGATTTCGCAAGAGAGGAGCGAAGACGACAATGGCTGATTATGGCGTGAGCGCCAACAGGCTCGAACTGTTGCAGATCGCGGATGCCGTGGCGCGCGAGAAGTCGATCGACAAGTCGGTCGTGCTGCATGCGATGGAAGAGGCGATCCAGAAGGCCGCCAAGGCCCGCTATGGCGCCGAGAACGAGATCGTCGCCGAGATCGACCCGCGCAGTGGCGAGACCCGCCTGCAGCGCCTTCTCCTGGTCGTCGAGGACGTCGAGAACGAAGCAACCCAGATCAGCCTCGTCGATGCGCAGCGCCGCAACCCGGCCGCCAACATCGGTGACCAGATCGCCGAATCGCTGCCGCCCATCGAGTTCGGCCGCATCGCCGCGCAGAACGCCAAGCAGGTGATCGTGCAGAAGGTGCGCGATGCCGAGCGCGACCGGATGTATGCCGAATACAAGGACCGCATCGGTGAGATCGTCAACGGCGCAGTGAAGCGCGTCGAATACGGCAACGTCATCGTCGACCTCGGTCGTGGCGAAGGCATCGTCCGCCGCGACGAGTCGCTGCCGCGTGAAACCTTCCGCCCGGGCGATCGCGTGCGCGCCTATGTCTACGACGTGCGCCGCGAGCAACGCGGTCCCCAGATCTTCCTGTCGCGCACACACCCTGAGTTCATGGCCCGTCTGTTCGGCCAGGAAGTGCCGGAAATCTATGACGGTGTCGTCGAGGTCGTCTCGGTGGCCCGCGATCCGGGCAGCCGCGCCAAGATCGCCGTGCGCTCGAAGGACGGTTCCATCGATCCGGTCGGCGCCTGCGTCGGCATGCGCGGCAGCCGCGTTCAGGCTGTCGTCAACGAGCTGCAGGGCGAGAAGATCGACATCATCCAGTGGACCCAGGACGTCGCCTCCTTCGTGGTGAACGCGCTGGCACCCGCTGAAGTCTCCAAGGTCGTGCTCGACGAAGAGTCCGAGCGTATCGAAGTCGTTGTGCCGGACGAGCAGCTGTCGCTGGCCATCGGCCGCCGCGGTCAGAACGTGCGGCTGGCCTCCCAGCTCACCGGCTGGGACATCGACATCATGACCGAAGCCGAAGAGTCCGAGCGCCGCCAGAAGGAATTCGCGGCCCGCACCGAGCTGTTCGTCTCCGCACTCGACGTCGACGAGACGCTGGCCCAGCTGCTGGCCTCCGAGGGCTTCGCGACGGTTGAGGAAGTGGCCTATGTCGATGCCCGCGAGGTTGCCTCGATCGAGGGCCTCGACGAGCAGACGGCCGAGGAACTGCAGAACCGCGCGCGTGAATTCCTGGATCGCCAGACCGCCGAGCTCGACGTGCGCCGCGTCGAACTGGGCGTGCTCGACGAGCTGAAGGACATCGATGGCCTCACGCCGTCCATGATGGTTGCCCTGGGCGAAGCTGGCCTCAAGTCGATCGAGGATCTCGCCGGCTGCGACACCGACGAGCTGATCGGCTGGACCGAGCGCAAGGCGGGCGGTGCGGTCAAGCACAAGGGTGCCTTCTCCGACCTCGAGGTTTCTGCCGAGGAAGCCAATGACCTGATCATGAAGGCCCGCATCCACGCAGGCTGGATCGAGGCGCCGGTCGAACCCGAGACGGAAGACGAAACCGAGGTGGAAGCCTGACCGACGCCCACGTCAGCGCGGAGGCGGACCAGCCCTTGGCGGACCGCATGTGCATCGTCACCCGCACGGTGAAGGACGAAGCGGAGTTGATCCGCTTCGTCCGGGGGCCGGATGGCGTGGCGGTGCCCGATCTTGCCCGCAAGCTTCCCGGACGCGGCGTGTGGGTCAGCCTTGACCGAAAGGTGCTGGACCAGGCCATCGCCAGAAAGCTGTTCTCGCGCGGCTTTGGGGCCGAAACCACAATCCCGCCCGATCTTCCGGATATTGTTTCCAGATTGCTCCGCCAGCAGGCTCTTTCGCTGCTCTCCCTTGCCAAAAAGGCGGGGGAGGCCGTGACGGGCTTCATGAAGGTTGAGGACATGCTGAGCCGGGGCCGGGCCAGGCTGCTGTTCCACGGAACCGATGCCCAACCGGACGGTTGCCGCAAATTGGACAAGCATGCCCAGCCCGGTGTTGTCGAAAAGATCGTTCTTTTCGAAATCGACGAATTGGATTTGGCTTTTGGCCGTCCAAATGTGGTACATGCTGCCGTGGCGAAGGGAGGGCTTGCCGAAAAGCTCTCCACAGCCGTGCGCCGGATCGAGACGTTTGAGGGCCGTATGACTGGCCCGCCCGAGGACCTGATAGAGAAAAGATGACTGATAACAACGACAAAGACCGCAAGCCCGAAGGCAACCGCCCGGCTGGGGGAACCTTGACCCTCAAGCGGCCGTCGATCGAGCAGAGCAAGGTCAAGCAGAGCTTCGGCGCCGGACGCTCCAAGACCGTGGTGGTTGAAACCAAGCGCAAGCGCTTCGGCGACGACAAGCCGTCAACGCCGCTTGAGCCCAAGGCTGCACCGCACGTCACCCCCGTGAAGCCGTCGCCCCCGTCCAATACCCAGACACCCGCCGCACCCAAGCCGCAGCCGACGCAGCGCTCCGGTGTCGTTCTCCGCACCCTCACCGCCGAGGAAAAGGAGGCGCGTGACCGCGCCCTCGCCGGCGCCCGCGTGCGCGAGGCCGAAGACCGCAAGCGCCAGGAAGAAGATGCCAAGCGCCGCGCCGATCAGGACGCACGCGACCTGATCGACCGCGAGGCAGCCGCCAAGCGCAAGGCCGAGGACGACGCCCGCCACCGGATCGAGGAAGACGCACGCCGCAAGGCCGACGAGGCCGCGAAGAAGCTCGCGCCGAAGTCTGCCCAGTCGAATGTGGTGACCCCCGCCACCGAGCCCATGAAGGCTGCAACCGGCAGGGCCGCGGTTTCGCCCGTCAAGCGCACGCATGACGAGGAAGAAACGGCTCCGCGTCGCACGTTCGCGGGCGCCATCAAGCGCGAAATCAAGGCGCCAGTCCCGGCGCGGCCCACCAAGACTGCCGAAGCTGACAAGCGCCGCGGTCGTCTCTCGGTCGGCAATGCGCTGAACGAGGATGATGAGCGCGCACGTTCGGTCGCCGCCTTCCGCCGCCGCACCGAGCGCCTCAAGAAGCAGACCCACGGCTTCCAGATGCCCACCGAAAAGGTGAGCCGCGAAGTGATCATTCCGGAAGCGATCACCATCCAGGAGCTCGCCAACCGCATGGCCGAGCGCGCCGTGGACATCATCAAGTTCCTGATGAAGCAGGGCGAGATGCACACGATCAACGACGTGATCGATGCCGACACCGCCCAGCTCGTCGCCGAGGAAATGGGCCACAAGGTCAAGCGCGTGTCCGAGTCGGACGTGGTCGAAGGCCTCGCCGGCGACACCGATGCGCCCGAACAGCTCAAGTCGCGCCCGCCGGTCGTTACCATCATGGGTCACGTCGATCACGGCAAGACCTCGCTTCTCGATGCGCTGCGCAAGACCAACGTCGTCTCGGGTGAAGCCGGCGGCATCACCCAGCATATCGGCGCCTATCAGGTCGAGACACAGAGTGGCGTTGTCACCTTCATCGATACGCCGGGTCACGAGGCCTTCACCTCGATGCGTGCGCGTGGCGCCAAGGCGACGGATATCGTGGTGCTGGTTGTTGCTGCCGATGATGGCGTCATGCCGCAGACGGTGGAAGCCATCAACCACGCCCGCGCGGCTGGCGTTCCGATCATCGTGGCGATCAACAAGATCGACAAGCCTGCCGCCAATCCGATGCGCGTGCGCAATGAACTGCTGCGCTACGAGATCGTCGTCGAAAGCATGGGCGGCGACACGCTCGAAGTCGAAGTGTCCGCACTCAAGGGCACCAACCTCGACCGCTTGCTCGAAGTGATCCTGCTGCAGTCGGAAGTTCTCGATCTCAAGGCCAACCCCGACCGTGAGGCCGGCGGCATGGTGGTCGAAGCCCAGCTCGACAAGGGCCGTGGCCCAGTTGCCACCGTGCTCGTCCAGCGCGGCACGCTGAAGCTCGGCGACATCTTCGTCGCAGGCTCGGCCTGGGGCCGCGTGCGAGCGCTGGTCAACGACAAGGGCGTGCAGGTCAAGGAAGCCTTCCCGTCGACCCCGGTCGAGGTGCTTGGCCTCAACTCGGCGCCTGAAGCCGGCGACCAGTTCGACGTCGTGCCGAACGATGCCCGTGCGCGTGAAGTGACGGAATATCGTGAGCGCAAGCGCCGCGAGAGCCGCGGTGCGGCTTCGGCACGTTCCTCGCTCGAGCAGATGATGTCCGCTATCAAGGAGGGCGCCACCGAGTTCCCGATCCTCGTCAAGGCAGACGTTCAGGGCTCGGCGGAAGCCATTGTCCAGGCGCTCGAGAAGATCGGCAATACCGAGATCAAGGCGCGTGTCATCCACTATGCGGTGGGCGGCATCAACGAGTCCGATATCGGCCTTGCCGAAGCCTCCAAGGCGGTGGTTCTGGGCTTCAACGTCCGTGCCTCCACCCAGGCGCGCGATGCGGCGGAACGTGCCGGCATCGAGATCCGCTACTACAACATCATTTATGACCTGGTTGATGACATCAAGCAGGCCATGGCGGGCAAGCTCGCACCGGAACTGCGCGAAACCTTCCTCGGCAACGCGAAGATCCTCGAAGTCTTCAACATCACCAAGGTCGGCAAGGTTGCAGGTTGCCAGGTCACCGAAGGCAGCGTCCAGCGCGGCGCCAAGGTTCGCCTCATCCGCGACAACGTGGTCATTCACGAAGGCACGCTCTCGACGCTCAAGCGCTTCAAGGACGAGGTCAAGGAAGTCCCCGTTGGCCAGGAATGTGGCATGGCCTTCGAGAACTACCAGGACATGCGCGCCGGCGACGTGATCGAGTGCTTCCGCGTGGAGAAGGTCCAGCGTACGCTGGACTGATCTGAGAGATGAGCAAAGGCAGCGCCCCCTCCCAACGCCAGCTCCGTGCTGGCGAACTGATCCGCCACGCACTGGCGGAAATATTCCTGCGCGGGGAATCGGGCGATCCTGATCTCGAGCGGCTGAACCCGACGGTCGTCGAGGTTCAGATGTCGCCCGACCTCAAGATCGCCAACGCCTTCGTTCGCACGCTTCTGCCGAACAAGGAGAAGGCGTTGCTCGAGGCGCTGAACCGTAACCGACGCTATATTCGCGGCCTCGTCTCCCCCAAGCTCGAGATGAAGTTCACGCCGGAGATCCGCTACCGGGTCGACACCGCTCTGGACTACGCTGGCAAGATCGACGAGCTGTTGCGCAGCCCCGAAGTGGCACGGGATCTCAAGAAGGAGTGAAGGGCCCTTTCGAGCGTCATCCTCAGCCCGCCTCCCTCATTTCATCATGGCCGGGCTTGATGATTGGTGGGATGCTGGTTTTTACCTCTTTGGGGGCGGTGTGAATGGCAAAAACCAAACGCACCCCCGTCACCGGCTGGCTGATCCTCGACAAGCCTTACGGCATGACCTCCACCCAGGCGGTGGGCAAGGTGCGCTTCCTGTTCAACGCCGAGAAGGCGGGCCATGGCGGCACGCTGGACCCTTTGGCCACGGGCCTGCTGCCCATTGCCCTGGGAGAGGCAACCAAGACCGTCTCCTATGCCATGGACGGCCGCAAGGTCTACCGCTTCACCGCCCGCTGGGGCGAGGAGCGGACGACGGATGACCTTGAAGGCGAGGTTTCTGCTACGTCCGATAGGCGAGCCTCTGGAGAAGAGATCGAGTCGATACTTCCCCGCTTTACCGGCGAGATCATGCAGGCCCCGCCGGCGTTTTCGGCCATCAAGGTCGATGGCGAGCGGGCCTATGACCTGGCCCGGGCCGGGGAGGCAGTGGAGCTTGCCGAACGTCCCATCCTGATCGAGGCCCTGAAGCTGGTGGACATCCCAGACCGCGACCATGCCACCTTCGAGGTGACCTGCGGCAAGGGCACCTACATCCGCTCTCTGGCCCGCGACATGGGCCGGGTCCTGGGCACGGCCGCGCACGTCACCATGCTGCGGCGGGTGGCGGTGGGACCCTTCACCGAAGACCATATGATTTCACTGGAAAACCTGACGGAACTCGGCCATAAGGCCCCCGGCGGAGACGCCAAAACTGGGGCTTTGCTCCCCATCGAGACCGTGCTGGACGGCATCCCGGCAGTGGCCATCGACGATGAGCAAGCCCGACGCCTGAAGCTCGGACAAGCCGTCCTGCTCAGAGGCGCGAATGCTCCCATCGCGGAAGATGCGGTTCTGGTGATGAGTGGCGGCAAACCACTCGGGATTGGAACCATCGTCCAGGGATCACTCAAGCCGAAGCGTTTGTTCAACCTGTAACCATCCATTTATTGGAGATGACCGAATGACCATGACTGCTGAGCGCAAGGTTGCGCTCGTGAAGGAATATGCCACGAAGCCGGGTGACACCGGTTCGCCCGAAGTCCAGGTTGCGATCCTCACGGAACGCATCAACTACCTGACCGACCACTTCAAGACCCACAAGAAGGATAACCATTCCCGCCGTGGGCTGCTGACGATGGTGAGCAAGCGCCGTTCGCTTCTCGACTATCTGAAGCGCATTGACGATGCGCGTTATCAGACGCTCATCAAGCGCCTCGAGATCCGCCGCTAAGCGAAGATCGAGTCTACGTACGAGCGGGCGGATCACCGAGTAGCCGCCCGCGTCCCCATCCAGTGAGTCCGGCAATGGGGCCGGGCTCTCGGCCCAAAGGGGATGCCGTCCACAGTGGTGGTGCACGTCTTTCAAGCGGCGGCGAAGGGCACAAAGGAAAATCCATATGTTCAATATCGACGTCGAAGAAATTCAGTGGGCCGGGCAGACGCTCCGCCTCGAAACCGGCCGCGTGGCCCGTCAGGCCGATGGCGCCGTTGTCGCCTCGCTCGGTGAAACCACCGTTCTCGCCACGGCCGTTGCCGAACGTTCGGCGAAGCCCGGGATCGACTTCTTCCCGCTCACCGTCAACTATCAGGAAAAGACCTATGCCGCCGGCAAGATCCCGGGTGGCTATTTCAAGCGCGAAGGCCGCCCGACCGAGCGCGAAACGCTGATCTCGCGCCTGATCGACCGTCCGATCCGCCCGCTCTTCGTCGAGGGCTTCCGCAACGAGACGCAGGTCATCGCCACCGTTCTCTCCTATGACCTCGAGAACGACACGGACATTCTCGCTCTCGTCGCCTCGTCGGCGGCTCTCACCCTCTCCGGCATCCCCTTCATGGGCCCGGTCGGTGCGGCGCGCGTCGGCTACATCGATGGCGAGTACGTGCTGAACCCCACCATCGAACAGCAGAAGCTGTCGTCGCTCGACCTCGTGGTCGCCGGCACGCAGGACGCCGTGCTGATGGTCGAGTCGGAAGCCAAGGAGCTTTCGGAAGAAATCATGCTCGGTGCCGTCATGTTCGGCCACCGCGGCTTCCAGCCGGTGATCGAGGCCATCATCCGCCTCGCAGAGCGCTCCTCGCGCGAGCCGCGTGACTTTTCGCCGCCGGATGCAGAGGCGCTTTACAACCAGGTCAAGGCGATTGCCGAGGCCGATGTGCGCGCTGCCTACGCGATCGCCAAGAAGGAAGATCGTCAGGAAGCCGTCGCCAAGGCGAAGGACAAGGTTCTGGCTGCGCTGACCGGCGCTGACCTGCCCGACGCTCCGCCCGCCAACAAGATCGGTGAGGCCTTCAAGCACCTCGAAAAGGACGTTGTCCGCAACGCCATCCTCGACACCGGCCACCGCATCGACGGCCGTGACACCAAGACGGTTCGCCAGATCATCGCGGAAGCGAGCGTTCTGCCGCGCACCCACGGATCGGCCCTGTTCACCCGCGGCGAGACGCAGGCCCTCGTGGTCACCACGCTCGGCACCGGCGAGGACGAGCAGTACATCGACTCGCTCGATGGCACCCACAAGGGTACCTTCATGCTGCACTATAATTTCCCGCCCTTCTCGGTCGGTGAAACGGGCCGCATGGGTGCCACGGGCCGCCGCGAGATCGGCCACGGCAAGCTCGCCTGGCGCGCGATCCACCCGCTGCTCCCGGCGACGGACCAGTTCCCCTACACCATCCGCGTCGTCTCGGAGATCACCGAGTCAAACGGCTCGTCCTCCATGGCCTCGGTTTGCGGCGCTTCGCTGGCGCTGATGGATGCGGGCGTGCCGCTGAAGGCGCCCTGCGCCGGCATCGCCATGGGTCTCATCAAGGAAGGCGAGCGCTTCGCGGTGCTCTCCGACATCCTGGGTGATGAAGATCATCTCGGCGACATGGACTTCAAGGTTGCCGGCACGTCGGAAGGCATCACGTCCCTTCAGATGGACATCAAGATCACCGGTATCACCGAGGAGATCATGAAGGTCGCGCTGTGGCAGGCCAAGGACGGCCGCCTGCACATCCTCGGCAAGATGGCGGAGGCCCTCACCGGCGCCCGCGCTTCGCTCGGCGAGCATGCACCGCGCATCGAGACGCTGAAGATCCCCACCGACAAGATCCGCGAAGTGATCGGCACCGGCGGCAAGGTCATCCGCGAGATCGTGGAAAAGACCGGCGCCAAGATCGACATCCAGGACGACGGCACCGTCAAGGTCGCTTCGTCCTCGGGTACCGCCATCGAAGCGGCCTTGAAGTGGATCAAGGGCATCGTCATGGAGCCGGAAGTTGGCCTGATCTATGACGGCAAAGTCGTCAAGGTCGTCGACTTCGGCGCCTTCGTGAACTTCTTCGGTTCGCGCGATGGCCTCGTGCACGTCTCCGAGCTTGCCTCGAAGCGCGTCAACAAGGTCTCGGACGTCGTCAACGAGGGTGACACCGTGAAGGTGAAGCTCTTGGGCTTCGACAACCGCGGCAAGGTGCGCCTGTCGATGAAGCAGGTCGACCAGACCACCGGCGAGGACATCTCCAAGAAGCAGGCCGCCGAAGGCGAAGAGGAAGCCCCGCAGGGCGAATAATCCACCCTGCAGGCATGAATGCGAAGGGCGCGGACCGCAGGGTTCGCGCCCTTTCTCTTTCCCTGCCTGGTTGCGGGCTCGCCTGATTATCCGATTGTCCGTTGTGGCCGCAGAGGTATCAAATTGAAGCGCCGGAGAAAGCTGTGATTTTGATCACAGCCTTTTGCGATCAATGCGGTGAGACAAACCGCTTCGGATGCAAGAGAAAGAGGGAGAATGAAATGAAGGTTGGGATATGCGGCGCCTTTGTATTTGGCGCCGTTGCTGTTTCGGCGACATCAGCGCTGGCTGGCGACGTGTCGGTAGCGCGAGGTGCGCAGGTTGCCATCACCTCCGGCTGCCATGACTGCCACACCAATGGCTACGCCGAGACAGGCGGCAAGGTCGACCCGGCGGTCGCGCTGAAGGGAACAGGCCTCGGCTGGCAGGGCCCGTGGGGAACGACCTATCCCGCCAATCTCCGCCTTGTCGCCAAGGACAAGGGCAGCGAGGATGCCTTCCTGCAATATGCCAAGACATTCCAGGCGAAGCCGCCCATGCCGTTCTTCAATGTCCATGCCATGGACGAAGGCGACATCCGCTCGCTCTACCAGTACATCGTCTCGCTCGGCGAACCGGGTGAGCCGGTCCCGGAATATGCGCCCCCGGGACAGGAGCCAAAGACGCCCTACATCGTCATCGCGCCGCCGATCATGCCCAAGGGCTGAACATTGTCGCCGACACCCCGGCATCAGCCGGAGTGTCGGCGTATGCCATTACTTGCTCGGCAGCAGCACGGTGTCGATAACGTGGATGACGCCGTTGTCCGTCATGATGTCAGCCTTCACGACCTTCGCGTTGTCCACCGTCACGCCGCTGGCGTTCTTGGTGATGGCGAGTGTGCGGTCCGGCTTGGCCTTGAGCGTGCGCACGTGGAACGGCCCTGCAAGCATCTCGTTGGACGTCAGTTCACGCGGCAGCACATGATAGGTGAGGACGGCGACCAGCTTGTCCTTGTTCTCGGGCTTCAGCAGCATCTCGACGGTGCCGGCCGGCAGCTTGGCGAAGGCCTCGTCGGTGGGCGCGAAGACAGTGATGTTCTTGGTGGTGGCCAGCGCATCGGCAAGGCCAGCGGCCTGAGCGGCGGCGATCAGCGTCTTGAAGCTGCCTGCCTGCTGGGCGGTTTCGACCACGTTGGCGGCGGAGGCGGAAGCCGCGCCGAGGCAAAGAGCAGTCGTGGCCGCAAGAAGGATCTTGTGCATGAAATTCTCCAGTGGATTTGAAATCGACAAAAGGTGCGTGACCGCAGCGCTGTTCAAACGGTGATGCCTGCACTCAAGAATTAAACGGTTGCGCGGGAAGGCCGGATCGTCTGCGGCAGTGCGCCGCTTCTCACGTCTTCGTGAGCTTCCCCGGAAAAGCAGAACGCCGGGCGAAAGCCCGGCGTTTGCGTCGTGCGTTGAGACGAAATCAGTTGCCGAGGATGGCGCTCTCGAGGATGTCGAGGCCTTCCTTCAGAACCATCTCCGAAGCCGTCAGCGGGGTCAGCATGCGCACCGTGTCGGCATAGACACCGCAGGTGAGGATGAGCAGGCCGCGCTCCAGGCACTTTGCCGCCAGCGCCTTTGCCGCGGCCGCATCGGGATCGTTGCCGCCATGCTGGGTGACGAGTTCGAAGGCGCACATCGCGCCAAGCCCGCGCACATCACCGATCGGCATGCCCTTGTTCTTGGCCTTGATCGACGTCATGCGCTCCATGATCAGCTTGCCCTGGGCATCGGCCTTTTCGAGCAGGCCTTCCTGCTCGAAGGCATCAAACACGCCCAAGGCCGCGGCGCAGGCCACGGGGTTGCCGGCATAGGTGCCGCCGATGCCACCGGGCTCCGGCGCATCCATGATCTTGGCGCGGCCGACCACGGCGGCGAGCGGGAAACCACCGGCCAGAGACTTGGCCGAGGTGATGAGATCGGGCTCGACGCCATAGTGCTCCATGGCGAAGAACTTTCCGGTGCGGCCAAAGCCGGACTGGATCTCGTCAGCGATCAGCAGGATGCCGTGGTCGTCGCACAGCTTCCGGAGCTTCACCATCAGTTCCTTCGGCGCGATGTAGAAGCCGCCTTCGCCCTGCACGGGTTCGATGATGATGGCGGCCACGCGCTGCGGCTCGACGTCTGCCTTGAACAGCCACTCGATGGCATGCATCGTGTCATCTATGGTGACACCCTTGTGCGCCACGGGGAAGGGCACGTGCCATACGCCCGGCGCCATGGGGCCGAACTTGGTCTTGTAGGGAACGACCTTGCCGGTGAGCGTCATGCCAAGCAGCGTGCGGCCATGGAAGCCGCCGTTGAAGGCAATGATGTCGGAGCGGCCGGTATAGGCGCGGGCGAACTTGACCGCGTTCTCGACGGCTTCGGCACCGGTGGTGACGAGCGCCGACTTCTTCTCGCCCGAGATCGGCGCCACGGCGTTCAGCTTCTCGCACACCTCGATGAAGGGGGCATAGGGCATCACCATCGCGCAGGTGTGGGTGAAAGCTTCGAGCTGCTCATACACGCGCTTCATCACCAGCGGGTGTCGGTGACCGGTGTTGACCACCGCAATGCCGCCGCCGAAGTCGATGTAGCGGTTGCCCTCGATATCCCAGATCTCGGAGTTCTCGGCCTTCGCCGCAATGACCGGGGCGCCTGCGCTGATGCCGCGGGACACGGCCCTGGCGCGGCGCTCCACCCACTGCTTGTTCATGCCTGGGGCTGCGACCGGTGCGTTCATGATGCTCTCCTCGGGATCAGGTTTATGAATGGCTGGGCGGCTTTTACGCCCGTTGACGGGGTGGCGGCAAACGGATTTCATCCGAGCCTGCAGAGGGGATTTTTCATGGCTGACCTGATCCGGATGACCGCCGCCCAAGTCGTCGACAGCTTGCAGCGGGGTGACATCACCCCGCTCGACTGCCTCGATGCACTGGAACGCCGGGTGGCGGAGGTGGACGGACAGGTGAATGCCCTGCCAACCCTGTGTTTCGACCGGGCCCGCAAGCACGCCCGGGCGCTGATGGAACGGCCGATCCCGGAGCGCGGCCCGCTGGCCGGCCTGCCGGTGCCGATCAAGGACCTGACGGACGTGGCCGGGGTGCGCTCGACGCAGGGCTCCCCCATCTTCAAGGACAGGATCGCCGAAACCTCCGATCTGGTCGTGACCCATCTAGAGGGCAGGGGCGGGGTCATCTACGCCATGTCCAACACCCCTGAATTCGGGGCCGGCGCCCACACCTTCAACGAGGTCTTCGGCGTCACCCGCAACCCCTGGAATACCGCCCTGTCGGCCTCGGGCTCCTCCGGCGGGGCCGCTGTGGCGCTGGCGACCGGCATGGCCTGGGTGGCGCATGGCTCCGACCTGGGCGGTTCGCTGCGCAACCCGGCCAGCTTCTGCGGCGTGGTCGGCATGCGGCCCTCGCCTGGCCGGGTGGCTGCGAGCGTGTTTTCAAAGATCGACTCGACCCTGGGCGTGGAAGGCCCCATGGCCCGCAATGTCGAGGATCTGGCGCTCCTGTTTGACGCCATGGTGGGCGAGGAGCCGGCGGACCCGCTGTCGCTCCCGTCCGACGGCACATCCTTTCTCAAGGCCGCGCGCTCAGGCTGGAAGCCGAGGCGTGTGGCGGTCTCCCGCGACCTTGGCCTGCCGCCGGTCGATCCGCGCGTGGCTGATCTCGTCATGGCCGCCGCCCGCAAGCTCGAGGCCGAGGGCGTCATCGTCGAGGAAGCCCATCCGGACCTGCGCGAAACGCGGGAATGCGCCCAGACGCTGCGTGCCCTGTCCTATGCCAACATGAAGCCCTTGCTGGACACGCACCGCGATCTCCTGAAGCCCGAGGTGGTGTGGAACATCGAGAAGGGGCTGAAGATCACCGGCGCCGAGATCGCCCGGGCGGAGGCGCAGCGCGGCGAAATGTTCCGGCGCATGCGCACCTTCTTCGATACCTATGACCTGTTGCTCTGCCCCACCACCATCGTGCCGCCCTTCCCGGTGGAGCAGCGCTACGTTGCGGAATGTGATGGCGTGAAGCTCGATACCTATGTCGACTGGCTGATGATCGTCCACGCCATTACGTTGACAGCCAGCCCCGCCATCTCCATCCCCTGCGGCTTCACGGCGGACCACTTGCCGGTGGGCCTGCAGGTCGTGGCGCCCGGGCGTGGCGAGGCCAAGCTGCTGGCCGGTGCCCGCTTCATCGAGCAGGTGCTGGGTCTGGGCGCCATCACGCCCATCGACCCCAGAACTTGACCTAACAACAGCCGAACGTCATCTGGCGGCTCCCCACCAATCCCGATAGTTTCCACGTCAGGAGAACAAGACGCCATGCGCGGCCTGATGCAGGATTTTCCATTGCTCGTTCACCGCGTGCTCGATCACGCGGCGCGCTGGCATGGCACCCGGCCGATTCTGTCGCGATCCGTTGAAGGCCCGTTGCACCGCACCGACTATGCGACTGTCAATCGACGTTCCCGTGCGCTGGCGTCTGCCTGTGAGAAGCAGCTGGGTCTCTCCATGGGATCGGTCATTGCGACCATGGCCTGGAACACTTGGCGGCACCTCGAGATCTGGTATGGCGTGATGGGCATGGGCGGCATCGTCCATACGTTGAACCCGCGGCTCTTCACCGACCAGCTCGGCTACATCGTGAACCATGCCGAGGATCAGTGGATATTTACTGACCTGACCTTCGTGCCGCTGCTGGAAAAGCTGCAGGAGCAGATCCCCAATGTGACGGGCTTCGTTATCCTTACGGATGAAGCGCATATGCCCGAGACCACGCTGCGCAATCCCGTCTGCTACGAGACCCTGATCGCCAGCGGCGATGAGGAGCATGTCTGGCCGGAGTTTGATGAGAACACCGCCTGTGGCATGTGCTACACCAGCGGCACCACGGGCCATCCCAAGGGCGTTCTGTACTCCCACCGCTCCAACGTGCTGCACGGGTTGATGTGTGCGCTGGGCGATGCCATGGCGATCAAGAGCGTCGATGTGGCCATGCCGGTCGTTCCGATGTTCCATGCCAATGCCTGGTCGCTGGCCTTCTCCGCGCCGATCGGTGGTGCCGCATTGGTGATGCCGGGCCTGAAGCTCGACGGCGCGTCGATCTACGAGATGCTCACCGAAGGCCGCGTCACCATCACCGCCGCAGTGCCCACCGTGTGGCTGATGCTGCTGCAGTATCTCGAACTGAATCCGCAGCTGCGGCTGCCGCATCTCAACCGCGTGGTGATTGGCGGTTCCGCCTGCCCGGAATCGATCATGAAGGCCTTCGTCGAAACCTATGGCAGTGACGTGATCCATGCCTGGGGCATGACGGAGATGAGCCCCATCGGCTCGCTCGGTGTGGCAACGGGCGAGACGACGTCGCTTTCTTCCGAGGACTGGTGGACGGTGAAGCTGAAGCAGGGCCGACCGCCCTTCATGGTGGACATGAAGATCACCGATGATGACGGCAAGGCGCTGGCGCATGACGGCACGACCTTCGGACGACTGAAGGTGAAGGGCCCTTCCGTTGCGCGCAGCTATTACA
Organism: Aestuariivirga sp.; assembly: GCF_037139295.1. GTDB lineage: Bacteria > Pseudomonadota > Alphaproteobacteria > Rhizobiales > Aestuariivirgaceae > Aestuariivirga. Next base: position 52,716 of record NZ_JBAXGR010000010.1, read on the forward strand.
AGGGTGAAGGCGAGAACGCCTTCGATGCTGACGGCTGGTTCGACACAGGCGACGTCGCCACGATTGATAGATATGGCTTCATGCAGATCACCGACCGCGCGAAGGACGTGATCAAGTCCGGCGGTGAGTGGATTTCCTCCATTGATCTCGAGAACATCGCGCTGGGCTGCCCGGGCGTGCATGAGGCCGCAGCCATCGGCCTGCCGCACCCGCGCTGGGATGAGCGTCCGCTGCTGGTCATCGTGCGCCGGAAGGACGCGGCCGTAACGCGTGAGGATGTGCTGCGCCACTTGGATGGAAAGATCGTGAAATGGTGGATGCCGGACGACGTGGCCTTCGTCGATGAGATCCCCCACACCGCGACGGGCAAGATTTCCAAGTTGGAACTGCGCGCGCGCTTCAAGGACTACACGTTTCCCGGCACCTAGAAGATCGCCGGTTCGTCTGTCGGCCCGCCGAAATCACTCCTGAGAAAATCGAAGTCGCAGCCTTCGTCCGCCTGCCCGATATGCTGGGCGAACATGAAGCCGTAGCCACGTTCGAAGCGCGGAGCAGGGGGCTTCAGGCGTGATTTGCGCCGCTGAAGTTCCACGTCGTCCACGTCGAGCGTGATGGACCGGGCGGCAACGTCCACCGTGATGATGTCCCCTGTCGCCACCAGCGCCAATGGGCCGCCGACGTAAGACTCAGGTGACACATGCAGGATGCAGGCGCCATAGCTCGTGCCGCTCATGCGGGCGTCGGAAATCCGCAACATATCGCGCACGCCCTGCTTCACCAGTTTCTTCGGGATCGGCAGCATGCCCCATTCCGGCATGCCGGGGCCACCGATTGGCCCGGCGTTGCGCAAGACAAGAATGTGATCGGGTGTCACGTCGAAATCGTCGCGGTCGATCACCGCCTTCATTGACGGGTAATCGTCGAACACGATGGCGGGGCCTGAATGCTGGCGCAAATGCGGCGCGCAGGCTGAAGGCTTGATGACGCATCCCCGCGGCGCGAGGTTGCCCTGCAGAACTGCAAGTGCACCCTCAGGGTAGATCGCAGTTTCGATGGAGCGGATGACGTCAGTGTTGTGCACCTTCACACCGTCAAGTTCCTCCGCCCAGCGTTTGCCAGACACGGTGACCTGCTCGAGGTCGAGCAACGGTGCGATCTCCTTCATCAGCGCCTTGAGGCCGCCGGCGTAGTAGAAATCTTCCATCAGATATGTGTCGCCACTTGGCCGCACATTGGCGATCACCGGAACGATGCGGCTCGCTGCGTCGAAGTCATCGAGCGTGATGTGGTGCCCGGCGCGTCTTGCCATCGCGATCATATGGATCACTGCATTGGTCGAGCAACCCATGGCCATCGCCACGCGGATCGCGTTCTCGAAGGACGCCCGCGTCATGATGTCGGACGGTTTGAGGTCCTCCCACACCATCTCCACGATGCGCCGCCCGGCGGCGGCGCACATGCGCATGTGATTGACGTCGTCAGCGGGGATGGATGAGGTGCCCGGCAGCGTCATGCCGAGCACGTCGGCGATGGCCGTCATGGTGGAAGCCGTGCCCATGGTCATGCAGTGGCCATGGCTGCGCGCGATGCCGCCTTCGATAGCGCTCCACTCGGCGTCCGAGATGTTGCCGGCGCGACGTTCGTCCCAGAACTTCCATGCATCGCTGCCGGAGCCCAGCACCTTGCCGTTCCAGTTGCCGCGCAGCATCGGGCCAGCGGGAACATAGATGGCGGGAACCCCCGCGCTGGTGGCCCCCATCAGCAGCCCTGGCGTGGTCTTGTCGCAGCCGCCCATCAGCACTACGCCGTCCAGGGGGTGAGAGCGGATCAGCTCCTCCACCTCCATGGCCAGCAGGTTGCGGTAGAGCATCGTGGTGGGCTTCACGAAGTTCTCGGCGAGCGACAGTGCGGGAAGCTCGATCGGGAAGCCGCCCGCCTGATAGACGCCGCGCTTCACATCCTCCGCCCGCTCGCGGAAATGCGCGTGGCAGGGGTTGATGCCAGACCAGGTGTTGATGATGGCGATGCAGGGCTTTCCGGCCCAGTCTTCCTTGGCATAGCCCATCTGCATGAGGCGCGAGCGGTGGCCGAATCCGCGCAGGTCGTGGGGCGCGAACCAGCGGGCGCTGCGGAGATCTTCGGGTGTCTTGCGGGCCATCGTCAGGTCGCCTCGTAGATGCCGTCCACCTTGCGGAGCTTGCCCTGTTCCACGAGGTGATCGAGATGCGCGGTGGTGGAGAGTGCTGCCGCGCCATGGAGCTTGGGGTCCACGTCGGCATAGATCGACGCCACGATCTCACCCACGCTGCGTGCGCCCTGCGCAACGCGCGCGCGGATTGCCTCCTCGCGCATGCGGCGGTGCGCGAGATAGCCGCGCACCAGCGGCAGCGGGTCGCGCTTCGAGGGGCCATGGCCCGGGTGGTAGACCTGATCGTCACGGTCGAGCAACTTCCGGAGCGAGGCGAAGTACTGACCCATGTCACCATCGGGCGGGGCGATCACGCTCGTTGCCCAGGCCATCACATGGTCGCCGGCGAACAGCGCCTGTTCCTCCTTCAGGGCGAAGCACATGTGGTTCGACATGTGGCCGGGCGTGAACAGCGCTTCCAGCGTCCAGCCGGGACCGCTCACGGCATCTCCGTCCACAAGCCGCTGGTCCGGCACGAAGTCATGGTCGATCGAGGCATCGAGCCGGAGCCCCGAAGAGGGCGGCGCCTCCACCGCACCAAAGGCGAGGGTGATTGCCCCGGTCGCTGCCATCAGCCGCTTTGCCAGCGGTGAATGATCGGCGTGTGAATGGGTGACGAGGATGTGGGTCACGGTCTCGCCCTTCACCGCGTCGAGAAGTGCTGCCAGGTGCGCGTCGTCATCCGGCCCCGGGTCGATCACTGCCACCTGGCCTGAGCCGACGATGTAGCTGTTGGTGCCCTTGAAGGTATAGGGGCTCGGATTGTTCACCAGCACGCGACGGACGAGGGGGGAGACGCGGTCGGCGTTGCCGGGCGTCACGTCAAAGTTGCGGTCGAATTGCAAGTCCGTCATGCGATCAGTTGCGGCGCAGGGTGGCCAACTCTATAAGCGGTGCCAGTTTTTTCTTCAAACAGGGTAGGGGTGAACGATCATGAATGCCAGCCTTCTTTCCGACCGCCTGTGGCCGCAGACGGGCCTTGCGCGCAATGTCGTGCTCGCCGTTGTGGGTTCGCTCGTCGTCGCCGCAGCGGCGCAAGTCAACGTACCGATGATCCCCGTGCCGATGACGTTGCAGACGCTCGCCGTGCTGATGATTGGCGCTGCCTATGGCTCGCGTCTGGGTGCGGCCACCCTGGCGCTCTATGCGCTGGAAGGTGCCATCGGGCTTCCGGTCTTCGCCGAGTTCAAGTCGGGCGTCATGCTGGCGAGCTTCGGCTACGTTTTGGGCTTCATTGCCGCCGCCTGGGTGGTGGGTTACCTCGCCGAGCGCGGCTGGGACCGGTCGGTCCCCAAGATGTTCGCCGCCATGCTGCTGGGCGCGGCCGTCCTCTATGTGCCGGGCCTGATCTGGCTGTCGGGCTTCATCGGTGTCGAGAAGGCCATCCAGTATGGCCTCATGCCCTTCCTAGCGGGTGATCTTGTGAAAGCTGCGGTGGCCGCCCTCGGCTTTCCTGCCGCCTGGGCGCTGCTCGGCCGCCGCTGAGCCCCGTTTCGAAAAAACAACGGCGCGGAACCCTGCGGTTCCGCGCCGTTTTCAATTGGTCGGAGTGAGAGGATTCGAACCTCCGACCCCCTGCTCCCGAAGCAGGTGCGCTACCAGGCTGCGCTACACTCCGTCATAGGCTCGGCGCGGCTTATAGCCATGCTTTTCGGGCTAGGCAAGCACTGTTCGGCTGGCTATACGGGCCTCTTCTGCTGGGGCGTCGCCAAGCGGTAAGGCAGCGGATTTTGATTCCGCCATTCGGAGGTTCGATCCCTCCCGCCCCAGCCATTTATTCCAATTTGGAATTGATATTCCTGATTGTTTGAGATAGCCCCCTGGCATGTCCGGGGCCATCAGCGCCTGCAGATGTCCCTGAAGTGGTGTGCGGGCTCGCTGGTGCTTGGCGAAAGTTTCTCGCGTGAATAATCCCGGTCGTGGTCATCCTGCCCCAAGCGGGCCCTGCTAGCCTGTCAGCAAACTGACGGCCTTTCGGTCGGCCTCGATGAAGGCCACCAATTCCTTTGCCTCATCGGTGAAGAGTTGCAGCTTGGTCGTATCCAGAGGCTCTGTGAGGAGTTGCATCAAAAGCAGGTCTTCGCCCTCGGCGAAGCCTGGTCCCATGCCGCAGAAGAAGAAACCGAGGCCGCGGGCGGTTGCGATGAGCAGTGGCAGGCCGGGGTCCGCCACCCGACAGGAGAGTTGCACCGAGCACGCACCGAGCGAGCGTACGTCAGCCAGCGCCTGGGTAAGCTCGATGATGCAATTTCTGCCGATCTCCTGAAAGCGGATGACACCATAGCCACGGTCGTTGACGCCGATCCGCGTTGTCGACGTCGCGGGCGTCGGCTCGGACTTTGCGGGCGCAGCCACCTCCGCTCCCAGGCAGGAGTAGATATGCTGCAGCCTGTCTGCATAGGGGCCAGCATCCTGCAGCGCGCGGGTCGCCGCTGGCTGCACGAACCGGAAGGTGCGCAAGTAGCTCTGGCGCTGGCCGGCAGTGGGGCAGGCGATGTCCTTGGGCCGGAAGCTCTCAGGGTTGGCGCCCAGCAGCACCGCGCAGACCGGCATTCCGGCATGCACGTCGTTGCGTTGCGAGAAGGTGTGGATGGTGAGGGGTTCGGCGTAGATACCGAGCAACCCATGTTTTGGCGCCTCTTCAGACAGGCGGTCCGTCATGCGTTCGAGGAGGTGGTGGCCACGGAATGTGGACAGCACCACGGCCTCACCGCGTTCGGCGACGATGGCTCCGGCTTCGCGCTCCAGCGCCAAGTGCCCGATCACCTCGCCTTCCGCACTGCGTGCCACCACGGGGATGATCTCGCCCGCCTCCACCCGCGCCCAGTAGCGCCTGGGAGAGAACACGTCGGAGTGTACATAGTGGTGGCCATAGACGGTGAGGAAGCAACGCGCGATGCCGGGCGCATCAGCCTTGCGTGCGAGTTCGACCACGATGTCGTCTGCGCCTGCCGCTGTCGCCACGTTGGTGGGCACGGGTTCCGGCGGCTGCATGTCGCGTGGCTCGAGAAGGCTGCGATGTAGCAGGATTTCCCAGCCGTCGATACCACTCTCGCGACAAGAGATGCCGGCTCCCTGCGGCAGGCGGCGACCCAGCGAGCTGACGACCTGCGCAAAGCGTGTATGGCCCTTGAGCAGGAGTCTGGCGCGCACCTCATCATGCTGCACGTGAAGGCTGACATGGACACGCTCATTGGCGTCCCCAATGGCTGAGAGCGCCTGCCAGGTTGCGGCGCAATCGGCTGCGATGAAGCTGGCGCTGGCCGCCGGAATGCCCTCCGCCAGAGCCACCTCGCGCACGAAGGTACGCAAGACCTCTTCATGCGACGTACCGAGCGTCAGCTGGAGTTCACAGGGCCGCGCCGGCATTGCATGTGTCATGTGTGGGAAAATCCTGACGAGCTTGTCTGAACTTATACGGGCGCGTGCATGTGCCACGCGCCCGATAAGCTGAAGTCCCTGGTCCTTACCCTTTTTCAGGAAAAGGAGCTGCTCACTCGTTGTAGGCTGCTCGCGCAGCCAGTTTACGTGAGCCGGATCCGCAATCCGCTCAGGTCCACCGAGGCCATGAAGCCAACCTGCTTGCCGGAAACCTCAAGCTCGACGCCGCGTGAATTGCGCAACCGTGCCACGGAGCCGCCGCCGGCTGCCGCAAGCCCAGCGCCGATCGCCGAATAGGTGCCCGCGATGTCGCTGGCGCGGCGCAGGTGGCGCACGCGGCCCACGAAGTCGGCCGACGCGATGCCGATGGTGGCGCCCAGGCTGATGCCGCCGATGCTGAGGGGGTATTTCCGGCCGTTGAAGGATAGCGTGCCGGTGCCGCCACCCACGCCGACGATGAGGCCCGCCCGCGTGATGCGGAACGAGATGCGCCCGGAATTGCCGGCCGCCGCCGAGGCTTCCGCTGCGCCCACCGCGAGGGGGGCGAGCAACAGCGCGCCCAGCCCACCGAGGAGTTGCCGGCGCGTGGTGTCGATCTGTGTTTCGGTATCTTCTGGAAGATTGATCATCGTCATCGTCTGTCCCTCCGCCTTTGCTTAGAACAACCTGATGTTGCCCGAAACCGGGGCTTTCGGCAATTGCCCTGGCGGACCGCCGATATCAGTGGCCGAACAGAGCGTAACCCGTCGGGTTGTCGGGCAAAACCCAGTTGAAGCCTTCGAGGAAGACGATCATCACCGCGTTGATGGCCACGATTGCCAGAAAGGCGAGGCCTATGACAGATGAGAGCCGGTCTCCCATGCTGTTCTTGTCCGGCGCTTCCGGAAGTGCCGCAGGCGCCATGATGCCGAGGAGCGCAGTGAACAGGATGACCACGCAGAAGGTGACGAAGGCCCAGCTGTAGAGATGCAGGCCGAGCACCGCCCCGCCATAGCCCTGGTCGCCCGGGAGGATGTGCAACATGATCTGGCGCGAGGCGAAGACCGCACCCAAAAAAGCGCCGAGCGTAGCGAGCCCTAGGTCCTGCACATAGCGGTCCCAGGTCAGCACGCCGCGCTGCGCCTGGCGGATGATCCACACGGCACCCAGCGTGCTCAGGATCATCGCATAGCGCTGCAGCATGCAGAGCGGGCAAGGAAGCTCGCCACCCACGAACTGCAGCAGAAGGGAAATGCCGATCACCGCCGTATAGGCAACGATCCACAGGTTGATGCACCAGAACACGAGCCGCGGCAGCATCGCTTTCATCAGAAGCTAAGCCCCAGCGATGATGTGACGTGGAAGCGGAACAGCCCGATCATCAGGAGGAGTGTTCCAAACCAGCAGGTCAGCACCAGCCAGCGCGGCGCGCCCCGCCACATGGCAAGCGCGATGAAGAACAGGAGAAAGAGGATGATGATGTCCATGCCGCCCCGCAGATATCGCCAGAAACGATCTATCCCGATCCTGCCACGGCGGGCGGGATCGGGATAGCTGTATCTTCAGTGAGGGCAGATGGAGGCGGAGTTCACTCCGCCGCTTCGATCACCGTGCCGCGCTTCTGGCCGGCCAGCGGAATGCCGAAGGCCTTGGAGCTTGCCAGCGTGATCGAACGCAGGTCCTCAGGCTCGATGTTGCGCACGTCGGTCTTGCCGGTGCAGCGCGCCATGATCGAGGCTTCCGCCGACATGGCGTTAATGATCGAGGCCGCGCCATCGGCGCGCTCGGCTTCCGTGCGGTCGCCGAAGAAGGCGATGCCGCTTGGGCTCATCTCGCCGCCCAATGCCATGGCCACCGTCAGGCCGATGGCGCCTGCCTTGGCACCAAGGCCAATGAGCTTGGCCACGTCGGTGCCCGAGCGCACGCCGCCGAAGTAGACGAAGTCGATGTCTTCCTCGCGGTTCATTTTGCGGACGATGCGCATGGCATCGCGCAACACGCTGAAGTCGGGGTAGGACTTGAGCTCTGGCCATTCAGCCGCGATGCCGGACGAACCGTCGAGCAGCATCACGTCGAGGTCATGCTCGAGCGCAAAGGGAATGGCCTTCTCGAGGTCTTCCGAGCGGGCCACGAGGCCGGTGATCATGCCCGGCTGCTTGACAATCTTGAAGGCGTGGAAGCCCTTGGGCTGAACATAGACCTGGCCCACGGCACCCGGGTTGGGCGTGTCGCCCGGCTCGAGCAGCTGCAGCCACGGCGCCTTGCTGTGCGGCAGCGGCTCGCGCGTGAGATAGGCAGAGCCGACGGTGGCCAGTGCCTGGCCGAGGCCGGCGCGCGCTTCTGCCGGAAGCCCGTCGATGCCGGCGGCAATCACCGGAATCTCAAGCTTCACCGAACCTGCAATGTCGGTCGCCGTGTTGCAGGCATCGCGATAGGGGTCGATCACGAGGCGCGACAGGTTGGCGGGCAGCAGCACCAGGTCGTCGAAGGACGCATGGTGGTTCTCGGGGAAGGGGTTGGCCTTGGGCTTCAGCCGCTTCTCGAGGATTGCCGCCTGCGTGCGAATGTCCGTCACCGGCGTGCGGGCCATTACGAAGATGTCCTCGCGCGTCTTCACCGAGTAGTCCGAAGATCCCGTCTCGGCATCGCAGCGATAGCAGCGCGCGGCCTCTTCCTTGGCCGTCACGTCGTTGTAGGTGGTCTCGATCTCGGGGAAGGCGGAAGGATTGGCGCCCAGACCGTTGAACGCCTGGTCGCGGCGCGGGAAGACTTCCCAGTTGATGTCCTGCGCGGCCGGAACACGGCGGGTGCGATAGGGCGTGCGGTAGGGCAGCGGCTCGGCGATGCCGTCGAGGAACGACTTCACGTAATGCGCGGCGCGGTGGCCGTGCATCATGGCCATCACGATGGTGGAGCCGCCAAAGGCGCCGTCGCCTGCGGCGAACACCTTCGGGTCCTCGGTGCGCATGGAGTTCCAGTCGGTCTTCACGCGGTCGCCTGCCATCAGGCCGTGTGTATCGAGTTCGGCGGATTCGGCCTTCTGGCCCACGGCCATGATCACCATGCCGCAGTCGATGTCGCGCTCGGAGCCGGTAACCGTCTCGGGCTTCCTCCGGCCATCGGGGCCGGGCTGGCCCATGCGCGTCTCAACGCAGAGCAGGGCGATGGCACCGTTCCTGTCGATCACTTCCACGGGCTGGGTGTTGTAGATGATCTCGATGTTCTCGAGGATGGCCTGGTGAAGCTCTTCCTTGCGGGCCGGAATTTCTTTCGGTCCGCGGCGGTAGACGACCTTCACCTCCTTGACGCCCGGCATGCGCAGTGCAGCGCGGCAGGCGTCCATGGCAACGTCGCCGCCGCCAACAACGATCACCTTCTCCGGCAGCGTCGGGCGCTCGCCCGCATTGATGCGGCGCAGGAAGCCCACACCGTCGATCACGTTCTTGCTGGTCTCGCCGGGGATGCCCATGGGCTTGCCCCACCACGAGCCGATGGTGATCAGCACCGCCGCGTGGCGCTGCTTCAACTCATCCAGCGTCACGTCCTTGCCCAGCGTCACGCCGCAATGCAGGTGAATGCCCGGGCAGTGCTTGAACAGGCGCTTCATGTCCTCGGCGATGATGTCGGGCGGCAGGCGGAAACCGGGAATGCCCCACACCATCATGCCGCCGGGCTTGTCCATCATTTCGTAGATGTGCACTTCGAAGCCCGCTTCGGCGAGGTCCTGCGCTGCAGTGAGGCCGGCGGGGCCGGCGCCGATGATGCCGACCGTCTCCTTGCGGGTGACCTTCACCGGCGGCAGATGATGGTCGTTGCCGAGCTTGTCCATCACGTAGCGTTTGAGGTTGCGGATGGCCAGGGGACCGTCGCTTTCAGTGCGGCGGCAGGCGGGCTCGCAGGGCGCATCACACACGCGGCCGCAGATCGAGGAGAAGGGGTTGGTCGCGGTGATGGCCTCGAAGGCCTCGGCGAACTTCTCTTCCCAGATATAGCCGATGTAGGACGGCGCGTCGGTGCCGACCGGGCACGCCACCTGGCAGGGGGCGGGCACGAAGTGCGGGTCTTGCACATCATCGCGTGCCGGCGCCTTGGGCGGGCGCACACGGTTGATGTCGTACACGGTGATGACGTTCGTGCTCATCGTCTTGATCCTAACGTGGATGCCGTCTCAGGACGCCTTTAGGAGGCCCTGGTCGCGCTCGCGATATTCGGGGTGATAGGGAAGCCTCGTGATGGCAGCCGCCTCGGGCGTCAGCGCCACGAGGTCGTCACGCGTCACCTGATGCGGGTTGCTGTAGCCCATCGCATGGGTGATGGCGGCAATCTGCCAGCGCACCGACTCGAGGAAGTGGTGAATGTTGCGGGCTTCGACCGGAACATTATAGCGCTTCTCGTGCTCGGGGTCCTGCGTGGCGATGCCCGTCACACAGGTGCCGGCATGGCACTGCAGGCAGGCGATGCAGCCGCCTGCGATGATGGCGGACGTGCCCATCGCCACGGCATGTGCACCAAGGGCCAGCGCCTTGATGGTGTCGATGCCGTCCTTGATGCCGCCCATCAGGATGACGGGCATGTCGAGGCCGCCCACTTCGGTGAGCGCATCGCGCGCTTCCTGGATGGCGGAGAGCGTCGGGATGCCGACGAATTCGAGAACCTCGTTGCCGGCAGCGCCCGTCGAGCCCTGCATGCCGTCGAGTTCCACGAAGTCGAAGCCGTCCTTCCACGCGATCTTGATGTCGTCGCGCACGCGGCCAGCACCCAGCTTCACCGAAACGGGCACGCGATAGCCGGTGGCCTCGCGGAATTCCTCGACCTTGATGACGAGGTCGTCAGCGCCCAGCACGTCCGGGTGGCGCGAGGGCGAGCGCAGGTCGATGCCAGCGGGAATGCCGCGGATGCGGGCGATTTCCGGCGTCACCTTCTTGGCCATCAGCTGGCCGCCCAAGCCCGGCTTCGCACCCTGGCTGATATAGATCTCGAGGCCATTGGCCTTCTGCATGTCGTGGATGTTCCAGCCGAGGCGGCCGGCGAGGCACTGGTAGATCAGCTGGTCGGCCTCTTCGCGCTGTTCCTTCGACATGCCGCCTTCGCCCGTGTTCTCCGAAATGCCGGAGAGGCGCGAGGCGATGGCGAGTGCGAGCTTGGCGGATTTTGACAGCGCGCCATAGGACATGGGCGCAATCATCACCGGCATCGAAAGCTTCAGCGGGCTGGCGCCAGAACGGCCGCCCACTTCCGTCTTCATCTCGACCTTGGACAACACGTCCGGATCGGTCATCGCGCCGATGCGGATGTCCTTCTTGAAGGCGATGTCGGAAAGGTGCGGCATGGGTCGCGAGGCGCCATAGCCGCGGATGCGGTAGCGGCCGATCTGCGACTTGACGTGGATGTCTTCCTGGACCTTGGCGTTCCAGTAGGAATTGTCCGCAAAGCTCTCGAAGAAGGGAATGGCGCGGCGGCGCGGCTCGGTCTTGGGGTAGCGCAGCTTCTTGCCGGCGTTGACGATCTTCTGGAAGGTGCCGGTGAAGGGGATCTTGTACTTGTCGAGGAAGGCGAGGATATCGTCGCGTTCCTTCTGGGGCAGGTCGATGAGCATCGCGTCGGTGCCCATCTCGCCGATCGAGCCTGCGACATAGATGTCGCCGCCAGTCATGTCCTGACCGACCTTCTCGCCCGAGTTGCCGAGGATGACCAGACGGCCGCCATACATCATGTAGCCAGCCATGAAGCTGGCATTGCCGCAGGTGAGCAGTGTACCGGCCTTCATCACCTGGCCCGCGCGCGAGCCGATGTTGCCCTTGACCACGATTTCGGCGCCGCGAATGGCAACGCCCGGAATGGCGGAGGCATTGCCGTCCACCACGATCGAGCCGTTGAGCATGTTGTCGCCAACACCCCAGCCGACATTGTTATCGACGTGGAAGCGCGGGCCATCCGTCAGGCCGCCGCAGAAATAACCCGCAGAACCCTTGATATGCACGTTGATCGGATGCGTGAGGCCAACACCGATGTGGTGGCGCGCGTCAGGGTTCAGCACCTCGACGTCGATGCCGTCTGCGCCATATTTGCGCAGCAGTTCGTTGGCTTCGCGGACGGTCGTTACGCTGAGATCGATCGTTGCCATGTGTCGTAGGTTCCGGGAGCGGGTTCAGATGTGTTGAGGGCGCGGCCGGGGAAGAGGCGGTTCAGCGACACTTCCTCGGAGGCAATGGCGATGATCTTGTCGTCTTCGTACTTGACCATCGGCTTGGCCGCGAGCTTGTCCTTGGCATAGCCGATCTCGTCCTTGGTCGAGACGAGGAAGGAGAAGGTGCCGTCGAGGTCTTCGATCGAGGTCTTCAGCGCGTCCTTCAGGCTGAAGCCGTGCTTCAGCTTGTCGGCGAGGTAGACGGCGATCAGCTCGCTGTCATTGTCGGTGTTGAAGAAGTAACCGCGCTTCTCCAGCCTCCGGCGCATCTTGTAGTAATTGGTGATCTGGCCGTTGTGGACGATCGAGATGTCGGAGAAGCCGGTGGCCCAGAACGGGTGGGTGGCTTCCGGCGCCACGTCCGACTCGGTGGCCAGGCGCACGTGGCCGATACCATGCGTGCCCTTGAAGTTCTCGATCTTGTAGACATTGTCGACGTCATGGGCGCCGCCCAGGTCCTTGATGATGTCAAGGCTCTCGCCGATCGAGGAAAGCTTGGCGGCATGCTCCATCTCGAAGGCGAATTTCTGCAGGTCGCCGTCGAATTTGACGAGCACCGCGAAGGACGAGCCGCGCTGCTCCTCTTCCACGATCTTGGCCTGAAACTCGGTGAGCTTGGTCTTCACGCGCTCGATGGCCTTCGCCGCCACCTCGCCATCGCCGACGATGAAGCGCAACCGCAGGTGGCCCGGCACCGGGTCACGGTACAGCGAGAAGCCCGTGGAATCGGGTCCGCGGTGCTGGCAGGCGTCGAGCATGTCGATCAGCGCCTTGCCGACGCCTGAATCCGCAGCAGCGCTACTCTTGTAGAGAATTCCAGCGATTCCACACATGGCGGGGGCTCCGTCTTCGTTCAGAACACAGTTGATTCCGCACCCTAAGGCAACTGGCTGCGACTCTGCAATACCGGAGGCAACTTTTTTTCCCCCAATGAAAGAGTTTTCCCGGTCAAATTTCAGGCAACGACCGCCGGGTCGTCACCCTCCCCGCGTCGGGAACAGGAAGGTCATGCCAAAGCGGGCGCCCCAGCCTGACGGGCCCGTCTCGTCCGGAGAAATCGCCCAATAGCGGGCGCCCACGAAGAAACTGATGGGCTGCCTGTCGATGGTGACCAGTTTGGCGACCACGGCGTTGAAGGGGACAGCCCACTGCTCGGTATTCCAGTTATAGGTGGATTCCGTGTTGAACGAGAAGGTCCAAGCATCCGGCGTTGTATAGGCGACGAAGGGCTGGAAAAAGGCCTGGTTGATGTCCGGCTCGTCCGGATTGCCGGCGAAGGACCATATCTGGTTGGCGAGTATGCCGACTGTCCACGGCCCGCCCTGCCACAGGGCGACGCCTGTGGGGCCCGCCCCCCACTTGTCGAGACCGAGAAGGTCATCCGTGGCGGTGGGCAGCAACATGACGGGGCCGGCGCCCCAGATGATGCCATTCATCGGTCTGGCCGGAGAGAAGAACAGGCTCTGCAGGGTATTGCCGAGGCCAAACTGCGAGCCGGCACCGGGGAAAATGTGGGTCTGGCTGGTGATCGGCAGAATGGTGCGCGAGATCACGTTCCAGTCGTCATTGAGCTTGATCGGGATGACCGGTTGAAAATTGACCAAGGTCTGGCTTCCGTCGCCCGCCGGACCGATGCCCTGATTGTAGTTGCCCTGGAAGGGCACGCTGATGAGGTCGGCAATCGGATTGGACAGTTGCTTTGCGAGGTTCTCGGTTTCATCCGCAAACGCGGGGCACGCCCCGATAGCGGCAACAACCGCGAAAGCAGCCGCAAACAAATAT
>NZ_JBAXGR010000011.1:0-64819 GCF_037139295.1 Aestuariivirga sp.
CCCCTGAACAGCCGGCTGTTCGGCCGGAGCGGGGGCGGGATTTACCGCCGCAGGCGGTTCGGCAGGCTTCGGAGCCTCAGGCGTCACAGCCGGCTGTTCAGGGGCTTTCGGAGCTTCGGGAGCCGGAGCGGTTGCCACCACATCCGGCTTGTGGCCCATCCACTGATCCCGGGTCAGGCCGGCGACGGCTGCCGCCGCAACGATGCCGAGGCTGGTGAGGACCACAATCGGGGTCTTGTTCTGCATGCTTCTTGCGTTCCCAATAACGTCCCGCCCGAGGCGGGTTAGCCCCTTCGCGGGGAGGTTTCCTTGCCCTTCATAAGCCGCTGTTCCCTTTTAGGCAAAGATTTGCGAAGGGAACAACCAGCACGCGGCGGCACAAACCGCAGCGATTCGGACCAGTTCAGGAGACCTTACATGAGCCCAGCCCGTAAACTTTGCGTCTACTGCGGATCCGGCAACGGCCGGAACCCGGCCTACATGGCCGCCGCGCGGACGCTGGGGAAAGCCATGGCGGACGCCAATATCGGCCTCGTCTATGGCGGCGGCAGCCTTGGGTTGATGGGCGAAGTCGCCCGCTCGGTTCTTGAGAACAGTGGCCACGTGACCGGCATCATCCCCGAGTTCCTGGCCAACCGCGAGCGCATGCTGACGGATGTCAACGAGCTCGTCGTCACCGCCGACATGCATGAGCGCAAGATGACCATGTTCGCGCGGTCGTCCGGTTTCGTGGCGCTGCCGGGCGGCCTCGGCACCCTGGAAGAGCTTGCGGAAATCTCGACCTGGGCGCAGCTCGGCCAGCACCACAAGCCGATCACCCTGTGCAACATCGAGAATTACTGGCAGCCGTTGGTGACGCTGCTCGACCACATGCGGGCCGAGCGCTTCATCCGCGAGGGGCTGGAGTTCGGCATGGACGTGGTGAGCAGCGCCGAGGATGTGGTGCCGGCCTTCGAGCACAGGCTCAAGTCGACGCCCGAACTGGTGCCGGACCAGCCGCTGCTCAACAAGATGTGAGGCTCAGGCGGCCTTGCGCCGCCGCCAGTCATCACGGATCGCCGCAGCCGAGAAGATGGCCAGTGCTGACCAGATGATGATGAAGGACACGAGCTTCAGCGGGCTCATCGGCTCGTGGAAGATGAACACGGCCGTGAGGAAGACCAGCGACGGCGAGATGTATTGCAGGATGCCCGCCGTCGAATAGCGGATGCGGCGGATCGAGGCGGTGAACAGGATCAAGGCCGCCGCCGTCATGGCGCCGCAGCCCATCAGCATCAGCGTCGAATAGGCATCGGTGCCGAAATGCGCCTGGCCTTTCGACATCAACCACCATTCGGCAATCAGCAGCGGCGGCGTGACGATGGCCGTCTCGACAAGGAAGCCCTGGGTGGGGCCGACGGGGATCGTCTTCCGCAGGAAGCCATAGAGGCAGAAGGTGGCGGCAAGCATCAGCCCGAGCCACGGCACGTGGCCCAGTGCCCAGGTCTGGATCAGCACTGCGATGGTGGCCATTGCGAGGGCCACCTTCTGGGGCGTGGTGAAGCGCTCGCCCAGGAAGAGATAGCCCATCAACACGTTCAGGAGCGGGTTGATGAAATAGCCGAGGCTCGATTCCAGCGTGCGGCCCGCCTGGATGGACCAGACGTAGAAGCCCCAGTTGAAGACGATGAGGCCGGCGGTGAGCGTGAGGATGGCAAGGTGCTTCGGGTTTTTGACCGCACGCCAGACGTCCTTCCATTGTCCCATGTACCAGACGACCGCCGCCGCGATGGGCAGCGCCCAGACGCCGCGGTTGACCGCGATCTCGATGGGCGAAATGTAGCGGATCTGGCCGAAATAGACGGCCATGCCGCCCCACACGAGATGCGCGCCGATGGCCAGCAGCAGGCCGATTTCGACACTGCTCAGCGAACGGGCGGCGGGTTTCTCATGGGCCACGGTCATGGGGGCCGTTTAGACCCCTCCACTGGTGTGGCGCAAACCCCGGCGGGGCCTTGGCCACATGTGCAGGGTGCATGACTCAGTCCGCCGTCACGCCCTCGCGCACCAGCTTGTAGACCAGCGCATCGGACAGCGCCTGGAAGGAAGCGTCCACGATATTGGGAGAAACACCGACGGTGAACCAGCGGTTGCCCTTGCCATCGCGACTCTCGATCAGCACGCGGGTGGTTGCCCCCGTGCCGCCATTGAGGATGCGCACCTTGAAGTCCGAGAGTTCCATGTCGTCGATGAAGCGCTGGTACTTGCCGAGATCCTTGCGCAGTGCCACGTCCAGCGCGTTGACCGGGCCGTTGCCTTCGCCCGCGTTAAGATAGATCTGGTCGTCGACCTTCACCTTGACCACGGCTTCCGAGATCATCTCCTTGTCGCGCTCCTCGACGATGACGCGGAACGAGATGACATCGAAATACTTTGGCACGCTGCCAAGCGCCCGGCGGGCGAGCAGCTCGAAGGAGGCATCAGCACCATCATAGGCATAGCCCAGCGCCTCGCGCTCCTTCACGTCGCGCAGCAGGCCATCGAGGCGCGGGTCGTCCTTGGAGACTTCAAGCCCGGTGCGCTGGAGCGCCGCGATGAGGTTCGACTTGCCGGCCTGGTCAGAGACCAGCACCTGGCGGCGATTGCCGACCGACTCGGGCGGCACGTGCTCGTAGGTCTCGGGCTCCTTCGCGAGTGCGGAGGCATGGATGCCGGCCTTGGTGGCGAAGGCACTCTTGCCAACGTAAGGCGACTGCTTGTTGGGCGAACGGTTGAGCAACTCATCAAAAGCCCGCGAGATGTGGGTGAGCCGCTGCAGGCGTTCAGCATCGATGCCTGTCTCGAAACGTTCCGCGAAGTGCTGCTTGAGAATGAGTGTCGGGATGATGGACACGAGATTGGCGTTGCCGCAACGCTCGCCGATGCCGTTGAGCGTGCCCTGGATGTGGCGAACGCCTGCATCGACGGCGGCCAGCGAATTGGCCACTGCCTGTTCGGTGTCATTGTGCGCATGAATGCCGAGGTGGCTGCCCGGCACGTGGTTGGTGACGTGGCGGACGATGGCGCCCACTTCGCCCGGCAGCGTGCCACCATTGGTGTCGCACAGGACGACCCAGCGGGCGCCGGCCTTGTAGGCAGCCTCGGCGCAGGCGATGGCATAGGTGGGATTGGCCTTGAAGCCATCGAAGAAGTGCTCGCAGTCGATGAGCACTTCCTTGCCCGCGGCCTTCGCGGCCTCCACCGTCTGACGAATCGACTCGAGGTTTTCCTCGTTGGTGCAGCCCAGCGCCACGCGCACGTGATAGTCCCAGGACTTGGCCACGAAGCAGGCGGCTTTCGACTTGGCCTGCAGCAGCTGCTGGAGGCCGGAGTCATTCGAGACGGAGCGCCCTGCCCGCTTGGTCATGCCGAAGGCGGTGAAGGTGGCGCGCGTCTTGCGCTCGGTGGCGAAGAGTGCCGTATCGGTGGGGTTGCCGCCCGGATAGCCGCCTTCGATGTAGTCCACCCCCATCTCGTCAAGCAGGCCCATCACAACGAGCTTGTCTTCGAGCGAGAAGTCGACGCCCGGCGTCTGCTGGCCGTCGCGCAGGGTCGTGTCAAACAGGTAGATGCGTTCGCGGGCCGGTTTCGGGTTACTCATGACACGTGTCCTGCACTGTTGCCGTCACCCCGGCGAAAGCCGGGACCCCGCTTTTGGCGGCAACCCAGCGGAAAGCTGGGCCCCGGCTTTCGCCGGGGTGACGGAATTTGGGGTGGTTGAGGGTAGGCGCCCCGAAGGAACAGGAGGTCACCGCTTCACCTCCCAGCTGGTCGTGCCGTCCTTGTTATCCTTGATGGCGATGCCCATGCCTGCGAGCTCATCACGGATGCGGTCGCTCTCGGCCCAGTTCTTCGCCTTGCGGGCATCGAGGCGGGCGGTGATGAGGGCATTCACGGCCTCCTCGTCAACCGTAGCCTCCGCCTTGGGCGAGACGAGATTGCCTGAGAAGCCGAGCGCCCTTAGCGTTTCGCCGAGTTCGTTCTGGCGGCCTGGCTTGTCCAGCGCGTGAAGCTCGGCGATGGCCTTGGGCGTGTTGAGATCATCCATCAGGGCATCGAGCACCGAGGCGCCGATCTTCGCCTGTTCGGCGTGAACAAGGCCCGCATTGTTGAAGAAGCTTTCCAGTGTGCGCCAGCTTTCCTCAAGGCTCTTCAGCGTCCAGTCGATGGGCTGGCGGTAATGCGTGCGCAGCATGTTGAAGCGCAGCACGTCGCCCGGCCAGTCTGCCAGCAACTCGTTGATGGTGAAGAAGTTGCCAAGGCTCTTCGACATCTTCTGGCCTTCGACCTGCAGGAAGCCGTTGTGCATCCAGATATTGGCCATGACGGGCGTGCCGAAGGCGCAGCGCGTCTGGGCGATCTCGTTTTCATGGTGCGGGAAGATGAGGTCCAGCCCGCCGCCGTGGATGTCGAAGGTTTCGCCGAGATAGCGGTTGCTCATGGCGGAGCATTCGATGTGCCAGCCGGGACGGCCGCGGCCCCACGGGCTGTCCCAGCCTGGCTCGTCATCAGAAGAAAGCTTCCACAGCACGAAGTCGGCCGGGTTCTTCTTGTGGGCATCAACGGCGATGCGGGCGCCGGCCTGCTGGTCCTCGAGGTTCCTCTGCGAGAGCCGGCCATAGTCGGGCATGGAGTCGACGCTGAACAGGACCTCGCCCGCCGCCTGATAGGCGTGGCCGCGCGTGATGAGCATCTCGATCAGCGTGATCATCTGCGGGATGTTGTCAGTGGCGCGCGGCTGCACGGTGGGTGCCAAGCAGCCCAGCTTCTCCACGTCCGCAAAGAACTGGTTGGCGGTCTTCTCGGTCACGTTGCGGATGGCGTCGTTCAGCGGCAGGCTGGGGAAGTCACGCAGGGCCCGCGCGTTGATCTTGTCGTCGACGTCGGTGATGTTGCGGACATAGGTGACATGCGCCTCGCCATAGACCTGGCGCAGCAGCCGGAAGAGAAGATCGAAGACGATGACCGGGCGCGCATTGCCGATATGGGCGAAGTCGTAAACCGTGGGACCGCAGACATACATGCGCACGTTCTTAGGATCGAGCGGGACGAGCTCTTCCTTGGTGCGGGTCAGCGTGTTGTAGAGGCGCAAAGACATGAGGGTCCTCAAGGCTTGCCGGCCCGGGTACGCTTTGTCTTGAATTCAGGTCAAAGGGCGCCCTGCCAGCGGATGTGAGCTAGCTGCAAATAATGCCGCAGAGGGCGGCGATGGCGGGCTTCAGGGTCATTTCGAGGCGCAACATGCGTCAGGAGGGCCAAAAGGTCAAGGGTTTGGGCATTTTGCGGGCGTGCCATGCCGTTTGCGCCCTATCGGCGCAAGGGCCACATGGTTAATGCTTCGGCCGGGAATCGGGTCGGCAACGTGGCGCAGCAGAAGGTCGGTCAGGCGGGATTGTGGATGGCGGGCTGGCTGACGGCCACGCTGGGCATGACAGTGGCCGGGCGGCAGCTGGCGCAGGAGGTTTCTGTCTTCGAGGTGATGCTGCTCCGGAGCGTCATCGCCACCATCATCCTCACGCCCCTGGTGATGCTGAACGGCGGGCTGAAGAACCGGGTGTCACAGCTGAAGCTGCATGGCATCCGCAACATCGTCCACTACGGCGGGCAATATGCGTGGTTCTCCGCGCTGCTGCTGATCCCGCTGGCCGAGGTGATCGCCATCGAGTTCACCATGCCGCTGTGGATCGCCATCCTTGCCGCCGCCTTCCTCGGCGAACGGCTCTATGGCTGGAAGATCGCGGCACTCATCGTGGGCTTCGGCGGCGTGCTGATGATCGTGAAGCCGGGGCTGACGCTGAACGTGGGCCACCTCGTGGCGCTGTTGGCCGCCCTGCTCTTCGCGGTTTCCGTGACGCTGACCAAATACATCACAAGGCGCGACACGGCACTCACCGTGATCTTCTTCATGTTCACCATGCAGACGGTGATCGGCGCCATCCCTGCGTGGATGACCTGGGTGTGGCCCTCGGCGCAGGCGATGCCCTTCGTGGCGGTGGTGGCGCTGGCGGGAACGGGTTCGCACTATTGCCTATCGAAGGCGCTCTCGCTGGCGGATGCCACCGTGGTGATGCCGATGGACTTCCTGCGGCTGCCGCTGAGCGCGCTGCTGGGCTACGTGATCTACAATGAGGGACTGGACTACTGGTCGCTCGCCGGTGGGGTGATGATCCTCGCGGCCAACACCATCAACATCTTCAAGGCCAGCAGACAATGACCAACGCCGAACATCGGCAGCACCAGATGGGACTTCTGCTCGTCGCCGCGGCGGCGATGTGCTGGTCGACGTCGGGCCTGTTCGTGCGCGGGATCAGCGCCGACCTGACGACCATGCTGTTCTGGCGCGGCATCTTCTCCGGCACCGCGGTGTTTGCGCTGTTCCTGCTGATGGAGCGTGGGCGGAGCCTGGCGATCCTGCGTTCGCTGCGCTGGCCCGCACTCGGTGTGGCACTGCTTTCGGCCGCCGGCATGATTACCGGCATCGGCTCACTGCGCTACACGAGCGTGGCCGATGCCATGGTGATCTATGCGACGGTTCCCTTCATGACGGCGGCACTGGCCTATGTGGTGATTGGCGAGAAGCCGTCACGCTCCACCCTCATCGGCAGCACGGTGGCGCTCCTGGGCGTTGGCGTGATGCTGTGGGGGGCGAAGATGGGCGGCAGCCTGTTCGGCCAGTTCCTCGCCGTGCTGATGACGATGTCCATGGCGGGCTTCACCACCATCATGCGGAAGTACCGCAACGTGCCCATGCTGCCCGCCATGGCGGCGTCCGCCTGGATCTGTTCGTTCGCCTGCTTCTGGTTTGCCGCGCCCATGTCGATCACGCCACATGACTTCCTGCTCTGCGTGGCCTTCGGCATCGTGCAGAACGCGGCGGGCCTCGCGCTCTACACCTTCGGTTCGAAGCGCGTGCCCGCGGCGGAGGCGACACTGCTGGCGGCATTGGAAGTGCCGTTCACCCCGCTGTGGGTGTTCGTGTTCATGGGCGAGACGCCGGCGATCCAGACGCTGGTGGGCGGCAGCATCGTGCTCGCCGCCCTGTTCATGCACATCGTGTCGGAGTTCCGCCGCAGGCCGGCGGCGATGGCGATGCCGGCGTCGGTCTAGGCGAACGACTTGGCGGTCTGGCCGAAGAGGATTTTCTTCTCCTCGTCGGTCATCGGCTTCTGATAGGACGGATTCACCGCCGCATAGACCTTGGCGACCGCAGGCCTGGCCTTGATCGCCTCGAACCAGCGCTTGAGGTGCGGGAACTCGTTCAGGTCCTGACTGTAGCGCTCGTAAGGCACGACCCAGGGGTAGGACGCCATGTCGGCGATGGAATAGTCACCCGCGAGATAGTCCCGGTCGGCGAGGCGCTTGTTCATCACGCCATAGAGGCGGTTCACTTCCTTGGTGTAGCGGTCGATGCCGTACTGTATCTTCTCCGGCGCATAGATGGCGAAGTGCCCCGCCTGGCCCGACATGGGACCAAGTCCGCCCATCTGCCAGAACAGCCATTGCAGCACGTCCGTTCGGCCGCGCAGGTCCTTCGGGATGAAGTGCCCGGTCTTCTCGGCGAGATAGAGGAGGATGGCGCCGGATTCGAACACCGATACCGGCTTGCCGCCGTCGGCGGGTGCCGTGTCGATGATGGCGGGTATGCGGTTGTTGGGGGCAATTGCCAGGAACTCCGGCTTGAACTGGTCGCCCTTGCCGATGTCGACGGAGTGGAGATTATAGACGAGGCCCGCTTCCTCGAGGAAAATCGTGACCTTGTGCCCGTTAGGGGTGGGCCAGTGGTAAAGTTCGATCATGTCCGCTCCGCTCAATCGTAACTGTGAGTGTAACAGTTAGGTCGGGTGCGGAGGGGTTTCAACCCCCGGAAATCACGGTCACCAAAAAGGATGGCCGGGACGAGCCCGGCCATGATGAATGCAGAAATGCTGGGCTGATTATTCCGCAGCCTCGACGATGTCGTCGTCGTCCGTCTTGGGGCGCGAGGCCATTTCCTTCTTGATCTCCTCAGCGACGAGGAAGGCGAGTTCCAGCGCCTGCGCCGCGTTGAGGCGCGGATCGCAGAAGGTGTGGTAGCGGTCGTTCAGGTCCTCGTCACGCAGCGCCCGGAGGCCGCCGGTGCATTCGGTGACGTCCTTGCCGGTCATCTCGACATGGATGCCGCCGGCATGGGTACCCTCGGCCTGGTGCACGCCCATGAAGCGGCGCACTTCGCCCAGAACGGCCTCGAAGGGGCGGGTCTTGTAGCCAGACGTCGACTTGACCGTGTTGCCGTGCATCGGGTCGCAGGACCAGACCACGACCTTGCCCTCGCGCTTCACGGCGCGGATCAAGTCGGGGAGGTGCTTTTCCACCTTGTCGGCGCCGAAGCGCGCGATGAGGGTGAGGCGTCCAGGCTCGTTCTCGGGGTTCAGCTGGTCGATGAGGCGGATCAGTTCATCCGGCTTCAGCGACGGGCCGCACTTGAGGCCGATCGGGTTCTTCACGCCGCGCATGAACTCGACATGGGCATGGTCCGGCTGGCGGGTGCGGTCCCCGATCCACAGCATGTGGCCGGAGGTGGCGTACCAGTCGCCAGACGTCGAATCCACGCGAGTCAGCGCCTGCTCGTAGCCGAGCAGAAGTGCCTCGTGGCTGGTGAAGAAATCGGTGGTGCGCAGCTGCGGTGCGGTATCGGCATTGATGCCGCAGGCGCGCATGAATCCGACGGCTTCCGTGATGCGGTCCGAGATTTCCTGGTAACGCTCGTAGGCGGGCGAATCCTTGAGGAAGTCGAGCGTCCACTTGTGGACATGCTCGAGGTTGGCATAGCCGCCCTGCGCGAAGGCGCGCAGCAGGTTGAGGGTGGCCGCCGACTGGCGGTAGGCCATGATCTGGCGCTCGGGATCGGGGCGGCGGGCCTCGATCGTCTCTTCGGCGCCGTTGACGATGTCACCGCGGTAGATCGGCAGCTCAACGCCGCCGATGGTCTCGGTGGGCGAGGAACGGGGCTTGGCGAACTGGCCCGCGATGCGGCCGACCTTCACCACCGGCTGGCCGCCTGCGAAGGTGAGGACAACGGACATCTGCAGGAAGACGCGGAAGAAGTCGCGGATGTTGTCGGCCGAATGTTCGGCGAAGCTTTCGGCGCAATCGCCGCCCTGCAGCAGGAAGCCCTTGCCTTCGGCCACGCGGGCGAGCTTGCGCTTCAACTTTCGGGCCTCGCCCGCGAAGACCAGCGGCGGATAGCCGGCGAGTTGATCCTCAACCGACTTCAGCTTGGCCTGGTCCTGGTAATCCGGCACCTGCACGACCGGGAAATGCCGCCAGCTGTCAGGTGTCCAGTTCGTCGTCATTTTCTTTACTCCAAAGGGGGACAACCCCCTTACCTATGGTGAAATCGGCTTGGCCTATACACGGCTTGGCAGTAGGATTCCAGCCCAGGCGAACAGGCCAGGTCGGCATGCTGGAATACCTCTACCTTGCGCGATGGGATGATGCCTTCGGCTTCCTGGCCTCCGGCAGCCCGCCGGTCTATGTACGGCTGGTGGGCCTGAATGCCCTGTTTCTGGGGTTCTACGCGATCCGGAAGGCCGCCGGGGCGGCCCCGATGTCTGCCGGCATGTCGCTTTTCGTCCAAGCCGCCGTGCTGGGGGCCAATCTGATGGTGCTTTACCAGCCGGAGGTCGAGAGCTTCCTGGAGGGCCTCAGCTACCGCTATTGACGTGCTCCGCAAAGGCTGCCTCGGCGGAGCCATAGGGCTGCTGGCGGGTGACGTTCCAGTAGCGCAGGTCGGTAAGCGGGATTGCCTTGCCCGTGGCGGTGCAGCGCACGAAATTGCCCTCCCGGACCACCTGGAAATCGGCATCCATGTAACGGATCACGGCCTCACGCCGAGGCTGCTGGGGATCGAGCACATTCATGGCTGCCAGATAACTCTCTTTTGCGCCGTTTTGAAGATGCCAAAATTTTGGACAGGGTGCTGGGCTTGCGTGTAGATTCTACACCATGACCCATGAAAATCTCCTCGATACCTATGCGAAGCTCGCCATCCGGACCGGACTGAACCTCCAGAAGGACCAGCAGCTTGTGATCACCGCACCGCTCGACGCGCTGCCGCTGGTCAGGCGCATCACCGAACAAGCCTACAAGGCGGGTGCGAGCCTCGTCACCACGATCTATGCCGACGACGAGACAACGCTCGCGCGCTACCAGCATGCGCCGCAGGGGGCCTTCGACGTCGCACCCGGCTGGCTGTTCAACGGCATGGCGGAGGCCTTCCGGGGTGGCGCGGCCAGGTTGGCAATCGCTGGCGAGAACCCCGCCCTGCTGTCCGGACAGGACCCCGACAAGCTTTCCCGCGCCAACAAGGCACGCTCCAGGGCCTATCGCCCTGCCCTCGAACTGATCACTGGCTTTGCCATCAACTGGTGCGTCATTGCAGCTGCCACGCCTGCATGGGCCAAGTCAGTGTTCCCCGGCGTCCCTGAGGCAGAAGCGGTCGACCGCCTGTGGAAGGCGATCTTCGCCTGCACCAAGGCTGACCTGCCGGACCCGATCGCAGCCTGGGAAAAGCACAATGCCGATCTTGGTCGCCGCACGGAATTCCTCAACAAGCGACGTTACAAGGCACTGAAGTACAAGGGCCCCGGGACCGATCTCACGATCGGCCTCGCCGATGATCACACGTGGAAGGGCGGCGGCGGCAAGGCACTGAACGGCGTGTTCTGCAACGCCAACATCCCAACGGAAGAAGTGTTCACCGCGCCCCACAAGGACAGGGTGGACGGCATCGTGTGCTCGTCGAAGCCGCTCTCCTACCAAGGTTCGCTGATCGACGGCATCAAGGTGCGCTTCGAGCGCGGCCGGATCGTGGAAATGACGGCGGAAAAAGGCCAGGACGCCTTCCGCAACCTCATCGACACCGATGAAGGTGCCGCACGCCTCGGCGAAGTGGCCCTCGTGCCGCATTCCTCGCCGATCTCGAAGAGCGGCATCATCTTCAACAACACGCTGTTCGACGAGAATGCCGCGAGCCACATCGCGGTAGGCCAATCCTATACCGAGAACATCCGCGACGGCTCCAAGCGCTCGAAGGAAGAACTGGCGGCACTCGGTGCCAACTCAAGCCTCGTTCATGTCGACTGGATGATCGGCTCCGGTGAACTCGATGTTGACGGCATTGCCGCCGATGGCACGACCGAGGCGCTGATGCGCAAGGGCGAGTGGGCGATCTGATGCGCTAAAGTAGGCGGCCCTGCTTGGGGCTGTCCTCCCGCACCTTCACCTCGCCGTCGGCGAATTCGAGGCGCAGTGCCGCGCCCACCTTGACGTCACCGGCGTGATGAACGGGCTTGCCCTTCTCATCCCGCACCAGCGCGAATCCGCGCTGCAGCACGGACTTGTAGGAGAGGCTGTCCGCGAGCTTCGCCACACCATCGAAACGCTGGCGCTGGAAGGCGACGAGGCGTGACAGCGCCTGCGCCGCACGCCGGCCTGAAAGGTCCAGTGAGCGGCGCTCATTGACGATCAGCGTGCGCATGGGGGCAAGCGTGAGGCGCGGCGCCACGCGCTGCAGGCGCGCACCATGCTCTCGCGTATTGGCCTTGAGCGCCTGTGCGAGACGGCCCGAGGCGGAATCAAAGCGCTGGCGCACGAGGGCGAGAAGTTCATCGGGCCGCGGCAGGGCGCGCCCGGCGGAGCGCACGCGGGTCAAGCGTTCATCCATGCCGCGACGAAGCCCGCCCTGCATGCGGGCATCAAGCCGCGCCACCTCGGCCACCAGGTCGGCACGCACGGGAACGGCCTTCTCGGCGGCGGCGGTGGGCGTAGGGGCGCGGAGGTCGGCAGCGTAGTCAATCAGCGTCGTATCGGTTTCGTGACCAACGGCGGAAATGACGGGAATGGCGCTGGCAGCAGCGGCCCGCACCACGATCTCCTCGTTGAAACCCCACAAGTCCTCAAGCGAGCCGCCACCACGCGCGACGATGATGACATCGGGCTTGCGGGCCATGTCGTTGAAACCGGCGATGGCGGCGGCCACTTCCGCCGCGCAGGTGTCGCCCTGCACGCGCACCGGCCAGACAAGCACGTGACGCGGGAAGCGGTCATTCAGGCGGTGAAGGATGTCGCGGATCACGGCACCGGTGGGCGAGGTGACGACGCCGATGACCTTCGGCAGATACGGGATCGGGCGCTTGCGCGCGGCATCGAACAGGCCCTCGGCGGTGAGCTTCTTCTTGCGTTCTTCGAGCAGCGCCATGAGGGCGCCCACGCCCGCGGGCTCGATTGACTCGATGACGATCTGATAGCCCGACTTCATTGGGTAAGAGGTGATCTTGCCGGTGGCGATGACCTCCAGCCCCTCCTGCATCTTGGCGCGCAGGCGGCCGAAGCTGCCGCGCCAGATCACCGCATCGAGCTTGGCGCCCTCGTCCTTGATCGAGAAATAGCAGTGGCCGGAGGAATGGGGCCCACGATAACCCGAGATCTCGCCCCTGACCCGAACATGGCCGAAGGTATCCTCCAGCGTGCGCTTCAGCGCCTGGGCGATCTCCGAGACCGAGTATTCACCGGCATTGGAGCCGCCGCCCTCGATGATCTCGCCGGTTTCCGGGTCGTGGTCCCAGATGGTGGACATGGCAAATTCCGCGCTTTGATTCACGGCCATCAAATGCAAAAAGGCGGGCGAAAGCAAGGATTGGCGCGCGGCACGCGCCAGCGAGGGTGCAGGCATGAACATTCTTCTGATCGGGTCCGGTGGCCGCGAGCACGCCCTGGCCTGGGCCATTTCCAACAGCCCGCTGTGTGACAGGCTGTTCGTGGCACCGGGCAACCCCGGCATCGGCCAGATCGCCCGCAACGTGGACCTGAAGGTGACCGATCATGCCGCGGTGACTGCCTACTGCCGGGCGGAGGCCATCGGCCTCGTGGTGGTGGGCCCGGAGGCACCACTGGTAGCGGGGCTGGCGGATGACCTGGCCGCCGCCGGCATCAAGTGCTTCGGCCCGAAGAAGTTTCCCGCCCAGATCGAAGGCTCCAAGGGCTTCGCCAAGGACATTTGCGCGAAATACAACATTCCGACCGCCGCCTATGGCCGCTTCACGGACAAGGCAGCCGCCCTCGCCTATCTCGATGCCCATGGCGCGCCCATCGTCATCAAGGCGGACGGGCTTGCGGCCGGCAAGGGCGTGACCGTGGCGATGGACATGGTAACGGCGCGCGAGGCCGTGGACGACATTTTCTCAGGCAAGTTCGGCGGGGCGGAATGCGTGATCGAGGAATTCCTCAAGGGCGAGGAGGCCAGTTTCTTCGTGCTCACCGACGGGAAGAACGCATTGCCGCTAGCCACCGCGCAGGACCACAAGCGGGTGGGTGACGGCGACACCGGCCCCAACACCGGCGGCATGGGTGCTTATTCCCCTGCCCCGTGCATGACGCCTGCACTGTGCGAGGAGGCGCTGGAGACAATCGTGAAGCCCACGATCCGCGCGCTTCAGGACATGGGGCAGCCTTACGTGGGCGTGCTCTATGCGGGCCTGATCCTCACCAAGGAAGGCCCCAAGCTCATCGAATACAATTGCCGCTTCGGCGATCCGGAAACCCAGGTCCTCATGATGCGGCTGAAGGATGATCTCGTCACACTGCTTCTCGCCTGCTGCGACGGCACGCTGGACAAGGTTTCCGCGCGTTGGTTCGATGACGTGGCGCTGACCGTCGTGATGTGCGCCAAGGGCTATCCGGGTGATGTGGTGAAGGGCAGCGAGATCCGCGGCCTCGATCGTGCCTCGGCCGTGGACGGCGTCGAAATCTTCCATGCGGGCACCGCCGCCAAGGATGGCGTTATCGTCGCCAATGGTGGGCGCGTGCTGAACGTCACGGCGCGGGGCGCCACCGTGCACGAGGCGCGGGAGCGGGCCTATGCCGCAGTCGACCGCATCGACTGGCCGCAAGGCTTCTGCCGCCGCGACATCGCCTGGCGGGCACTGGCGCGCGAGGACAATCGCTGAACTTTGCGGAATGCGGGGGCGGGTGTAACCTGCCCCCATGAGCACGCTCTTCCCCGGCACGCAGGAATACCGGCACAACCACGCCGGCGTCGAGATTTTCGCGCGCATCGGCGGCTCCGGTCCGCCATTGCTGCTGATCCACGGTTTTCCGCAGACCCATGCCATGTGGCACAAGGTTGCGCCGGATCTCATGAAGCGCTTCACCTGCGTGATGCCGGACCTGCGTGGCTATGGCTATTCCTCCTGCCCGGAAAACGACCCCAAGAACGAAGCCTATTCCAAGCGCGCCATGGCACAGGACCTCGTTTCCCTTATGAAGAGCCTTGGGCACGAGTGTTTCGCCGTGGTGGGCCATGACCGCGGCGCGCGTGTTGCTTACCGCATGGCGCTGGACTCAGCCCAAGCCGTCAATTGCCTCACCGTGCTCGACATCGTGCCAACGCATGCGATGTGGCACAATTTCACGGTACGGCTTGCGATGAAGACTTACCATTGGCTCATGCTGGCCCAGCCGCACCCGCTGCCCGAGATGCTCATCGAGCCGAACCCGGTGGGTTATCTCGACTACACCATCGCCAGCTGGACCAAGTCCAAGGACCTCTCGGCCTTCAGCGAAGGCGCTCTCTCTGAATATCGCATGCACTACGCGACGCCGGAACACATCCACGCCACCTGCAACGACTATCGCGCCGGCGCCACCTATGACCTCGCTGCGGATGTGGTGGACCATGCTGCGGGCCGCAAGATCGCCTGCCCCACGCTGGCGCTGTGGGGCACGGCGGGCATCCCCAGCGAGACCGAAGGACCACTCGAGACGTGGCATGAATGGTGCGAGAACGTCGAAGGCCACGGCGTCGACGCCGGCCACTTCATCTCCGAGGAAAACCCGCACGACTTGCTCGCCACATTGCTCCCCTTCCTGGAACGCCATGCGCATTGACCGGCAGCAGGCCTTTTCCGGCACCACCGCTTCCGACATCGATGCCACTGCGTTGGATGCCTATCTGGCACAGCACATCGATGGCTTTGCCGGTCCATTGACGCTGGCCCGATTCAAGGGCGGGCAATCGAACCCCACCTACAAGCTCTCGACGCCCACAAGCTCCTATGTGTTGCGGCGCAAGCCCTTCGGCAAGCTGCTGCCGTCCGCCCACGCCATCGAGCGCGAGTACCGGGTGACGGAAGCGCTGGCGGGGGCCGGGTTTCCCGTGGCCAGGCCGCTGCACCTCTGTGCCGATGACAGCATCATCGGTGCGCCCTTCTATGTGATGGAACATGCCGAGGGCCGGGTGTTCTGGGAGCCGCATGCGCCGGGCCTTTCGGGGCATGAGCGTGCGGCGCTGTTCGACTCCCTCAACGCCACCATCGCGCAGTTGCACGGGCTCGATCCTGTTGCGCTGGGGCTGGGCGATTTTGGCAGGCCACAGGGCTATGTGGCGCGGCAGATCAAGCGCTGGAGCGAGCAGTATCGCGCGTCGGAAACGGAGACCATCGCGGAGATGGACCAGCTGATCGCCTGGCTTCCGGGCGTATGCCCCGCAGATTCCGGCGGCACAATCGTGCATGGCGATTTCCGGCTCGATAACTGCATCGTCCACCCAACGGAGCCGCGCGTGATCGCCGTGCTCGATTGGGAGCTATCGACGCTGGGCGACCCGCTGGCGGATTTCACCTATCACCTGATGCAGTGGTTCATGCCGGTGTCAGAGACGGGTGCAGGCGTCGGCTCGCTCAAGGGGCACGAGGCCGAACCTGGAATGCCAGTCATTCATACCTATATTGCAGATTACTGCCACCGCACCGGGCGGACTGGCATTCCGGAGCTATCAGTCTACATGGCCTACAACTTCTTCCGGCTCGCGGCGATCCTGCAGGGCATTCTCGGCCGGGTGCGCGACGGCACGGCAGCCAATGCGGATGCCGACGCAATGGCGCGGCAGGTGCGGCCACTGGCCGAAACGGCGTGGACCTTTGCAGGCAAGGCAGGGGCATGAGCGAACCTTCGATCGGATTGGCACTCGGTGGCGGCAGCGCGCGGGGACTGGCGCATATTCCGGTGCTCGAAGTGTTCGATGAACTCGGCATCAAGCCCAAGGTGATTGCGGGCTGTTCCATCGGATCACTTCTGGGGGCGGGCTATGCCGGCGGCATGAGTGCGCGGGAGATCCGGGATCGCGCCGAAATGCTGCTATCGAACCGCATCGGCGCGCTGCGCTTTGCCTTCGGGCAGAGGCGCGTGAACCCATTCGACCTGTTGGCATTGCGCGGCCTCGCCTCGCTGCATGTGCATGGCGAGAAGCTCGCCGGGCTGGTGCTGCCTGAAACCTTGCCGGGTCTGATCGAGGATCTGCCGATCCCCTTCAAGGTGATCGCCACGGATTTCGACGCGATGGAAGAGCGGGTGATCGAGAGTGGCTCGCTGGTCAAGGCGGTGGGCGCGTCGATTGCCATTCCGGGTGTGATCCTCGGCACCCAGTATGACGGACATACCTATGTCGATGGCTGTGTCACCAATCCGGTTCCATTCAACCATGTTCGGGAAGACGTGGACATCGTCATCGCGGTGGACGTGTCAGGCCGACCGCGCGACGCCAATGGCAAGCACCGCTCCAACATGGAGCTGGCCGTGGGGTCGCTTCTCATCCTGTTCAACCAGGTGGCCAGCCTCAGGCGCGAGATCAGCCCGCCGGATATCTATGTACGGCCCGCAATCGACAGCTTCTCGGGCGCCGATTTCTTCCGCATCAGGGAGGTGATCGAGCAGGCGCAGCCGGCCAAGGACCAGCTGAAGCGCGAACTCGAGAAGCGCCTCACCGCCTTGACCTGAAGAAATCCTTCAGCAGCAGCTTTGCCCGATCCTCGCCAAGCCCGCTGTAGACGTCCGGCACATGGTGGCAGGTCGGTTGCGAATAGAATCGGGGGCCCTGATCCACCGCCCCCATCTTCTCGTCACCCGCTGAAAAGTAGAGGCGGCGAATGCGGGCGAAGGAAATGGCGGCGGCGCACATGGCACAGGGCTCCAGCGTCACGTGCAGGTCGCAGTCGACGAGGCGTTCCGATCCCAGGATTTCCGCTGCCGCCCGGATCGCCAGCATTTCGGCGTGGGCGGTCGGGTCCTTCAGTTCCAGCGTGCGGTTGCCGGCGCGGGCGATGACATTACCGGCCTTGTCTGCCACCACGGCACCAACCGGCACCTCCCCCCGGAGGGCGGCGGCTTCGGCTTCCGCGAAGGCGATTTCAAGGGGGGCTGGCAGATTCAGTCGCATCGTGCCAATTGAGGCATTCATGGGTGACGGGTCAAGATGAGCGAATTCGACGGAGAACGCATCGCCAAGGTGATCGCCCGGGCAGGCATCTGCTCGAGGCGGGACGCCGAACGGCTGATCGGCGAAGGCCGGGTGAAGATGAACGGCAAGGTGCTGACCTCGGCCGCCACCAATGTGACGGACAAGGACGTGATCCTGATTGACGGCCAGCCGCTGCCGCAGAAGGAGGCGACCAAGCTGTGGCGCTATCACAAGCCGGGCGGGCTGGTGGTCTCGAACCATGACCCGGAAGGCCGTCCCACGGTTTTCGACAAGCTTCGCTCCCAGCTGCCCCGGGTGGTGTCGATCGGGCGGCTCGACATCAACACCGAGGGGCTGCTGCTGCTGACCAATGATGGCGAGCTGGCGCGCTTCCTCGAACTGCCGGCGACCGGCTGGATCCGGAAGTATCGGGTGCGAGCCTTCGGACACATCGACGAAGCCTCCCTCAAGAAGCTCGAGAACGGCGTCGAAGTCGAAGGCGTGCGCTATGGGCCCATCGAAGCGCAGATTGAGCGCGTGCAGGGTGACAATACCTGGCTGACCATTGCCATCAAGGAAGGCAAGAACCGCGAGGTGAAGCGCATCTGCGAGCACCTTGGCCTGCAGGTGAACCGACTGATCCGCACCGCCTTCGGGCCGTTCCAGCTGGGCGAGCTCGCACGCGGCGGCATCGAGGAAGTGCCGGCGAAGGCAATGAAGTCCTCGATCGGGGACAAGTTCTTCAAGAAGGAAGATGATGCGCATCGTCGGTGGAAAGTTCAAAGGCCATAGCATCGCGCCGCCGCATGGCTCCGCGACCAGGCCGACCAGCGATCGCGTGCGGGAGTCGGTGTTCAACATCCTGGCGCATGGCATCGACGGGCTGGACCTCGAAGGTGCGCGCGTGCTGGACCTGTTCGCCGGCACCGGCGCCATGGGGCTCGAAGCCGTTTCACGCGGGGCCCGCTTCTGCCAGTTCGTCGAGGAAAGCTCGGAGGCACGCGGGCTCATCCGCAAGAATGCCGACGCGCTGGGCGTGATCGGTCTGGTCAAGATCTGGCGGCGTGATGCGACCGATCTTGGCTTCTGCACGCCGCAGCCACGCTTTGACCTCGTCTTTGCCGACCCGCCCTATGGCAAGGATCTGGGGGAGAAGGCGCTGAAATCGCTGGTGGCAGGCGACTGGCTCAACCCTGGCGGCATCATCGTCTTGGAAGAGTCACAAAAGGCCGAGATCAAGGACATTGCCGGGCTTGCGTTGGTCGACGCGCGCGATTACGGCGAGACCAAAATTCGTCTCTACCGTGGAGAAGCTTCGTGAAGATCAAGAAACTGGAGACCTTCTGCAACGAGTTCGTTGGCTTCGTGCGGGCGACAAGCAACACGGGCCACCAGGGATGGGGGCAGGTCTCGACCTATAATTCCGACATCACCTGCGAGATCTTTCACCGCCAGGTGGCGCGCCATGCACTGGGCACCGATGCACTCGACTTCGCCGATACGCTGGCGCTCATCGGCGAGCGCGAACACAAGTATCCGGGATCCTATCTCCGCCGCGCCATGACGGGCCTCGACACCGCCCTCCTCGACCTGCGCGGCAAGCTGGAAGAAAAGCCTGTCACCGTGCTGCTGGGCGGCACGCCCGGCAAGCTGCGCGCCTATGCCTCCTCGATGAAGCGCGACATCACACCGAAGGATGAGGCGAACCGGTTGTGCAAGTTGCGGGATGAGAAAGGCTTCGACGCCTTCAAGTGGCGCGTTGGCGCCGAGTGCGGCCGTGACAGGGACGAGTGGCCGGGCCGCACCGAGGAGATCATCCCCACGGTGTCGCGCGCGCTTGGCGATGGCGTGGCCAAGCTGGTCGATGGGAACAGTTGCTACACGCCGAAGCGGGCGATCGAGGTCGGGCGGCTGTTGGAAGCGGAAGGCATCGGCCATTTCGAGGAGCCCTGCCCCTATTGGGAATTCGCCTGGACCAAGGAAGTGACGGACGCCCTGTCAATCGACGTCACCGGCGGCGAGCAGGACTGCGAGTACACCGCTTGGGAGACCATGATCGACATGCGTGCCGTGGATGTCATCCAGCCCGACGTGATGTACATGGGCGGCATGCTGCGCACGCTGCACGTTTGCAAGATGGCGGAAAGGGCAGGCTTGCCGGTGACGCCGCATGCGGCCAACCTGTCGCTCGTCACCATGTGCACCATGCACCTGCTGCGGGCCATTCCGAATGCGGGCAAGTATCTCGAGTTCTCGATCGAGGAAGCGGATTACTATCCGTGGCAGTACGACATCTTCCTCGGCGAGCCCTATCGCATCGAAGACGGCAAGGCGACGGTAACCGATGCGCCTGGCTGGGGCGTGGAAATCAACCCGGCCTGGCTGGAAAAGGCGCAGTACAAGGTGAGCGAGGTTTAGTTCGCGCGCAATTCATCATGCCCGGGCGAAGACCCGGGCATCCTTCAGGGGCATCGAAAGGATACGCGGGTCAAGCCCGCGCATGATGAACTCATTCCTCATCGCCTTCCGAACAGCTTCTCGATATCGGCAAGCTTCAGCTCGATGAAGGTCGGCCGGCCGTGGTTGCACTGGCCGGAGTTGGGCGTTGCTTCCATCTCGCGCAACAGGGCGTTCATTTCCTCGGGGCGCAGCTTCCTGCCGGAACGAACGGAATTGTGGCAGGCCATGGTGGCGAGCACGTGGTTGATGCGATCTTCGATGCTGGTGGTGACGCCGAGTTCGCTGAGCTCGTCGGCAACGTCGCGGACGATGCCGGAAATATCGCCCTTCCCGATTGCGGCGGGAACTTCGCGGATGATGACTGCCCCGTCGCCGAAAGCTTCAAGCACGAGGCCCCCTTGGGCAAGAAGTTCGGCCGCACCAGCCAGGCGTTCCACCTGTACGGGATCGAGGTCAACCACTTCGGGCACAAGCAGCGGCTGGGTTTCAACACCTCGATCAGCCCGCTCGCGCTTGAGGCGCTCATAGACGAGGCGCTCATGTGCGGCGTGTTGGTCGACGAGGATGAAGCCATCCCTCGTCTGCGCAACGATGTAGTTGTCGTGGATCTGGGCTCGGGCATTGCCGAGGGGATAGTCGGGCTGCGCCACCTGCGGCTCCGTGACAGGCGCAGACGCGGGCGGCATGTTCATGGCGAGAGCCGCCTGCTTCTCATCCTCATCAAAGCCACGGTGATTGAAGGGGCGCGGCATGACTGGCCGGAAGGAGGAGACTGTCTGGCGTGAAAGCCCCGTGTCGGGTGCGCGCTTGCGCCCGAGCGCTTCGCGGATGGCGCTGACGATGAGGCCGCGCACCAGACCGCCATCCCGGAAGCGCACTTCAGCCTTGGCGGGATGCACGTTCACGTCCACCCGCTCCGACGGACAATCGAGGAACAGCACCAGCGCAGGGAACCGGCCCGATGGCAGCACATCGGCATAGGCGCCGCGGATGGCGCCGGAGATCAGCTTGTCACGCACGCTGCGGCCGTTGACGAACATGTATTGCTGGGCCGAGTTGTTGCGCGACCAGGTTGGAAGCCCCGCATAGCCCCGCACGCGAACGGCTTCGCGATCGAGTTCGAAGGGCACGGCATTCTCCATGAACTCCGCGCCGAGGATGCGGCGGATGCGCGCTTCCTCACCCTCATCCTTCGGCACGTCGACGAGGCGGCGCTCTTCGGTGACGAAGGCGAAGCCGATCTCCGGATGCGCCAGCGCCATGCGGCGAACGACTTCCGCTGCCTCTACCGTTTCGGTGCGGTCGGCCTTCAGGAACTTGAGGCGGGCGGGCGTGGCGAAGAACAGGTCCTTTACGTCAATCTCGGTGCCGAAGTTGAGGGCGGCCGGGCGCGGCGGCGTGAGGTGGCCACCCTCCACGGTGATGACATGTGCATCGCCGCCGCTGCGCGGCTTTGAGGAGATTGCAAGGCGGCTGACCGCGCCAATCGACGGCAGCGCTTCGCCGCGGAAGCCGAGGAAGCGGATGTCGATCAGGTCGTCGTCGGAGAGCTTCGAAGTGGCGTGGCGCTCGACTGCAAGAGCCAGGTCGTCAGGCCCCATGCCGATTCCGTCGTCAGAGACGCGGATCAGGCTCTTGCCACCGCCGCGGAAGGCCACGTCGATCTGGCTGGAACCGGCGTCGATGGCGTTTTCGACGAGTTCCTTCACCACGCTCGCGGGGCGCTCGATCACCTCGCCCGCCGCGATGCGGTTCACCGTTCCTTCTGAGAGTCGCCGGATTCGCATGGGGGAAGACTAGCGCGAGAGTGGCCCTGGGCGAAACGGCGCAGGGGAGTTATCCCCCCGCCCGACTTGATAAATCCCCTCTCCCGGTCGGGAGAGAGGAAAATCAGTGGTTACTTCACGCCTTGCGGCTTGCCTACCACGGTGACGATCAGGCGGTCCGGGTGAAGCAGGCGCTTGGCCTGGGCCTTGGCCTGGTCAAGCGTCACCGCCTCCACCAGCGCATTGCGCTTCTCGATATAGTCGATGCCAAGGTTCTGCTGCTGGATGCCGAGCAACTGGCTGGCGATTGCGCTGTTGGATGAGAAGCGCAGGGCATAGGACCCGGTGAGGAAGGTCTTGGCCTCGTCGAGGTCCTTCTGGGTCGGACCTTCCTCCGCATATTTCTTGATTACTGCGCGGGCGGCATCGAGCGCTTCGCCGGCAGACTCGTTCTTGGTCTGTAGCGAGCCGGCGTAGAGGCCGACGCGGCCCATGGGCGAGAGGCCGTAGCTGACGCCATAGGTGAGGCCGCGCTTCTCGCGGATTTCCTCGGACAACAGCGAGGTGAGGCCGCCGGAGCCGAGGATTTCAGACATGACGAAGGCCGGGATGAAGTCAGGATCGTCGCGCTTGATGCCTTCGGTGCCGAAGGCGATGACGCTCTGCGGCATGTCGCGCTCGATGACCTTGAGCTTCGGTCCCGTGACGGGCTTGGCTTCCGCCAACTTCGGCAGGTCCGGGCCTTTCTCGGGCAGGCTGCCGAACACCTTGTCGAGCATGGCGCCGAGTTCTTTCACCGTGATGTCACCCACCACCGCAACCTGCAGCGCGTCGCGGTTGAAGATGCGGCGGTGTGCGCCCTTGAGATCATCCGCGGTGATGGCGGAGATGCTGGCTTCGGTACCTTCGTCAGGGCGCGAATAAGGATCGCCAGGGAGGATCTCGTCCATCCATGCCTGCCAGGCCATGGACTGCGGATCCTGCAGCTTTTCCTTGACGTTCAGCAGGTACTGCTGGCGCATGCGCTCAAGCGGCTCAGCGTCGAAACGCGGAGAGGTGATGGCAAGCTTGAGGAGATCCGTCGCGGTATCGCGGTTCTTCGCCAGCGTCTGGAAGCCGCCCTCGAAGAAGTCACTTCCGGAGTCGAAGGACATGCGGAAGGCGAGTTCGTCACGCTTCTTCTGAAACTCGGAAGAGAGCATCTCGCCGGCACCCTCGTCCATCATGCCGGTGAGGAATTCGGACAGCCCTTCCTTGCCGGCGGGGTCGAACTCGGAGCCGCCACGGAAGGAATACTTCATGGAGAGCAGCGGGATTGCGTGTTCCTCAACCAACCAGGCCTTGATGCCGCCGGGGCTCGTGACCTCCTGGATGGTAAATGCGTTCGCGCTGACCGCCGAGGCAAGGAACAGGCCGAGAAAGAGCAGCAGGCTGCGGATGGATTTTGACATGCTCATCATCTTCGCTCTCACTGGCTCTTCTCCTCCGGCAGCAGAACGCCGGTCACGGAGGCCTTGCGGTCCAGGATGGTGCGGGCCGCCTTGTTGATGTCATCGACGGTAACCGTGCCAAGGTCCCTGTCCCAGTTCAGCACGTCATCGATGGTCTGGCCCGTGGCGAGCGAGACACCGAACATGCGCGCCAGTTTGTCCTGCGAGTCGAGCAGATAGACGGCGCTGGCGATCATGCTGTTGCGGCTGCGGTCGAGCTCCTCCTGGGTGACGCCTTTGGCGACCACGTCGGCGATGATCGCGTCGACTTCCATTTCGACCTGGTCGATGGTCACACCGGGGTTGGGCGAGGCATATACTCCGAAAGTGCCGTAGTCGAGCTGGTCTGAATCGAACCACGCGCCGGAAGAGGCGGCGAGCTTCTTGTCGAGATTGAGCGTCTGGTAAAAGCGGCTCTGGCTGCTGCCGCCGACGATCTCGGCGAGAAGCGACATGGCCAGTTCCTCGCGCTGCGGCAACTGCCGGGCTGACGGGGTGAGGTACTGGCGCTGCCAGTTGGGCGAACTGACCCGCTGGTCCGACATGGTGATGCGGCGCTCGGCATTGGGTTGCGGTTCCTCGGCGCGCACGCGTTCCTGCGTCGGGCGCTTGTTCTTGAGGGGGCCGTAATAGCGTTCAGCGAGCGTCTTCACCTCTTCCGGCGTCACGTCGCCCGCCACAATGAGGATGGCGTTCTCCGGCTCGTAATGCGCGGCATAGAAGTCCATCGCATCCTGGCGGGTCAGCTTCGAGACTTGGCTCATCCAGCCGATCACCGGCTTGCCATAGGGGTGGGCTGTGTACATGGCGGCATCCATCTGCTCGTTGAGCAGACCGCCCGGCTCATTGTCGGTGCGCTGGCGGCGCTCCTCCAGCACAACCGAGCGCTCTGGCAGCACCGTCTCGTCCGTCAACTCCAGGTTCTGCATGCGGTCGGCTTCGAGTTCCATCACCAGCGGCAGGCGGTCCTTCATCACCTTCTGGTAATAGGCGGTGTAGTCCTGCGTGGTGAAGGCGTTCTCGTCTCCGCCATTGGCGCGCACGATGCGGCTGAAGGCGCCGTCAGGATGCTTGGGCGTGCCCTTGAACATAAGGTGTTCGAGGAGATGCGCAACTCCTGCCTTGCCCTGCTCTTCGTCTGCGGCACCTGTCTTGTACCAGACCATGTGGGTGACGACGGGCGCACGATGATCGGGGATCACCACCACCTGCATGCCATTGTCGAGCTTGAAGGAGGTGACGTTGATGTCGAGTGCCAGGGCAGGGCCAGCGATGGCCAGCACGGCGAGAACGACAGGCGTCAGTCGCTTGAAAAGTGTCATGGAACTCCTCGGGAGGTGTTGCGGGCGGCGCGACGGGCGCAGCCGAAGGAAAGCTATTCGTCCTTGAAGATGTTGCCGACGTTCATGAAAGTCCCGTAGTTCGGGTTCTTGGTCTTCTTCTGGTTGATGTAGTAGGCCTGCAATTCCTCGCGCAGCTGCTGGTCCGTCTTGCGCGTGCCGTCAGGGTTGTAAACCGAGATGCCGGCATTGGTGTAGATGGCGTCCTTGCCGTCAGCGGGCTGGGTGGTGACAGCGGCGGTTTTCACGGCAGGTGCCGCAGTCTTGGGTGCGGCGTAGACAGGAGCAGGCGCAGTGGGCGGCGCGGTGAGAGAAGCTGTCTGAGCGGCGGGCGCACTTCCAACGCCCGGATCGGGTGGCGCGGTGGTGGTGCCGGGCGGCGGAAGGCGCAGGTCCGGCGGCATGGTGAGGTCCTGCCGGGCGTTCAGGCTTTCGTTCGGCATTTCCTTTTCAAGGTAACCGCGCATCGAGTTCGAGCAGCCTGCGAGGCTGAGCGCCGTCAGGCATAGCAGCGCGGATACACAGGCACGGTTCATCGAAATACCCTTGTCTAGACGGACCACCTAGTGCCGCTGAAATCAGGCTTTTCCGCGGCGATTGTCGCGCTCGCCCATTACAACGGATTCATACATCAGCATCGCCACACCGGCAACGATGGCGATGTCGGCGACGTTGAACACGTACCAGCTAAAATTCTGATAATGAAAGAGAAAGAAGTCAGCAACCGCCCCCCGGAAAAGGCGGTCGAAGGCATTGCCCAGGGCACCACCAATGACCATTCCGAGCGCCGCCGCCGCCATGGCGTGGCGTGCTCCGCAGGCCCAGATCCAGAGCATGAGGGCGATGCCCAGCGTGAGGGCGATCAGCCATTCCTGCACGTGGGTAGAGAACAGGCCGTAGGACACGCCGGTGTTCCAGACCATCACCAGATCGAAGAAATTGGTGATGCGGACGGGTGCTTTTTCGATGATGCCGTAGACATCCAGCATCCAGTATTTGTGCAACTGGTCGAGGCCGAAGACGATGATGGCGAGACCCAGCGTCAGCGGTGCGAGCGGACCCCAGAGTCTCCACTTCATCAGACGGTCTTTTCGAAACGGACCTGCCACTCACGCACCGCCTCGGCATCACGCGGGGTGATATCCGGGAATTCGGGGTCGCTGCCAACCTCCGGGGTGATCTTCCACGAGCGGGCACACTTCCGGCCTTCGGCTGGTTTGAAGACGACTGCAACGCCTTTCACGGTATCGAGCCGGAACGCATCCGCCGGGCCTTCGCCCGCGATGAGCTTGGCGCCCGAGGTGATGGAAATTTCGGCGAGGTCGACGCCGTCGAGCGCCGCCAGCAGGTCAGGACTCGAAACATACACTTCGGGTGCAGCTTCAAGGGCCGAGCCGATGGTCTTCTTTACCTGGCGCTCGATTTCGAGCGCGCCGGTGACGACCGAGCGGACGTCACGGATCTTGTCCCATTTGGCGGCAAGCTCCGGTGCTGCCCATTCATCCGGGCAGCGGGCGAACTGCATGAGGTGGACG
This sequence comes from Aestuariivirga sp., assembly GCF_037139295.1. Classification (GTDB taxonomy): domain Bacteria; phylum Pseudomonadota; class Alphaproteobacteria; order Rhizobiales; family Aestuariivirgaceae; genus Aestuariivirga. The sequence continues at coordinate 25,882 of NZ_JBAXGR010000011.1, forward strand.
GAGGAGCCCTCTCCGGGGAAGCGCGACAGCCAGACTTCGTCCATGGTGAAGGCCAGCACCGGCGCCCACCAGGTGGTGAGGCAGTGGAACAGCTGGTCCAGCACGGTGCGGCAGGAGCGCCGCCTGAGGTTCGACCAGGCGTCGCAATAGAGCGAGTCCTTGCGGATGTCGAAATAGAAGGCCGAGAGATCGACCGTCATGAAATTGGTGAGCAGCGCGAAGAGACGCTTGTAGTCGAAGACCTCATAGGCCTGGCGCACCTGGGCTTCCAGCTCGTGCAGACGATGCAGGATGTAGCGGTCAAGTTCCGGCATGTCCTTGGCCTGCACGAACTCCCAATCCTGCAGATCGTCCACCGCGCCGAGGATGTAACGCATGGTGTTGCGCAGCTTGCGATAGGCCTCGATGTTGGTCTTGAGGATTTCCGGCCCGAGGCGCAGGTCTTCGGCATAGTCCGCCGAAGCCACCCACAGACGCAGGATGTCGGCACCCGACTGCTTGATGACTTCCTGCGGGGTGACGATGTTGCCAAGCGACTTCGACATCTTGCGGCCGTCCTCGGCGACGACGAAGCCGTGTGTCAGCACTGCGTCATAGGGCGCGCGGCCGCGCGTGCCGCAGGCTTCCAAGAGCGAGGAATGGAACCAGCCGCGATGCTGGTCGGAGCCTTCGAGATAGATGTCGGCCGGCCACTTGAGGTCGGGGCGCTGCTCCAGCACGAAGGCGTGGGTGGAGCCTGAATCGAACCACACGTCGAGAATGTCGCGCACCTGCTCCCACTCGAGGATCGAGCGGTCGTTACCGAGGAAGCGCTGGGCAGCACCCTCGGCGAACCAGGCGTCTGCACCCTCTTCCGTGAAGGCATCCACGATGCGCTGGTTGACCTTCGGGTCGTTGAGGATCTCACCCGTCTCGCGGTTGACGAAGACGGCAATCGGCACGCCCCAGGCGCGCTGGCGCGAAATGACCCAGTCAGGGCGCTGCTCGATCATGGCGCGCAGGCGGTTCTGGCCGCCCGGCGGATAGAACTTGGTCTCGTCGATGGCCTTCAGCGCCACGTCGCGCAGGCCATGGCTCGACATGGAGATGAACCACTGCGGCGTGTTACGGAAGATGATCGGCTTCTTCGAGCGCCAGCTATGCGGATACTGGTGCTTCAAACGGCCGCGCGAGATTAGCGCGCCAGCATCGCTCAGTGCACGGATGACCGCGTCGTTCGCGTCGCCCTTCTCGCCCTTGTCGGTGATGACGCGCTTGCCCGTGAAGCCCGGAGCATCCTTGGTGTAATAGCCGTCGGCATCGACGGTGAAGGGGATGGTGGTCGCGATGCCCTTGTCCTTGAGGTGGGCCTCATTCGCCACCCATATATTGTAGTCATCAGCGCCGTGACTGGGCGCCGTGTGGACGAAACCGGTACCGGTATCGTCTGTAACGTGGTCGCCATCCAGCAACGGCACGTCAAACCCATACCCCAGATGGGACAGGGGATGACTGCATACCAAGCCTTCTAGGCCCGAAACCTTAAAGCCGGTGTCTCGCCAGCTCTCAATCTTAGCTGCCTTTGCGACTTCATCTTGTAGTCGGCCAGCGATCAAGAATTTGTCACCCGGCTTCGCCCAGTTACCTTCCGGAGCCTTCTCAACCTCCATCAAGAAGTATTCAATTTTGGATGAGAACGAAATCGCTCGATTGCCGGGGATAGTCCAAGGCGTCGTTGTCCAGATGAGTACCGAAGCGCCCTTTAGTTGATCTGGAATTTCCTGACGCTCTCCGTTGCGTACGACATACCGAATCGGAAACTTCACGAAGATCGTGTCGGACTGGTAGTCCTGATACTCGACTTCGGCCTCCGCGAGGGCCGTCTTCTCGACCACCGACCACATGACGGGCTTGGAACCACGATAGAGCTGGCCGGACTCGGCGAACTTCAGCAACTCGTTGGCGATCAGCGCCTCGGCGCGGAAGTTCATGGTGAGGTAGGGATTGTCCCAGTCGCCCGTGACGCCAAGCCGCTTGAACTCCTCGCGCTGCACGTCGATCCAGTGCGCGGCGAAGGCACGGCATTCCTTGCGGAAGTCGTTGATGGGGACTTCGTCCTTGTTCTTGCCCTTCTCGCGATACTGCTCCTCGATCTTCCACTCGATGGGAAGGCCGTGGCAGTCCCAACCGGGCACGTAGTTGGAATCGAAGCCCTGCATCTGGCGCGAGCGGGTGACGATGTCCTTGAGGATCTTGTTAAGCGCGTGGCCGATGTGCAGGTGGCCGTTGGCATAGGGCGGGCCGTCATGCAGCACGTATTTGGGGCGCCCTGCCGACTGCTGGCGGAGCGTGTTGTAGAGGTCGATTTCCGCCCAGCGCTTCAGAAGCTCAGGCTCGCGGTGCGGCAGGCCCGCCTTCATGGCGAAGGTGGTCTTGGGCAGGAACACGGTGTCCCGGTATCGGTCGGTCTTCTGCGGCTTGTCGTCGGACATGGGGCTCGGAGGTCCAAATCAAGGGTTTGGGCGGCTTCTAGCAGGTTTTGGGCGGGGATAAAGCGCCTAAGGCTGCCGGACCCTTCTAGCCCGCCGCAGCGTTGCGAGGTGGATATCCCGACGTTCTACCCCCGCTTCGCCCTCGAATCCGCCAGCACGCAGAGCATTTCCCACATGAGGTTCGCCGCCGTCACCGCGGTGATGCCGGTCGGGTCGAAGCACGGGGCCACTTCACAGATGTCGCCGCCGACGAGGTCCTTGCCCTGCAGGCTCCTGACCATGACCTGCACCTCGCGCGGGGTGAGGCCGCCAATTTCAGGAACGCCGGTACCCGGCGCCCAGGCGGGGTCGATGCCGTCGATGTCGATGGTCATGTAGGTGGGGCCGTTGCCCAGCACGTCGTGGATCTTGCCGATGACCGCCTCGCGGCCCATGCGCTCATAATCCTCGAAGGTGATGCAGGTGAAGCCCGCATCCTCGCCCCACTTGATGTCGTCGGGCGAGAAGCGTGAGCCGCGCAGCCCGATCTGGATGGTGCGCTTCGGGTCGATCAACCCCTCCTCCACGCCGCGGCGGAAGGTGGTTGCGTGGTTGATCCTGGTATCGGCCAGCGTGTCCAGCGTGTCGGCATGGCTGTCGATGTGGAAGATGCCGACCGGGCGGTGCTTGGCCACTGCGCGGAGGATCGGCAGCGGCACGGTGTGGTCGCCGCCGATGGTGAGCGGCAAGGCGCCTGCGGCATGAATTTTTGCGAAGAAGTCCTCGATCATGTCGATCGAGCGCAACAGGTCGATGGGGTTCACCGGCGCATCGCCCACGTCGGCCACGTTGCAGAGGTCATAGGGGGCGATGCCGGAGACATTATGCACGCGGCGGATGAGGCGGGAGGCCTCGCGCACCGCGGCCGGCCCCTGGCGCGAGCCGGAGCGGTAATTGACGCCGAGGTCGAAGGGCACGCCGACGAGCGCGATATCGAGGTCAGGCGACACATCATGGCGCTGCGTGCGCATGAAGGTTGCGATTCCGGCAAAGCGGGGCGTGGTGGCGGCATCGACGGGCTGGAAGCGCGGATCTTTCTTCATTATGGGTACCTTTCCAAATGCAGGAGGACGACCTCGTGACCACCACACTACAGACCATTCCGGCCCGCCGCGGCAAGGCCGTTCGCCTCAGCAAGGGGCAATCCGTGAAAGTGATCAACACCCATGGCAACCAGGTGGTGGATTTCTGGGCCTTCAACGCAGGCGACCTGCGCGAGTACCTGGGCATGGAGCATTGCCGCGCCTTCTGGACCAGGCTGTTCCCCATCGAGGGCGACAAGATGATCACCAACCGCCGCCGCCCGATCCTGACCATGACCAAGGACGCGAGCCCCGGCCGGCACGACACGCTGATCGCGCCCTGCGACAACGAGCGTTACGGCCTGCTGGGCTGCACGCACTACCACGACAATTGCCGCGACAACATGCATGCGGGGCTGGCGGAGTTGGGCTTCCACATTCCCTACACGCCCGACTCGCTCAACCTGTTCATGAACATTCCGTGGAAGCCCAGTGGCGACCTCGAGTGGGGCAACTGCCTGTGCAAGCCCGGCGACTATGTTGTGTTCCGCGCCGAGATGGACGCCATCGTGGTGTTCTCCGCCTGCCCGCAGGACATGCTGCCGATCAACAACGGCGTGACGGTCGAGGCGCATTTCGAGGTGCTGAACCAGTAATGTCTTCTCCCGCATCTACAGCGGGAGAAGAAGGGACCCGTTGCGGAACGCAACGGGGAGATGAGGGGGACGCGAGGAGGCGTTTCGGCTGACTTCCCCTCACCTACCCCGACTGCGTCGGGGCCCCCTCCTCTACCTCCTTGCGGGAGAGGACGATCTCACCCCTCCAGCTTCTCGTACACCGCCTTGGACAGCACCATCATCGGGTCGCGCGCCATTTCACCGGCCACCGCCACGGCGAGCTTGCCGTCCTGCCAGGCGCAGGCGATGAGCTTGCCGCTCTCCTGCAGCTTGAGGGCGGTGTCCATGTCGGTGCCGGGCGATGCGAGCACGACGGAGACGCGCTGGCCCTTCTGGTCCTCGTACATCAGCAGGGCGGCGGGACCTTCATCGCCCGAGAGAAGCCGCCCGCCGAGCAGCGTGTAGCCCTGCTCCGTCAGATCCGGCACCTTGAAGGCGGTGCCAACGCGCTTCGACAGCCAGGCCTGCAAATGGTCCTTGTCGGCGCCGGGCACTTCCACCGGGTGACGCACCTCGACGGCATAGACAGAGTGTGCCTCGAGCGCCTGCTGGCCAAGGTCGGCCACCGTGACGGGTGCCGTCTCGCCCTTGAGAAACCAGCCGCCCAGTCCGCCGAACAGGAGCAGCAGCACGGCAGCTGCCATGGCGAGCCATGGCGAGATGCGCGGGTGCGCGGTGCGCTCGCGCAGCGCAGCGGCGAGTTGCTGGGGCACTGGTTCGTCCAACACGCCGTCAAACGCGGTCTTCAGAAATTCGCGCTGGCGCTTCCAGTCGGCCACCTTGCGGGCGGCTTCCGGGTCACGCGCCATGAGGGCTTCCACCTCGGCGCGCTGCTCCGCCGAGAGTTCGCCGTCGACATAGGCGTGGAGCGCCCAGTCTTCCATGTGATCGTTGTGTTCGTTGGTCATTTCACGCGCCTCAGGCCGGTGTAGCCGCGGTCCTCGAGCAATTGCCGCATCTGTTCCCGCGCCCGCGACAGGCGCGACATGATCGTGCCGACCGGCACGCCCAAGATCTCGGAGACGTCGCGGTAGCTCATCTCCTCCAGCCCGACCAGCACGATCACTTCGCGATGCTGGGGCGAGAGACGGTTCAGCGCATCCGATACGGAGCCGGCGGCCAGGCGGTTCTCCTGCTCCGGCGGCACCGCCCCTTCGCCGTCCGCCAGGTCATCCACGGTCTTCACCACGGTGGCGCGGCCACTGCGCCTGATCCCGCTGATGTGAAGGTTTCGCAGCATGGTGAAGAGCCAGGCGCGCAACGGGCGGGAGGCGTCGTAGAGGTGGCTTTTCAGCATTGCCCGCTCAAGGCAGTCCTGCACCAGGTCGTCGGCAAGCGCCGGGTCGCCTGTCAGCGCCCGGGCAAAGCGGCGCAGCACGGGCAGTTCGGCTGAAAGCTGGCGGCGGAAGTCCATGGATGTCCCTTTTGCAGGAGATTACGCCCGGAAAGGGGGGTTATTCCATGAGCTTGGCGAGACGTGCCTAGCCCGTCCACTTCTCCCGCATCGTCACCAGTTCTTCAGCCGCCGTGGGGTGCACCGCCATGGTGGCGTCGAAGTCGGACTTCTTGGCGCCCAGGCGCAGCGAAATGCCTAAGAGCTGGGCCATTTCGCCGGCGTCTGGGCCACAGATGTGGCAGCCCAGCACGCGGTCCGTCTCGCCGTCGACAACGAGCTTCATCAGCATGCGCTCGTCACGGCCCGAGAGCGTGTGCTTCATCGGGCGGAAGCTGGTCTTGTAGATGTCGACCGCGCGAACCTGCTCGCGGGCCTGCGCTTCTGTGAGGCCCACGGTGCCGATCTCGGGCTGCGAGAAGACGGCGGTGGGAATGAGGGAGTGGTCAACCTTCACGTCCTTGCCACCGAACACCGTGTCGGCGAAGGCATGCCCCTCGCGAATGGCGACAGGGGTGAGATTGGCGCGGTTGGTGACATCGCCCACCGCATAGATCGAGGGCACGCTGCTGCGGGAGTATTCGTCGACCTTGATGGCGTAGTGCGGCGTCAGCTCTACCCCCACTTTGTCGAGCCCGAGGTCCATCACATTGGGGATGCGGCCGGTGGCGAACATGATCTGCCCCGCGCCGAAGCCCGTGCCATCATTCAGCGTGACGCGCACGCCGGTGCCCGAGCGCTCGATGGCCGAAACATCGGCCTTTGTGCGGAGCTCGATGCCCTTCTTCTTCATTTCTCCCGCGAGGTGGTTGCGGATGTCGTCGTCGAAGCCGCGCAGGATCTGCTCGCCGCGACAGACCAGCACGGTCTCGACGCCGAGGCCGGAGAAGATGCCGGCAAATTCCACCGCGATGTAGCCGCCGCCGACGATGACGATGCGCGAGGGCAATCGTTCGAGATGAAAGGCTTCGTTGGACGTGATGGCAAGCTCGTGGTCGGGAAGGTGGCGCGGCACGAAGGGCGTGGCACCGGTGGCGACGAGAATGTAGCGCGCGGTCACCTTGCGGCCCGAGGCAAGGCGCACCGTGTTGGCGTCCTCCACCGTGGCGCGCTCGAGGATCAGCTCGGCGCCGGCCCCCTCGAGGTTGCGGATATAGGCCTTGTTGAGGCGGTCGATCTCACGATCCTTGTTCTCGATCAGCGTCGACCAGTCGAAGGTGACCTTGTCGGTGGTCCAGCCGAAGCCCACCGCATCCTCGAACTCCTCGGCAAATTTCGAGGCATAGACGAAGAGCTTCTTCGGCACGCAGCCGCGGATCACGCAGGTGCCGCCGACCCGATACTCCTCGGCCACCGCGACCCGCGCACCATAGCGGGCCGCAATGCGTGCAGCGCGGACCCCGCCGGAGCCCGCGCCAATGACGAAGAGATCGTAGTCGAAGCCGGTCATCCCTTGCGGAACGTCTTCACGCCGTCATCGGTGCCCATCAGCACGATGCCGCAGATGTCGATGAACAGGCCGTGATCAACGACGCCGGGGATCGCCTTCAGCAGGCTGTCGAGCCGGCGCGGCTCCGGAATGTGGCCGATGGTGACGTCGATGATGGCATTGCCGCTGTCGGTCACGAACGGCTTGCCATCCTTGACGCGCAACACCTGCTTGCCCTTGAGATCACAGATGCGCAGCGCGCGATCGATCTTCCAGGCGGTGGCGTTGACGCCGAAGGGCACGACTTCGACAGGCAGCGGGAACTTGCCCAGCGCGTTGACCATCTTCGACTGATCGGCGATCACCACCATGTAGCGCGACGAGGTGGCGACGATCTTTTCGACCAGCAGTGCACCGCCGCCGCCCTTGATGAGCTGGTACTTGTCGTCGAACTCATCGGCACCATCAACCGTCACGTCGAGATGCGGCTGCTTCTCGAGCGTTGTCATCTTGAGGCCGAGGCTCTGGCCCAGCTGGAAGCTGGCACGCGAGGTGGCCACGCACTCGACGTCGAGCCCGCCGCGCACCTTCTCGGCCAGGGCCTCGATGAAGTGGTTAGCGGAGGAGCCTGTGCCGAGACCGACCTTGTTGCCGGGCTTCACATATTCGAGTGCGGCAATGGCCGCGGCTTTCTTCTGTTCGTCTGCGGTCACTTGTTGAGCCCACCCATCAGCATGTATTTCATTTCCAGATATTCCTCGACGCCATGGTGCGAACCCTCGCGGCCGAGCCCTGATTCCTTGACACCGCCGAACGGCGCTTCCGCCGTCGAGATGATGCCCTCGTTGATGCCGACCATGCCGTATTCGAGGCCTTCCGCCACGCGCCAGACGCGGCCGATGTCACGCGAATAGAAATAGCAGGCCAGGCCGAACTCGGTGGCATTCGCCATCTCGATCGCCTGCTCCTCGGTCTTGAACTTGAAGAGCGGGGCCACGGGGCCGAAGGTCTCCTCACGCGCGACTGCCATGTCGGCCGTCACGTCACGGATCAGCGTCGGCTCGAAGAAGTTGCCACCCAGCGACTTGCCGCCGACGATGATCTTGGCGCCCTTCTTGACGGCGTCGTCGATGTGCTCCTGCACCTTGGCGATCGCTGCCTTGTTGATGAGCGGGCCGGTCGTGACACCCTGCTCCGTGCCGTCGCCTACCTTGAGCTTCTTCACGGCCTCGGCGAGCTTCTCGGCGAAGGCATCATAGACGCCTTCCTGCACGAGCATGCGGTTGGCGCAGACGCAGGTCTGGCCGGCGTTGCGGTACTTCGACAGCATGGCGCCCTGCACGGCGGCATCGAGGTCGGCATCGTCGAACACGATGAAGGGAGCATTGCCGCCCAGTTCGAGGCCCACCTTCTTGATTGTGGGCGCACACTGCGCCATGAGCACGCGGCCAACTTCCGTCGAGCCCGTAAAGGTCAGCGCGCGGACGATGGGGCTCGAGGTCATCTCGGCACCGATCTCGCGCGAGACACCGGTCAAGACCGAGAATACGCCGGCCGGAATGCCGGCGCGTTCGGCGAGCTCGCACAGGGCGAGCGCCGAATAGGGCGTCTCGTTGGCGGGCTTGCAGACGAAGGCGCAGCCGGCGGCAAGTGCCGGGCCGGCCTTGCGGGTGATCATGGCATTGGGAAAGTTCCACGGCGTGATGGCGGCGACGACGCCAACCGGCTGCTTGATCACCACCATGCGGGCGGCGGGCCAGGGAGACGGAATGGTCTCGCCATAGATGCGCTTGCCCTCTTCGGCGAAGAATTCGATGAAGGAGGCGCCATAGGCGATCTCACCGCGCGACTCGGCGAGCGGCTTGCCCTGTTCGGCCGTCATGATCTGGGCCAGGTCTTCCTGGTTCTCCAGCATGAGGTTGAACCACTTGCGCAGGATGGCAGCGCGTTCCTTGGCGGTCTTCCTGGCCCATTCCTTCTGTGCGCGCTGTGCGGCCTCGATGGCCACGCGGGTTTCCGCAGCGCCCAGCTTCGGCACCGTGCCGATGACGCTTTCGTCAACCGGGTTGGTGACGTCGATGGTGGCGGAGCCAGAGACCCACTTGCCGTCGATGTAGCATTTGTCCTTGAGAAGGGACTTGTCCTTCAGTAAATCGCGCAGCGCCTGGGTCTTGCGGATATCCATTGAGATCTCCTGTCATTCGGGTGGCGGCCTCTTAGCACGGGGTCCGGCCCGAAACCAAATGCGAGTTTATGGAGGCAGTCTTGCCCGATCGTGCGGTGATTTTCGACCTCGACGGCACCCTGGTGGACACGGCACCCGACCTGATGCGGGCCACCAATTTCGTGCTGGTCGAGATGGGTCGCAGGCCGCTGGAAATGCCGGAAGTCCGCGCCTTCGTGGGCCATGGCGCCCGGGCACTCCTCACCCGCGGCCTTGCCGCAACGGGAGGCCTGCCCGATGCCTATGACGTGGAGGTCGATTACCGGCGCTTCGTCGACTTCTATGCGGCCAACATCGCCCATGGCAGCGCCCCCTTCCCCGGCCTCGTCCGGCTGCTGGAGCGCCTGAAGGACGAGGGCTTCGGGCTCGGCGTCTGCACCAACAAGCTCGAAGGCCTGTCGGTGCAGCTGCTCGACGCCCTCGACCTCGCGAGATATTTCGGCTCCGTGGTGGGCCCTGACACGCTGGGCATCGCCAAGCCGGACCCCAAGCCCTTCTACGAGGCCGTGAACCGCCTCAATCTCGACAGCCCGCGCGCCCTGATGGTGGGCGACAGCGAGACCGACATCCTGACAGCCCGCAACGCCGGCGTGCCGGTGATCGCGGTGCCCTTCGGCTATACCCCGCGCCCGGTGGCGGACTATGGCCCGGACCGGCTGATCACCCATTTCGACGAGGCCTATGACGCCATCCAGGAGCTTTTCGCCGAGGCCTGAAGCGCTCCTTGACTTCGTCGCAGCCTTCCGCCTATACGCTGCTCACCCTAAAAGGCACGGGCGATTAGCTCAGTTGGTAGAGCACTGTGTTCACATCGCAGGGGTCACTGGTTCGAGTCCAGTATCGCCCACCACCCTCCCCTCATAGCCACATCTGACACGGTCCGTGACGGCGCACGCGTGACGTGAGACGTCCGCGCAACAGCAGCCACCCATCGCAATCGTGCCTCAGTTCGTCGATGTGGCAGCGGGCTCCGTGGCGTTGCAGTTCGTAGTGCTGGGTTTCATCTCGGTGGTCCTCAACACGCTGGGAGACCTGGTGGCGGTGGTTCTCGCATGGCGCATCCGGCAGGGTGCTGCGGCGCGGCCCGGGCTGATCTCGCGCCTGCGCCAGTCATCCGGCTGGGCGATGATCGCGTTGGGCGTGGGCCTTTCGCTGGCGCGCCGCCCGGTTCACTGATCCCGCTGGTCTGGTCGGCAAAGGCAAAACCGGACCTGTGCGCCATGGCGCTTCCGCGCGATGCGGCAGGACAGAAGAGGACACTTCGACATGTACATGCCGCCTGCCTTCAAAGTCGATGACCGCAACAGCATCTTCGCTTGCGTGCGTGCCGCACGCCTTGCCAACCTGGTGACAGCGACGGCGGAGGGTCCGCAGGTGTCACCACTGCCGCTGCTGCTCGACGAGAGCGAGGGCGAATTCGGAACGCTTTACGGGCACCTCGCGCGCGCAAATCCGCAGTGGCGCCTGCCGGTGATCGGCGAGGCCGTGGCGGTGTTCATGGGGCTTGACGCCTACATCACGCCTTCCTGGTATCAGACCAAGCAGGAGACCGGAAAGGTGGTGCCGACGTGGAACTACGTGACCGTGCAGGCCCACGGCCCGGTGGAATTCTTTGAGGATTCCGAGCGCCTGCTGGCGGTGGTGACGCGCCTCACCCGGCTTCATGAGGGCGAGCGCGCTCGTCCGTGGGAGGTGAGCGATGCGCCTGCCGATTACATCGCATCACAGCTTCGCGGCATCGTCGGACTGCGGCTGCCCATCGCCCGGCTCGAAGGCAAGAAGAAGATGAGCCAGAACCGCTCGGAGGCCGACCGGCGCGGTGTGGCGCAGGGCCTTGCGGCAAGCCAGCGGCCCGAGGAACGGGCGGCGGCGGAACTCATCCCCACGCGCGACGAGGCATAAAAAAGAAGAGCGGCCCGAGGGCCGCTCTCCATTCAGCAACAGATCTTGGAAGATCACTTCGCGTGGCCGCTGTGGCCCTTGAGCTTGAACGCCAGCATGATCATGATCACGCCTGCCGCAACGGCATAGGCGCCGATCACCCAAATGAGGGCGAGCGCGCTGGTCAGCGGTTCGGCAAACAGGAAGATGCCGAACAGCACCGAGATCAGGCCGTGCAGGATCAGCCACCATTCATTGTCGATCTCCTTGCGGAGACGGATGGCGCCGATGATTTCCATGACGCCGCTGACGATCGCCCAGGCGCCGATGAACCACAGGAGGTAAAGACCCACCAGCACCGGGTTGGCAAAGGCGATGAGGCCCGCCAGAATGCCGAGGATGCCGACAACCGCCAGCCACCAGCGCGGTGCCGGGGTGCCGCCGCCGATGGCAGCGAAGATCGAGAACACGCCATCTACGAACGCATAGGCGCCATAGAGCATGACGAGGCTGAGGATGGTGATGCCCGGCCAGGCAAAGGCCAGCACGCCGAACACGATGGCAGCGACGCCGCGAAGCGCCAGCACCCACCAGTGCTTGGCAAGGCCATGCAGCAGCAGCGCGCCGGCCCCGAGGCCACGCGCATTGGTTACGTTATTGGTCATGAGTCGTCCCTTCTCCACGTTTAAACCCGTGAGAAGATTAGTTCATTTCCGCAACTTCCAGAAAGCAAAAATGCCCGCCGGCGCGCCGGCAGGGCGCGGGGCGGGCAAGTTTCTGCGAAGAAGCTGCCAGACAGCGGCCCGGCATCGGGCGAATGATAGGCTGATTTGGCTGGCCGATGCCAGCGGCAGCGGGGGCATGGTTAAGCGTCTCCACAGGCGCTGACCCCACGTTTTCAAGAGCTTATCAGCCTGTCCCTGGGTCGGCCATGCATTTTGCGAAGGCCCCGCCCCCGCCGGATGCCGGGGACATCGGGCGGGCCAGAGCCAAGACAATCGCCACAGTTGCAGCCCATTCCAATGCGCAACCCCTGGAGCAGGAAATTGCCGATCAAGCCGTGGCGGCGGCCCCATCCTCGATGATCTCGAAGCTGTGCTCGATCATGGCCGTCTTTCCGAACATGGCCGACGCCGAGCAGTACTTCTCCGCCGAGAGGTTCACCGCGCGCTCGACATTGGCCGGCTTCAGGCTGCGACCGGTGACCTTGTAGATGAGTTTGACGTACGTGAAGACCTTGGGGTCTTCGCCAGCGCGCTCGGCTTCGAGCGCGATGTCGAGGCCCGTCACCTTCTCACGCATGCGTTCGAGGATCATCACGATGTCGAAGGCGGTGCAGCCGCCGAGGCCCAGCAGCAGCATTTCCATGGGGCGGACGCCGACATTGCGGCCACCGGACTCCGGCGCTCCATCCATCACCACGGCATGGCCCGAGCCTGATTCACCGACGAAGGCCCGGCCGTCGAGCCACTGAACACGCGCTTTCATGAAACTGTCTCCGATCTCTTTGGCGGCCTTCTAGCGGGAAAGATTGCGCAGGCCAATCACAAGGCGAACAACCGCGCCACGTAGAGGAATCCCTCAGTATCCGCCGTGATGGTGTCCGCCGCAATGGCGGCATCGCCCTCGCCCATCGCGTGGCCGTTCACATCCGCCGCTCCCTGCAACGCAAAGAGCAGGATGGGGCCAGTGTGACTGATCTCCGCCCCGCTCGACAGGATATCGGGCGCAGCCCGCCAACGGCCGCGCCTGGTGAACAGGTTCAGCGCGCGGCACGGGCCTTCGCGGAGGTGGCAGAATGTCGGCACGTCGCACGGGTAAGGATGCGGCACGAAGCGGCGGTGGACGGCGAGGCTGCGGTGGCCCTCGAATGCGAGGTCGAGTCCGTTACCCTCGATCAGGGTGAAGATGCGGTCGGTATCCGGATAGTTTGAGAAGGGCACGTCAGCATCGATGCGGGCGATGGCGAAGCGCCAGCCGAAGTCGTCCACCCCCGGCGGGTCGGAGGCGATGTCCCAAGACACGCCCATGCCATTGCGCCAGCGCCCCTCGACCAGATCGGACTTGCGGATGATCTTCATGTGTCTCCCCTGCCCTCGACAGGCATCCTTCCATGACGCAGTATGCCAACCTTGACGCTGCCCCAGAAGCAGCGCGTTTGCCAGGAGGACAACATGGCGCATGACGCTTCGGCCGGTTCCACCGGTCCGCAGAAACTGGTGATCCGCAACATCGGCCTGCTGCTGTCAGGCGCTATCGAAAACCCCATCCTCGATGCCGACACGGTGGTGGCCGAGAATGGCCGCATCACCGCCATCGGCCGCGCCAAGGATGTCGACCAGGACCACGCAACCCACATCATCGATGCCAATGGCACCGCACTGACGCCGGGGCTGATCGACAGCCACGTGCACCCGGTGGCAGGCGACTGGACGCCGCGCCAGAACCAGGTCGGCTGGATCGACTCCAACCTCAATGGCGGCGTCACCACCATGATCTCGGCAGGCGAAGTGCACACGCCGGGCCGCCCGCGTGATGTCATCGGCCTCAAGGCATTGGCGATCTCTGCGCAGCGGCAATTCGCCAACTTCCGTCCGTCGGGTGTCAAGGTACATGCGGGTGCCCCCTGCATCGAACCCGAGATGGTGGAGCAGGATTTCAAGGACCTCGCCGATGCGGGTGTGACACTCCTGGGCGAAGTGGGCCTGGGCGGCGTGAAGGACGGACCCACCGCGCGGCGCATGGTGGCGTGGGCGCGGAAATATGGCATCCAGAGCACCATCCACACCGGCGGACCTTCCATCCCCGGTTCGGGCCTCATCGACGCCGACGTCGTGCTCGATGCTGACACCGATGTGGTGGGCCACATCAACGGCGGGCACACGGCGCTGCCTGACAAGCAGATCCGCTGCATCTGCGAGGGCTGCAAGCGCGGGCTGGAGATCGTGCACAACGGCAATGAACGCGCGGCAATCTATACGCTGCGTTTGGCGCGTGAGATGAAGGAACTGCACCGCGTCATCCTCGGCACCGATGCGCCGGCGGGCTCTGGCGTGCAGCCACTCGGCATCGCGCGCATGGTGTCGATGCTGTCCTCACTGGGCGAACTTCCCGCCGAACAGGCCATCTGCCTTGCTACCGGCAACACGGCACGCATGCGCAAGCTCGACTGCGGCCTCATCGAAGTGGGCCGCGCGGCGGATTTCGTGTTCATGGACAAGGCACAGCATTCGGCGGGCGAAAACCTGCTGCACTCGATCGAGCTCGGCGACCTTCCCGGCATCGGCATGGTGGTGATCGACGGGCAGGTCAAATGCCAGCGCAGCCGCAACACGCCGCCCGCCACCCGCATTCCGACCATCATCAAGGGCTGAGACACGATCATGACCAAGCACGCCGCCTGCCTTGCACCCGACAGCCACAAGTTCCTTGACCTCTTCCCGGCGGGGGCCGCACTCACCAGGCTCGCCACCGGCTTCATCTGGGCCGAAGGGCCGGTGTGGTTTTCCGAGCTGAACGAGCTGCGCTTCTCCGACATTCCCAACAACCGCATGATGCGCTGGTCGCCCATCAACGGACTCTCGGTGTTCCGCCAGCCGTCGCAGCGCACCAACGGCCACACGCGTGACCGCGAGGGCAACATGATCTCGTGTGAACATGGCGGGCGCTGCGTGAGCCGCACCTATCTGGACGGCCGCTACGAGATGATCGTCAGCCACTGGAACGGCAAGCGGCTGAACTCGCCCAATGACGTGGTGGTGAAATCCGACGGCACCATCTGGTTCACCGACCCCCCCTACGGCATCATCTCGAACCACGAGGGCATCAAGGCCGACAGCGAGATCGGCAACAACAATGTCTACCGCTTCGATCCAGCCAATGGCGAATTGAGCGTGGTGGCCGATGACCTCGACCGCCCGAACGGCCTCGCCTTCTCGCCCGACGAGCAGGAACTCTATATCGCCGACTCAGGCTATGCGCGCGGCGATGGCTTCGGCTTCGAGGAAGGCCGCCCCCGCCACGTGCGCGGCTTCAAGGTGGTGGATGACAAGGTGCTGAAGGACAGCCGCGTCGTCGCCGTCATCGACAACAAGGTGCCGGATGGCTTGCGGGTCGATACCGAAGGCCTGCTGTGGATTTCCGCCGGCGACGGCATCCACTGCTATACCAAAGACGGAGAGCGGCTCGGCCGCATCCTGGTGCCGGAGACGGTCGCCAACCTCACCTTCGGCGGCTTCGGCAA
Source organism: Aestuariivirga sp. (assembly GCF_037139295.1). Taxonomy (GTDB): domain Bacteria; phylum Pseudomonadota; class Alphaproteobacteria; order Rhizobiales; family Aestuariivirgaceae; genus Aestuariivirga. The sequence goes on from NZ_JBAXGR010000011.1 coordinate 41,261, forward strand.
GTCGCGCATGTTCATCACCGCCACCTCGTCGCTCTATGCCATCGAGACGGCGCGAGTGGGAGCACAGTGGCCCTAAAGGCCACTCTACAAAGAAAAAGGGTCCCGCAAGCGGGACCCAGGCAAAGGGAGGAGGCGGGGGGACCCCAGGAAAGGGGGGAACGAAGCGACAGCTAACTTTCTCAGGAGACCCACCCCGCCAGCACGCTGGCCGAAACCACCGTGCCTCTGATGGATAAGCCAGCCTGCCCATGCCTGCTTTGACATGTGTCAAATTTCCCGGCAGGAACGGCGATAACTGCCGCGACATTGGGCCACCATGAAAACCTCTCTCGAACACCTTGAAAAACTGATCGCATTCCCGAGCGTCAGCCGGGACTCGAACCTCGACCTCATCGCCTATGTGCGCGATTTTCTTGGCGGCTTTGGCATCGAAACAATGCTGGTGCACAATGAGGATGGCCGGAAGGCAAACCTCTGGGCCACCATCGGCCCGAAGGACGTGCCGGGAATCGTGCTCTCCGGCCACACCGACGTGGTCCCCGTCGAGGGCCAGGCGTGGTCGTCCGATCCCTTCAAGATGGAAAGGCGCAACGGCAACTACTTCGGCCGCGGCACGGCAGACATGAAGGGCTTCATCGCCTGCTGCCTGCGCGCCGCCGAGATCGCGTCGTCGCGCAAGCTGCACACACCGATCAACCTCGCCTTCTCCTATGATGAGGAGATCGGCTGCGTGGGCGTCAGGCGCCTGCTCGACATTCTGAAGGATGCGCCGGTGAAGCCGCGCCTGTGCATCGTCGGCGAGCCGACGCTGATGCAGGCCGTCACCGCGCACAAGGGCAAGCTCGGCTTCCGCGTGACTGCGCATGGCCTTGAAGCGCATTCGAGCCTCGCACCCATCGGCGTCAACGCCATCTACATGGCTTCCGATCTCATCGGCGCGATCCGCGCCATCCAGACGGACATCGCCGAGAACGGCGTGCGCGATGGCGACTACGAGGTGGCCTACACCACGCTGCACGTTGGCAAGATGCAGGGTGGCGAAGTGATGAACATCGTGCCCAACCGCTGCAGCTTCGATTTCGAGATCCGCTACCTGCCCGAGGACGACCAGCACGCCATCGTGACGCGCATCAAGGCCGCAGCAGAGAAGATCGCGGAAGGTTATCGCGGCGTCTTCGAGCACGCGCGCTTCGAGTTCATGGACCTCCAAAGCTATCCCGCCATGAACACGCCGGTCGACAGCGAGGCGGTGAAGTTCGTCCATGCACTCACCGGCGGCAATTCAACCGGCAAGATCACCTTCGGCACCGAGGGCGGATTGTTCCAGCAGGCACTCGGCACGCCCGCCGTCGTCTGCGGCCCCGGCAACATCGCGGTGGCGCACAAGCCCGACGAACACGTGAGCGAAGCGCAGATGGCGCAGTGCGACCGGATGCTGGAACGGCTGGTGGAGAAGCTTTCGGCTTAGCCCTCTCCTCCCTCTTCATCATGGCCGGGCGTGACCCGGTCATCCTCTTTGGTGGCGACGAAGCGGATGCGCGGGTCAAGCCCGCGCATGATGAACGGGGTGGAGATTGGCAATCACGCCTTCATCCACTTCGGCTGCTTGCCGACATAAGAGTGACGCTCCGGCGCCAGTTCCTTGCGGTTGGCAGAGTCAAAGCTGCCGAGCACCAGCGCCACCACCGGCTTGTCGTCAATGGCGCCAAGCGTGGAGCCGCATTTGGGGCAGAAACTGCGGCTCGAATAATCCGATGAACGCCAGACCGAAGGCTTCGCGCTCCACTGAACCTTCTCCGCCGGAAACTCCACCCAATGCAGCGTCAATGCGCCGGAATGATGCTGGCACATGGTGCAGGAACAGGTGTGCGGCCTGAGCGGCGGCCCTTCCGCCGCAAACCGTATGTGACCGCATAGGCAGCCGCCCTTGTAGGTCCTTGCCATCGCACTCTCCTGTTGATGAGACAAAGATGAGGCAAGTCCGAGCGGGTTTGAAGAGGCTCACGGCAATGTCATCGGCCGCAACAAGCATGCTCTGTTCATCACACGCGGGCCTGACCCGCGTGTCCCCTTCTCCCGCCACAAAGAGGATGGCCGGGTCAAGCCCGGCCATGATGAATGGAAGGGGCCGGGACGGCTTCCTACGGGTCCCCCGGCACGCCGTAGCTCGGCGCCTGGGTGGGATCGATCGCGCGCTGCAGATAGGCGCCCATCTGCGGCTTGTAGTCCTCCCACAACCGGCGGAGCACCCTGATCGGGTTCTCGTCATCCCAGTCAACGCGCAGCGAGACCAGCGGGAAGGCCTGTTCGTGATAGACGATGAGGGCTGCCGAATGCACCGGACCCTCCTCACCACCCGAGTTGTGACCCGCCTCGAGCGCGCGCAGCAGTCGCTCGGCGAGGTGCTGGTCGGCATTGGCGGCAAAGGCATCCGTCATGGTGTTGGGAAGGGTTGCGTGTTTCAGCAGGTTGCCCGCCGCCACACAGTCACGCTGTTCCGAAACGCCATGCGTGCCGAGGATGTGCTTGCCCGACCAGGTGGCGGAGCGGCCCTGATTGTCCACCGCCGTCAGCTGGCGATAATCAATGAAGGGGCGGTCCTTCATCACGGCGGCGATGGCATCGGAGGCACTCAGGCCCTTTTCCATGAAGTCCAGCAGCAGGGGCCCCAGATTAGGGTCGGTGACGTTCTGGGTGGCCACGGCGCCTACCTTCGAACGCGCATGCGGACAGCGCGCGCCCACGGCAATCGACGAGGTGGTGATGGCGACGCCGAAGGCGCCCGACTTGGCGCAGCGGCCGGCGATGGAAAAGGTCATGTGTTCAAATCTCCGTCAGAGTTCCTTCGCCATCTCTTCGAGAAGGCGGCGCTGCAGTTTCTGGAAGTCCTCGCCCGGCTGCTGCTGCCGGGCGTAATCGAGATTGGGATCGACGACCTCCGTGCGATGGCCCGCCATCGCCTCGATCAGCGCATGGCCGCAGAAGGGCACATAGGCTTCGGAATAGCCGCCCTCGTGCATCACCACCACGCGGCCATTGCAGAGGTCACTGGCCGCATCGAGCGTCGTCTGCATGAGATAGCGATAAGTGTCGCTGTGGGCCATCATGCGGGCCAGCGGATCGACGACGCTCGCGTCATAGCCGCAGGCGACGATGATGAGTTCCGGCCGATAGCGCTCCAGCGCCGGCAGCACGATGAGCTCCATCGCATCAACATAGCTCTGGTGCCCGCCGCCGGGCAGCAGCGGCACGTTGATGTTGTAACCCTCGCCCCTGCCCCGGCCGCGGTCCTTCGCGGCACCGGTTTCGATCGGGAAGCAGCGCTCCTGGTGAAGCGAGATGGTGAGCACGTCAGGGCGCTCGTAGAAGATCGCTTCGGTGCCATTGCCGTGGTGCACGTCCCAGTCGATGACGGCGACGCGCGACAGCTTGTGGAGCGCAATGGCCCGCTCGATGGCGAGTGCACCATTGGCGAGCAGGCAGAAGCCCATGCCGCTGTCGGCCAGGCAGTGATGGCCGGGCGGGCGCGACAGCGAATAGGCATTGCGCAATTCACCCTTCAGCACCGCGTCAACCGCCTCCGCCGCGAGCCCGGCCGAAACGCGTGCGATGTCATAGCCGCCCGGGCCGATGGTCGTCTCGAAGCCCAAGTCACCACCGTCCTTGGCACTCAGGTCGGCGAAGCGGTCAAGATAGGCTGCGGTGTGGACGCGAGCCAAGTCCTCACGCGCCAGCATCGGTGCGGAGCGCACGTCCAGCACGTCGGTGAGACCCGAAACATCCATCAGGCTCTTCAGCCGCCGCTTGCTGTCAGGGCTTTCGCAGAAGCCTGAGGCATTGGGCGGCTGCACCCAGCCACCGACGGGGAAGAACAGCGCAAAGGGCTTGCCGAAGTGCCAGAGACACTTCTCGTCGAAGAAAAAGCCGGTGCGGCGGTGCGCCATCAGCAGAGCCTCTTTGCAAGGTAGCGGGCAAAGTCATGGATTTCGCGCTCGAGCCAGCTCAGCGGCCCGCGCGTGGCGTAGGGTGCCTTCGATCCCTGGTAGATGCCTTCAACCACGAACTTGTCCTCGGCATTCACGCGGTCGAAGAAGTCCGCCAACTCCTTCACCCAGGCATCGCGTCCATCGCCCAGCGCCTCGTGCACCTCCGGCGCCAGCGCGATGCCGAAGCGCAGGTGGACATGGCCCGTGCCCTCCGGCCTGAGCGACAGGTACCAGAGGTGATCGGGTGCGAGCACATACATGTGGGTGGGGAAGATGGTGGGCAGGATGGAGGTGAAGCGCTCACTGCCCTTGAGCCTGGTGTTGGAGGGATGCGCGCGGCCATAGCGGGCATTCTCGTCCTTGGTGAAGGTCTGGTAGGTGAAGGCGTCATGCACGGCCTCAGGGAACACAGTGTCCTCCACGGGGAACCACGCACCCACCGTCGCCTTGTGCGCCACGGGCAGGTGATAGCCTTCCATGAAGTTCTCGTTGAGGAGCTTCCAGTTGGTGGCCCAGGTGTGGTCCTGATGGATGACCGGAATGTAGCCTTCCATGCCGTAGTTCGCCACCACAGGCAGCAGCGGCGCCAGCAGGCTGGCGACCGATGGCGCATCGGGATTGAGCGTGACGTAGACCCAGCCTTCCCATATCTCGGTGCGGATTTCCGGCAGGCGATACTGCTTCTTGTCGAAGGTTGGATCGCGGCCGCCCATGTGGCCGGCACCTATGACCTTGCCCTGCGAGTCATAGGTCCATGCGTGATAAGGGCAGACGAGCTTGCGCCCGCAGGAGCCGCGGCCTTCGACGAGCGGCATCATGCGGTGCAGGCAGACGTTTGAGAAGCTGCGCACCACGCCATCCTCGCCGCGGAGCGTCAGCACCGGCTGGTCGTTGATGGAGAAGGTGATGTAGTCGCCGGGGTTGGGAAGGTCCGCCGCGAGGCCGGGGCACACCCATTCCCTGGCGAAGATGCGTTCCTTCTCCAGGTGGTGCACTTCCTCCGAGGAATAGAGGATCGGCGGAATGGTGTCCGCCTGGGAGAATGGCGTGGCCGCCACCGTGGCCAGCGTCTTGAGCGCGCGCTTTACGTCGGGTGGCTGGACCATGCCTGATCTCCTATTCCGGGATGACGGCGGTCACTTCGATCTCGACGAGCCACTCCGGCCTTGCCAGCGCGGTGATGACAAGGCCGGTGGAGCACGGGAACACGCCCTTCAGCCATTTGCCCATCTCGCGATAAACGTCCTGCCTGTAGCGGATGTCGGTCAGGTAGACGACGATGCGGCAGATATGGTCCATGTTGCCGCCCGCCTCCTCCATCAGCATCTTGATATTGGCCATGGTCTTGGCCGTCTGTGCCGAGGCATCGCCCACGTGCAGCGACTCGCGCGTGTCGAGGTCCTGGGAGACCTGGCCGCGCAGGAACACCGTGGCTCCGCGCGCCACGACGCCCTGGCAGAGGTCATTGTCGAGCTTCTGCTCGGGGTAGGTGTCCCTGGTGTTGAAGGGGCGGATGCGCTTGTGGGCGGTCATTTTTGGTTCCTCGTGATTCTGGAGCCTGAGATTACTCTGCGGCCTGCTTGGTGACACCCCAGATGTTATCGGAAAGTCCGCCCGCCTTCTGGGCGAATTTCAGCGCGTGGTTCCAGTCGAAGGTGCGGTAGACGGCGGCTGACTGGGCGAAGGGTGCGGACTGGGCGAAGAGCTGGAAGGTGAGGCGGTGGCCGGCATAGTCCGAGTTCAGCGCATCACGCGCCAGCGCCAGCAGCTTGCGGCGGTCCTCGGCCTGCCACTCGTCGTTCACCGTATAGTATTTGTCCATCCACTTCTTGGTTTCCGGGTGGTCGAACACGGCCGAGTCGGGCGTCACGCAGATCTGGCCGCCGCAGAGTTCGCGCGCGATGTGCATCATGCGCGGCAGGTTGTTGAGCGCGTGGCAGCGGCCGGTGAACAGCAGCGACTGGTTGGGCATCAGGAGGCCATTGGGGCTGCGTTCACCCATGGCGATCGAGGCCGTCAAGTGCGCGTTGATGCCTTCGCGCCAGATGGCGAGCTCGGCCAGCTTCTCCTGCACCGCCTGCTGCTTGTCGAGGCCGGTCTGCCGTGCGTTCCACAGGGCCGCCCCGATGATGAGGTCTGCATAGCTGAGTGTGCGCTGCACGAAGGGGAAGGCCGAATAGCGGTGCAGCGTCTGGCGGATGAAGGCGGCGGCGCGCGTGTGCTGGTAGAAGAGGATGTCCTCCCAGGGGATCAGCACATTGTCGAGGATCATCAGCGTATCGACCTCGTCGAACTTGTTCGACAGGGGATAGTCACGCTCAGGCGCGCGCCCCGTGAAGCCGGTGCGGCAGATATGTTTGACACCCGGTGCATCCATCTTGACGATGCAGCCCAGCGCATATTCCGAGAGCTTGGAGTCGCCCCAGTTGGCAATCGTCGGCTTGAGGAAGGCCTGGTTGGAATAGGCCGCGGCGGTTTCATACTTCGCACCGCGGATGACGATGCCGGCGTCGGTTTCCTTCACCACGTGGACGAGCATGTCCGGGTCCTGGTCCTGCGGGCGCTTGGAGCGGTCGCCCTTGGGGTCGGTGTTGGCGGAGACGTGGAACGGGTCGTTCTTGATGACGAGGTGGATGTGGCGCTCGATGTTCTCGGCGAAGCGCGGGTCGATCTCGTTCAGGATGTCCTTGCCGTCCCACAGCGACCACATCTCGCCGATGGTCTCGTCACCCACGCGGGTGACCACGCCGCCGATGTCATTCATCACGGTATCGACCGCGAGGCGCTTGTCGTCCCAGTCCTTCTTCTCGAAGGGAAGGCGGAGCCCGATGGGAAAACGCTCGCCGTTCTCCTCATAGGTCATGATCTCCTTCGTCTTCTCCTCGTGCTGCATGTCGTAGATGCGGGCACGGATGTCGACCAAAGGCTTGAAGGCCGGATGGCGCGTCACGTCCTTGATGCGCTCGCCATTCATCCACACTTCGCGGCCGTCGCGCAGCGAGTCACGGAATTGTTCGCCAGTCCTGATCATGGTTCAGAGTCCTTCGTGAGTGACGATGCGCCGGAAGGCGCGGTTGCAATAGACCAGCGGGTCGGCGGCACCGGAGTGCGCGGCGACGACGCGGCCGATGAAGATGCGGTGCGTGCCGGCATCGAGCCGGTCATGCGTTTCGCATTCGAAGATGGCGGTGGCATCGGTGACCAGCGGCAGGCCGGTCTCGCCGTCGCGCCAGTCATGGTTGGCAAAATCGAAGGGGCTGCCCTCGCGCGGGCGGCCAGAGAAGGTTTCGGCATAGGCGCGGTGGGCGGCGGACAGCAGGTTGACGGCGAAGACGCCGTTTGCCTCCACCGCCGCCATGGCGGGGCTCTTGCGGTTGATGCAGACGAGGACCAGCGGCGGCTCGGCCGAGACCGAGGACACCGCACTCACCGTGAGGCCGAAGCGGCCGGCGGGGCCGTCGGTCGTCACCACCGAGACGCCGGTGGCGGCCAGTCCCATAGCGGCCAGAAAATCCTCCACCCGTACGGGCGGCTTTGCCATCGCGTTCATCTGCCCGTTCCCTCCGTTCAGATGGCAAAAACTTGACATGGGGCGTGACATCGGAAAAATAGATTATATCGGGCCGTTGAATAGGATTTTGCGATGCTGCGCTATACGCTGCGCCAGATCGAATATGCCGTGGCGATCTGGGACCATGGCTCGGTGGCGGCCGCCTCGGCGCATCTGGGGGTGGCCCAGCCCACGCTTTCGGCCTCGCTCGCCAAGCTCGAGGCGCAGATCGGGCTTCAGCTGTTCATCCGCCACCATGCGCAAGGCGTGAGCCCCTCGCCCGCCGGGCTGCGCTTCCTCGCCGAGGCGCGGAACCTGCTCACCCACGCGCAGGACCTGCAGCGCGACACGGCGGCGGCGGGCACCGCCATCGAGGGCCAGCTCGCACTTGCCAGCTTCGCCACCATCGCGCCGTCCTTCGTGCCGCCGCTGATCAAGGGCTTCATGAGCCAGCACCCGCGCGTCACGATCCGCATGGCGGAGGGAACGCAGGACGAATTGCTGAAGGGCGTGAGGAGCGGCGAGTTCGACCTGGCCCTGCTCTACGACGTCGACATGCCGGAGGACTTCACGGTGACGCCGCTTGCCTCCTTCGCGCCGCATGTGCTGCTGCCGGGCAAGCACAAGCTCACGCGGCTGAAGAACGTGCCGCTGATCACGCTGAAGGACGAACCCTTCGTGCTGCTCGACATTGCGCCCAGCCGCACCTACTTCACGCGCATCCTCGAAGGCGCCGGGATCGTGCCGAACGTGGCCTTCTCGTCCCCCTCACTCGAGGTGGTGCGCGGGCTGGTGGGGCAAGGACTGGGATATTCCATCCTCGTGACCAGGCCCTTCGGCGACCATTCCTATGCCGGAGAGGAGCTCGCCGTGCGGCCCATCGCGGACGAGGTGGCGCGCGGCGTCATCGCGCTTGCGGCGCTGAAACAAATGCGCAAGACACGGCTGGTCTCGGCCTTCGAGGCGCATTGCATCGACTACTTCAGGAATATCAGAACGTGACCCAGCCTTCAGCCACCATTATCGGCGCCGGCATCGTCGGCGTTTCGGCCGCCGCCTTTTTGCAGCGCGAAGGTTACAAGGTGACCATCGTCGACCGCGTGCCGCCGGGCGAAGAGGCGAGCTTCGGCAACGCCGGGGGCCTCGCCTTCGCCGAGATCGTGCCCACCGTGCACCCGCACATGCTGCTGAAGATTCCGGGGTGGCTGATGGACCCCTTGGGGCCGCTCACCATCCGCTGGTCATACCTGCCCAAGGCGCTGCCGTGGTTCCTGTCGCTCGCCCGCAACTCGCTGCCGGACCGGGTGAAGGCGATTACCGCGGCACGTGCCGACCTGGCCATGCGGGTCGTCTCCGACTTCGAGACGCTGCTGAAGGCGGCAGGCACGGCAGACATGATCCGGCTGCAGGATACGCTGCGACTTTACGACAACGAGGCGCAGTATCTTTCGGAGGCGAATGAGCGCGCGGTCAAGAAAGCTTACGGTTACGAGATGAAGCGCCTGTCGGGCGACGAGGCACGCGAGCTGGAGCCGGCGCTGGGCAAGAACGTTCATTGCGGCGTGTTCCACGGCGGCTGGTTCTTCCTCACCAACCCGGGCCGCGCGGTGAAGTCCATCGCGGCGGAGGTGGTGAAGAACGGCGGCACGGTGCTGCAGGACGAGGTGGTTACGCTGGAGCGGGAAGGCAACCGCGTGAGCGCGCTGCGGCTGAAGGATCATGGCCTGCACAAGCTGGACAAGCTGGTGATCTGTGCGGGCGCCTATTCCCACCTGCTGGCGAAGCAGCTGGGCGAGAAGGTGCTGCTGGAGGCCGAGCGCGGCTACCACATGGTGCTGCCGAATTCGGGCGTCAGCCTGTCGCGCTCGCTGACCTATGCGGGAAAGCCCGGTGCGGCGACGCCGATGGAGATGGGGCTGAGGCTCGCAGGCTCGGACGAGTTCGCGGGCCTCGATGCCGCACCCAACTATGCCCGCGCCGATGCGCTGTGGACGAACTTCAAGACTGTGCTGCCGGACCTTCGCGAGCCCGACGCGGAGACGACGCGCTGGATGGGGCGTAGGCCCGGCACACCGGACTCGCTCCCTGTGATCGGTCCGTCGAAAGCCACGGCAAACGTCTGGTACGGCTTCGGCCATGGCCACATGGGGCTCACCTGGGGGCCGAGCACCGGGCGGCTGATCGCCGAGGCGATGACGGGGGCCAAGACCAACATTGACATGGCGCCGTTCCGGGTGGACCGGTTCTGAATTTCCCTAATCCTCTCAAACTCATCATGCCCGGGCCTGACCCGGGCATCTTTTTTGGCGGTGGCGAAAAGGATCGCCGGGTCACGCCCGACGATGATGAGGGTTGGGAGGTGGGGCTTCCCAGTCGAGATGCGGACTTTTTTCCTTGACTTTCAGTAGCACCTATGTTAGGTATGTATTCACTTTCGTGTTTGCTGCTGATTGACATCGTGAATCTGATTTCGCAAGGCCGCCCCGGCCCTGCCCCTCCCGTTCCCCGGCGTGGCCACGCCCCGGAACGCGGGGCGGAGCTTTGCCACGCCACACATCACTTGCAGATCATCATGCGCGGGCTTGACCCGCGCATCCCTTTTGCCCCCACAAAGAGGATGGCCGGGTCAAGCCCGGCCGTGATGGTGCTCACGGCGTGATGATCGGTCAGGTGTGTGGTTCAAGCCTCGTGATCTCCACCTCGCCGCCCGGCGCTTCGGCATACTCGCCGACAGCCTTGCCCATCAGCGCGCGGGCCATGGGGGAGGTATAGGCGATGAGGCCATTCGATGGGTCTGCCTCGTCCTCACCGACGATTGAAAAAGTCTGCTTGCGTCCGTCATCGCGTTCGATTGAGACGCGCGTGGCGAAGCCCACCATCGCGGGCGTCTTCGCAGCCTCCACCAATTGCGCGGTGGAACGCCTGAGGGTCCAGTAGCGGAGGTCTCGCGAGGCTCTGGAAATGGCTGCCTTGTCCTGCGCGTGCTGGCCTTGCGCCAGCAATTTGCGAGACGAGTCGATCTCGGCATCGATGAGGCCCAGGCCGCGCGCAGTCACGAAATTCGGGTTGCTGCTGACCGGACGTTCGGGAAGGTCTTCCGGAACATCATCTTGTTCTTTGACAAAGGCGCGGCTCATGGGTTCAATGCTCTCAACTCACGCATAGGTTTAGCCCCATGAAGACCGAGACGCCACAGCCGATCCACCTCACCGACTACCGGCCGGTGCCTTATCTGATCGATAGCGTGGACCTTGCTTTCCGACTCGAGCCGCAAGCCACGGAAGTGCGCTCACGCCTGTCGCTGCGGCCGAACCCTGCGAGTGCCGAGAAGAACGCGCCGCTGGTGCTGGATGGCGAGCGCATCACGCTCACGTCGCTGGTGCTGGACGGCACCGCGCTGCAGGCTGGTCAGTACGAGGTTGGGCAGACTTCCCTCACCATTTCGTCGGTTCCGCAGCAGCCCTTCACGCTGGAGATCGTGACCACCTGCAATCCAGCCGCCAACACCGAGCTTTCGGGCCTCTATGTGTCGGGTGGCGTGTTCTGCACCCAGTGCGAGGCCGAGGGCTTCCGCCGCATCACCTATTTCTACGACCGGCCGGACGTGATGGCGCGCTACACGGTGCGGATCGAGGCAGACCGCGCGCTTGTTCCCGTGCTGCTCTCCAACGGCAACCCGCGCGAGGACGGCGTGATCGGCGGCACGTCGCGGCACTATGCAGTGTGGGACGATCCCTTTCCCAAGCCATCATACCTCTTCGCGCTGGTGGCTGGGGACTTAGGAGCCGTGCATGACACCTTCACCACCATGTCGGGCCGCCACGTCTCACTCGGCATCTATGTGCTGAAGGGCAATGAGGAGCGCTGTGCGTGGGCCATGGAGTCGCTGAAGGAATCCATGCACTGGGACGAGCGGCGCTTCGGGCGTGAGTATGACCTCGACGTGTTCAACATCGTGGCTGTCCCTGACTTCAACATGGGGGCGATGGAGAACAAGGGGCTCAACGTCTTCAACGACAAGTACATCCTCGCCAACCCCGAGACCGCGACGGATGGCGACTATGTCAACATCGAGGCGATCATCGCGCATGAATACTTCCACAACTGGACGGGTAACCGCATCACCTGCCGCGACTGGTTCCAGCTGTGCCTGAAGGAAGGCCTCACCGTGTTCCGCGACCAGGAGTTCACCTCCGACCTGCGCTCGCGCGCGGTGAAGCGCATCAGCGACGTGAAGACACTGCGCGCGCGGCAGTTTCCCGAGGACAATGGCCCGCTGTCGCACCCGCCGCGGCCTTCGGCCTACATCGAGATCAATAACTTCTACACGCCCACCGTCTATGAGAAGGGTGCTGAAATCTGCCGCATGATGCTGACGCTGATTGGCGATCAGGCCTTCCGCAAGGCGATGGACCTTTACTTCGAGCGGCATGACGGCGAGGCCGCAACCGTCGAGCAGTTCGTGCAATGCATGGCGGAAGCCTCGGGCCGCAACCTCACGCAGTTCTTCACATGGTATACGCAGGCCGGTACGCCCACGGTGACGGCAGAAGGACACTACGACGCTGCCGCGAAGCAATACACGCTGACGCTTGAACAGCAGGTCAAGCCGACGCCGGGACAGGCGGAGAAGCAGCCGCTGCACATGCCGCTGGGGCTTGGCCTTGTCGGCCCTGATGGCGCAGACATGCCGCTGGACCTCGACGGCGTGGGCGCGCTCAACACGCCGGTCATTGAACTGACGGAGCAGCGCCAGACCTTCCGCTTCAACAATGTGAAGTCGCGCCCGGTGCTGTCGCTCAACCGGGGCTTCTCAGCTCCGGTGAAGATGGAGGCCAATCTCTCCACCGCGGATGAGCTGTTCCTGATGGCGCATGATGGCGACAGCTTCAACCGCTGGGAAGCGGGCCAGCGGCTGGGCCGCAACCTGGTGCTCGCATCCTATCGCGGCACCGCCACGGAGGCCGACGTCAGGGCCTATGCGGCGGCGCTGAAGAAGATCATCGACGACCCTGCCGTGGACGATGCCTTCAAGGCACTGATGCTGGTGCTGCCGAGCGAGAGCGAGATTGCCGCCGCACTTGGCGCCGACGTCGACACCGACAAGGTGCATTCGGCGCGTGATGGCCTGCGCACCGCCATTGCGAAGCAGCTCGCCACGGAACTCGACGCGATCTGGCAGCGCACCGGCGAGCCCGGCCCCTATCGCCCCGACCCCGCCTCTACCGCGCGGCGCGCGCTGCGGCAGACGGCGCTGTCACTCATGGTGATGGGCAACGCCAAGCACGGCATCGCGCAGGCCCTCGCCGAGCTCGAGGCAGCTCACAACATGAGCGCCGAGATGGGCGCTCTCGCCGCGCTGATGCAGATCGACTGCCCGGAGCGCGAGGCTGCCCTCGACCGCTTCCACACGCGCCACGCCCATGAGCACCTGCTGATCGACAAGTGGCTGATGCTGAATGCCCAGGCCCAGGGGCCAAACGCCGCTGTGCGGATCGAACGGCTGACGCAGCACCCGGACTTCAAGTGGACGACGCCCAACAAGGTCTATTCCCTGCTTTCGGGCTTCGTGGGGGGCAATCCGGCGGGTTTCAACGCCGAGGACGGCTCCGGCTACAAGGTGATCGCCGACGCGATCCTGAAGCTCGACCCCATGAACCCGCAGGTGGCCTCGCGCCTCGCCACCGGCTTCAGAAGCTGCAAGCTGTTGAATTCGAGTCGAAAATCAGCCGCCCAGGCGGAGCTCGAGAGGATCCTTGCCGAGCCTTCGCTGTCACGCGATGTCTACGAGATCGTGTCGAAGATCGCGAGCTCCTGAATCCCATTCTAAACACTGGACAAATCACCCCCAAATCGAATCAATAGCCGGTGATTCGATCAGTGGTGGCGTCCGTGTTTTCAAAGTCTCCCAGCCGCGGGGTGGCAGGGTTTCAGGGGAAAAGATTGGGCAAGACGCACATCGGCGAGCTGTTCTTCAAGGAGAGGGTCCTCAAGCTCCCTTCGCCGTGGCCCAGCCGGTTCCGCATCACCATCGGCGAGCGCCACCTGCGCCTGCTCATCACCTCGCTCATCATTCTCTTCCTCCTCATGCTCGGCAGTTCGCTGCTGGTGCAGCTGACCGACAGCCGCACCACCCATGTCGCCGAACAGAACAAGCTTTCGGCGCTGCAGGGGCAACTCGTGGCGCAGCACATCAAGGCCGACATGCTGGCGGCACAGGCCGCAGGGCGCACGCCGCCGGTGCTGAGCAGCGACTATCTCCATTCGCTGCTGCCGCCAGAAGCACTGGCCGAGGAGCGCATTTTTGCGGTTGCCAACAGCGCAGGCGAGATTGCCGCCAGCGCGCCCGCTTCCGAAGGCCTTGACGGCAAGTCGATCACCAGCGTGCTGTCGCCCAGCTTCATCACCGAGACGCCGATCAATACCGGCGAGATGGCGCCGCTGACACTGGCCTCGGGAGAAGAGGCCTTCGTCTCGATGTATGACCTGGGCGACTATCCCGGCACGCTGATCGTGCTGCAACGCCAGCAGGACGTGCTCTCCGCCTGGCGCTCCGGCGTGACGCAGGTGACGGCGCTGTTCATCGTCACCTTCCTGGTTCTCATGCTGCTGGGTGCGGCCTTTCACTGGCAGGCGGCCAAGGCGGCGGAGGCGGACACCATCCTCGGTGTGGCCACCGCGCGCCTCGACAAGGCGCTGGACCGCGGCCAGTGCGGCATGTGGGACTGGGACGTGAACCGCGGCATCATCTTCTGGTCGCGCTCGATGTTCGACATGCTGGGCATGCCGGTGAAGGGCGACTACCTGAGCTTCGCGGAGATGGCGGGCCGCATCCACGAGAGCGACACGCAGCTGGAAGAATCGGTGGAGCAGCTGCTGGACGGTCAGATCACCTCCTTCGACCAGGAATTCCGCATGCGCCACCAGGACGGCCACTATGTGTGGCTCAGGGCCCGCGTGGCCCTGGCGCCTGGCGAAACGGAAGGCCAGCCGCACCTGATGGGCATCGTCTTCGACATCACCCAGCAGAAGCTGGCCGACAAGCTGAACAAGGATGCCGAGCTCCGCCTCAAGGACGCGATCGAGAACATCTCGGAAGCCTTCGTGCTGTGGGATGCCGACAACCGCCTCGTCCTCTGCAATTCCAAGTACCAGCAGTTCCATTCGCTGCCGGCCTCCGTGTGCATTCCCGGCACGGCCTATGAGGACGTGGTGCGCTCCGCCAAGGAGCCCGCCATCACCAAGCGCACCGGCATCCGCGGCGAAGGCGGCGGCGAGGGCCGCTCCTTCGAGGTGCAGCTTGCCGACCGGCGCTGGCTGCAGATCAACGAGCGGCGCACCAAGGACGGCGGCTTCGTGTCGGTGGGCACCGACATCACCGCGCTGAAGCTGCAGGAAGAGCGCCTGCGCATGTCCGAGCGCGAGCTGATGATGACGGTGCGCGACCTGCAGAAGGAGCGACTGCTCGCCGACCAGCAGGCCCAGCGCCTCGCCGACCTCGCCGACAAATATGCCCGCGAGAAGACGCGGGCCGAGGCGGCGAACCGGTCAAAGTCCGAGTTCCTCGCCAACATGTCCCATGAGCTGCGCACACCGCTCAACGCCATCATCGGCTTCTCGGAAGTGATGCTCTCCCAGATGTTCGGGCCGATGGGATCAGACAAATATGCCGAATACTCGCGCGACATTCACCGCAGCGGCCAGTTCCTGCTCGACGTCATCAACGACATTCTCGACATGTCGAAGATCGAGGCTGGCCGCATGTCGCTCGAATGCGAGACGCTGCAGGTGGATGCGGCCCTGGACGAGGTGATGCGCCTCATCACGCCGCGCGCCTTCGAGGGTGGCGTGACGGTGGAGCGCCAGGTGCCGCAGGGCTTCACGCTCTGGGCCGACCGCCGCGCCTTCAAGCAGGTGCTGATCAACCTTCTCTCCAACGCCGTGAAGTTCACCCCCGAGGGCGGGCGCATCACTGTCTCGGCACTCGCCTCAAATGGCGTGATGGCGATTGCCATTCGCGACACCGGCATCGGCATCCCCGCGCGCGACATCGAAAAGCTGGGCCGGCCCTTCGAGCAGGTGGAAAACCAGTTCACAAAATCCCGCGGCGGATCGGGCCTTGGCCTTGCCATCTCCAAGTCCTTCGTGGAGCTCCACGGCGGCACGCTGACCATTCGCAGCGCGGTGGGCCAGGGCACGGAGGTGACCGTCACCTTCCCGCTGCGCCAAGCCGCCGCCAAGGTCGCTTGAGACTTGCGCCTCATTCCCTTCGATAGCCTCCTTGCCACGCCCTGGAAGAACGGCGGTGGCGTGACACGTCAGATCGCGTGCTTTCCACCCGGCAGTGACATCGGTGATTTCGACTGGCGCATCTCGACAGCGGAGGTGTCTCAGGATGGCCCCTTCTCACGCTTCGAAGGCATCGACCGGCGGCTTTACATTCTCGAAGGTGCTGGCCTCGACCTGCGCTTTGCCGATGGTGCACAGAGGCTGTTGCCTGGCGGGCACGCCGACTTCCGCGGTGAGGCGGAGGTGTTTGCAGCCCTTGTCGATGGCCCTGTCAGCGACCTCAACATCATGGTCCGGCGGGAGCGGATACGGATGCGGGCGGCGAGGCTGCGCATCGACGGTGCGCAGGCGATCGATCACGGATGGGGCATGGCAGCGCTGTTCGTGCTGGGCGGCGAACTGAAGGTGGCGGACGGCGTGGCACATCGCTTCGACACGGTGCTGCTCGATGATGCCGCGCCGCTGACGGTGAGCGGAAAGGCGGAGCTGCTGATCATCGGCTTCGAGGCTTTGACCTGACCGCAGAGGGATCAGGGAGAATCCGGCTTCTTGTCATCATCCGGCTTGCCACGGCCACGGTCCTCGCGGTTGCGAAGGTGCTGCGCCATCATCTTGCGCTCTTCAGGAGTAAGCTGGTCGATGACGGACAGCGCGGCCTCGCCGCCGGTCATGAACAGCGCCTCGCTCTTCGCCGTGAAGCCCTCCACCGCGGCCGTGACGCGAGCCTGGTCATAGGGCTCGGTCTCCAGCGCATCGGCAAGCTCCGTCACCTGCGCCTTCACGGCGCGGCGGCCTTCGCGGACCTGCTTGTCCTGCGTCTTCAGGACGCCCAGCAGCTCCATGCGACGCGCGCGATCGAGGTCGCGGAAGAAGAAGCGCGGGATCAATTGCGTCTGGGTGAGGCGGGCATAACGCTCCGGACCAGCCCCCACATACCAGCGCGCCGCAGCCGCACCGGCGACCAACAGGTTGACAGCAAGCGAGGCGACGAGCGTCACCACCAGCCAGTTGATCGGTTTGCGCGCAACCTCGGGCGTGGTCTCGCTCATATGGTGCCCTCCTCGGCATAGGCATCGCCCACGCCGCCCAGATCATCCACCGGCGCATCGTCATTGAGGGCCACGCCGCCGGTGACGGCACTGGGCATCATGAAATCCATCCTGCCATTGGCGCCGAGCCAGACGCCCAGTGCCAGCGAAGCGGCAAGCGGCACGGCCGCTGCATAGCGCCAGAATGTTGGCGCGGCGCGCGGCCGCGGCGCAAAGTGAACGACCTTCGCCTGCTGCGGCTCCTCTGCGATGCGCGCCATCAGCCTGTCCATCGCGCCAGCGGGTAGCTGCGGCGCGGAGGCATGCGCCAGCACGGCGCGGGTCTCGCGGTCCTCAGAACGATTGTTGTCCTGTTCCATCATCGTCTCTCACTGCCCCGTTTCAACCAGCCCGCCGAGCAGATCGCGCCACTCGGATGACAGGCTGTCCTTCAGCCCACGCCGCGCCCGTGCTAGGAGCGACTCGAGCGCATCGACGCTCACCTCCAGCACGGCCGCGGCCTCGATATTGGTCAGCCCCTCGAAATACACAAGCGACAGCGCCAGCCGCTGCCGCTCCGGCAAGGCCGCGATGCGGGCGTCCACCAGGCGCGCTGCCTGCGCGCGGTCGAGCGGTGCATCGGGCCTCGCTTGCAGGTCCTCGAGCTCCGGCGCATCGTCCAGCGCGGCGGCGCGGGGCTTGCGGCTGCGGTCGACCACCGCATTGGCGGCCACCCGCATCAGCCAGCCCTTGAGGGCGGCTGCCTCGCGCACCTGGCCCGGATTCTTCCACAACTTGACGAAGGCCTCCTGCGCCATGTCCTCGGCATCGGCCGCGCCGTTGGTCATCCGCCACACCAGCCGGTAGACCGGCTGGTAATGGCGGCTGACGATCTCGGCGAAGCCCGCGTGCGAGCCTGCGGCGGCGGCCTCGAGCAGGCCGGCATCCGTCATCTGGCGGAAAGCCGATGGCTTTGTCGTCAAGATGTGTGTCCGGACCCTTCGTCAGTTGGCCTGTTCTCCGGTAGGCGTAGCGGGTTTCCTGAGCTTGGCAAGACGGTAGCTCTTGGCCTCCTGCAGCGTGACGCCGCCATCACGGTCGGCGTCCGCCGCGGCGATCAGCCGATCAACCGAGGAATCGAGCTCGGCCCGGGAGATGGCGCCGTCCTTGTTGGTGTCGAGATCAGCCAGGATGCGGTCGCGGCGGCGCTCCATGGCCTTCTGCAGCGCGGCGTCGAGCTCCGCGGCGGAGACGGCACCGTTGCGGTCGGCATCCAACCGGTCAAAACGCTTCTCGGCGCGCGGCGTGATCTCCGCCGCGGTGACCTTGCCATTGGCATCGACATCGACCTTGGTGAAGGCCTTCGGGCTCTTGGGCAGATAGGGTTCCATGGCGAAGGCGGTGGCGGGCACCACGGCCATGGCGCTGAAAAGGGCGAGGGCAAGGGTCAGTCGGGTCATCGGCAGGTTCCTCCTTGTGGCTGTCCTAAAGGCAAGACGCAGGGGAACCCGAAATCCGTCGCGGAAAAATCAGGAAACCGGCCCAATCAGCCGGTCAAAAATGGCAGCCACCTCGCCCTGGGCCTCTGCCAACAGCGCCTCCGCCGTGGCAATGTCGGGCGTTACCGCCGTGTTGGCCACCAGCAGGTTGAGCGCGGGCAACGCCCTGGGCGGGTCATAGGGCCCGTCGAGGCAGAGCCTGAGCATCTGGGTGAGGCGGTGGTAGAGCAGCCCTGCCCGCTTCAGCGCCGCGTGGTCAGCCTCCGACACGAGCCCCGCCGCATGGAGCTTCTGCAGCGCTGCCAGGGTGTTGGTATCCAGCACCTCCGGGTGATCATGGGCGTGGATCAGCTGCAGCGTCTGGGCGATGAATTCGAGTTCGACGAGGCCGCCGCGCGCCCGCTTCACGTCCCACACGCCGCCGGTGCCCTGCTCCTTCAGCATGAGCTTGCGCATGTCGACGATGTCATCCCGCACCTTCACAGCGTCGCGCGGCTCGCACAGGGCGCCACGGATGTGGGTTGTGAGCTCGTTCATCAACCCCGCATCGCCGCAGACGGGCCGCGCCCTGGTGAGGGCCAGCTTCTCCCAGGTCCAGGCGGAATCGCGGTGGTAACTCTCGAAGCTGGCAAGGCTCGCCGCCACCGGGCCCTTGCTGCCCGACGGGCGGAGCCGCATGTCCACCTCATAGAGCACGCCTTCCGCCGTGGGGGCCGACACCGCCGCGATCAGCCGCTGCGACAGGCGGGCATAATACTGGTTGATGCTGAGGGGCTTCGCGCCCTCGCTCATCTCGGCCCCTTCCGCCGCATCATAGACGACGATGAGGTCGAGGTCCGAGCCCGCCGTCATCTCATGCCCGCCGAGCTTGCCCATGGCGATGACGGCACTGCGGCCGCCCGGCACGTGGCCGTTGCGACGCGCTGCATCCTCCGTCACCGCGCGGTGCAGGCGGCCCAGCAGCAGCCCCGCGAGCTGCGAGAAGGCAAGCCCCGTTTCCGCCGCACCCGCCGTTTCCGACAGCACGCGCACGCCGATGCGAAAGGCCTGTTCCTTTCCCACGATGCGGGCACGGTCCGCCACTTCATCGGTCTCCACGCCGTCTGGCATGGCGGCGGCGATGAGCTGCGCCATTTCGGCCTCGGAGGGAAGCGAGGTGAAGAAGCCGGGGTCCAGCACGGCGTCCAGCACCTGCGGCCTGCGGCTCAGCTGCTCGGCCAGGCGCGGCGCACTGCCGAGGATGGTGGCCAGCAGGTCGAGCAACCTCGGGTTGGCCTTCAGCAGGGAGAACAGCTGCACACCGGCCGGAAGGCCGCCGAGAAACTTGTCGAAGGCGAGGAAGGCGAGATCGGCGTCACCCATGTTCGCCAGTGCGGTGAGCAGCTTGGGCATCAACTCCGTCAGCAGTTCGCGCGCCTTGGCGCTGCGGGTGGCGGCATAGCGCCCGAAATGCCAGCCGCGAATGGTGGCGGAAACTTCCGACGGGCTTTTGTAGCCCATGCGCGACAGGGTCTCGATGGTTTCGGGGTCATCCTCGCCGCCGGTGAAGACCAGGCTGCCGCCCGCGGTGCCCAGCTCATCCGCCGACTCGAACAGCCGCGAATAATGGCCCTGCACGCATTCCAGCACGCGGCGAACCTCCACGTCGAAACTCTCGCCATCGGCGAAGCCGCAGAAGCGGGCCATGGATTCGAAGGCGGGATCTTCCACTGGCAAATTATGGGTCTGCTCGTCGTTCACCATCTGCACCCGGTGCTCGATGGCGCGCAGGAAGCGATAGGCGGAGGTGAGTTCGGCCGCCGCCTCATGGGTGATCCACTGGGCATCCGCCAGCGCCTCCAGCATGGCGATGGTGCTCCGTCCACGGAGCTTCGGGTTGCGGCCACCGGCAATCAGCTGCTGGGTCTGCACGAAGAACTCGATCTCGCGGATGCCGCCGCGCCCGAGCTTCAAATTGTGGCCCCTGACCTTCACCTCGCCATGGCCCTTCACGGCGTGGATCTGGCGCTTCATCGACTGCACGTCGGCAATCGCCGCGAAGTCGAGGTACTTGCGCCAGATATAGGGCTTCAACCGGTCGAGGAACTCATCGCCGAGGCCCGTGTCACCTGCAACGGGCCGCGCCTTGATCATGGCGGCGCGCTCCCAGTTCTGGCCCTGGTTCTCGTAATAGATGGCGGCAGCCTCGATCGAGATCGCAACCTGCGTGGCGCGCGGATCGGGCCTCAGCCGCAGGTCGGTGCGGAAGACATAGCCGTCCTCGGTCACGTCCTGCATGATCTGCACGAGACGCCTCGTGAAGCGCACGAAGAAGGTGGCGGCCTCATGCGGGTCACCCAGCAGCGGCGTCAACGCGTCGTAGAGGATGATGAGGTCTATGTCGGAGGAGTAGTTGAGCTCATGCGCGCCCTGCTTGCCCATGGCGAGCGCCACGTAACCGCAGTTGATGAGAGGCGCCCCGGCCTCAGGCAGCGTTACCTTGCCCTGCCGCGCATAATCGCTGAGCAGCCAGGAGATCGCCACCGCCAGCGCGGCATCGGCAAAATCCGTGAGGGCCGCCGTCACCTGCTCCACGGTCCAGGCACATGAGAGATCAGCCACCGCGATGAGCAGCGCCACCCGCTTCTTCGCCTGCCGGAGCCTCGCCATCACCTCGGCCTGCGACAGGGCGGGGTCGAGGCTACGGAGGACGCCCAGCTGCTCTGCCAGCAGGTCATCCGCCGTTTCGGTGAACACCTGCCCTGCGAAGGCCGGATCCCGCAGCATCAGCTGCCGCAGGAAGGGCGAGGCGCCAGCAATATTCTCCGCCAGCGCGAGCGCCGCAGCCGGAATGGCACCGGCGGGCATTTCAGCGCGGAAGAGGGCAACGGCGCTTTGATCGAGGGTGGCGGCGGGGGAGTTCAGCAACATGATGCGGTTCTAGAACATGTTGCGCAGAAGAGGAAACCGGACGTTGGCGCCGCCCCCCTACTCCCGCCACACCGGCAGCACCAGGCTTGCCTTCAGGCCCGGGGCGTTGTCGTCCAGCGCCAGCGTGCCCTTGTGGAGTTTCATCACGCCCGACACCAAACTCAATCCCAAGCCGTTGCCGGGCTTGCTGCGGCTCTGGTCGAGGCGCACGAAGCGTTCCGTCACGCGGCCGCGGTCGCTCTCGGGGATGCCGGCGCCGTGGTCGGCGACGGTGATCACCACCTTGTCGTCCTTGAGCGTTCCGGTCACCGTGATGTCGGGCGTCTCGCCGTCACGCGCGCCGTATTTCAGCGCGTTGTCGAGGAGGTTGGTGAGGGCCTGGGCGAGCAGCTGGTGGTAAGACTCGCTGGCCGTATACTTGTGGGTTGCGCAAACAGTCTGCCATAGCACCGAGCGCGGCCCCACCTCATCTCAGAGAACAATCCACATTCGATGTTATCTATGAAAACGATTTCGTTAATTTCTTTTAATTTTTCATCATTTTTCATTGCGAGCCTGTGAGACAGATATAGCTTTGTCCACCTGATGGAATGCGGGAGAGGACGATGCGTGCGGCGCTCACGATTGCTATACTCGGCTTGATCTCCAGCTTGGCTTTCGCCCAGAGCGACGCGGACACGAAGGAGCCGAAGCTTCCCACCGAAGGTCGCAACGGCAGCTTCAGTCGCGTCATCCCAATCGAGGTACCGGCATTTCGCGGGCTCGAACCGGACCTTAAGCTGGTCTACGACTCATCATCAGGCATTCGCAACCTGCCCCCGGCAGGTGGTGAACTGGGCACGGGCTGGACGCTGCAGGGTGTATCGGCGATCCAGCGGATTTCCGGAACACCCGCGCCCATGGCGGGACAAAACAAGGCGCCAAGCGGGCGCGGCGTACCGGCCTATGGCGCAGCCGGCTTCCCGACGGATAGCTTCGCGCTTGATGGCACGGAGCTGGTGCCTTGCACCGAGGTGGCAAGCCCGGCTTCCACCCCCTCCTGTGCAACGGCGTCGTCTTTGCAGACCGCCTATAGCGGCCGCTTCGAGACATTCATGCGCATCCGCGCGAATCCATCCTCGAACAGCTGGGAGGTCACGAGCCGCGACGGCGTCAAGTCAACCTACACGTCGCTTGAGGGAGGGCCATCCGAGGTTACATTCCGATGGCACCTGTCCTCGGTCACCGACCGGCGCGGCAACCACGTCGACTATGGCTGGAACTGCGCATTCGGCCATTGCACGATTTCAACGATCCGCGCTTTCAGCGCGGGCACCGGCGCGCCAGCCAGCGAGATCGTCTTCCATACTCAGGACCGCCCCGATCGCATCACCTACGGCGATGGCCGCGGAATGCGAGCGATGAGCAAGCGCATCACGGCGATCGAGATCAGGAGCGGCGGCCAACTCCGCGGCGCCTATGCATTGGGTTACGAGACGTCGGCCTCGACGCGCCTGTCACGGCTGACGGAGGTTCGCAAATACGGCGTCGACGCCGCCATTTCCGGAGGAACGGTTACCGGGGGCACGTCGCTGCCGCCCTGGCGCATGAGCTACACGAACAATGGCGATGCCGCAGGTCATCCGGTGTTTGACAAGCGTCAGGACTGGACAGGCCCCGGAATCGCCGCGCTGAAGCCGGCGAAGGACTTCGATTCGATAGGATTTCCTATCGACTATCCGCAGTCGGCCGAGCTTGTGGGAGACTTCAACGGTGATGGCTGGGACACCGACGCCTACCTGCCCAAACTCTGCATCGCTGCAACCCTGCCCCCTGTTCCGAACCCCAGGGGTGGCGTCGGCAACCCCCGGCCCGCCTATGTGTGCATCGAAAACAGACTTCGGCTCGCCAATGGCAATCCGTCGGGCGCGAGTTTTTCGCTCATATCGATCCAGTCGGCCAAGACAGCCGGCAAACTTCCGGACTCCGACAGAATCACGGCGCTGGGCGACTTCAATGGCGACGGGGCGACAGACTTCGCCAGGGCATGGAGCACCGCGCAGGAAGACTGCCAAAGCGATCAGTGCGCACGGACGTGGAAGTTCTCCGGAGTCACCGTGAAAAGCCTGGTGGGCGGCGGCGGCGGCGAAGGCTTCGGCACCGTTTACGACGACGTCAAGATGAAGTCGGCAAACGGCAAGGCAGGCGACTTCGACGGCGATGGCAAGGACGATTTCCTCCTCGAGGACGGGCGGATTGCCCTCTCAGGCCGAGGCAGGGCAAGTGTCGTCAATTGGGGACTGAACAACATTGACAGC
>NZ_JBAXGR010000012.1:0-57472 GCF_037139295.1 Aestuariivirga sp.
TGGCGAGGAAGGCGCCGATGTAGGAGCCGACGATGCCGATGACGATGTTCATCAAAAGCCCGTGGTTCGACTTCATCACCTTGTCGGCGATGATGCCGGCGAGCGCGCCGATGAACAGCGTGCCGATCCAGCCCACGCCGCCGCCGAGGTCCATCAGGTGATTCGATTCCATGTTTCTGCCCCTTCGTTTAGTCTGTTTTTCAGGATAGGCCCTGACCGGCCCGCCATCAAGCGGCCCGATGGGGCATGGCTCACATGTGGATGACGCGGCCGTAGGCGTCGAGGACGCTCTCGTGCATCATTTCGGAGAGGGTGGGATGCGGGAAGACCGTGTGCATCAGCTCCTCCTCGGTGGTTTCCAGCCCCATGGCGATGACGAAGCCCTGGATCAACTCGGTCACTTCCGCCCCCACCATGTGGGCGCCGAGAAGCCTGCCGGTCTTGGCATCGAAGATGGTCTTGATCAGACCCTGGTCCTCACCCAGCGCGATGGCCTTGCCGTTGGCGAGGAAGGGGAAGCGGCCGACCTTGAGTTCATACCCGGCAGCCTTGGCCTTGGCCTCGGTGAGGCCGACGCTGGCCACCTGCGGGTGGCAGTAGGTGCAGCCGGGGATCTGCTCCTTCTTCATCGGGTGGACGTCGAGGCCCTTGATCTTCTCGACGCAGATGACGCCCTCGTGCTCTGCCTTGTGGGCGAGCATCGGCGGGCCTGCCACGTCGCCGATGGCATAGACGCCGGGGATGTTGGTGCGGCCATAGCCGTCGATGACAATGCAGCCGCGCTCGGTCTTCACACCCAGCGCTTCAAGCCCCAAGCCCTCGATGTTGCCGTGGACGCCCACGGCGGAGATGACGCGGTCCACCGTGATGGTCTCCGTCTTGCCGCCCGCCTCGATGGTTGCGGTAACACTGTCAGCCTGACGGTCGAGCTTGGTAACCTTCGCGGCCAATCTGAACTTGAGGCCCTGCTTTTCCAGCTGCTTCTGGGCGGCCTTGGAGATTTCGGAATCCTCGACCGGCATGATCTGCTCCATCACCTCGACCACCGTCACGTCGACGCCCATGGCATTGTAGAATGAGGCGAACTCGATGCCGATTGCGCCTGAGCCGACGACGAGCAGCGACTTCGGCATGGCCTTTGGAACCATCGCCTCGAAATAGGTCCAGACCAGCTTGCCGTCAGGCTCCAAACCGGGGAGCACGCGCGGACGGGCGCCAGTGGCGATGATGATGTTCTTCGCGGTGTAGGTGCCAGGCCCCAACTTGTCTTTCGGCTCGGGTGCCTGCGGCTGGACGGCAAGCTTCGTGGGTGTCGTCACCACGATCTCGTTCGGCTTTGTGAGCTTGGCCTCGCCCCAGATGACCGTGACCTTGTTTTTCTTGAGCAGCATGGTGACGCCGCCGTTCAGGCGGCCCGAGACGCCGCGCGAGCGCTGCACGACGGCCTGCGCGTCATAGCTGATGTTGTCAGCCGAGAGGCCGTAGTTCTTGGCGTGCTTCATGTAGTGATAGATCTCGGCCGAGCGCAGCAGTGCCTTGGTGGGGATGCAGCCCCAGTTGAGGCAGATGCCGCCCAAGTGCTCGCGCTCGACGACGGCCGTCTTGAAGCCAAGCTGTGCGGCGCGGATCGCCGCCACATAGCCGCCGGGGCCGCCGCCGATGATGATGATGTCGAAGTTTGTGTCGGCCATGTGAGTGTTCCTTGTCAGCGCCCTCAAAGGATGGCCGGGTCAGGCCCGGCCATGATGAGGAATTTCAGTTCATCATGCCCGGGCTCGACCCGGGCATCCTCTTCACAGTCCCGAAATCCGCTTCACCACCGGCACAAGCGCGGTGCCGATGGCCTTGGTGTTGGCGGCGTCGAGGTGGCCGCCGTCGGTCTTGTCGGCCTTGGCCACGCTTCCTGCGTCGAAAAAATGAACGCCCATCTCCTGCGCAACGCGGGCGTAGTGCTTGCCGAACAGCCTCGACTCCTCGATGGCGTGGCCCCACAGGTCGTTGAACCATTCGTCGTCAGTGCGAACGAGCGCCGGCGGCGCCACAATCAGCACCTGCGGCTTTGGTGCCCAGGCCTGGAATGGAAAGGTCTGGACGATCTGCACCAGCCTGCCCATGCCCATGGAGGCATCGAAGGCGCGGCAGCGGTTGGCGAACTTGATGTCGTTGGTGCCGAGCAGGATGATGACGAGATCGAGCGGCTGGTGCGTCGACAGCAGCACGGGAAGGATCCGCGCGCCGTTGCGGTCATCGCCGGTGGTGGGATCGTCGAACACCGTGGTGCGGCCGTTGTGGCCCTCCTCGATCACCCGCGCCTTGCCGTGAAGGCCGGCGGCCAGCACGTTGGGCCAACGCGTGTCGAAGGGGTGGCGCTCCCATGTGCCGGCGATGAAGCCCCAGGTGAGGCTGTCGCCGAAGGTGAGGATGTTCTTCATGGCCATCACACCAGCATCAGGCCGGGTTCTTCGAGATAGGCCTTGATGGCGCCGATGAACTCGGCACCCAGCGCGCCGTCGATGCAGCGGTGGTCAGTCGACAGCGTGATGGTCATCTGTTGCTCGATGACGATGTCGTTGCCGCGCACCACGGGGCGGCGCTCGCCCGTGCCGATGGCGAGGATCGAGGCATGCGGTGGGTTGACGATGGCCGCGAAGGACTTGACGTTCATCATGCCCATGTTGGAGATGGCCGCCGAGCCGCCGGTGTATTCCTCGGGCTTGAGCTTGCGATTGCGGGCGCGCGCGGCATAGTCCTTCATCTCGGTCGAGATCTGGGCGAGGCCCTTTAGCTCAGCGGAGCGCACGACCGGGGTGATGAGACCACCGGGG
Organism: Aestuariivirga sp.; assembly: GCF_037139295.1. Classification (GTDB taxonomy): domain Bacteria; phylum Pseudomonadota; class Alphaproteobacteria; order Rhizobiales; family Aestuariivirgaceae; genus Aestuariivirga. The sequence goes on from NZ_JBAXGR010000012.1 coordinate 2,826, forward strand.
ATCGAGACCGCGATGCCGATGTCGGCGTGCTTGTGCTTCACCATGGCATTCTCGGTCCAGGTCACGTTGGCGTCCGGCACCTTGATGAGGGCCATGGCCATGGCCTTGATGATGAAGTCGTTGACGGAGATCTTCCAGCCGGGCTTGCCCTCCTTGTCCTTCGGGGCCTGCAGGTTCAGGCGCTCGCGCAGCTCCAGCAGATGATCGAGGGTGACGTCCACGGAGACATAGAAATGCGGGATGGTCTGCTTGGACTCGGTAAGCCTGCGGGCGATGACCTTGCGCATCTGGTCATGCGGCACGAGCTCGTAGGAGCCGGGCTCGAAAAGCTTGAGCACCTGCTCGTCCGACGGCGGCGCGGCGAAGACGGGGCCGGTGGATTTGGCGGCGGTGGGTGCTGCTCCCGGCTTGGCGGTCTCCACGTCCTTCAGAACGATGCGGCCATGCGGGCCGGAGCCCAGCAGTGCCGCAATGTCGACGCCCTTCTGCTTGGCCACGCGGCGGGCGAGCGGCGAGGCGAAGACGCGGGCGCCCTCGGGCTTCGCAGTGGCAACGGGTGCGGGGGACGCGGCGGCGGGTGCAGCTGCGGGGGCTGCGGCAGGCGCAGGTGCAGCGGCTTTGGGGGCTGCGGCAGCGGGCGCATCGCCCATCTTCTCGCCTTCGCCGAGGATCACGGCAATGGGGGTGTTGACCAGCACGTCCTCGGTGCCGGCGGGGATCAGCAGCTTGCCGACGGTGCCCTCATCGACGGCTTCGACTTCCATCGTGGCCTTGTCGGTCTCGATCTCGGCCAGGACATCACCGGACTTGACGGTGTCGCCTTCCTTCTTGAGCCACTTGGCAAGCTTGCCCTTCTCCATGGTGGGCGACAGGGCGGGCATGAGCACGTTCACGGGCATCGGCGGAGTTCCCTATTCGTCTGATGTGCGCGGGGACCGTTCTGGCCCCCGCGCAGGGTCGCGCTTGCGTTAGGACTTGTTGGCCAGCGGCGAGAGCTGCGCGGCGACCTTGTTCAGGTCCTCGTTCAGCACCTTGCGGATGGCCGCAAAATTGTCGGCCGCGTTGCCTTCGCCCATTTCGGCGCAGGCGGAAGCCACCTGCTGCGCCATGCCGGCGAGCACATGGCCCCAGACTTCTGCCTTGCCGAAGGCCATGGCATGCAGCGAGAGGCTCAAGCCCCCGTTGGTGATCCATCCGCGGACGACTTCGCCGGCCTTGGGATCATGGAACACCTCATGCGGCGGCTCCAGCTGGTGCGGGTGGGTTTCGCCGTGGTGGTTGTGGTGATGATGGTCGTCAGACATAGAGCACAGCCTTTGCTGCGGCGACCACCTCATCGGCATTGGGCAGCGCCAGTTTTTCGAGATTGGCCGCATAGGGCATGGGTACGTCCTTGCCGGCGACGCGTGCGACGGGCGCGTCGAGGTAATCGAAGGCATGAGTCATGATCTGGGCGGCGATTTCGCTGGTGACCGAGAATTGCGGGAAGCCCTCTTCCACGCAGACGCAGCGGTTGGTTTTCTTGACACTCTCCAGCACCGTTGCGAGGTCCATCGGGCGGATGGTGCGGAGGTCGATGACCTCGGCTTCGATGCCCTCGGCGGCGAGCTTGTCGGCCGCTGCCATGGCATAGGTCATGCCGATGCCGAAGGAGACGATGGTGACGTGATGGCCAACACGCGCGATGCGGGCCTTGCCGATCGGCACCAGCCAGTCTTCGACCTTGGGAACCTCGAAGCTCTTCCCATAGAGAATTTCGTTCTCGAGGAAGACAACCGGGTTCGGATCACGGATGGCCGACTTCAAGAGGCCCTTCGCGTCAGCGGCGCTATAGGGCTGAACCACCTTGAGGCCGGGGATGTGGCCATACCATGCGGCATAATCCTGGCTGTGCTGTGCGCCGACACGCGCCGCCGCACCGGAAGCACCACGGAACACGATGGAGCAGTTCAGCTGGCCGCCTGACATGTAATGCGTCTTGGCGGCAGAGTTGATGATCTGGTCGATGGCCTGCATCGCGAAATTGAAGGTCATGAACTCGACGATGGGCTTGAGGCCCGCGAAGGCTGCACCCACCGCAAGGCCGGTGAAGCCATGCTCGGTGATCGGCGTGTCGATGACGCGCTGCGGCCCGAACTCTTCGAGCATGCCCTGCGAAATCTTGTAGGCGCCCTGGTACTGGCCCACTTCCTCGCCCATCAGGAAGACGTCGGGGTCGCGGCGCATCTCTTCCGACATGGCTTCACGCAGCGCCTCACGCACCGTCATGGTCACCATCTCGGTGCCTTCGGGCACTTCAGGTGATGCGGCGGGAGCGGAGGTGATGATGGCAGGTGCTGCGACGGGAGCTGCCTCGGCAGGTTTCGGCGCTTCGGCCTTGGGTGCGGGTGCTGCATCCGCCTCGCCGATCACGGCGATGGGCGTGTTGACCTTCACGTTCTCGGTGCCGGCCGGGATGAGGATCGCGGTGAGCGGCCCCTCATCGACGGCTTCCACTTCCATGGTGGCCTTGTCGGTCTCGATCTCGGCGATGACATCGCCGGGCTTCACCATGTCGCCCACGTTCTTGAGCCACTTGGCGAGCTTGCCCTCTTCCATGGTGGGAGACAGGGCGGGCATGAGGATGGATGGCATTGGCGTCCCCGGCTCAGGCGTTCACGTAGATGTCGGTGTAGAGCTCGGATGCATCCGGCTCCGGATCATTCTGGGCGAATTCCGCGGCTTCCGTCACGACGGCGCGGATCTCGGCATCGATCTTCTTCAGATCGTCCTCGGTCGCGAGCTTGGCGTTGAGGATGCGGGCCTTCACCTGCTCGATCGGGTCATGCTCCTCGCGCATCTTCTGCACTTCTTCCTTGGAGCGGTATTTCGCCGGGTCCGACATGGAGTGGCCGCGGTAGCGATAGGTCATCATCTCAAGGATGTAGGGGCCCTCGCCCGCGCGGCAGTGCTCGATGGCGCGGTCGGCGGCATCGCGCACGGCGCGGACGTCCATGCCGTCGACCTGCTCATAGGGAATACCGAAGGCCGCGCCACGCGCACCCAGGTGATCGGAGACGGCGGTCGAACGTGTGGCTGCCGTACCCATGGCATAGCGGTTGTTCTCGATCACGAAGATCACCGGCAGCTTCCAGATCGAGGCCATGTTGAAGGTCTCGTAGACCTGGCCCTGGTTGGCCGCACCGTCGCCGAAATAGGCGATCGAGACATTGTCGTTGCCGCGATACTTGTTCGCGAAGGCAAGCCCTGCCCCCAGCGGCACCTGCGCGCCGACGATGCCGTGGCCGCCGTAGAACTGCTTTTCCTTGGAGAACATGTGCATGGAGCCGCCCTTGCCCTTGGACAGGCCGCCCTTGCGGCCAGTGAGCTCGGCCATCACGCCCTTGGGGTCCATGCCGGCGGCCAGCATGTGGCCGTGGTCGCGGTAGGAGGTGATGACCTGGTCACCCTCCTTCTGGGCCATTTCCATGCCCACGACGACCGCTTCCTGGCCGATGTAGAGGTGGCAGAAACCACCGATGAAGCCCATGCCATAGAGCTGGCCTGCCTTCTCCTCGAAGCGGCGGATCAACAGCATTTCCTTATAGGCGTAGAGCTCTTCCTCGGTGGTGAAGCCGCTGTTGGACAGATTGGGCTTGTCACCCTTGGCCGATTTCTTCGAAATGTAGGCCGACTTGACCGCCATGAATGCTTCCTCCAGCCATGACCATTTCAGGTTTCATAGCATTAAACGCTTGGGAATGCAGGGGGTTTAGGCGATTAACCGGATTTCGGTTTACGCTGCGGATTTCACTCGGAGATTTGCCGCGATGTGAAGGCCACAACGTCGGTCGGCTTGGCCAGTTCGAGGTTGCCACGGGCCAATTCGTCGAGGAGGTCGGGGTCGATGCTCTCAGGCCGCAGGAGGGAGACCTTGCCCTCGAGTTTCTCGCGCTCTGCCAGAAGAGCGTCGAACTTGTCCTTGAGAACCGCCACCTTCACCTCGAGCTTGTCTCGATGCGCGAAGCCGCGCGGGCCCTTGTAGGCGTGCCAGCCGAAATAGCCCAGCAGCGCACAGCAGACGCAGGTGACGACAAAGTCGAAGCGGCGCATCGGCCAAAGTTCCTTTGATTCCTGTCGCAGATTTCGACGGACTCAGTTAACAATCCCCTCACCCCGCGCTTATTTATTCGCTTGACCTTTGGGGCCACCGTGCCGATGTAACTCGTGGAGTTACCATTATGTTGTCCAGCAGCCGATTCATTGTCGCCGTCCACGCCATGAGCGTCCTCGCCCGATTCAAGGGCAAGGGCCCCGTGTGCTCGGCCTTGGTTGCTGAGAGCGTGCACACCAACCCGGTGGTCATCCGCAGGCTGATGACCGAGCTGGAGAAGGCCGATCTGGTGAAGTCGGTGGCGGGTCGCTCGGGCGGTTTCGAGCTCAACAAGGACCCTGCCCAGATCACGCTCGCCGACGTCTATTTCGCGGTCGAGGACGAAAACGTATTCCGGATGCACAAGACGGATCCGAGTTCCAGCTGCCCTGTTGCCGCCCAACTGGGCCAGATCCTGACGGGACCACTACGGGCCGCCGAATGCGCCTTGCATTCGAGCCTGGCCAAGACATCGATCCGCGACGTCGCCTCTTCCATCGTCTGATACGCATTCGTGGCCGACGCCCTCAGCAAGGCGAAAGCCTCATCCCTCCTTTGGCTTCTGGCGGCTGGCAATTTCATCGTTGGTATGGGTGTCTTCTTGGTCATCGGCATCGTATCGCCGATTGCCGAGGCGCTTGGTGTTTCCAAGGCTGATGCCGGCATCATCATCACCAGCTATGCCGTTGCCTATGCCCTGCTCTCACCCATCGGCGCGGCGCTGACGGGCCGAGTGCCACGCCGCATGGTGCTGGCCGGATCGCTTGTGCTGTTCTGCCTCGGCACTTTGATTTCTGCTGTATCGACGACGCTGACCATGCTGGCTCTCTCTCGCCTCATCGTGGCGCTGGGTGCAGCACTCTACACGCCGCTCTCGGCGGGCGTGGCGGTTGCCGTGACGCCTATCGAGGAGCGAGGCCGGGCCCTTGCCAAAGTCTTCGCCGGCATGTCCATGGCGCAAGTGGTGGGCGTGCCGGCAGGTGCCTGGATGGCCTACCGCTTCGGTTGGCATGCGCCGTTCTTCCTCGTCGCGGCGCTGGCCGCAGTGTTCGCAGTTGTGTTGCTGCGCATGGTGCCACGTAACATCCACGTGCCCTCGGGCAGTGTCTCCACCATCCTCTCCGCACTCGGCAACCTGCGCCTGATGCTGGCTGTCAGCTTCACCGCCATGCTGATGACCTCGGTGTATATCGCCTTCACCTTCTTCGGCCCGATCATCGAGGCTTCGACCGGGGCGCAGTCCAATATGGTGCCTCTCTATTTTGCGTTGTTCGGCATCGGTGCGGTGAGCGGCAATTTCATTGGTGGCTACCTGAGTGACCGGTTCGGGGCATTTCGGACACTGGTGATGGTCTGTCTCGGCCACATGGCATTATTGCCGTTGTTCTCTGTGATGCCGTGGAACCCGTGGCTGCTGGCATTGATCGTCACGGTATGGAGCGGCTTCGCGTGGTGCTTCGTGCCTCCGCAGCAACTCAGGCTGGTGGCAATCGCACCCCAGACCCCGGCACTTGCCCTCGCACTCAATGCGGCCATGGTTTACGCCGGCATCGCCATCGGCTCATCTATCGGCGCGGGGCTGCTGGATTGGAAGGGCTTGCCGGTGCTCGGCATCGCTGCAGCCATAAGCGCCGGGCTGACGCTCATCCAGCTTCTGGTGACGGACCGCTTCGCCCGGCAGAAGTCTGACGCTATTTCATCTGCTGCCTGAGGAACGCACCGGCACTCGCCAGTGCCGCGGCCGCCTCCGGCGCCGGAGCGCCCTGGAAGACGTGCCACATGCCCTCGTAGAGATCGATCACGACATCGACCTTTGCCGCCTTGAGAGCCTGGTAAGTGCGAACACTGGTCGAGAGCAGGATGGTGCGCGTGCCGTCCTGGACGAGTGTCGGGGGGAAGCCTTTCGAGAAATCACCATAGAGAGGCGAGACGCGTGGATCGCGCAAGTCGAGGCTGCCCGCATAAGCCAGCGCGGAATTGCCGAGGAACCCTGCATAGGAGAGCGTGGGATCGGCCGCTGGCAGCGTGATCGCGGTGTCGCCGGTGTTGGAAAGATCGGCCCAGGGCGAGAACAGCAGCACCGCGGCAGGCATGGCTGCACCCTGCTCGCGGAGATTAAGCACGGCCCGGAGGGCAAGGTTGCCGCCTGCCGAGTCCCCGAACAGCGCGATGCGGCTCATCGACGTGCCTTGTGCCACGATGCCCTTCAGCACGGCAGCGACCTGTGCCTGAACCGTGTCCCACTTCACGGCTGGTGGGTTGGTGTAGTCGATGGAGATGACGCGCATGCCAGCGGCATTGCCCACCAGTGCGCCGAGGCCCGCCATGGAGCGCGAACTGAACAGGGTGAAGCCGCCCCCGTGGATGTAGACGATGACGCGGCCATCATCGATCCAGCCCTTCGGCCTGATGTCGAGCACTGGCACGCCGCCGATCGTGGCCTCCGTCAGTGTCGCGCCGAGCTGATCAAGGACGGTCTTGTTGGGTGTTTCCAGCGCCGTCTCCTGGGCGTCGTGGAGTGCCTTCCACCCCACGAGGTCATCAGGTGCCGGACCCTTCAGCTGCTTGAGGCCTGCTGACTGCAGGAATTCGATGACGGCCTTCGCTTCAGGCGAAATGGTGTCTGGCAGCGGGAGCACGTCAGCGGCCATCGCGGCACGGGAGCAAAGGAGAAGCGGAAGCAGGACGTGGCGGATTGCCCGTGTCATCCTCGCGATGTTTGGCATGTGCGGCCCCCGGCATAAGTTGGAGGCTATTTATGTGGGGTTCTTGAGTCAACCCTCGACCACTACATGCAGTTTCACCTTCGCCGGGCTTGACCCGGCGATCCTTTGGGTGGCCACAAGAAAGGATGCCCGGGTCAAGCCCGGGCAAAGTGACAACTCGATTGTAACGTGAACGAGATCTTACGCCTTGATCGCCTGCGACAGGTCGCCGATCAGGTCGTCCGTATCCTCGAGGCCTACCGAGAGACGAACCATGCCGTCGGTGATGCCCATCATGGCGCGGGCCTCGGGCCCGATGTTGCGATGGGTGGTGGAAGCCGGATGCGTCATCAGCGACTTGGCGTCACCGAGGTTGTTCGAGATGTCGATGATGCCGAGGTTGCGCAGAAGGTCGAAGGCCTTCTTCTTGCCGCCAGCCACCTCGAAGGTGACCATGGTGCCGCCAAGTGTCATCTGCTTGCGGCAGAGGACGGCCTGCGGATGCGAGTCGAGGTGCGGGTACAGCACGCGGGCGATGCCCGGCATGGCTTCGAGTGCCGCGGCCACCTTGTGCGCTGAATGGCTTTGCGCCTCGACACGCAGCTTCATGGTCTCGAGGCCCTTCAGCAGGACCCAGGCGTTGAAGGGAGAGATCGACGGGCCAGTGTGGCGGAGGAAGGGCTTCAGCTGCTCTTCCTTGAACTTCTTCGTCGACATGATGGCGCCACCGAGGACACGGCCCTGCCCGTCCATGTGCTTGGTGCCGGAATAGACGATGACATCCGCGCCATAGCAGAGCGGGCGCTGCAGGATGGGGGTGGCGAAGATGTTGTCCACCACGATGTTGGCGCCCTTGGCCTTGGCGATGGCGCAGACGGCTTCGAGGTCGATGACCTCGAGGCCGGGGTTCGACGGCGTCTCAAGGAACACGCATTTGGTGTCGGACGTGATGGCCTCTTTCCAGGCGTCTAGGTCCTTGCCATCGACCAGCGTGACCTTGATGCCGAAACGCGGCAGGATCGAGGTGACGATCTGGTAGCAGGAGCCGAACAGTGCCTTGGAGGCCACGAGGTGGTCTCCCGCCTTCAACTGGCAGGCGAGCGCGCCGAACACGGCGGCCATGCCCGAAGCGACTGCGTAGCAGGCCTCCGCTCCTTCGAGCAGCGCCAGCCTGTCTTCGAACATGGTGACGGTGGGGTTGCCGTAGCGGCCATAGACATAGCCGTCATCCTCGCCGGCGAAGCGCTTCTCGGCGGTTTCCGGTTCGTCATAGACGAAACCGGAATTGAGGAAGAGCGCTTCGGACGTCTCGCCGTACTTCGTGCGGTCCAGCCCGCCGCGGACCAGCTTTGTGGCGTCTCCCCAGCTCTTGGAGTCGGACTTATTCTTCTTCATCGAAACGTGCTTTCTAGCTCTGGACCCAGGGGAGCCCGGCGGCCTTCCAGCCGCCCAGCGTGCCGCGATGGCCAGTGGCATCCTTGTCGCCCTCAAAGCCCTGAGCCACGTTCCAGGCGTTGGAATAGCCGGCCTGTGTCAGCGCCGAAGCGGCAGAGGCCGAGCGTGCGCCGGAGCGGCAGATGCAGAGGATCTCGGCGTCCTTGGGAAGGCCCATCTGGTCAACCTCGGCGACGAAATTGCCGTTCACCTGCATGGACGGAAAAACCTGCCAGGACAGGCGGATGAGGCGCTCCACGGCGGGAACGCCCACGAACACCCATTCAGGTTGGGTGCGCACGTCGACGAGCACGGCGGCGGGGTTGTTCTGGAGCCGCTGGTAGGCCTCGGCCGGAGAAATGTCACCCTGATGCATGGAACGATCCGTTCGTTGTTTCGAACGATTTAGTCCAAACGGATTCGTCCCGCAAAGGAAAAGGGGGGCTGGACCGGCCAGAGGTGAGGGGCTGGCCCGCTCCCGTGAGGCGGTTTGGCGCTTCCGGTTCGCCCCCCGGTCCTGTTAGAAGAATTCACCATCTGATCCGGAGTTTACGTGATGTCCAAGTCCCTGCCCGCCCGCGCCGACGTCGTCATCATCGGCGGCGGCATCGTCGGTTGCTCGATCGCCTATCACCTGACCAAGGAGGGGATCACCGACGTCGTGCTGCTGGAGCGCAAGCAGCTGACCTCGGGCACCACCTGGCATGCGGCGGGCCTCGTCGGCCAGCTGCGGGCCACCCGGAACCTCACCGAGCTCGCCAAATACACCACCACGCTGTTCGAGGGGCTGGAGAAGGAGACGGGACAGGCCACCGGCTTCAAGCAGAACGGTTCGATTTCGGTGGCCCTCACCGACGGGCGCCTCGAAGAACTGGTGCGCGGCGCCTCCATGGCCAAGAACTTCGGCCTCGACGTGCAGGTGATCTCGACTGGTGAAATTCACGAGCGGCTGCCGCACTACAACATGGAGAACGTCAAGGGCGGCGTGTTCCTGCCCAAGGACGGACAGGTGAACCCGATTGACGTGACGCAGGCGCTCGCCCAGGGCGCGCGCTCACGCGGGGCCAAGATCGTCGAGAACGTGAAGGTGACGAAGATCCTGACCAAGGATGGTGCGGCCTATGGCGTCGAGACCAGCGACGGGACCATTCTTGCCGACAAGGTCGTGGTGGCATCGGGCATGTGGTCGCGCGAGCTGGGGCGCTCCATCGGCGTCAATATTCCGCTCCATGCCTGCGAGCATTTCTACATCGTGTCGGAGCCCATCGCTGAGCTTCCGCGCAACATGCCGGTCGTTCGCGTGCCGGATGAATGCACCTATTACAAGGAAGATGCCGGCAAGCTGATGATCGGCGCCTTCGAGCCCAAGGCAAAGCCGTGGGGCGGCGGCGGCATCGACGAGGACCATGCCTTCGTGACGCTTCCCGAAGACATGGACCATTTCGAGCCGATCCTGGCGGACGCCATCAACCGCGTGCCGCTGCTGGAAACCGCTGGAATCCAGCTGTTCTTCAACGGACCGGAAAGCTTCACGCCGGACGTGAAGTATTATCTCGGCGAAGCGCCGGAAGTGAAGAACGTCTATGTGGCTGCGGGCTTCAACTCGATCGGCATCCAGTCATCGGGCGGTGCGGGCCTCGTGCTTTCGAAGTGGATCAAGAACGGCCATCCGCCGATGGATGTGACCGGCATGGACATTCGCCGCATCCACCCCTTCCAGTCGGTGAAGTCCTATGTGCGCGAGCGCGTGTCGGAGTCGCTTGGCCTGCTCTACGCCATGCACTGGCCGTACCGGCAGGCCGAGACGGCTCGCGGCGTGCGCCGTTCGCCGCTCTATCATTGCGAGAAGGAACTGGGCGCAGTGTTCGGCGAGGTGAACGGCTGGGAGCGCCCCAACTGGTATGCCCGCGGAAGCGTGAAGCCTGAGTATGAATACTCCTATGGCCGCCAGAACTGGTTCCCCTGCGCCGACTATGAAGCCAAGCAGCTGATGACCAACTGTGCCTTCTTCGACCAGGCGAGCTTCGCCAAGTATTCGGTCGAGGGCCGCGATTCACTCAAGGTGCTGAACCGTGTCTCCGCCGCGAACGTCGACGTGGAGCCGGGCCGCATTGTCTATACGCAGTGGCTGAACGAACGCGGCGGCATCGAGGCCGACCTCACCGTCACCCGGCTGGAGGAGAACAAGTTCCTCGTCGTGACGGGTGCCGCACCGCAGACGCGCGACATGGCATGGCTCAAGCGCCACACGCCATCCGACGCGCATTGTGTGGCGACCGACATCACCTCAGGGCTCCCGATGATCGCCATCATGGGGCCGAAGTCGCGCGCACTGCTCGAGAAAGTCTCGGGCGCGGATCTTTCGAATGCCACTTTCCCCTTCGGCACGTCGAAGGAACTCGAGGTGGGTTATGCTCGCGTGCGCGCGAGCCGCATCACCTATGTGGGCGAGTTGGGCTGGGAGCTCTACATCCCCACCGAATTCACGGCCCACGTGTTCGAGGTGCTGCAGGAGGCCGGCAAGGAGTTCGGCCTCACGCCTGCGGGCATGCACACCATGAACAACTGCCGCACCGAAAAGGCCTATCGCCACTGGGGCCATGACATTGCGGATGAGGACACGCCGCTCGAGGCGGGCCTCGGCTTCGCCGTCGCCATGGACAAGCCGGGCGGCTTCATTGGGCGAGAAGCGCTGCTGACGCAGAAGGCTCTCCCTGTGCTTCCCAAGCGCTTCGTCTGCCTGGCACTGGATGACAATTCCGCCACGGCACCGATGATCTATCACGAGGAGCCCATCTACCGGAACGGCGTGCTCGTCGGTTCAACGACGTCAGGTGCCTGGGGCCACCGCGTGAACCTGTCGCTGGGGCTGGGCTACGTCCACAACAAGGATGGTGTGACCAAGGACTGGATCGAGGGCGCCAAGTGGGAAGTGGAACTGGCGTGGAAGCGCTATCCGGCCAAGGTGCAGTTCCAGAGCTTCTATGACCCGAAGGGCGAGCGCATCAAGGCGTGAGGCTTCTGGCATTCCCGAAGGATGCCACGCCATTGGCGAGGACCACGACGAGCGACATGATCGTCAGCATCAGGAAGCTCGGTGTTCCGGCATAGTCGAGAAGCACGAAGGCGCCCGCGGCCACGATGAAGGTCACGATGGCCAGACTATGCCGGAGGTTGCTGATGAGGCCGCCTCCGGCGAGTTTCATCATCTCGACACACAGCGCGACCAGACCGGCGATGACGAAGAAGTCACCACCACGCAGCGTCATCTCGACCCCGGACATGAGCGTTGTCGAATAGGCATCGCCGTCGATCATCATGCCACCTCCTGAAGCCATCAGCAGATAGGCCGCAATGACGATGGCGAGGGCGGGGAAGGCAATGATGTATTTCATGATGGGGCTCTCCGGTGATGGCGGGACCCTAGACACTTGCCGCGATTCCCGCAAAAGGCACCGCAGAGCACCAGCCCGATTGCGGCTTGCTCCGGGCGAGGCATAGGCTATAAAGTCAGTAGAGTATTCAGAAGGAGATCAGCATGGCACTGCAAATCGGCGACATCGCCCCGGATTTCGAGGCCAACACCACCGAAGGCCGTCTCAAGTTCCATGACTACATCGATGGCACCTGGGTGGTGTTCTTCTCCCACCCCAAGGATTTCACGCCCGTCTGCACCACCGAGCTGGGCTCGGTTGCCAAGATGAAGCACGAGTTCGACAAGCGCGGCGTGAAGCTGATCGGCATCTCGATCGACTCGGTCGAGGACCACAAGCGCTGGAAGGACGACATCAAGGACGTGACCGGCGCCACGGTGAACTATCCCATGATCGGCGACGAGGACCTCGAGGTGGCCAAGCTCTATGGCATGATCCACCCCAATGCCTCAGGCAACGCCAAGGGCCGCACGGCCGCTGACAATGCCACGGTGCGCAGCGTGTTCATCATCGGGCCGGACAAGAAGTTGAAGTTCATCGCCTCCTACCCGATGAGCACGGGCCGCAACTTCAATGAAATCGTCCGCGTGGTGGACTCGCTGCAGCTGACCGCAACAAAGTCGGTGGCCACGCCTGCCGACTGGAAGCAGGGCGAAGACGTGATCATCCTCGCCTCACTGTCGGACGAGGCCGCGAAGGAAAAGTTCCCCGGTGGCTGGAAGACGCTGAAGCCCTATCTCCGCGTGGTGCCGCAGCCGAAGTAATTCGGATTTCACCGACGATCATCTTGGCCGGGCTTGTCCCGGCCATCTTTTTTGGGTGGCACAGAAAAGGATGCCCGGGTCGAGCCCGGGCATGATGAGAGGTGGGTGGCTATGTGTGGAACGGTTGTCCGTCACCACCACTGCGGTGCGGTGTAGCCCCCTGCCGCGGCTTCGATGGCGGCGGCGGCCTGGAACAGCGTTTCCTCGCCGAAGGGCTTGCCGATGAGCTGAAGGCCGAGCGGCAGGCCATCAGCGGAAAGACCCGCCGGAACCGCGATGCCGGGAAGGCCGGCCATGTTCACCGTCACCGTGAAGATGTCGTTCAGGTACATCTGCACCGGATCGGTGATCTCGCCCGGCGCGAAGGCGGGGCTGGGTGTTGCCGGGGTCAGCACCACGTCCACCTTGTCCCAGGCCTTGTCGAAGTCGTTCTTGATCAGGGTGCGGACCTTCTGGGCGCGAACGTAATAGGCGTCGTAGTAGCCAGCCGACAGCACATAGGTGCCGATCAGGATGCGGCGCTGCACCTCGCGGCCGAAACCGGCGGCACGCGAATTCTCGTACATGTCGACGATATCGTCACCCGGAACGCGCAGGCCATAACGCACGCCGTCATAGCGCGCGAGGTTGGATGAGGCCTCGGCGGGTGCCACGATGTAATAGGCGGGCAGCGCATACTTGGTGTGCGGCAGCGAGATCTCGACGATCTCTGCTCCCTGGGCCTTCAGCCACTCCGCCCCCTTGCTCCACAGCGCATCGATTTCGGCGGGCATGCCGTCGACGCGGTATTCCTTCGGGATGCCGACGCGCAGGCCCTTGATGGGACGGCCGATGGCGGCTTCGTAATCCGGTACGGGAAGGTCCACCGAGGTGGTGTCCTTCGGGTCAACGCTGGCCATCGACTTCAGCATGATGGCGGCGTCGCGCACGTCGCGCGCGATGGGGCCTGCCTGGTCGAGCGACGAGGCGAAGGCGACGATGCCCCAGCGCGAGCAGCGGCCATAGGTAGGCTTGATGCCCACGGTGCCTGTGAAGGCCGCAGGCTGGCGGATCGAACCGCCCGTATCGGTGGCCGTTGCAGCGGCGCAGATATGCGCGGCGACGGCGGCGGCGGAACCGCCTGAAGAGCCACCAGGCACGAGCGCGGCGTTGGAGTTCGTCCGCTTCCACGGGTTGATGACGTTGCCGTAGTAGCTCGTCTCGTTGGAGGAGCCCATCGCGAACTCATCCATGTTGAGCTTGCCGAGCATCACCGCACCATCGCGCCACAGATTGGCGCTGACGGTGGACTCATACTGCGGCTTGAAGCCATCGAGCACGTGGCTGCAGGCCTGGGTGTGCACGCCTTCGGTGGCAAAAAGGTCCTTGATGCCGAGCGGAATGCCTTCCAGCGCCCCACACTGCCCGGCAGCGAGCCGGGCGTCGGAGGCCTTGGCCATTTCGCGCGCCTTTTCCGGTGTCTCGAGGATATAGGCGTTGAGCACGCGGGCCTTCTCCATGGCTGCGAGATAGGCATCGGTGAGTTCAAGCGCGGTGAACTGCTTCTTCTTCAGGCCGTCGCGGGCGGCGGAGATGGTGAGGGAAGTGAGATTGGTCATGGCTTATTCAATCACTCGTGGGACCATGAAGAAATCGTCATCCTGTGCGGGCGCGTTGGCGACGATCTTCTGCGGGTAGTGGCCGTCGGTCACCACGTCATTGCGCATCTTCATCTTCATGGTGACGACCGAGGTCATGGGCTCGACATTGGCCACGTCGACCTCGTTCAGCTGCTCGATGAAGCCGAGGATGGCACTGAGTTCGCCAGCGAGGCGCGGCACGTCCTCATCCTTCACCTTGAGGCGCGCCAGACGCGCCACACGCTTCACGGTTTTCTGATCGACCGACATGAAATCAAACCCTTGGGAACATTCTCGTGGCGCGGAATAGCACCCGCTCAGGCCACCTGCAACTTGGCTTTCTGGCGGCCCTTTTCGTCGAAGTTCTTGAGGTCCAGCCAGCGCTCGAAGCCGGCCCGGATATGGGGCCAGTCCTTGTCCAGCATGGCGAACCAGGCGGTGTCCCGGTTGCGGCCCTTGACGATCAGGTGCTGGCGGAAAATGCCTTCGAAACTGAAGCCGAAGCGCTCCGCCGCCTTGCGCGAGGGGGCGTTGAGGGCATCGCACTTCCATTCCAGGCGCCTGACACCCAGGTCATCGAAGCAGTGGCGGATCATCAGGAAGATCACCTCGGTGGCCTCCTTGGTCTGCTGCAGGCCGGGCGACATCCAGATATGGCCGATCTCGATCACCCCATTGGGGGCGTCAGACCGCATGAAGGAGCCCATGCCGACGGCCTTGCCGGTGGCCCGGTTGATGAAGGCATAGAACCACGGGTCGCGCGAGGCCTGCCGCTCCCGTACCCAGGCCTCGAACTGATCGAAGGACTGCCACGGGCCATAGCCGAGGTATGTCCAGACATCGCCGTCGGGGTCGCTGTCGTGGAAGCTGTCATAGAGATCCTTCGCATGCATCTCCGGAGAAACGGGTTCCAGCACCACCCAGCGGCCGTGCAGCGGGCGCATGTCGGGTTTTGAGCCGGATGGCAGCGGGTCGACCACTGGCCCCACCGGACGTTCAGGCTTCTTGCTCATCAGAATGTCGCCGTTTCGCCAGACGCCATCACGCGAACCTTGCCGGCGTCCGGTCCCATGGCCTTGAGGAACTTGGAGGCATCATCATCCACATAACCCTTGAAGGAGGCGAAGTGGCAGGGAATGACCGTCTTGAAATCAAAGAAATGGCGGCAGGCATAGGCTGCCTGGTCACCGCCCATGGTGAAGCGGTCGCCAATCGGCAGGATGCCGATCTCGGGGCGGTAGAGCTCCTGGATCAGCTTCATGTCATAGGACAGGCCGGTATCACCGGCGATGTAGAGCGTGTTGCCATGCTCCTTCTTCGGCTCGATCACGAAGCCTGCCGGGTTGCCGAGATAGACGGGCTGGCCCGCCACCATGTCGGATGAGGAATGCCAGGCATTGGTGAAAATCACGTCGAAATCGTCGAAGCTGATGCGACCGCCGTGGTTGCCGGGGCTGTATTTCTCGATGCCTTTGCCGTTGAGCCACGAGCACACCTCGAAATTTGAGACGAGCAGCGCGCCGGTGGCCTTCAGGATCTCCACGGAATCGCCCACGTGGTCGCCGTGGCCATGGGTGAGCAGAAGATGCGTCAGGCCCTCGCTGGCCTCCTGCCAGCCCACCGTGGCGGCGGGGTTGCCGGTGAAGAACGGGTCAACGAGGATGACGGCGGCGCCGGTCTCGATGCGGAAGGCCGAATGGCCATGATAGGTGATCTTCATCTGGGAACTCCTTGGGATGGGGGATGTATCCCCCGGCCATACGAGAATGGCAAGGTGGCGGTTCGGACGGGGGATACCACCAGGTACTGGGGTTGCTTGCGTGCGGGGCTGGAACGGGTAAAGGGACGGGCATGGCCTCCACTGACCTCACGCTGCCCCAAGCCATTGCCGCCATTCCGACGGACAGACGGCTGATGGGGCTCGACCTCGGGTCGAAGACCATCGGGGTTGCCACCAGCGACCGTACCCGGATGATCGCCACGCCGATCGAAACCATCGCGCGCAAGAAATTCACGCAGGATGCCGAGCGGCTGCTGGCCATCATCGCGGCGGAGAACATCGGTCTCATCATCCTTGGCCTTCCCGTCAACATGGACGGCACCGAGGGACCGCGCTGCCAGTCCACCCGCTCTTTCGCGCGGAATTTTGCCAGGCTGTCTCCCACGCCTGTGGTGTTCTGGGACGAGCGGTTGTCCACCGCAGCGGTGGAACGCATGCTGATCCAAGCCGACGCCTCGCGCGCCAAACGTGACGAGGTGATCGACAAGCTGGCCGCCGCGTGGATCCTTCAGGCGGCCCTCGATTCACTCAGATGACGACGATCTTTCTTGCCCTGCTGCCGGTGTTCATCGTCATCCTCGTGGGTTTCGGCCTGCGGAAGACGCAAGTGATCTCCACCGAGCAATGGGCGGGGCTCGACCACGTCTGCTATTTCGTGCTGTTCCCGGTGATCATCTTCAAGGAGATCGCGGCGGCGGATTTCGCCGGCGTCCCGGTGCTGCAGATGGCGGGCGCCATGGCAATTTCGGTGATCGTCATGATCGGGCTCCTCGTGCTGCTCAGCTGGCCGCTGATGGCGGGGTTGCGGATCAACGGCCCGAGCTTCACCTCCCTCGTTCAGGGCTCGGCGCGCTGGCACACCTTCATTGCATTCGCCATCATACCGCTCACCTTCGGAACCAAGGCCCTGTCGCTGGGTGCCGTGAGTGCGGCAGCGATGACGCCGCTCTTGAACATCCTTTGCGTGATCGTGATGGCACGGTTTGCACATGAGACCCATGTATCACCGCGCAATCTGCTGCTGTCGATCCTGAAGAACCCTTTCGTTTTCTCCTCGCTGGGCGGTGTTGCCTGGCAGCTCTCCGGGCTGGAGCTTCCGGCCATGGCGCTACAGGTGCTGGACATGATCGGTCGCGGCGCGCTGGGGCTGGCCCTGCTCACGGTCGGGGCCGGGTTGCGGATCGGCTCTGTGGTGAGGGAATGGCCCCCGGTGGCGCTGGCCGTGGTGCTGAAGCTGCTCGCCATGCCAGCCCTGATGGCCGCCACCCTGTGGCTAATGGGGGTGCATGGTGACGCTTTCGCGGTAGCCCTGCTCTGCGGGGCTGTGCCCACCGGCTCCGGGGCCTATGTGCTGGCCCGCAAGATGGGGGGCGATGCCCCCATGGTCGCCAACATGCTGACCGTTCAGGTGATCGCGGCCGTTGTCACCATCCCCCTCATTCTGTGGCTAGCCGGGGTTGGCGCCTAAGGCCTGTGCAAAGCCCCCAGAAGGTGCTTGCGGCGCGCCGGGATAGTGCTTACACACCCGGTTTTGATGACACGCGATGCACGCCCGCCGCTCCTCAAACGCCAGCACTTGCTGGCCATTGACGATATCTCCTCCCTTGAAGCCATCCGCATCCTCGACCTGGCCGAGCGCTATGTCGAGGTGAGCCGCCAGACCGACAAGCGTCAGCTGGTGCTTCAGGGCCGGACACAGGTGAACCTGTTCTTCGAAGCCTCCACCCGAACCCAATCCTCCTTCGAGATCGCCGGCAAGCGCCTCGGCGCCGACGTCATGAACATGGCGGTCGCCAACTCCGCCGTCTCCAAGGGCGAGACGCTGCTCGACACGGCAATGACCATCAACGCCATGCAGCCGGATTTCCTGGTGGTGCGCCACCCGTCATCAGGCGCCGCCGAGCTCCTCGCCCAGAAAGTGTCATGCGCCGTCATCAACGCCGGTGACGGCCAGCATGAGCACCCGACCCAGGCGCTGCTCGATGCCCTCACCATCCGCCGCCACAAGAAGCAGTTCGAAGGCCTGATCGTGGCGATCTGCGGCGACGTGCTGCACTCGCGCGTGGCGCGCTCCAACATCCACCTGCTCAACAAGCTGGGCGCGCAAGTGCGCGTCGTGGCGCCTTCCACTCTGTTGCCCTCCGGCATAGGCAATTTCGGCGTCGAGGTTCACCGCAGCATGGAAACCGGCCTCAAGGGTGCCGACGTCGTGATGATGCTGCGCCTGCAGCTCGAGCGCATGACCGGCGCCTTCGTGCCTTCGATCCGCGAATATTATCGCTTCTATGGCCTCAATGCCGAGACGCTGAAAATCGCCAAGCCGGATGCGATGGTGATGCACCCCGGCCCGATGAACCGTGGTATCGAGATCGACTCCGATGTGGCTGACGGCGTGCAGTCGGTTATCCGCGAACAGGTGGAGATGGGGGTCGCCGTGCGCATGGCCGTGCTCGATGCGCTGAGCCGAAACATTCCCGGCGGAGGCAATTCATGATCAACCCCGCCAAGCACAGCGCCCGCCGCCGCGCCTATGTGAACGCCAATATCGTGGCGCCTGCACAAGGGCTGAACGGCAAGGGTGGCATCCTCATCGAAGACGGCTGGATCCTCGACGTGGGGCCGAAGGTGACGAAAGACAGTGTTGGCGCGTCCGCCACCGTCACTGACTGCAAGGGCCTCACCCTCATTCCCGGCCTCATCGACATGCGGGTGTTCACCGGTGAACCCGGCACCGAATACCGCGAGACGCTGGCCAGTGCCTCGGGTGCTGCCGCGGCAGGTGGCGTGACGACCATGATCGTCATGCCCAATACCCAGCCGGTGATCGATGACGCTGCCATCGTCGACTTCATTCTGCGCCGGGCGCGAGACACGGCTTCCGTGCGTGTCGCACCCATGGCCGCCATCACCAAGGGCCTGAACGGCGAAATGATGACGGAGATCGGACTGCTCAAGGAAGCTGGTGCGGTTGCCATCACCGAGGGCACCAAGCCCGTAGCCAGTGCCAACGTGTTCCGCCGGGCGCTGACCTATGCCAAGGACTTCGACCTGCTCGTCGTGCAGCACGTCGAGGAGCCGAGCCTGTCCTCCGGCGTGATGAACGCCGGTGAAACCGCGAGCCGCCTCGGCCTTTCCGGCAACCCGGCCATGTCCGAGGTCATCATGCTGGAGCGTGACCTGCGGCTCGTGGAAATGACGGGTGCGCGCTACCACGCCTCGCAGATCTCGAGCCGCCATTCCGTGGAGGTGATGCGGGCCGCCAAGGCGAGAGGCCTGCCGGTTACCTGCGGCGCCTCTGTGCATCACCTCGTTCTCAACGAGAACGACATCGGCGCCTACCGTACATTCTTCAAGCTGTCGCCGCCCTTGCGCAGCGAGGATGACCGGCGTGCGCTGGTCGAGGCCGTGGCAGACGGCACCATCGACGTCATTGTTTCCGGCCATGACCCGCAGAGTGCCGACACCAAGCGGCTGCCCTTCGCCGAGGCCGCCTATGGCGCCATCGGGCTGGAAACCTTGCTGTCTGCCGCGCTGTCGCTCCACCACAATGAGGGCGTGCCGCTGGCCTGCCTCGTGGAGGCCATGTCGTCGAAGCCAGCGGAAATCCTGCGGCTGGAGACGGGGCGTCTTGCGCCGGGGGCACCTGCCGATTTCGCGATCGTCGACCTCAACCTGTCGTGGATTGTCGAGGAGGACGTCCTGCGATCGCGCGCCAAGAACTCGCCCTTCGAGCACCGCACGCTGGAAGGCCGCGCGGTTGAGACCATCGTTGCGGGCGAGAGCGTCTTCGCCTACGCTCGCTCTTAGAACATCTTGCAAGAGGGAATGATGGGCTCCGGCCTCGAGATGATCATCGCACTGGTGTTCGGCTATCTCTGCGGGACCATCCCCTTCGGGCTGATCCTGGTGAAGTCGGCCGGGCTCGGTGACATCCGCTCCATCGGTTCCGGCAACATCGGCGCCACCAACGTGTTGCGCACCGGCAACAAGAAGGTGGCCGCACTCACCCTCATCCTCGATGCCTTGAAAGGTACGGTACCCGCCCTGCTCATAAGCTGGCTCTATGGTCCAGAGGCGGGCGTGATCGGCGGCCTAGCAGCCTTCTTCGGCCACCTGTTCCCCATGTGGCTGGGCTTCAAGGGCGGCAAGGGTGTTGCCACCAACATCGGTGTTCTGTTCGGACTGTTCTGGCCACTTGGCCTGATCTTCCTGGCCGTCTGGATCATCATGGCCCTGCTGTTCCGCATCTCATCGCTCTCCGCCCTCACGGCGAGTTTCCTGTCGCCCTTCGCGGCCTACGCGCTGGGGCGCGGCGACCTGATCCTGCCAGCTGTCATCATGGGGGCAGCGATCTTCGTCACCCACCGCGCCAACATCGCGCGCCTGCTCAAGGGCGAGGAGCCCCGCATCGGAAAGTCGAAACCCGCATGATGGTTCCCTGAATGGTGGCTGGGCCGCTCAGTGACGAGGAGCGCCTCAACTGGCTGATCCTCTCCAGAAGCGAGAATGTCGGGCCCACCACCTTCAAGAGCCTCATCAAACGTTTCCACACCGCTGGCGCGGCGCTGCGCGCACTGCCTGACCTCACCCGCAAGGGCGGCCTCAACCGGGCGCCCCGCATCTGGAGCCGCGATAACGCCGAACGTGCTTTCGCCAGCGCCGACAAGATCGGTGCACGCTTCCTGTGCAGCGTCGAGCCTGCCTATCCAACGCTTCTAAGGCAGGCGGAGCCCGCTCCGCCTATCATCTGCATCAAGGGCGACGAGGCGCTGTTCGCTCGCAGCGGCGTCGCCATCGTCGGCGCGCGCAACGCCTCGGCACTGGCCCGCAAATTCACCCGGCAGCTGGCGCGCGAGATCGGGGCCGATGGGCATGTGATCGTCTCGGGCCTCGCGCGCGGCATCGACACGGCGGCGCATGACGCAGCGCTCGACACCGGCACCATCGCAGTGGTCGCTGGCGGCCTTGACGTCATCTATCCACCGGAGAACGCAAGTCTGCATGCGGCGATCTGTGAGCGCGGGCTGATCGTGTCAGAGCAGGTGCCGGGCACCGAACCCAAGGCCGACTTCTTCCCGCGCCGCAACCGCGTCATCTCGGGCCTGTCGCGAGCGCTGATCGTGGTTGAAGCGGCACTGCGCTCTGGCTCGCTCATCACCGCCCGCTTCGCCGCCGAGCAGGGGCGCGAAGTCTTTGCCGTGCCGGGCTCACCACTTGACCCGCGCTGCGAGGGGACCAACCGGTTGATCCGCGATGGGGCCACGCTCCTGATGACATCACGCGACGTGCTCGAAACCCTGGGAAGCGAAGCACCGCACCAAATGAGCTTCTTCGAGCCGGAGCCGCCGCCCCTGCCCCTGCGCGAGCCGGATGCCGCCGAGATGCGTCATGTGCTGGAAATGCTCTCGCCCAACCCGATCGACTTGGATGATCTGGCGCGCGAGACCGGGCTGGATGCGGCAATGCTCAATGCCGTTCTCCTCGAACTCTCCCTCGTGGGCCGCATCACCCGGCACGCCGATGGCAGCGTGTCACGCGCCTGACAGCTGCCGGATCTCCGCGGCCACCAGGTGCTGCAACTCCCAGAGGTAGCTGTCGTGGATGCCGAGTTCCTCGAGCTTCATCACCGTATTGTGGAGATAGGCAGCGCCTGAGCCACCGAAGCCTGCAGCACGTGCCAGCATGTGGGCCTGGGCGTGGATGGGCAAGTCGACGTAGAAGCGGTCACACCGCATGCCGGCATAGAAGGTCAGTGCCCTTTGTTGGGCACCACCTGCATCGACATCCACCCAGCGCCAGCCGCTGGCGATGCGGCGGAACGGCACTTCGCGGCGCAGCAGCTTGTCGAGTTCTGTTGCGGCAGTTGCTTCATCGATGCGATAGAGCTCACCCTTGCACGAGCCACCATGATCGAGCGCCAACATGAGGCCGGGCTGTTCGGGAGAACCGCGAAAGCGCGACAGCTGCATGCAGAAGGCGCGGTGCCAGCCGCGCAGCGTGGCGTGGCGGCGATCGGTGAAGGTGAAGCCCGGGTTCCAGAGAAGTGATCCATAGGCGAACACCCAGATGGACCCTGGCCCGTGCTGGGCGATGATGGCTGGTACGGCCTCGGCATAGTCCGCGTCCGTCATCGGCACGCGGTCAGGGTCCGGTGGTGGATGGTCCTGCGGGACCTTGCGCTCAACAAGCGCCACCAGGTCCGGGGTGAGAACGAGCTTCCTGCGCATCGTCCTCCTTAGCCCTCTCAACCGCTGTTGTCGCCGGAGCCGAGCTGGCGCAGTACAAGCATCATGGTGGCGTGGGCCTCGCCCGCCCCCACATTGACGATCTTGTGGGCCAAGTCACCGCGGAAGCGCAGCGTCTCGCCTACTTTCACGCGGCGGGTTTCTTCACCGGTGGTCACGTCCAGTTCGCCGGCCAATATGTACAGGTGCTCAACCGTTCCCTGCGGGTGCGGATCGGATTCGAGAACGCCGCTCGCCTTGGCGCGGAAGTCGTACCACTGCACCTGATCAACCAGGTTGAGAGGGCCTGCGATGGCCAGCCTGCACAGCCCGTCCTGGCTCTCGAGGATTGGCACGCCGGACTTTGTCTGGTGCTCCAGAAACAGTTGGCCGCCCTCGGTGCGCAGCACCTCGTCGATTGTCGTGTCGAGTGCCCGGGAAAGGCGGTAAACCGTTGAAAGGGTTGGGTTCGTCTCGTTCCGCTCGATCTGTGAGATGATCGACTTGGCAACGCCTGAATGCTCCGACAGGTCGCCCAGCGACATATTGTAGGCCTTGCGCAGCCGCTGGATGGTCTTGCCCAGGGATGGGGTCGGGTCAAAGTCCTGTGATGAGCTGTTTTTGCTGCCGCGACGCGTTGACATTTCGTCGTCCTGAACTTAGAACTGGTGTTCGTTATAACGAACAACGCTCTTTTGGGTGTTCCGATGGGTCTCTTGATACCGCGTTTTCGCCCTTTAGTTCAAACGAATTCGTGATTTACCCCAAGAACCCGACCGGAAGACCGAACGTTTGGAACAGCGAACAGACAGCAACGGGAGCAGATGCGATGCGCTACTTTCCGATCTTCATTGACCTCCAGGACAGGCCCGTCACCGTGGTGGGCGGCACAGAGGAGGCATTGCGCAAGGTGCGTTTGCTGCTGAAGACGGGTGCCGTCCTCAACATCATCGCCCCTGCCCTGCATGAGGAACTCGCCGCCGAGCCTCGCGTCAACTGGATCGCCAAGGGCTATCACGCAGGCCTGCTCGACGGTGCGGCGCTTGTCTATTCCGCCGATGCCGACCTCAACGAGCGCGTGGCAGAAGATGCCAAGGCGCTGGGCATTCCGGTGAATGCTGTCGACAACCCCGACATCTCGACCTTCATCGTGCCCTCCATCGTCGACCGTGACCCGGTCGTCGTGGCCATCGGCACCGAAGGCACGGCCCCGATCCTGGGCCAGGGACTGAGGGCGCGCATCGACGCCATGCTGCCGCAGGCGCTTGGCGATCTCGCCACGGCCGCAGCAGGATTGCGTCACCGCGTGGCCGAGGCCATTCCGCCTGGTAATCGCCGCCGTTCCTTCTGGTACCGCTTCTTTTTTGGCGACGTGCGCGAGGCCTTCATCGCCGGAGAATCCTGCAGCTACCTCGCGGGCGTCGAGAACCTGTTCTCGGCCGATGCGCAGGCGCCGCAGGGTCGCGTCGCCTTCGTCAGCCTTGGCTCGGAAGATCCGGAACTCCTCACCATCAAGGCGCAGCGCAAGCTGCAGGAAGCCGACGTGATCGTGCATGACCGCGCCGTGCCGCAAGCGGTCCTCGAACTCGCCCGCCGCGACGCCGTGCGCATGCCCGTCAAGGGCGAACTCTATGACGGTGCCACCGACCTCCTGCTTGCAGAAGCCAAGGCTGGCAAGCTCGTGGTGCGCCTCTCCAGCGACGTGTCTCTGGAAGAGACCGTGTCGGTCGCCGCCGAAGGCATCGCCTTTGAAACCGTTCCTTCGGTGCCGCAGCCCAAACCCGCCGAAGTGATCGCATTCCCCGTCCGCGAGGACATTCGTGAAGACATTCTGAGAGCCGCATCATGACGACAACTGAAAAGGGACAACTGGTCACCGCCAATCGCCTACGCGACGGCATCGCCGTGTTCCTCACCCGTGGCGGTGACTGGAGCGAGGTGATCGACGAGGCGGTGCTGGCACTGGAGCCGCAGGCCGCCGCCGCACTCGAGGCGCGCGCCCGCGACGACGAGAAGAAGACCATCGTGACGGGGGCCTATCTCGTCGATGCCGAACGCCTGGAAGGCCGCGTGCGCGCCGCGCATATCCGCGAGCGCATGCGGGCTCTGGGACCCACCGTGAGACTGGACCTCGGCAAGCAGTCCGAGGGCAAGGGCGCAGGCTTCGCCGCCCCCGAAGGAGAGTGATTTCAGATGTACCGCTACGACGAGTTCGACCACCAGTTTGTGCGTGAGCGCACCATCCAGTTCCGCAACCAGACGGAACGCCGTCTGTCGGGTGCACTGACCGAGGACGAGTTCCGCCCGCTGCGCCTGATGAACGGCCTTTACCTGCAGCTTCACGCCTACATGCTGCGCGTCGCCATTCCCTATGGCACCTTGTCGGGCCGGCAGATGCGGCAGCTCGCCTACATCGCCGAGAAATGGGACAAGGGCTATGGCCATTTCACCACACGCCAGAACATCCAGTACAACTGGGTGAAGCTCGAGGACGCACCCGACATTCTCGATGCTCTCGCCGAAGTTGAGATGCACGCCATCCAGACCTCCGGCAACTGCATCCGCAATGTGACGACCGACCATTGGGCAGGTGCTGCTGCGGATGAAATCGCAGACCCCCGGCCAGTCGGTGAACTGCTGCGCCAGTGGTCGTCGCTGCACCCCGAGTTCTCCTTCCTGCCGAGGAAGTTCAAGATCGCGGTGACGGGTGCGCCCCATGACCGTGCGGCGGTGAAGGTGCATGACATTGGCCTGCGCCTGCACAAGAACGATGCGGGCGAGATCGGCTGGGAAGTGATTGTCGGCGGTGGCCTCGGCCGCACGCCGATGGTGGGCGTCACGGTGCGTGACTTCCTGCCCCAGCATGAACTGATCGGCTATCTCGAAGCCATCATGCGCGTCTACAATCTCTATGGCCGCCGCGACAACAAGTACAAGGCGCGCATCAAGATCCTCGTCCATGAAATCGGTGCTGACAAGTTCAAGTCGGAAGTCGAGGCCGAATATGCCCGACGGCCGCACCCGACCACGGAAGTGGAAGAGCGCGAGCTTGCGCGCATCGCCGCCTATTTTGCGCCGCCTGTCTTCGAGAAGCTGCCACGCTGGTCAGCCTCCTTCGAGGAAGCCAAGCTTGCCAACCCGGGTTTCGCCCGCTGGGCCAAGAACAATCTTGGGCCCCATCGCGTCGATGGCTACGCCATCGTCAACATCTCGCTGAAGCCGGAGGGCGGCATCCCCGGTGATGCGACGGGCGACCAGATGCGCGTCATGGCGGAACTGGCCGAGCGCTTCGGCAATGATGAGCTGCGCGTCAGCCACGCCCAGAACATCGTACTACCGCATGTGAAGAGGGACGACCTGCTGACCGTCTACCAGGCGCTGGACAAGGCCGACCTCGCGGCAGCGAACTATGGCCTCGCGGGCGACATCATCGCCTGCCCCGGCCTCGACTACTGCGCGCTGGCCACTGCACGTTCGATCCCTGTTGCACAGGCGATCTCGCGGAAGTTCGCCGACTCGCAGAAGCAGGACGAGATCGGCAAGCTCAAGATCAACATATCGGGCTGCATCAACGCCTGCGGCCACCACCACGTGGGCCACATCGGTATCCTCGGCCTCGACAAGAAGGGCGAGGAATTCTACCAGATCACGCTCGGTGGATCGTCTGCCGAGAGCGCATCGATCGGCACCATCCTCGGACCAGGCTTCGCCGGCCATGAGGTGGCGGACGCGATCGAAACCATCCTCGACACCTATCTCAAGCATCGTGAAGCCGGTGAGGAATTCCTCGCCACCTACCGCCGTCTCGGACCGAAGCCCTTCAAGGAGGCTCTCTATGCCACTGCTTAAGAACAACGTGCTGGTCGCCGACACCTGGATCAACGCAGAGGCCGAAGGCGATCTCCCCGCTTCGGGCGACGTGATCGTGCCCTTCGCGCGACTGCTCAAGGACTGGGGCGAGCTTTCGGAACGTTCTGGCAAGCTGGGCCTCAGGCTGTCGAACACCGACCGCCCAGAGGCGCTTGGCACCTTCCTGCCGCGCCTCTCGCTGATCGTGCTTCCCTTCCCCGCCTTCAACGACGGTCGCGCCTATTCGATCGCGCGGTCCTTGCGCGAGATGGGTTATCGCGGCGAGCTGCGCGCCACCGGCAACGTGTTGCCGGACCAGCTGCAGTTCATGCTGCAGGTTGGCTTCGATGCCTTCGAGATCGGCGAGCGCTTCCCGCTGGAGACATGGCAGAAGGCGTCGCGCCAAATGTCACTGGCCTATCAGCGTGGCTTGTTCCGCCGTGGTTCCGAGGCCGAGATCTGGACCGAGCGCCACACTGATGCCGAACCCTGGCTCGAACAGCCCCACGCCGGCTGAACCGCCATGGAGAGGACCATCTTCGAAAGCTACGCAGGCCTCGAGGGCCAGCAGCTGCTGGGACCGATCCTGCGTGATTTCGCGGGCAAGGCCGCCGTCGTCTCGTCCTTCGGGGCGGAGTCGGCGGTGCTGCTCCACATGGTCTCGCAAGTGGACAAGGCGACGCCCGTCATCTTCCTCGATACGGGCAAGCACTTCTGGGAGACGCTGTCATACCGCGCCAAGCTGATCGACCAGCTGGGCCTTACCGGCGTGCGCATCATCACGCCGGACGCCGCCGAACTTGCCGGTCAGGATGCCGACGGCACGCTGCACAAGACCAACGCCGACGCCTGCTGCCACATCCGCAAGACCATTCCACTGGCCAAGGCACTGGAAGGCTTCGAGGTCACCATCTCTGGTCGCAAGCGCTATCATGGTGCTGCGCGCGCAACGCTGGACTTTCTGTCGATCGCTGACGGCCGCCTGAAGGTGGAGCCCCTCGCCGGCTTCTCCGCGCTCGATATTGCGGCCTACATGAAGGCACATGACCTGCCGCCCCATCCGCTCACCGAGATTGGCTATTTTTCGATCGGTTGCGAGCCCTGCACGCAGGCCGGCGGCACGGCTGCCGACCCGCGCGCCGGTCGCTGGGCAGGCTCAGCCAAGACCGAGTGCGGCATCCACTGGACGCATAATAACAAGACCATCGCCGCGCCTTCCAGCACGGCACACTGAACGTCAGTCCACTTCGTCGGACGGTACGATCCAGCTTTCCTTCAAAGCCGCCTCGCGCCACGACGAGAAGGCGGGGGTATTGAGGATCGTGTTCATGTAGGCGCGCGTGTCTTCCGCCACCGGGATGGCAAATGTCTCGAAGCGTGAGACCACGGGCGTATACATCGCGTCAGCGATCGAGAACTTTCCAAACAGGAACTTGCCACCCTTGCCGAACTTGGCCCGGCAGTCGCGCCAGAGCTGCTCGATGCGGGCAATGTCGCGCTTTGCAGCATCGTTCAGTGGCACAGGCTTTGGCTTGCGCCGGATGTTCATCGGGCAGGCATTGCGCAGCGCGCTGAAGCCTGCGTGCATCTCGTTCGACACGGCGCGTGCCATGGCACGGGCCGAAATGGTTTTCGGCCAAAGGTTCTTCTCGGGGAAGAGCTCGGCCAGGTATTCCATGATGGCGAGGGATTCCCAGACCACCTGCCGGCCGTGATAGAGAACCGGCACGCGGCCTGCCGCAGAATGCTCCGCGATCAGTTTTGCCGTTTCCGGCGTGTCGAGGGGTATCACCGTTTCGCGGAAGGGAATTCCGGTCATGGAAAGCGCCATCCACGGTCGTAGTGACCACGATGAATAGTTCTTGTTGCCGATGACGAGGTGGATGTTGCTCACTTCTTTTCCACCTTCTCGACCGGCCCGCCCGCTTCCTTCCACGCCCCGAAGCCGCCCTTCAGGTTCATGACGGGCTTCAACCCCATGCGCTGCAACACCAGCGTGGCCAGCAGCGAGCGCCAGCCTGACGCGCAATGGATGATGAACTTCTTCTCTTCCGCGAAGATGGGCTTGTGATAGGGGCTCTCGGGATCGACCCAGAATTCCAGCATGCCGCGTGGCGCGTGGAAGGAACCGGGAATGCGTCCCTCGCGCTCGATCTCACGCGGGTCGCGGATGTCGATGATGGCGACGTCGGGCTGGCCCAGCACGGCAATCGCATCGGCGGTGGAAATGCTGTCGACCTGGGCCTCGGCCTCGGCCATCAGTTGCTTGTGGCCCACGACGATGTTCTGTGGCATTCGGTCCCCCCATTGTTCTTTCCCGTTTCCTCGCCTGTCTGCGGCAGGCCCGTCAAGTGAAATGCCTTCACCTAACAGTTTACGCCATCCGACAATCGTCGACCTGCTCAAGATTGTGCTGCTTGGGGCAATCTGGGGTTCGGCTTTCCTCGCGATCAAGCTCTCCGTTCACGAGACCGGCCCCCTGTGGCTGGTGATGATCCGGGTTGCCATCGCCTTCCTGCCCATCGCGCTCTTCGCCTGGTGGCGGAAAGACCCGCTGCCGCCAACTCGCCATGACTGGCTGGTCATCATCGCTATGAGCCTGCTCAACACCGTGGGGCCGTTCTTCCTCATCTCGTGGGCAGAGCTGCATATTCCGGCGGGCGTCACCTCGCTGATCATGGGTGTAGGGCCACTCGCCACCATGGTGGCAGCGCATTTCACGACGCCTGACGACCGTTTCACCGGCGGCAAGATCACAGGCATGGTCCTGGGCTTCGCCGGGTTGGCCTTCGTGGTCGGGCCTGAGCTTTCGCAAGGCATCGGATTTGATGCACTGGCCTATGCGGCGGTGTGGACGGGCATGCTGTGCTACGTGGCGGCGGGAACGCTCATCCGCTTCGTGCGGCGCACCTCCGTGCCGATGATGACGGCGGTGAACATGGGGGTGGGCGTCATCGCCCTCACGCCGCTCGTCCTGCTGGCGCGCGACCCGCTGCCGCATCTCTCCGGCACGGCCATGTTGGCGGCTCTCTATCTCGGCCTCGTGTGTACCGGGCTTGCCTACCTGCTGCGCGCCAACATCACCGTCACGGTGGGCCAGAGCTTCATGAGCATGGCGAGCTATTTCATGCCGGTATCGGGCGTGCTGCTGGCCTGGGCGGTGCTGGGAGAGCCGATCACCTGGCACATCATCGCCGCACTCGCCTGCGTGATCGGCGGATTCCTCGTCTCCCGGAGGAAGCCCGCTACAGCGACTTCGGCAAATAGCGCCAGGCCACGTAGCCCACGGCGGCCAGCGCCCCGGAAAGGATGACGAAGACCGCCCCGATCGGCAGCCAAAGCAGCGCGATGGCGAAGACGAAGGCCGGGATGAGTTCAGAGCAGTCGATATAGGTACGGTAGACCGCCGCCATCTTCTGGCGCTCATGGTGGCGCACGGCGCGCAGGAAGGGAATGCCCCCCACCCCGTCGATGGCAGAGGCCGCCACCGACCCCGCCAGCAGGCAGGCGATAGCTACATAGGGTGATGACGTTCCCGCCAGCCCAGCCGCCAGCGAGGCCACCGCACAGACGCTGAAGGCCACCACCAGCACCGCCCGAACGCCATAGCTCCGCGCGAAGCGCCCGGCGACCCAGGCGGTGACCAGCAGCACCTGGCTTCCCGAGATCATGAAGCCGCCAACCCGCTTGTCGAGGCCTGCTTCCACCAGCAGCAGCGGGCCATAGATGAAGAATGTGGTCCAGAAGCAGGAGCGCCCGAAGGCGATGAGCCAGGCAAGCCTCAGTCGCGGCTGCGCAAGGAAGCGCCTGACGTTCACCAGCGGATTGAAGCCCTCGAGATTGCCTGCTGGCAAGGCATTGGAATTGTCGGACAGTCGGAGCCACCAGAACAGCACCAGCAAGGCCGCCGCCGCGGCGATGGCCACCAGCTGCGGCCCCCATGGCCCGAAACTCACGTAGAGCGAGACCCCAAGTGCGGGCCCAATTGTCCATGATGCGGTGGACAGACTGAGCCGGATCGGCTCGGAGCGGGCGAGATCTGTCCGCTTGATGTTCTCCATGATGTAGAGCTGCAAGGTGATATTCAACACCGCCGCACCGAGGTTGCGCAGCAGCATGCCAAAAGCCTGGCCCGCCAGCACATGGCTTGCCAGCGCAAGGCTGGCGGCCATCATCATGCAGATGCCCAGCGTATAGGCCCAGCGGCGGCGCATGCGGCCAAGCAGGAAGGGCAGCAGCAGCGTGGCACTCAGCACGCTGAGCGACACCACGGTGGACAGCATGCTGACCTTTTGCGCGGCGCCGAGAATGTCATAGGCCTGCAGCGAGATGACCGTGGAATTGAGCGAACGCACGAAGCTTTCGACCGCAAACAGCGATGCGAAGGTATAGGCGCCAGCGCGGCGCGGCAGCGGAAAGTCGGTTGTCGTGGCGTCGGTCGGCATGGTTGCTGTGAACCACACGAGCATTTTTCCGGGCTGATCCGCAATGGTCCCCGTCGCTGACCCACATGACGGAAAGGTATGGCTTGAGGCCGTCACAAGCCGGGGATAGACAGGGCCATGTCCAACTCCGAAAAGCTGCACGTCGCTTTCATTTCCATGGGCGCCAGCGCCCTGCTGGCGGGGTCGAAGCTGTTCGCGGCCATGTTCACCGGCTCGCTGGGCATCCTGTCCGAGGCGATCCACAGCGTGATCGACTTCGGCGCCACCATCGTCACCTATCTCGCCCTGCGCGTCAGCGACCGCCCGGCCGATGACGAGCACCACTATGGCCACGCCAAGGTGGAAAGCGTGGCGGCACTGGTGGAGACGGCGCTGCTGTTCCTCACCACCGGCTGGGTGGCCTGGGAGGCGATCCGCCGCCTGCTGGGCGAGGAAACCCACACGGTGGAGGTGACCTGGTGGGCGGTCGCCATCATTGCGGGCTCGATCATTATCGACTTCAATCGAGCCCGCGCGCTGAAGCGCGTTGCCGAGAAGACCTCCAGCGAGGCGCTGGAGGCTGATGCGCTGCACTTCTCCTCCGACATGTGGAGTTCCGTGGTCGTGCTGCTGGGCCTCGGGGCTGTCTGGCTCGGCCTACCGGCGGCGGACTCGATTGCCGCCCTCGTCGTTTCCGTCTTCATTGCTCATGCCGGCTGGCAACTGGGCGCACGCACCATGAACACCCTGCTCGACGCAGCACCCGCAGGCGCCACCGAGATCGTGCGTGACCTCGTCAACGACGTCCACGGCGTGCTGGCGCTGAAGTCGATCCGATTGCGCCCGGCAGGCGCGACCATGTTCACTTCCATCGTTGTTGAGGTGGCCCGCACCATGCCGATCGACGACATCGTCAAGACCAAGAACGCCATCACCGCCGCGGTGCAGGAGCGCTTTCCCAATGCCGACATTACGGTGACGGCCAACCCCGTGGCACTGGACAGCGAGACAGTATTCCAGAAGGTCATGCTCATCGCCAGCCGGCGCAACCTCGCCATCCACCACCTCAATGCCCAGCAGATCGACGGCAGGCTGGCAATCAGCTTCGACCTCGAGGTGGACGGCTCGATGCCGCTGGGCGAGGCCCATGACAAGGCGACCGACCTCGAAGATGCGATCCGCAATGAACTTGGCAGCGATGCCGAGGTCGAGAGCCACATCGAGCCGCAGCCTGACCGCATGTTGCAGGGCCACGACGCACCAGCTGGCCTCACGGCGGAAGTCTCAGCCGCCCTGCTGGCGCTTGCCGCGGCCCATCCGCGGCTCAGCGACGTCCATTCGATCAGGCTGCGCCACAACGAGGAAGGGCTGTTCCTGCATTATCACTGCCGCTGCTCGCCCGATGACACGGTGGAGCAGATCCATGACGAGATCGACCGCGTCGAGGCGGGCCTCAAGGACCGCTTCCAGGACATCCGACGGGTGATTGCCCATGCGGAGCCACTGGGAGCGGAGAACCACGCGCTCTAGCTGTTGCCGTTGCCCGGGTCCCGGTCCATGTCCTCGCCCACCCGGGACAGGCGCTTGATGCGCTCGATCTCGGTCGGCGGCACCTCGACCCGGTGGGCAAAACCGAAGGCCTCGTAATAGGCGAACTCCAGCGGCACCATGATGGTGTGCAACTGAACGGAGCGCGCCAGGTTGCGCATCTCGAGGATCATGTCGGCGAGGTACTCCGCCGTGTCCCGCTGGCGGTCTGCAAGGCTTGGCACCGGCTTCATGCCCGCCGTCACCAGAATGGGGGTAGGCTTGGGAGCCTCTGCACGCCGTCTGTTCATGCCGTCCTCCAGTTGCGTCAGTTTCTAGATTCGCACTCTAAACGTGCTTATGAGGATTTAAAGCAACCTAAACTTGAATGGAGCTTGCATCGGTTAGAAAATTGCCTCGGCTTGAACCCGACGGGCGATGCCTATATGAGGCCCTGAAACCTGAACGGGACCATGTATGACAGTCGTCGTCGTTGAATCACCGGCCAAGGCCAAGACCATCAACAAGTATTTGGGCAAGGATTTCAAGGTCCTGGCCTCTTATGGTCATGTCCGAGACCTGCCCGCCAAGGATGGTTCGGTGCGCCCCGACGCCGATTTCGAGATGGATTGGGAGGTCGACGGCAAGTCCGCCAAGCGTCTGGCGGACATTGCGGCAGCCCTCAAGACCGACGACCGTCTGATCCTCGCCACCGACCCTGACCGCGAGGGCGAGGCCATTTCCTGGCACGTCATGGAGGTTCTGCGGAAGAAAGGCGCGCTCAAGGGCAAGGCCGTGCAGCGTGTGGTGTTCAACGCCATCACCAAGTCATCCGTGCTGGAAGCCATGCAGCACCCGCGTGACGTCGACGTGCCGCTGGTCGATGCCTATCTGGCGCGCCGGGCGCTGGACTATCTCGTCGGCTTCTCGCTCTCCCCCGTCCTCTGGCGCAAACTGCCGGGCTCGCGTTCGGCGGGCCGCGTGCAATCGGTGGCGCTGCGCCTGATCTGTGACCGTGAATTGGAGATCGAGGCGTTCCGCGCCCAGGAATACTGGACCATCGACGGCACCTTCGTGACGCCGAAGGGTCACGAGTTCCAGGCCTTCCTCAACGCCATCGGCGACAAGAAGCTCGGCAAGCTCGACCTCAATGACGAGGCCTCGGCCCGCGCCGTCGAGCAGGCGGTCAAGGGCCAGCCCTTCAAGGTGGACTCGATTGAATCGAAGCCCGCCAAGCGCAACCCCTACCCGCCCTTCCGCACCTCGACGCTCCAGCAGGAGGCCTCGCGAAAGCTTGGCTTCTCGTCTGCCCGCACCATGCAGATCGCCCAGCGCCTCTATGAGGGCGTCGAGCTCGGCGGCGAGACGGTGGGCCTCATCACCTATATGCGTACCGACGGCGTCGACATGGCGCCCGAGGCCATTGCCGCCACGCGCAACGCCATCCTCAAGAACTTCGGCGAGCCCTATGTGCCGCCCACCCCGCGCCTCTACACCACCAAGGCCAAGAACGCGCAGGAGGCCCACGAGGCGATCCGCCCGACCGAGATGTCCCGCCACCCCAACGAGGTGCGCCGTGTGCTCGATGAAGACCAGTTTGCGCTCTACGACCTGATCTGGAAGCGCACCATCGCCTCTCAGATGGAGAGTGCGGAGCTCGAGCGCACCACTGCCGATATCGGCACCGACGGCAAGGACGGCAAGCACTACACCTTCCGCGCCAATGGCTCGGTGGTGAAGTTCGACGGCTTCCTAAAGGTCTATACCGAGGGCCTCGATGACGGCGAGGACGAGGACTCGAAGCGCCTGCCCGCCATGGCGCGCGGCGACTCCGTTGGCGTCAAGAAGATCGAGGGCATACAGCATTTCACCGAGCCGCCGCCGCGCTATTCGGAAGCCTCGCTCATCAAGAAGATGGAAGAGCTCGGCATCGGCCGCCCCTCCACCTATGTGTCCATCATGGAAACGCTGCGCACACGCGGCTATGTGCGGCTCGACAAGAAGCGGCTGATCCCCGAGGACAAGGGCCGCGTCGTCACCGCCTTCCTTGAAAGCTTCTTCCGCCGCTACGTGGAATATGACTTCACCGCCGACCTCGAGGAGAAGCTCGACAAGGTCTCGGCCGGCGAGATCGACTGGAAGCAGGTGCTGCGTGACTTCTGGGTCGACTTCACGGCCGCACTTGCCGACGTCAAGGAACTGCGCGTCACCAACGTGCTGGATTCTCTCAATGTCATCCTCGCCCCACACATCTTCCCGCCGCGCGAAGATGGCGGTGATGCCCGCGCCTGCCCGTCCTGCGGTGGTGGTCAGCTCTCCCTCAAGCTCGGCAAGTTCGGCTCCTTCATCGGCTGCTCGAACTACCCCGAGTGCAAGTTCACGCGGCCCATGTCACCCGGTGCGGAAGGCTCGGAAGCGGTTCCCGCCGAAGGCGTGCTGCTCGGTGTCGACCCCGAGACCGGAGAGAAGGTCACGCGCCGCCTCGGCCGCTTCGGGCCCTACCTCCAGCTTGGCGAGGCCGTTGAAGGCGAGAAGCCGCAGCGTGCCTCCATCCCGCGCAACAAGAAGCCCGAGGAGATCACGCTCGAAGAGGCGTTGAAGCTCCTGTCGCTGCCGCGTGAAGTTGGCATCCATCCGGAATCCGGCAAGCCCATCGTCGCCAACTTCGGCCGCTTCGGACCCTTCGTGCTGCATGACGGCACCTATGCCAATCTCGAAAGCCCGGAGGATGTCTTCACCATCGGCATCAACCGCGCGGTGGACATCATCGCCGAGAAGAAGCTCCGCGGCTTCCAGCGCCCCAAGGCAGGCGCGCTGAAGGATCTGGGCCCGCATCCCTCAGGCGGCGGCAACGTCCAGGTGATGAAGGGCAAGTACGGCCCCTATGTGAAGTTCGGCAAGGTTAACGCCACGCTGCCGAAGGACAAGGACCCGGAACAGCTGACCATGGACGAAGCCGTGGCGCTCATCACCGAGCGCGAGGGCAAGAGCCCGGTGAAGAAGAAGGCGCCTGCGAAAAAGGCTGCGCCCAAGAAGGCTGCTGCAAAGAAGGCTCCGGCAAAGAAGGCCGCTTCCAAGAAGCCGGCGAAGAAGGCAGCAAAGAAAGCAGTCAAGCCGCCGAAGGAAGCGGCCTGACGGTCACGCGCCTTCGCTGCCCACCGTTCATCATGCCCGGACTCGTTCCGGGCATCTTCCTTTGCACGGTCACCCAAAGAGGATCGCCGGGACAAGCCCGGCGATGATGCTTTGAGGGGACTTGGCGCGCCCTACTTCAGCTTCTTGATAATCATCTTCAGCTCCGGCTCCTCGACGGCCTTGGCAGCATCCGTAATCGAGAACCACTGCATGCGGCGCTGGCCTTGCTCGGGCCATTCCCGGTGCTGCACCATCCGCTCCAGCGCAAAAACCGTGACGCGGGTCGGCTGCACCTTGCCATCGTCCACCCGCTTTCCATATTCGAATTCACCGATCGGCTTACTGCTCATCATGCCGCCGAGGCCAGCCTCTTCATAGGCTTCGCGCGCGGCGGCCTGAGATGGCGTAAGGCCCCTGATCGGCCAGCCCTTGGGGATCACCCAGCGCCCTGTATCGCGGGAGGTAATGAGCATGACCTCAAGGCCCCCGCCGCTGTAGCGCCAGGGCAGCGCGCCATACTGTTTTTTGGTTGCCGGTTTCGCCACAGCACCTTTCCAGAACAATCGATTCACACTCCCGGAAGAATGTGACCAGAAGCGACTCTAACATCGATGAAGAGCAAGATTGATATCCACTTGTGGCTTTCAAGACCTTTTCTAGAGAAAAATTCACGTGAAGACGTCATTTTGATTCGTGCCTGCTGCTGGAAACTTCGGGCAATCCGCTGGATTTCAGGCCTGAAACGCGGTTAATCCTTGAACCATGGCAAAACGCCCCGCAGCAAAACCGCAGCTCCCCACCGAAACGGAGATCCTGGAGTTCATCCAGTCCTCGCCGTCGATCGTCGGCAAGCGCGAGATCTCGCGCCATTTCGACGTCAAGGGCGGCGACAACATCGGCCTCAAGGCACTGCTGAAGCGCATGGAGGAGAAGGGCCTGCTGGCCAAGCGCGCGCGCAAGTTGATCGATCGGTCATCCTTGCCACCGGTCACAGTGCTGGAGGTGATCGGCACCGACAATGACGGCGAGGCCTATGCCGAACCCGTGGAATGGGACGAGCGCCAGGCGGGCAAGCCGCCGCATGTGGTGATCGAAGGAACCGAGAAGGCACCGCGCAAGGGCGACCGGGTGCTGGCCAAGATCCAGCCCTCGAAGGACGGCCGCTACAAGTTCCGTGGTCGGGTCATCAAGCTGCTGTCCGATCGCACCAACAAGGTGCTGGGCGTGTTCCGTGTGCAGCCGGGCCTCGGCGCCCGCATCATTCCGGTGGACAAGAAGGCCCGCCACGAGTTGCAGGTGAAGAAGGGCGACGAGAACGGCGCCGTCGACGGCGAGCTGGTCGAGGCCGAGATCATCAAGGATCGCGGCCAGGGCCTGCCCTCAGCCCGGGTGCGCGAGCGGCTCGGCAACATGAACGACCAGCGAAACATCTCGCTGATCGCCATCAACCACCACGGCATCCCCAACGAGTTCCCGGAGCGCGTGCTGCGCGAGTCCGAGGAGTTGAAGCCCTTTTCGCGCGAAGGCCGCACCGACCTGCGGCAGGTGCCGCTCCTCACCATCGACCCCAAGGACGCGCGCGACCATGACGACGCCGTTTGGGGCGAGATCGACGAAGCCACGGGCGGGGCCAACATCATCGTCGCCATTGCCGATGTTGCCGCCTATGTCCGCTCCGGCTCGTCACTCGACCGCGAGGCCCGCATCCGCGGCAACTCGGTCTATTTCCCCGATCGCGTGGTGCCGATGCTGCCCGAGCGCATCTCGAACGACCTGTGCTCGTTGCGCGAAAAGGAAGAGCGCCCGGCGCTTGCCTGCTACATGAGCTTCGACAAGTCGGGCCGGAAGACCAAGCACCGCTTCGAGCGCGTCATCATGCGCTCCGCTGCCAAGCTGTCCTACGAGGAGGCCCAGGCCGCCATCGACGGCCAGACGAACGACAAGACCGAAACACTGCTGGACGGCGTGCTGAAGCCCCTGTGGGCCGCCTATCGCGTGCTGATGAAGGGCCGCGATGCCCGGGAACCCCTCGAACTGGACCTCCCCGAGCGCAAGCTGGTGCTGGATGCCCATGGCCTGATCGAGCGCGTGGTCACGCCCAACCGCCTCGATGCCCACAAGCTGGTCGAGGAGTTCATGATCCAGGCCAATGTCGCCGCTGCCGAGGAGCTGGAAAACCGCAAGACGCCACTGATCTTCCGTGTGCATGACCAGCCGTCTGAGGAAAAGGTCCGGGCGCTGGCTGAATTCCTCCGCACCGTGAATATGTCCCTGCCCCTCGGCCAGGTTATGCGCCCCAAGCATTTCAATAAGTTACTGAAGGAAGTTGAGGGCAAGGATTATCAGCACGTCGTCAACGAGGTGGTGCTGAGGACGCAGGCGCAAGCCATCTACAGCCCGGAAAACAAGGGCCACTTCGGCCTGTCGCTGCGCCGTTATGCACATTTCACCTCGCCCATCCGCCGCTACGCCGACCTTGTCGTCCACCGGGCGCTGGTCACATCGCTTGGCTTCGGCGTCGACGGCCTGAGCGCCGATGACATCGCGCGGTTGCCTGAAACCGCCGAGATGATCTCGGATGCCGAGCGCCGCGCCATGGCGGCGGAGCGCGAGACCATCGACCGGCTGATTGCCGCCTTTCTCTCGAAGCACACCGGCGCCACCTTCAGGGGCCGCATCGGCGGCGTGGTGAGTGCGGGCCTGTTCGTGAAGCTCGATGACAATGGCGCCGACGGCTTCGTGCCCGTCACCACGCTCGGCCGCGAATACTTCGTCTATGACAAGGCCCGCCACGCCCTCATCGGTGAACGATCGGGTGACACCTACCAGATGGGCGACCGGCTGGAGGTGAAGCTGGTCGAGGCAACCCCGGTCTCCGGCGGGATGCGCTTCGAGGTCGTCTCGGAGGGCAAGGAAGGCAAGCCTGCCAACCGCAGGGTCGCGCGCACGGCGGCAAAGCCGTTCCGGGGTGGCAAGAAGCCAGCGAAGGGGCGGCGGCGGTAAGCTCCACCAGCAGGCCCTTGCGGCAGACCGTCGCGCGGGCCAGAACTGGCTTCATTTCGCCACTCCGCGCCCTCATCCTCGGGAACCATGAACCTCACCATCGAATCCCCGGCCCTCCACCTCGCCGAGCCCCGGTCCAGGAAACAGGCCATGTGGCGCGGCTTCACCTGTAGCTGCCCCGCCTGCGGGCAAGGCCGC
Source organism: Aestuariivirga sp. (assembly GCF_037139295.1). Classification (GTDB taxonomy): domain Bacteria; phylum Pseudomonadota; class Alphaproteobacteria; order Rhizobiales; family Aestuariivirgaceae; genus Aestuariivirga. The sequence continues at coordinate 41,054 of NZ_JBAXGR010000012.1, forward strand.
ATGTTCGGCAAGTACCTCAAGATTGCAGACACCTGCCCGTCCTGTGGCGAGGAACTGCACCACCACAGGGCCGATGACGCGCCGCCCTATTTCACCATGATGATCGTCGGCCACGTCGTGATCCCCCTCGTCCTCGTGGTGGAGAAGGTCTGGCATCCCGACGTCTCGATCCACTTCATGCTGTGGACGGCCGTCGTCCTGTCGATGAGCTTCGCCCTCATGCCTGCCGTCAAGGGCGCCATCGTCGGCCTGCAATGGGCCAACCGCATGCACGGCTTCGACCCGAATTTCCAGCCCGAGGTGGAATGACTTACGACCACCCGGAATTCGCCGGCTCCAAGGTCCACGCCAAGGTCCTGAAGCCCAGGGACTCGGCCACCCTGATCCTGGTGCGCAAGGGTGCCGGCAGCCCGCGCATCCTGATGGGCCAGCGCGCCCAGGGGCATGCCTTCATGCCCAACAAATATGTCTTCCCCGGCGGGCGCCTCGATGCTGCCGACTGCCGCGTGAGGCCCGCTCAGGACCTGCACCCTGCAACCATGGCCAAGCTCCTCCAGCGCATGCGCGGCAAGCCGACCGAGACCCGGGCCCGAGGTGTGGCCTATGCCGCCGTGCGCGAGACCTGGGAGGAGGCGGGGCTGCTGTTCGGCCGCTCGCGTCTCGAGGACGCTCCGGACCTTTCCGGTCTCACCCTGTTCATGCGGGCGATCACCCCGCCGGGCCGGACGCGCCGCTATGATTCCAGGTTTTTCGTGGCCGACGCGGACCACCTTTCCAACATCGACCAGCCCCACCATGACGGCGGCGGCGAACTGCTCACCCAGTCGTGGCTGACGCTCGATGAAATCGCTTCGCTGGACCTACCGCTGATCACCATCGATGCCCTCAAGCGTTTGAAACCGTTCCTCGATCAGGGCCGGCTCCCGCCGCAGGATTGCACGGCGTCTTTCCAGTATTTCCGGGGCAAGAACTGGGTCGAGGACGAGATTTCCCCCGCGCCTTGACTTTGCCCTGCATTTCGGGTGTATCGGCCCCAAATTCCTGTTTTGGAGACCATTATGGCCAAAGGCAACGTTATCAAGATCAAGCTCGCGTCGTCCGCCGACACCGGCTACTTCTACGTGACCAAGAAGAACTCGCGCACCAAGACCGACAAGCTGTCGTTCAAGAAGTACGACCCCGTTGCGCGCAAGCACGTCGAATTCAAGGAAACCAAGATCAAGTAATCTTGGCCCCTTACGGCCCAAATCGAAAAGGCATCGCCCATGGGTGGTGCCTTTCGCATTTCTGACCCCCGTTCCGGAGAGCACCATGCCCGTCGACTACCGCGCCATGATCCCCACCCTCACCTATCGCAACCAGGCCTTCATCAACGGCAAGCACGTGGCTGCTGCCTCGGGCAAGACCTTCGATTGTGTTTCCCCCATCGACGGCCGCGTGCTCACGCAAGTCGCAGCCTGCGACGCCGAGGACGTGAACCGCGCGGTCGCGGCGGCACGCGCCGTGTTCGAGAAGGGTTCGTGGTCCGCCTGCCACCCGGCCAAGCGCAAGAAGGTCCTGCTGAAATTCGCCGAGCTGATCGCCAAGCACAAGGACGAGCTGGCGCTGCTCGAAACCCTCGATGTCGGAAAGCCCATCTCCGTTTCGGCGGGCGGTGACATTCCAGGTTCGATCCAAGCCATCCAGTGGTACGCCGAGGCCGCCGACAAGGTCTATGACGAGGTCGCCCCCTATCGCCCTGACTCTGTCTCGCTCATCACGCGTGAACCGATTGGCGTGGTCGCTGCGGTGGTGCCGTGGAACTATCCGCTGCTCATGGCCTCGTGGAAAATCGGCCCAGCGCTCGCCACCGGCAACTCGATCATCGTGAAGCCCGCCGAACAGTCGCCGCTCACCATGCTGCGCGTCGCCGAGCTCGCGGCAGAGGCCGGCATTCCGGATGGCGTGCTGCAAGTGCTGCCCGGCTTCGGTGAGACGGCGGGCCAGGCGCTGGGCCTCCACATGGACGTCGACATGGTGGCCTTCACCGGCTCAACCGTCGTGGGAAAATACTTCCTGCGCTATGCGGGCGATTCCAACATGAAGCACGTCTCGCTGGAGACGGGCGGCAAGTCACCCAACATCGTCTTCGCTGATGCGGGCGATCTCGATCATATCGCCAAGACAACGGCCGACGGCGTGTTCTTCAACTCCGGCCAGAGCTGCAACGCTCCCACCCGCATCCTCGTCGAGGAGAAGATCAGGGACGAGTTCGTCGCGCTCATCGCCAAGCATGCCAAGCCCTGGACGCCGGCCGACCCTCTCGACCCCAGCACAACGATGGGGGCCGTTGTCGACAGGGACCAGATGAACCGCGTGCTGGGCTACATCGCCGAGGGCCGCAAGGAAGGTGCCACCATCGCGACCGGCGGCAGCCAGGCCCGCCCGGATACCGGCGGCGCCTATATCGAGCCCACCGTCTTCACCGACGTGAAGAACGACATGAAGATCGCCCAGGAGGAAATCTTTGGCCCCGTCGTCGTCGCCGTGTCCTTCAAGGACGAGGAGGAAGCTGTCCGCATCGCCAATGACTCGATTTATGGCCTGCAGGCAAATCTCTGGACCCGCGACGTAAGCCGCGCCCACCGCCTCGCCCGCCGCCTGAAGGCGGGCACAGTGGTCGTCAACAACGTCTGGGGCTCAGACATCACCAACCCCTTCGGTGGCTACAAGCAGTCCGGCATCGGCCGCGACAAATCGCTCCACGCCATGGACAAGTATTGTCAGGTCAAGAACATCTACATCCAGCTGTGAAAGCCGTGAAGTCGATCGCTGCTCTCAGCATTCTCGCCCTCACGGCTGCTGCCGCGCTTTGCCTGCCTCCGTGACAAGCGCAGCCGCATCGCCGAGGCGGTCGAACTGCCTCCTTGAGCCATATGCGGCTGTGAATATGTGAAGAAACCCGGATAGCCAGCGCTGATAGCCTCGCCATACTCGAACCATGAGCGATGATGATTCGCGTGAGCAGGCCCAGAGGCGTTTTGACGTCGCCGACCACCTGAACCATCCCGCGGTGGTGCGCGCCTTCCTGTGGAATGCAGTGGCCACCGGCAACCCGGAGATCATCCGCCGCGCCGAGGCCTCGATTGCCCGCGCAGCGGCACGGCATGAAACACCGGCAGGCTAGATTTCATCCGACTACGGAATTGTTGGCCAGGCGAAGCCGCGCAGCGGTCTGCTGCGCGGTTAAGCCTATTCGGAGCTGGGCTCTTCCGTCGCCTGCTCGGGCAGGTGCATCTCAAGCGGAAGCTGATCGATCTCGGTTCCGTCCAGCGGCTCCTCGTCGGGCAGCAGGTCGTCGCTTGAGCGCGGCATCGGGATGTCGAAGCCCGGCGGCAGGTTGGCGTCGAGAAGGCCAGCACCCTTGAGCTCCTGCAGGCCCGGAAGATCGCCCACCTCGTTGAGGCCGAAATGGCTGAGGAAGGCATCGGTGGTGCCATAGGTCACCGGGCGACCCGGCGTCTTGCGGCGGCCGCGCATGCGCACCCAGCCGATTTCCAGAAGCTGGTCCAGCGTGCCCTTGGAAATGGCAACGCCGCGAATGTCCTCGATCTCGGCGCGCGTCACGGCCTGATGATAGGCGATGATGGCGAGCGTCTCCATCGCGGCCTTGGAGAGCTTGCGCTCCTCCACCTTCTCGCGGCGCAGCAGGTAGCTGAGATCATCCGAGGTGCGGAACAGCCACTTGCCGGCAACCTCAACGAGGTTGACGCCACGGTTGGCATAATTCGCCTGAAGGTCAGCGAGCAGGCCCGCAATGTCCGTCCCCTCGGGCAGGTACGATTTCAGGTGCGAGCCATCGATGGGCTCGGCGGTGGCAAACAGAATGGCCTCGACGATGCGCAGGTGCTGGTTGCGGTCGGCGCGCGGATGGCGGGTCACTGTGGCCGAGGGCTGGTCCTCGGTCTCGCCTTCGGGCGCTTCCTCGGTGGACTCCTCCATGACCATCTCGATCTCGGTCACCTCTTCGGTGATGATGGCCACAACCTCCTCCTCGCCGGGGCGCCCATCCTCGATGGTCTCGTCAACCGCCTCATGCGCCATCGCCTCGTCGTCCTCGACTGTGGCTTCGGCCGCCACGGCTTGTGTCTGCATGGTCATGTCCCTCACTCCGTCACGTCACTGACGCGGCCCTCAGGCCGCACTCGCCCGCCGCCTGAGATAGATTGGGCGGAAGGGCCCCTCCTGCCTCAGTTCAAGCAGGCCTTCGCGCGCAAGCTCAAGGCTCGCGGTAAAACTCGAAGCCGTCACCGAGCGGCGCATCCCCGGTTCGGTCATGTATTGCGCCAGCCAGATGTCGAAGGTACCCCAGTCGTCCATCACGCCCACCATGCGCTCCAGCGCATTGCGGGCTTCCTTGATCGACCACGTGGGGTGCCGCTTGGGCACATAGATCTGGTGCACCATCTTCTTCTTGCGACGGTCCGCATAGGCCTTGAGCAGGTCGATAAGGTTGTCGGAATACTGGCGCTTCGTATCGACGATGATTGGCTCCGGCGCACCGCGCGCGAACACGTCGCGGCCCAGCACGCTGCGCTTCATCAGGTTCTCGGAGGCGGTCCGCATGGCCTGCAGGCGCTGCAGTCGGAAGGCGAGGCGCGCGGCAAGATCGGCGGGCTCCTGCTCTTCCGAGCCCGGAGGAGCCGGGATCAGCAGGCGCGACTTCAGGTAGGCAAGCCACGCCGCCATCACGAGATAGTCGGCAGCGACCTCGAGCTGCAGCTTGCGCGCCCTCTCGATGAATTCGAGATACTGCTCGGCAAGCTTGAGGATCGAAATCTGCTTGAGGTCCACCTTGTGGGCGCGGGCCAGTTCGAGAAGAAGGTCGAGCGGGCCTTCAAAACCGCCCACGTCGACGATCAGCGTGCCATCGTCGGCAACGGCAACGGGTTCCGTCCGCAACGGCGCTTCGCCGTCGGGCCAGCCTTCGGGGGCGGCCACAGGCTCCTGATTGCTTTCGTCCTGACTGCTCACGCCGGAATCATCCTCGATTTCTTAACAACCTTGTTACCAAGGGATGGTGGGTGATTCGCCTTCCTGACACAACTTATCCCCAGTTTCACCAGTGGGATACGTCTGTCCTCATCGGTTTTCCCCGCGGTATCGCCCCCAGGGGCGAGGGACGGCTCACACCGGCAGCACGGCCTCGAGGTCCTTCAGGGCCTGTTTCCTGTCAAATGGCTGCGGCTTGCGGGCGAATTTGAGCGCCGCCTTTGCGCGTGACAGCGCCTTGCCATTCAGCACGCCGGCGGCGGCGGCCACCTCTTCCATCTGGGCCATCTCGCCATTGCAATGCAGGACGATATCGCAGCCGGCGTCGAGTGCCCGCCTGGTCTTCTCGGCATAGCTGCCCGAGAGCGCCTTCATCGAAAGATCGTCCGTCATCAGCAGGCCGCGGAAGCCGATCTGCTTGCGGATGATGGTCGAGATCACCTTCTTCGACAGAGTGGCAGGCGCCGTCTTGTCGATTGCGGTGTAGACCACATGCGCCGTCATCGCCATTGGCGCATCGGCCATGGCGGCAAAGGGCGGGAAGTCAACCGCTTCGAGTTCGGCACGCTTGGCATCGACGACGGGAAGTTCCAGGTGGCTGTCCGCCCTCGCGCGGCCGTGGCCTGGAATGTGCTTGATCACCGGCAGCACGCCACCATCGACGAAGCCCGCGGCATGGGCCCGCGCCAGGGCCATGATGGCCTCGATGCGGTCAGAATAGGCGCGGTTGCCGACAATTTCATGTGCACCGGGTTGCGGCACGTCCAGCACCGGAACGCAGTTGGCCGTAATGCCCGCCTCGATGAGGTCTTCGGCCATCAGGCGGCCCACGTTGCGCGCGGCGCGCAGACCCTGCAGGGCGCTGCTGTTGAAGGCCTCGCCATAACAGCGCGCGGCAGGGTAACGGCGCCAGGCATTGCTGGGTGGTCCCAGGCGCTGCACGCGGCCGCCTTCCTGGTCAATGAACACAGGCGCATTCTTGCGGCCCACGGCGGCGCGGAAGGCGCTGGTCAGTGTTTTCAACTGCTCTGGCGTCTCGCAATTGCGTTTGAAGAGGATCAGGCCCCACGGATTGGTGCGCGCAAAGAAATCACGCTCGGCACTGCTCAGCACAGGACTGGCGCAACCCGATATGAAGGCACCGATGGCAGCCATGGATTTAGAGCGCAGCCCGCGTCACGGGCCCCTCACGATGCAGTCGCTCTCACCGGCGGCGATCAGCTCGCTGCACACCCTGGTGGCGTCGCCGCGCGTTGGCAATGGCCCAAGGCCAAGCTGATAGCGCGTGCTGCCGCCCACCGTAGCCTGGCGGATCTGCGACTTCAGCGGCCCCACCACGCTGGGATAAGCGCCAGCGAGGCGCGAATATTCCTTCTTGGCTTCGGTGTCGGTGCGGAACGATGCGAGCTGAACCACATAGCCGCCACCGGTGGAGGCCTGCGGCGCTGCAGCTGCAGGCGGTGTCGCGGCCTTCTGCTGGGCTGCGGGGGCGGTGGCCTGCTTGGTCTGGGTTGCTGCGGAGGCCACCTGCGTCGGCGCCGCCTGCCGCGCAGTCGTTGCAGCGGAGCCGCCAGCATCGACATTGAACAGGTCGAAGATCGTCTTGCGCTTCTGCGGGTTCGCGGGTGCCACAGGCTGCTCGGCAGTTGCAGGCGCCGTCGTCAACGGTTGCGTCGCAGCGGCGGTGTTCTGGTCAGACGCTCCACCCTGCTGCGAGGGCGGCACCAGCACCACGGGCTTGGTGCCGAGGTTGTTGTAGTCGGCCTGCTTGCTGGCCGTCTGCTTGGTCACGGTCTTCTTGGCCGGCGTCTTTTTCTTGGGCGGCGGCGGTGTGGTGTCTTCCGCTGCTGCCTGTGTCTGAGCAGGCTTGGAGGGCGGAGGCGCCGTCACGACCGGCTCTGTCGCTGCCGTGGCAGCGGTAGCGGAAGCTGTTGAGGCTGCCCCTGAAACAAGAGCCGCCCCGTCGGTGGCTTTTTCCGGGGGCGGCGGGGTATTGGCATCACTCGACGAGGTCTGAGATGAAGTGGCGGGGAGTGGCGGTGGAGCCGCCCCTCCCTGGTCCGGCTGGGCAGAGGTGGCAGCCACCTGGCTACCATCTTTCAGTCCAAGATTGCCCTGCTGGTCACTGCCTGGGATCGGCAGCGGCAGCGGCGGCTCGACCTCAGGCAGGCCCTGACCGGTGCCCTGCGTGGGCGCATCGGGCACTGGGATCGTGTTGGCATTGCCTGCAGGCTCAATCTTGGGAACCTGGTCGGCGGCGGGTGCCTCTGCGGCGGCAGGCGTGGCAGCGTCAGGCTGTGCAGCCTCTGGGGCAACCGGGGTTTCCTCCGTCGGCTGCATTTCGCCAGTCACTTCCTGCTCGCCCACGATGCGATCATAGATTTGCTTCTTGCGCGCGGCGGGTGCCTCGGTCTGGCTATCGCCACTGGCGTCGGGCGCGGCAACCTTGGCTGGGTCGGCAGGCGCTGGAACAACCGGCGTCGAGCCAGACGAACTCGACGAACCAACGCCCGCCAGGTTCTTCATGTTGTCGCTGTAGTACCAGACCAGACCACCGACCAGCACCGCAGCGCCGAGGAGCGCCAGCAGCAGCAGCCACGGGCCACTGGAACGACGCGGCTCATCGGCAAAGCCTTCCTCGCCTTCGGCATATTCGGACTGGTAGTCACGCGCCGAAGCACGACCGCGCGGTGCGGCGTCATCCTCGAACACCTCGTCGAAGTCGTCCTCGCGGGCGCGACCAACCGGGCGGCCGAGGCGCGGCGCGGCGCGGCCTTCCTCATCGAGCACGTCCTCAGGATATTCCGGAGGCTCCGGCTGGCGCGCATAGGGATTGATCGGGGGTGTGCGGCGCACCGGAAGCCGCGAGGCCCCATAGCCTGCGGCATCAGCACCCAGACCGGGCCGCGTCACGCCCGGCAGGCGCGGCGAAGGCACATAACCGGAGCCGCCCTCGGTGATCGTCGGGCGGAAGGCCGGCTGCGGACGCGCGCCGAGGTTGCCATTGGTGGAGGGGCGCAGGAACGGCGGCGGCGAGCGATCGCCACCGAGAGCCGGGCGCGGCGGCGTAAGCGGCGCAGCACCACCGGGGCGCTGCTCGCCACGGTCGTCGGCAAAGCTGAACTTGGGACGCGGCGCACCCGACGTGGGCGGCACAACCGGGTTGCGCGGCGTGGGTGCAGCGGGGCGCAGCGGCGGAGCTGCGGGGCGTTGCGGCACGGGCGCTTCGGGCTTCTTGCCTTCGGCGCGATTGCGGGCGGCCTGAACCCGCTGTTCGGCAAGGCGTTCGGCAGCAGCGCGCTGGGCACGGAGCTTTTCGGCCAGCGCGTCCTGCGCCGCATTGTCAGGGGCCCTGGGTGTTGCGCGTGACAGCGCCGGCGGAACCGAGGGCGATGCGGTGGCGGGTGATTCAGCGCCAGGCTGGGCGGGCTTCACGCGCGGCGCCATCGGCGCCGGCTTGGTCACCGGAGCGCGCGGGGCGGGCCTCGCCGTGCCAGCCGGTGGCGGTGCAGACATCTGCGGCTCGTCGCGGAATTCATCCGAAAGCTTCGGAAGCTCCTTCGCGCCGATACCGAGACGTTCGCGCCAGTTCCGCTTGTCCGGCCCTGCGCCGTTGCTCGAATCTTGATCCATATGACCGTACGCCTCTACATCTCTTCGGCGGGTCTAACCCCGAGGATCCGAAGGCCATTTGCCAAAACATATCGAATCGCCAACAGGAAGGCGAGACGAGTTTGGGTCAGTTTCACATCTTCTTTCAAAATAAATCTTAAATGCGGCGAGTCTTTGCCCTTGTTCCAGAGCGCGTGAAAATCGCCAGCAAGGTCATAAAGATAGAATGCAATGCGGTGGGGCTCATGCGACTGCGCCGCAGCCTCCACCAGACGCGGGAATTCGGCGATCCGGCGAGCCAGCCCAAGCTCCGATTCATCGGTGAGCAGCTCGAAGCTAGGCATATCTGCAGGTGTAAAGCCCTCTTCAATCGCATTGCGCAGAACCGAGCACGTCCGGGCGTGGGCGTACTGCACGTAGAACACCGGGTTGTCCTTGGACTGCTCTGTCACCTTGGCGAAGTCGAAATCGAGAGGTGCCTCGTTCTTGCGGAACAGCATCATGAAACGCAGGACGTCGGGGCCAACCTCGTCGACCGCGTCACGCAGCGTCACGTATTCTCCCGCCCGCTTCGACATGCGCACCGGCTCGCCTGCCCGATAGAGCTTCACCAGCTGGCACAGCCTGACGATGACGTCGACCTCGCGGTCGCCGGCAAGTGCCGCGCCCAGCGCTTCCAGCCGCTTCACATAGCCGCCATGGTCGGCGCCGAGAATGTAGATGAGATCGCTGAAGCCGCGCTGGATCTTGTTGCGGCTGTAGGCCACGTCGGAGGCGAAATAGGTGTAGCTGCCGTCGGACTTGAGCAGCGGCCGGTCGATATCGTCACCAAAGCCTGTGGTGCGGAACAAGGTCTGCTCGCGGTCTTCCCAGTCCTCGGGTACCTCGCCTTTGGGAGGCGGCAGTGTGCCCTGGTAAACGAGGTCGCGGGACCGCAACTCGGCGATGGTTTCCTTCACCTGCCCCGACTCATGCAGCCCCTTCTCGGAGGCGAACACTTCCTGACGGATGTTCAGCGCGGCAAGGTCTTCCCGGATCAGCGCCATCATCATCTCGATGGCCTTTGCCCGCACGATGGGAAGCCATTCGGCCTCGTCCTTGCCCTTCAGCGAAGCACCCAACTCGCTGGCCAGCGCCTGCCCCACGGGCTTCAGGTAATCGCCCGGGTAGAGCCCGGCCGGAACCTCGCCGATCGTCTCGCCCAGCGCCTCGAGGTAGCGGAGGTAGGCAGAGCGGGCCAGCACGTCCACCTGCGCGCCGGCATCGTTGATGTAGTATTCGCGGGTGACGTCGTAGCCGCAGGCGATCAGCAGCTCGGCGAGCGCATCACCGAAGACCGCGCCACGAACGTGGCCCACATGGAGCGGGCCCGTCGGGTTGGCGGAGACATATTCGACATTGGACTTCTTGCCACCACCCAAAGTGGAATGGCCGTAACGCGCACCTCCTGCGAGTACCGCCGTCAACACCCGTGGCCATTGGTCGGCGGTGAGTTTCAGGTTGATGAAACCCGGCCCGGCGATGTCAACGGCGGCAACGTTTTTGTGCGTCCGCAGCACCGCGGACAGCGACTCCGCCAACACCTTTGGCGGCATGCCGAGGGCCTTGTTGAGCACCATTGCAGCATTGGTGGAGATGTCGCCGTGCGAGGGATCGCGCGGCGGTTCGGCCGTAACCTTGGAGAGGTCCGGCAGCGACACGCCCCGTTCGACCGCGACCGTGGTGACGGCCTCGCGGACCACCTGCAGAAACTCAGCAAACAGGTTCATGTCTACTTTTAAACTGTTGAATCAACACCCTGCTGGCCCCTAGCGGAAAAGCGGATCGAGGTCAAACAGCCTCTTGTGCTGGTCCAGTGCATAGCGGTCGGTCATGCCGGCGATGAAGTCGCAGACCTGGCGGGCCTGGCCGTCCTGCCAACCTGTTGGCAGGAGCTTGGGATCATTCATGTAGGCATCGAACAGATCATGCATCACGCGCCGGGCACGGGCCATGATTTTCTCAACTCTTTCATGATGATACATGCGATCGTTGAGAAATGACTGCAACGCCATGTTGCGCTCATGCATCTGCTTGCCGAACACCACCAGCGGATGCCCCAGCCTGCGCACGCCCGACGCGCTGCGGATGTTGTATTTGACGTTGTTGTTGTTGCATTCGGTGATGATGTCGTTGACCATCGCCGACATCACGCGGCGCACCGTCTCATGCACGATCCGGTCCTGCTCGAGATCCGGATAAAGCTTCAGCACCTGCGACAGCGCCTCCCCCGCCAGCGGCACGTCACCGAGGTCGATCAGCCTGAACAGCCCGGCCCGCAGTCCATCGTCGATGTCATGGGCATTGTAGGCAATGTCATCCGAGATCGCCGCCACCTGCGCTTCCGCAGAGGCAAAGGTTGCAAGCTCCAGGTCATGGTCCGCGACATATTCGAGGATCGCCTCGGGCAGTCCATGCTCACGGTAGCGGCCCACAGGGTCACCCTCGGCGTTCACCAGCGGACCATTGTGCTTCACCAGCCCCTCCAGCGTCTCCCATGTCAGGTTGAGGCCGTCGAACTCCGCGTAGCGCTTCTCGAGCTTGGTGAGGATGCGCAGCGACTGGGCATTGTGATCGAAGCCGCCCCACGGCTTCATCAGCTTGTCCAATTCGCGCTCACCCGCATGGCCGAAGGGCGTGTGGCCAAGGTCATGGCCGAGCGCCAGCGCCTCGGCAAGATCCTCGTCCAGCCCCAGCGCCCGGGCGATGGAGCGGGCCACCTGAGCCACCTCGATGGTGTGGGTGAGCCTCGTCCGGTAATGGTCACCCTCATGGTACACGAAGACCTGCGTCTTGTGCTTTAGGCGCCGAAACGCCTGGGAATGAATGATCCGGTCGCGGTCACGGGCAAAAACGGAGCGGAAATCCGGCCCACCCTCCTGGTGCACCCGGCCACGGGTGTCCTCCGGGAGCGAGGAATAGGGCGCCGTAAACCGCTGCATGGGAGAATCCGTTGACAAGCCTGAACAAGCACCCAACATACACCATCATGACCACGTCCATCACCCTTACCGAGGCTGCGGCCTCCCGCATCCGGACCATCCTGGCGAAGGAACCGGGCAAGAGCGCACTCAGGATTGCCGTCAACGGCGGCGGATGCTCCGGGTTCCAATACGATTTCCAGCTCGCGGATGCTGCTGCCGACGACGACCTGGTGATCGAGCAGTCGGGCGTCAAGGCACTGGTCGACCCGGTCAGCCAGGAATTCCTGAACGGTGCCGAGATCGACTTCGTCGACGACCTGATGGGCCAGTCCTTCCGCATCAGGAACCCGAACGCCACCTCATCCTGCGGCTGCGGCACTTCCTTCTCGATCTGACTTGCGGCGCATGAGCGCCGCCGCCATCATGGCGGTCATGAAGATCGCCACCTGGAACGTGAACTCCATCAAGGCCCGCCTCGACAACGCGCTCGCATGGTTGCGGCAAGCCAATCCCGACATCCTCTGCCTGCAGGAATTGAAATGCGAGGACCATGCCTTTCCGGCGCAGGCCTTCGAGGAGCTGGGCTATCATGTGCTGGTCCACGGCCAGAAGACCTATAATGGTGTTGCCATCATTTCGAAGCCGAAGCCCGAGGACGTGACGCGCGGCCTTCCCGGAGACGACGGGGACAGCCAGGCGCGCTATCTCGAAGCCGTGTTTGCGCGCAAGTCCGGCGTGGTGCGCATCGCCTCGATCTATCTGCCGAACGGCAACCCTCTGGGCACGGAGAAATTCGAATACAAGCTGCGCTGGATGGACCGCCTGCAGGCCCGGGCGAAGGCGCTGCTGAAACTGGAGGAGCCCACGGTGCTGGCGGGCGACTATAACGTCATCCCCACCCCGCTCGATGCCAAGCACCCGGAGAACTGGACGGGCGACGCGCTGTTCCAGCCCGAGTCGCGCGCCAAGTTCCGCACGCTCCTCAACCTCGGCCTCACCGACGCGATCCGCCAGATGCATGGCGACACGCAGGGCCTCTACACCTTCTGGGACTATCAGGCCGGCGCCTGGCAGAAGAACAACGGCATCCGCATCGACCACCTGCTCCTCTCCCCCCAGTCCGCCGACCTGCTGAAGAGCGCCCACATCGACCGCGAGGTGAGGACGCAGGAAAAGCCGTCGGACCATGTGCCGGTGGTGATTGAATTGACATGATCACATGAATTGCGCGCAAGCGGTGGTGGCGTGATGCGAGATCACTCTGGCATGCCCCCGTGGTCGGCATGGCGGAACCACGGCTGTCGGAAGACTGTTACAAGAACAGAGACGCTGGCCTCTCAGGACCGTGTTTCATGAAGCGCCCGCGCAACCTGGTCTATGCGGTCAATGAACGGCCGCCGAGCGCTTCGCTGCTGGTGCTGGGCCTGCAACATGCAGCGCTCTCAATCGTGTTCCTCGTCTATGCCGCCATGGTGGCGAAGGGAGCAGGCTTCACGCTGGAACAACAGCAGGCAATGGTCGTGGGCACCCTGCTCGCCTGCGGCGTCGGCGCCATCATCCAGGGCGGCCTGCCGCGTCTTTCAAGCGGATTGCTGCTCATCCCCTTGTCATCGCCCATGTTCGTCATCTTTGCCATTCCAGCGGGCAAGCTTGCAGGGCCGGACGGCGTTGCGGCGCTGACGCTGGTGGGCGGCCTCGTGCAAACTATCGTCGGCCTCACTTTCCGCAGACTGCGGGCATTCTTTCCTCCGGAGGTCTGCGGTGTCGTGGTCCTCATGCTTGGCGTCTCGATGGTACCGCATGCCTTCGAGCGTATTGTCAACATGCCCACCGCGATGACCGCCGTCTTCTCCGCACCGATCGCGATTTCACTGGGCATCTCCATGGTGCCGCATGCCTTTGACAAGTTGATTATCCCATAAGCCACAGGGATCTACCTTCCCTCGGTGATAACAGGCCTCACCACTCTGACGGCCATCATCGCCTCCACCATATGGCTCAAGGGCAGCAAGCGCTTTTTCGCCATGATGATCGGATGTGCAGCGGGCTATGCCGTGTCTGCCGCCCTGGGCCAACTCGGCAGTTTCGCAGAGATCGTGGGACAGGCCTCGATATTCGACCTGCCAGATTTTCGCATGCCCAGCCTGTCGCTCGAGCCTGGGTTTCTCGCGGGCTACGCAATCGTGGCCATGATCGCCGCCGTCGACAACATGGGCGTCATCATCAGCACCGATCGGCTGGATGATGCAGAATGGAGCCGGCCGAACGTTGGGCAGATTTCACGCGGCGTATCGTCCCTGGGTGCGACAACCATCTTCTCGGCGCTGCTCGGCGGCACGCATCTCGGACTCTCTTCGACCAATATCGGACTGGCCTTCGCCACGGGCGTGACCTCGCGCGTGGTGGGCATCACCGCCGGACTGATCATGGCGGGAATTGCGTTCTTTCCCGCGGCACTTGCCGTCGTGATCGCCATGCCCGACCCGGTGCTGGGTGGCATTCTCGCCTTCGCGGCCAGTTACTTCATCGTGGCGGGCGCCCAGCTGTCGCTGTCGCGCATGATGTCTCCGCGGCGCATGCTCGTCATCGGGCTACCGATTGCCACCGGTATCACCGTGCTCACCACCTCACGGCTGGGCGTGGGGCTGTCCGGCATTGCGGCCATCCTCATTCACTCGCCGCTGATGTCCGCGTCCATCGTCGCCATTGTCCTCAATGCGCTGATGCGCATCGGCATTGCGCAGAAGGCCGCCATAACGCTCATGGACGGCCGCGACCGGCACGACCAAGTGGAGGAGACGCTCACCGAATGGGGCGAGATGTGGGGCCTGAAACCGGCGACCGCCCTCAATGCCAGCGGGGCGGTGAACCAGTTGCTGGAAGCCGTCACTGACCTGGTCGATGGTCCGATCAGGCTGGAGGCGCGCCACGACGATGTGCGGCTCGATCTTTCGGTTGTCTACAAGGGCCAGCCCATGGTCTTCCCAGACCGGGCACCAACCGCCGACGAGATGCTGAACGATGACGACGCGATGGGGCGCATGGCAGGGTGGCTGGTGCGAAACCTCGCGGACCGGGCCACTTCCTTCACGCGGGGCGATGAGCAAGGCGTGCTGCTGCAGTTCGAGGGGTGAAGTTTGCCCGCCAACAAGCAAAACCCGCGCACCTTGCGGCGCGCGGGCTTCATAAATGATCGACCGAAGTGATTACTTCGGAGCCTTGACGCCGAAGGCGGCGAGCGAAGCTTCGAACGGCTTGAACGCGTCCTTGGCGGCCGCGATGTAAAGCTCGTTCATCTTTGTCATCTGAGCGACCATCGACTCATAGCTTTCCTTGGCGAAGGTCTGCTGGGCCTCAAGCGCCTTGTCGAGCGACTTGGAGGCCGAGAGCTTCTCGAAAGCTGCCGTGCCCTTTTCGAAAGACTTGCGCGAATATTCCGCAGCTTCCTGGGCAATCGCCTGGAAACCGCTGGTCATGGCCTTCGAGGACGCAACATAGGCCTCAAAACCGTCTTTGCCGAAGGACTGGAACTCTTCAAAGGACTTCATCATGAGTGTCTCCATATGCCGCTGGGTTAATGTGTCTGATATGTGCACTGCAACATGATTGTCAATATCCATTTTGCATCGCACCACAGATTTCTGGGTGGATTTACGAGCTGGCTTGATTTATCTCCCGGTAACGATCGCTGGATGAAAAGCTGCAAAATCCTTGCAAAAGGCGGAAGGACCGGGCGGCCGGGGTGGCTGGAACGGTTCAGATGTGATAGAGGACGCCCTCGGTCGGGCGGGCTGATTTGGTGGAGTTGGCATGCGATTTCCTGGGCTCCGCGGCAGACTCAAGTCGCCGTGGAATGAATCATCCGTTTTGAACGTAAGATCCATGACTGCAGCGGTGGCATTGGCCGTTGGGCTGATTCCCGCCACTGTTCATGCTGCGCCGCAGTTCTCGGCCCTGACGATCGACGCCCGCAATGGCAAGGTTCTCTACGCCAATGATATTGACGGCATCCGCCATCCGGCTTCGCTGACCAAGATGATGACGCTCTACCTGCTCTTCCAGGATCTGAGCGCCGGCAAGCTGACCATGAACTCACCGATCACGGTGTCTGCCCGTTGCACCGGCATGGCGCCGTCGAAACTCGGCGTGAAGGCCGGACAAAGCATCACTGCCGAGACCGCGACCCGGGCTCTCGTCGTGAAGTCCGCAAATGACATCGCCTGCGCAGTCGCCGAGACCCTTGGCGGAACCGAAAGCGCCTTCGCGCAACGCATGACGCGCACGGCGCGCGGCCTCGGCATGTCGCGCACTCTGTTCCTCAATGCCTCGGGCCTGCCGAACCCCCGCCAGGTGACCTCCGCGCGCGACATGGCGACGCTTGGCCTGCGGCTGATGCGCGACTACCCGCAGTATTACCCATATTTCCGTACACGGAGCTTTGTGTATCAGGGCAAGACCATCAAGGGGCACAACCGCCTGCTTGGTGCATATGAGGGCACCGACGGCATCAAGACCGGCTATGTTGCTGCCTCGGGCTTTAACCTCGTCACCTCGGTGCGCCGCGGCGAAAAGCGACTGGTGGGCGTTGTGCTGGGTGGCAAGTCCGGCGCATCTCGCGATGCCTACATGAAGCAGATGCTGAGCAAGTATTTCGACGACGCCACCAACGGAGGGACAATTGCCGCCTATGCGGGTTCGTCGAAGGGCGCGAAGTCCACAGACGAAACCCAGACCGCCTCTGCAGAGGACGCGGCTGAAGCCGCCACCACCAAGCCGGCCCGCAAGGAGACCGCCGCCAAGCGCCTGCCGGCCC
>NZ_JBAXGR010000013.1:0-57058 GCF_037139295.1 Aestuariivirga sp.
GCCCCCAGCGAGAACCGCCACGAAAAGCAGCTTGGTCCACAGCTTCGGAGGGCTGCTGTCCAGCATGGACGGGGTGTGCACGGGCGTGTCGGACATGGATCTGAAATCTCACCTGGCTAAGAATAAATACTGATTTCGTCGGGAAGCTAGGAGTCAATCATGACAGCTTCTTGACGTCCCTGCGGGCAAGGCATGCGGGCGCGGATCATAGATCGATTGTGCTTTGGCGTTGAGGTGTTGGGGTGATCCCGCGTTCCCAGAGCCCGGAACATGGCGTGATCTTCAAGTCGCTCACCATCAAAGGGATCTATGGCCGCGAGATGTTCGAGACCTGGTACAAGATGATCGCCATGCTGCAGTCCGGCATCGACGTCCGCAAGGTCATCACCCACCGCAAGAAGGCGATCGATTCTGCACAAGGCTTCGCGTTCATGAAGCAGGGCAGCTGGGGCACGGACGCGCTCGACTGGGGTTGAGTCAATGGCTTTCGCCGTTCTCACCAAATATCATACGCGGGCTTGACCCGCGTATCCTTTTCTTGCCACTGATGGATGCCCGGGTCGGAGCCCGGGCATGATGAACTGTTGGGACGTTGGAAAACGGGCAGGTTATCCGGCTCCTCCCACCCCACCTTGCCAATCCCGCCCATCAGGGTTACGGAGGGAGTGAAACTCCCGTAACCCTGCTTTCCCGAGTCCCCCATGCTGAATATCTATGGCGCGGCCAATGGCTGCCTGACCGAGCTCCCGGCGGATACCCCGGAACTGCCGCCGGATGCGGTCTGGATTGACCTGGTGGAGCCTACGGCCAACGAGGAATCCAAGGTCGAGGGCGTGCTGGGGATCGACATTCCCACCCGTGAAGAACTGGCCGAGATCGAGGCTTCATCCCGGCTTTACCAGGAGGACGGGGCGGTGTTCATGACGGCGAACCTCATCCGCCGCGGCGAGAACGACGAGCCGGAATCCTCGCCCGTCACCTTCATCATCAAGGATCAGACGCTGATCACCGTGCGTTACCATCATCCGCAGGCCTTCCCGGCCTATGTGAAGCGGGCGATGAAGCCGCAGGCCACCACAATGAACGGCTGGGGCATCCTGATTTCGCTCCTGGAAGCCGTTGTCGACCGCGCCGCCGACCACTTGGAACGCGCCGGCCAGATCGTCGACGACACCTCGAAGAAGACCTTCGGCGCCAAGCGCACGCTGGCCGGCGTTCACAAGCAGAACCCGCGCAAGGGCGTGAACCTGCAGGAGCTGATCGAGAACATCGGCGAGGAGGGCGACTTCGTCTCCAAGATGCGCGAGAGCCTTGTGTCCATCGGCCGCGCCATCGCCTTCATGCAGGCGATCGAGGACCAGACCCGCGAGAACAAGCAGGTGAAGGAGAACAAGGCGCGCATCAAGATCCTGCAGCGCGACATCGTCTCGCTGACCGATCACGCCACATTCCTGTCCGGCAAGATCAGCTTCCTGCTCGATGCCGTGCTGGGTTTGATCTCCATCGAGCAGAATGGCATCATCAAGATCTTCTCGGTGGCGGCCGTCGTGTTCCTGCCGCCCACACTGGTGGCCTCGATCTATGGCATGAACTTCGCCTTCATGCCGGAGCTGCAATGGCAGCTGGGTTATCCCTTCGCCATCCTGCTGATGATCATGTCCGCCGTGCTTCCCTACTATTATTTCAAGGGCAAGGGCTGGCTGTGATGCCGGTGATCCTGTGGGTTGCCCTTGGTGGCGCCATCGGCTCGGCGGCGCGCTACAGCGTCAATGTCTGGTCTGGCCGCATGTTCGGCACCGAGTTCCCGTTGCACACGCTGACGGTCAACATCCTCGGCTGCTTCATCATGGGGGTGTTGACCGAGTTGATGGCGCTGAAGCTCCACGTCGGGCAGGAGACGCGCGCTTTCCTCATCACCGGTATCCTCGGCGGCTTCACAACCTTCTCGGCCTTCTCGCTGGACTTTGCCTATCTGGTGGAGAGGAAGCAGCTCGTGGCAGCTGGCAGCTATGCGCTGGCCTCTGTGGTGATCTCGCTGCTGGCCGTCTTCGCCGGCATGAACCTCATCCGCACGCTTTACGCCGCATGAACGAGGTCAAACGGCACGTCGTCTCGGCCGACGAGGCGGGCATGCGGCTTGACCGCTGGTTCAAGTTGCATTTCCCGCAGGTGACCTTCGCCTATTTGAACAAGCTCACCCGCACCGGCCAGGTGCGCGTCGGCGGTGCGCGCGCCAAGACGAATACGAGGCTCGAAGCCGACCAGGAAATCCGCGTGCCGCCGCTGGCCTTCGATACGCGCCCCGCCGATACGCCCAAGGCCGACGTGAAGCCCCTGACCCCGCAGGAGCGCCGCCTGTTCGATTCCATGGTGCTGTTCCAGGACCGCGACATCTTCGTGCTGAACAAGCCCTCGGGCCTTGCCGTGCAGGGCGGCAGCAAGACGCATCACCACCTCGATGGTCTGCTGATGGGGCTGGGTGCCGAGCTGGGCGAGCGGCCCCTGCTGGTCCACCGGCTGGACCGCGACACCTCCGGCATCATCGTCATCGCCAAGCGTCGCTCCATCGCCGCAGCCTTGGGAAAGCTCTTCGCCACCCGGGCAGTGAAGAAGACCTACTGGGCCGTGGTCAAGGGCGTGCCCAGCCCCGCGCAGGGCCGCATCGAGGTGGCCCTCATCAAGGCCAAGGGCCCCGACGGCGACCGCATGCGCGCCTCGCGCGAAGGCGAGGAGGAGGACGAGCAGCGCGCCGTCACCTTCTACAGCGTCGTGGGCAAGGCCCCGCCCGCCGCCGCCTGGGTGTCGCTGAAGCCCGTCACCGGTCGCCAGCACCAGCTGCGCGCCCATATGGCCCACATCGGCACGCCGATCATGGGCGACGAGAAATATGGCGGGCTCGATGACATGCCGGACGGCATGGACAGGAATCTCCACCTCCACGCCCGCCGCATCATCTTCCCGCACCCGCGCGAGGGGACGATCGACATCACCGCGCCCCTGCCGGAGCACATGATGAAAAGCTTCGCGCTGTTCGGCTTCGATGCCAGCCGCTTCGAGGAGGGCGAGGGGTGAAGCTCGCCATCTTCGACGTCGACGGCACACTGGTCGACTCCCAGGCCATGATCGCCGCCTCGCTCACCGCCGCCTTCCGGGCGGAGGGGCTGCCCGTTCCGGAGCGGGCGCGGATGATGTCCATCGTCGGACTGTCGCTGGTCGATGCCATGGCGGCCCTCACGCCGGCGGAAGATCACACCAGCCACGAGCGCCTCGCCGCCGCCTACAAGGAGGCCTTCTGGCAACACCGGGCCAATGGCGAGCACACCGAGACGCTGTTCCCCGGCGCCGAGGCGCTGCTGGTGAAACTTCGGGCACGGGGCGACACTGCCTTGGGGATCGCCACCGGCAAGTCGCGCCGCGGCGTTGCCCACCTCATCGAGAAGCATGGCTGGGAAGGGTGGTTTGCGACGGTGCAAACCTCCGATGACCATCCATCCAAACCGCATCCGTCGATGATCGCAACGGCACTTGCTGAGGCAGCTACGGCGGCAACCAGAACCATCATGATCGGCGACACGAGTTACGACATTGCCATGGCCCGCGCGGCGGGTGTCTGGGCCGCCGGCGTCACCTGGGGCAACCATCCCGCAGTCGAATTGACCAAGGCCGGCGCCCACACCATAGCCAATGATTTCAATGAGCTGGATCTCCAGCTTGACTCACTTTGGCAGGAAAGCGCCGCATGACCAACCGCCGCCGCTTCTATAAGGACGTCACCGTCACCGACGACTTGGGAATTGCCCTCGACACCCGCCCGGTCAAGACCCCAATGAAGGCCCCGCTGGTGCTGCCAACCCGCGCGCTGGCCGAGGCGGTCGCTGCCGAATGGGCAGAGCAGGGTGAGGAGATCAAGCCTGCAACCATGTACCTGACAAAGCTCGCGAATACGGCGATCGACCGGGTGTCGGCCTACCGCGAGGCCATCGAGTCCGAGGTGCTGGACTACGCCAACTCCGACCTCGTGTGCTACCGCACCGCGCGCCCGCCGGACCTCGTGGCCCGTCAGTTGAAGATGTGGGACCCGGTGGTCGACTGGGCCCGCACTGCGCTCGACGCACCCTTTGAAGTCACCGACGGCATCATCCACCGCCCGCAACCCGAAGCCGCAATCAATGCCTTTGGCGAGGCCTTGAAAAGCCTGAGTGACTTCGATCTTTCCGCCTTCTACACCATCATGACCCTGACCGGTTCCGCCCTCATCGCCATGATGCTGGCCCGGCAGGCGATCACCCCCGACGCCGCCTGGGCCGCCGCCCACGTGGACGAGGACTACCAGATCGAGCATTGGGGCCAGGATGACGAGGCTCGCGACAGGCGCGTCGGCCGGCACAAGGAATTCACGGTCTGCTGCCGTTTCATGGAACTGGCGCGCGCCTGAGACTCATAACCTTTCGCCTGATTTGACGGGACCAGCTTGCGGCCTTAACACCTGTTGAAACAACCGAATTTTCCCGGAGTGCCCCATGCAGGAGATCCTCGAGAAGCTTGAAGCCCGCCGCGTGCAGGCGCGGGCCGGTGGCGGCGAAAAGCGTGTCGCCGCGCAGCACTCCAAGGGCAAACTGACAGCGCGCGAGCGTATCGCGCTGCTGCTGGACGAAGGCTCCTTCGAGGAGTTCGACATGTTCGTCGAGCACCGCTGCACCGATTTCGGCATGGAAGACCAGAAACTGCCGGGCGACGGCGTGGTCACTGGCTGGGGCACGGTCAATGGCCGCGTGGTCTATGTCTTCGCCAAGGATTTCACGGTGTTCGGCGGTTCGCTGTCGGAGTCCCATGCCCGCAAGATCACCAAGATCCAGGACATGGCGCTGCAGAACCGCGCGCCCATCATCGGCCTGTTCGATGCCGGTGGCGCGCGCATCCAGGAGGGCGTCAACGCGCTCGGCGGCTATGGCGAGGTGTTCCAGCGGAACGTGCTGTCCTCGGGCGTCATCCCGCAGATCTCGCTCATCATGGGCCCCTGCGCAGGCGGCGACGTCTACTCACCGGCCATGACGGATTTCATCTTTATGGTGCGCGACACGAGCTACATGTTCGTGACAGGTCCCGACGTCGTGAAGACCGTCACCAACGAGACGGTGACTGCCGAAGAACTCGGTGGTGCCTCCATCCACACCACGAAATCTTCCATTGCAGACAAGGGTTACGAGAACGACGTTGAAGCATTGCTTCAGATGCGCCGCCTCATCGACTTCCTGCCGTCCTCCAACACCTCGCCCGTTCCCGAACTCCCCAGCTTCGACTCCGCCGAGCGCCTTGACCCCTCGCTCGACACGCTGATCCCGGGGAACCCGAACCAGCCCTATGACATGAAGGAACTGATCCTGAAGATGGTCGACGAGGGCGACTTCTTCGAGATCCAGGAGGCGCATGCCCGCAACATCATCACGGGGCTCGCACGCATCAACGGTCGCACCGTGGGCATCGTGGCCAATCAGCCGATGGTGCTGGCGGGTGTTCTCGACAGTGACGCGGGCCGCAAGGGGGCGCGCTTCGTGCGCTTCTGCGATTGCTTCAACATCCCGATCGTGACGCTCGTGGACGTGCCCGGCTTCCTGCCCGGCACGGCGCAGGAATATGGCGGTCTCATCAAGCACGGCGCCAAGCTGCTCTTTGCCTATGCCGAGGCGACGGTTCCCAAGATCACGGTGATCACCCGCAAGGCCTATGGCGGCGCCTATGTGGTCATGGCGTCCAAGCACCTGCGGGGCGACGTGAACTATGCCTGGCCCACCGCCGAGATAGCGGTGATGGGCTCCAAAGGCGCTGCTGAAATCATCTACCGCTCGGAACTCTCCGATCCGGCCAAGATCCAGGCCCGGGTGAAGGACTATGAAACCCGCTTCGCCAACCCCTTCGTCGCCGCCGAGCGCGGTTTCCTTGACGAGGTGATCATGCCGCACTCGACGAGGAAGCGCATCGCCCGCGCCCTCAACATGCTGCGCGGCAAGGAACTCCAGAACCCCTGGAAGAAGCACGACAACATCCCGCTGTAATGCCCTCGGCACGCCACGTCGTTTGGGCTAGGCTAAGCCCACGATGGAACTGCAGGAACTCGCTACCCGCCTCGGCCTGGCACTCGCCCTCGGCTTCGTCATCGGCCTCGAGCGCGGCTGGAAGGAGCGTGACGAGGGCGAGGGCCAGCGGGCTGCGGGCATCCGAACCTTTTCGCTGATCGGCCTGCTGGGCGGGCTGTTCGGCAGCCTGTCGTTGAGTGGCGACCACATCCTGTTGGCAGCAGGCTTCATCGCCACCTCCGCCGTGATGGCCGTATTCATCTGGCGCGAGAATACCCGCGAGGGTGTCTATGGCGCCACCACCATGGTGGCGGCCCTTGTCACGTTCATGCTTGGTGCCGTCGCCGTACTGGGCGACATGCGCATCGCGGCGGGCTCAGGCGTGGTGACGGTGGGCCTGCTCGCCTACAAGTCCACCCTGCACGGCTTCCTCTCCCGCATCACCTCGCAGGAACTGCGCTCGGCTTTGCTGCTGGCGGCCATGACCTTCATCGCCCTGCCGCTGCTGCCTGATCGCGCCATCGACCCATGGGGCGCCTTGAACCCGCACCAGCTGTGGCTCATCACGATCCTCATCGCGGCCGTTTCCTTCGGGGGCTACATCTCGGTGAAACTCGTCGGACCCTCGCGCGGACTGGTGTTGGCAGCGGCCATGGGTGGCCTCGTTTCGTCCACAGTCGTGACATTAACCCTGGCGCGGTTGGCGCGGGACAATGCGGCGCGACTGGGTCTCCTGTCGGGCAGCATCCTGGCGGCGGGAGCGGTGATGATGGCACGCGTTCTCGTCCTGGCGGGTGTCATCAATCTCTCTCTCGCCGTGGCCCTCGCAGTGCCGCTTCTCGGGGCTGCGGTGTTTCAGGCCGTTGCCGCATGGCTCCTGATCGGGCGCGAAGGCCGGGGTGGCGACGACCAGAAGCCCGAAGGCCTTGTCCACAAGAACCCCTTCCAGCTGTCCGAAGTGCTGAAGTTCGGTGCCATTCTCGGCATCGTCATGCTGGCGGCGGGCATCGCCAAGAGCCTGTTCGGCGACAGCGGGCTGATGGCGGTCGCAGCCATCTCCGGCCTCGCCGACGTCGACGCGCTGACATTGTCGGTCGCCAACATGGGCCCCGCATCGGCCATCGGGGTGGGGGCGGTGTTGCTGTGCATTGGCGTCAACACCATCGCCAAGGCCGTTTATGCAGGAATCGCTGGTGGCATATGGATCGGTATCACGCTCCTCCTGCTCAACATCGCTGCAATGGCGGTGGCGGTCGTCAGCTATCTTCTGGTACCCTCCCTCCATCTTTGAGGGGAATAGCATGACAGTGCCTGAGCGCCGCAGCCTGCCGCCCATGGAGGCGATCGAATTCGCCATCGAGAAGGCGTTCCGCCATAGCTTCTTCGCCTTGGGCTTGGTGATCGGTTGGACCATTCTGCTGCTGCCGCTGTTGGCACTTGCTTGGTACGTGGCATTCCGCATCGGGCTGCCGGATTTCAAATCGCTATCGCCTGCCGCGATGGGCGCGCTCGGTCTACTGGGGCTCGGCGTGCTGCTTGCGTGCTTCTCAATGGGTGTGAACTGGAACCGCCGCATCTTGCGTGACGAGCGGCCCCGGGGGGTGCTGCGCTGGCGGCTGGATGGTGTGGTGTGGCGCTACATGGCGGCTGTTCTCCTCTTGCTCGTGGTGCTCGCCATTCACGTCGCCGCAGGCCTTGCTGTGATGATGGCTGCTGTGCCTGCCCTGTCGGCTCAGCTGGGTGCGGCGGCGAGACCGCTTGGCTTGGCTGTTACGGTGCTGATCGGGCTCTCGGCGGTGTTCAGCCTCTATCGCCTCTTGAGCTGGCTTGCCGCCGTGGCGTCGGGTGATCGCGAGTATACTGTAATGACAGCCTATCGCGTGTCGCGCGGCAATCGCATCGCTTTCCTGGCCTTCACCTTCTGGCTGCTGTTCAGCCTCGCGGTCATGGGTGCGCTGGGCACCGGGGCGTTCTTCGCGCAGCAGGCGCTACCGCAGCCCTGGGTGAGGCCGGTGGCTTGGGCCGCCATTGCAATCCTTGCCTGGTTGGCGCTGCTGATCCTCCACAGCGTGCCCGCTGCACTCTACCGTGTGTTCCGCTGATCAGGCGACCGCGGGAAGGGATTGGTGCCAGTAACTTTGCGCCAGACGTGGTGGGCATCAAGACGAACCCCGACCCAGGCCAAGATGAGGTATCGAAATCAGTATAAAAATCTCTTTCTGATTGCACAAACGATTTCTCTGACGCAACATGACAATGGGAAAGAGAAATCATGCCAGCTCTGTGTTCGAGTGCTCCAGTTGCTGACCGCTGCGCATGGGTGCTGCCATGGCGGGCATTGCCATGAATTTTGCCGGGCCTTTCGCTGCTGCTGAGTTCCGCATCGCGCCGGCGCTTCGCTTTGGCATCAGTTCGGCGTGGGAGAATGCAGGCCTAGCCCTGAGGATGTGCTGGCCGTGGCTTGTCATTCTCGCCGGTCTCGACCTGGCGGCGCGCTTGGGGCCAGGCTATCCGCTGTCTCTGCTGTTGCACCCCGCACCCACTGGCGACGAGGACAGCGTGGTATTGGTCAGCCTGCTGTTGGCGGTGAAGTTGCTTGCCGTGTCCTCGCTCTCCGTAAGCTGGAGTCGCTTCCTTCTTCTCGGCGAGATCGCCACGGGGTGGGACCGGCTGCGCATTGACCGTCCAGTGTTGGCGCTTCGCCTGCAATGCGCTGCTCATCTGGTTCGCCTGCTCGGGCGTGTTCCTGTTGGGTAGCCTAATCAGTTTTGTGGCGCTGCCGCTGCTCGTCCAATTCTCGGGCTACACATTGCCCGAATTCCCACGCGCCGTGCCACCAGCGTCCGAATGGCTGCAAGATCCGTGGACTCTGAACATTGCCGGGTCCGCACTGCTCGGCATATTGGGCGGCCTCCCCATTGTGCAACGCCTGTCGATAAAGCTCGTCGCCATCGCGCTGGGCCGGGAGGATTATGGGCTAGGCGACGCTTGGCGCGATAGCGGCGGCCAGCCGCTGCCGCTCGCCGCCTTCACCTTTGCGGTCACCGCTCTTGTTGCAGTGATGTGGGCAGCCAGTTTCCTGATCACCCTGCAATTCGGAACCGCCGGCGCTTCCGCCCTGCTGGCGAGTGCTACTGCCATACTCGCAAGTGGGCTGACGGTCATCTTCGTCACCGCGTCGGTGGCCGTGCTGTTCGGTATGTTCGTTGAGGGCCGCGAGGTCTAGACCCGCTCTCCGACCAGGTCGTATTCTTCCGCTTCGACGATCCTCACACGGACCATCTCTCCGGGTGAAAGGTCCGTGGCGCCCGGAATGAAAACATTGCCGTCGATTTCCGGCGCGTCCCAGGGCGAGCGGGCGATGGCTTCCTCGTTCTCTTCGTCGATTTCGTCCACCAGCACGTCGATCTCGCGGCCAACTTTTCCCTGGAAGATTTCAGCCGAGATTTCCTGCTGGGCTTCCATGAAGCGTTCCCAGCGTTCCTGCTTTACCTCGTCGGGCACCTGCGGGAGGCCCAGATCATTGGCCTTGGCCCCCGAGACGGGCTCGTACTTGAAGCAGCCCGCACGCTCGATACGGGCTTCCTTCATCCACTGCAGCAGATACTCGAAGTCCTGATCCGTCTCGCCGGGGAAGCCCACGATGAAGGTGGAGCGGATGGCGATGTCCGGGCAGATCGAGCGCCATGTGGCAAGTCGGTCCAGCACCTTTTCCTGGTTCGCGGGGCGCTTCATGGCCTTCAGCACATTGGGAGCTGCATGCTGGAAGGGAATGTCGAGATAGGGAAGGATCTTGCCCTCCGCCATCAACGGGATCACCTCGTCGACATGCGGGTAGGGGTAAACATAGTGCATGCGCACCCATGCGCCGATGTCGCCCAGTTCCTTTGCCATGTCGTAGAACTTGGCGCGCACTTCGCGGCCGTGGAACTTTGACGTCGCATACTTGATGTCGACGCCATAGGCCGACGTGTCCTGACTGATGACGAGCAGTTCCTTCACGCCCGCCTTTACCAGTCGCTCGGCTTCGTAGAGCACAGACGCGACAGGACGCGAGACGAGGTCACCGCGGATCGAGGGAATGATGCAGAAGGAGCAGCGGTTGTTGCAGCCTTCGGAAATCTTCAGATAGGCATAGTGCTTTGGCGTCAGGTGCAGGCCCTGCGGCGGCACGAGGTCCATCTTCGGGTCATGCATCGGCGGCAGCGCCTTGTGGACCGCGCCGACGACCGCCTCATACTGGTGCGGGCCGGTGACGGCGAGAACGCCCGGGTGCGCCTTCATGATCGTGTCGGCCTCGACCCCCATGCAACCCGTCACGATTACCCGGCCGTTTTCGGCCATGGCCTCGCCGATGGCGGCGAGCGATTCCGCCTTGGCGCTGTCCAGGAATCCGCAGGTGTTGACGAGGACGACATCGGCATCCTCATAGCCGGACGACATGACATAGCCCTCGGCGCGGAGCTGGGTGATGATGCGTTCCGAGTCGACCAGCGCCTTGGGGCAACCGAGCGAGACCAATCCGACCTTGGGGACATGCTTGTTCATGACAGGGTCCATAGCGGAGGGGGCCAGAAAGCGCAAATCACTCGCGCTTCGCTACACTTCACGAAACACTCGCCTTCCGGCATAATCCGGTCTAATGGCTTCGGCGCGTTGCACGGTCGTGTTGTAGTGGGGAAGGTGAAATGATTTCAAGACGTAAGCTTATTCTGGCGCTCAGCGCCTCGCTGCTGCCTGCAGCGTCACAGGCCGCCACTGGCACCACGCCCCCGCCGCCAGAGAAGGCCAAGCCTGTTGCAGCGAAGCCCGCCCCCAGCAAGCCCGCGGCCAAAAAGCAGGCCGTGGCAAAGCCAGCCGCAAAGAAGCAGGTTGCCAAGAAGAAGGCTCCCCCGGCGCCGCCGCGCCTGATCATCACCATCAACAAGGTCAGCCAGAAGATGACCGTCGAGCTCGACGGCAACGAGGTCTACAAGTGGCCGGTTTCGACGGGTGCACCGGGCTTCGAGACGCCATCAGGAACCTTCCGCCCCTTCCGCCTCGAAAAGGAACACTTTTCGAAGGAGTGGGATGATGCGCCGATGCCCTATTCGATCTTCTTCACCGGTCAAGGACACGCCGTGCACGGCAGCTATCACGTCAAGAGCCTCGGCCGCCGCGCGTCGCACGGCTGTGTGCGCCTTCATCCCGACAATGCTGCAAAGCTCTTCGCGCTTGTCCAGAAGACGGGCACCGCCAACACCCGCGTCATCGTCAAGGGTGGCCTCTTTGCCGATGGTACTGTCACCACCGACAAGGTGAAGCGCAGCAATCCGTTCAAGAATTGGTTCAACTGAGGCGCAGCAACTAGCGCGCCGCCATGCACCGGTCGTAGCGGCGCATGACGGCGCGGGCGAAGATCTCGGTGGTCATGTGATGGTGGATTTTGGGGCTTTTCAGCCTGATCTGCGGCAGCATGGCGTAGGGAGCGGGCTTGCCGGCCTTCTCCGTGAAGGCCGTGGATACGATCCGGTACGTGTCGGTATCGCGGAAGGCGAAGTCCTTCTCCTGTAGCAAGTCAGCGCGAAGGGAATCATTGTCCATCAGCGTCAGACTCCGCAGGGCCAATTCGGTGACGCTGGCCTCCGCCTTTGGCTTGCCGCTCTCATACAGCATCAGGTCGCCGTCCAGCGCCAGGTCCTTGCCGGAGAGCTCCGCAACCATGTACTGGAAGGCGGTGTTGCGGCTGGCATAGCGGCCGGCGTTATAGTCGGCGAAGACGAAGAGACGGGAAGGATACTCCGCGCGATAGCCGAGCAGCATGCGCGTGCCATAGGCCACCCCACCCTTGCGCGTGTAGAGTTCATCGCGAAGCTTCCAGACCGCGCCCAAGCCCAGGCGGCGGTTCTTCGCCTTCTCGATCTCCGCGATGGTGAAGGCGGCGGACACCTGCATGGAACCGAGGGTCGAGACCGGGTTCGCGGCATCGATGCGGTGCGCGACAGCGCCCGCGTTCAGCAGCCTTGTCGAGGCATATTCCCTGAACAGGTAGAAGGTAAGGTTGCGGTAGACCAGGTCGAGGTCGCGCTCGGTCCTGGCTGAGCGGATCATCGAGAGATAGCTCTTCTCGGGTGCGGGTTTGGTGGCGAGGAAGATCTCGACACCCAGTGCGGCGGCTCCCGGCAGCACCGGAAGCGACGACAGCTTCAGCAGGATCTGCTGTTCTGCCATGCGACCCAGCCCGGCCACCTCGGGGTTGGCGGTGAAAGTCGATTCCTGCCCGATCACCGCCATCACGCTGCAGACATTGCTGCGTGTGGGCCGGATGGCATTCATTTCCAGCGCGCTGGAAATGTCCGACGCCCAGCCAGGGGCGTCCTTGCCCGGCGGCACGATCTGCTGGGCCAGAACCCGGACATCGGCACGGGTCATCTCTGGTTCCGTGGCGCGGACGGGCAGGGGGAGGGTCAGAACCGCTAGGGCGGTTACGAAAAGTCGTTTCATGTCAGTGGCAAAGACTTAATGGGCAGTGATGGTGCAAGCGGGGCGGCTTTGCGGCGAATTGTGGGGCAGCCATTCCTTGACAAACCGCCCCCTCCATGCGCTCTAGCGCCCCGAAACCTGATTTCTCGTGAGGACTCAATGCACGCCTATCGCAGCCACACCTGTGGCCAGCTCCGCCCCGAAAATGCCGGACTGGACATCCGGATTTCCGGCTGGGTTCACCGCGTCCGTGACCATGGCGGCCTGCTGTTCATCGACCTGCGCGACCATTACGGCATGACCCAGGTGGTGGCGGATCCGGATTCGCCCGCCTTCAAGACCGCCGAAAAGGTGCGTTCGGAGTGGGTGATCCGTGTGGACGGCAAGGTGCGCCCGCGTCCGGCCGGCACCGAGAACGCAGAGCTCCCCACCGGCCTCATCGAGGTCTTTGCCACCGACATCGAGGTGCTCAGCCAAGCGGCCGAACTGCCGCTGCCCGTGTTCGGCGATACCGAGTATCCGGAGGACATTCGCCTCCGCTATCGCTTCCTCGACCTCCGCCGTGAGCGCATCCACAAGAACATCATGAAGCGCGGCCAGATCATCAACTCGCTGCGCCGTCGCATGACCGACCAGGGCTTCTTCGAGTTCCAGACGCCAATCCTCACCGCATCCTCGCCCGAGGGCGCGCGTGACTTCCTCGTGCCGTCACGCATTCATCCCGGCAAGTTCTATGCGCTGCCGCAGGCGCCGCAGCAGTTCAAGCAGCTGATCATGATGTCGGGCTTCGACCGCTACTTCCAGATCGCCGCCTGCTTCCGTGACGAGGATGCCCGCGCCGACCGTTCGCCGGGCGAATTCTACCAGCTCGACATCGAGATGAGCTTCGTCACCCAGGAAGACGTGTTCAATGCGGTGGAGCCGGTGCTGCGCGGCGTGTTCGAGGAATTCGGCGGCGGGCTGCCCGTCACCCAGAAGTTCCCGCACATCGCCTATCGCGACTCGATCCGCTGGTATGGCTCCGACAAGCCGGACCTCCGGAACCCGATCAAGATGCAGGCCGTTACCGAGCATTTCAAGGACTCGGGCTTCAAGGTCTTCGCCGGAATGATCTCAGGCGATCCCAAGGTCGAGGTCTGGGCCATCCCGGCACCGAAGGGCGGTTCCCGCGCCTTCTGCGACCGCATGAACTCCTTTGCCCAAGCGCAGGGCCAGCCGGGTCTCGGCTATGTCTTCTGGCGCGAGGGCGAGGAGGGCGGCGCTGGCCCCATCGCCAAGAACATCGGGCCGGAGCGCACGGATGCCATCCGCACCCAGTTGGGCCTCGGCGTGGGCGATGCCTGCTTCTTCGTCGCGGGTCGCCCGGAAAAGTTCTACAAGTTCGCCGGTGAGGCGCGGAACAAGGTAGGCGAGGAACTGAACCTCACCGCCAAGGACCGTTTCGAGTTCTGCTGGATCGTCGATTTCCCGATGTATGAGTGGAACGAGGAAGACAAGAAGGTCGACTTCTCGCACAACCCCTTCTCCATGCCCCAGGGCGGCCTTGAGGCGCTGGAGACGAAGGACCCGCTGGACATCCTCGCCTACCAGTACGACATCGTCTGCAACGGCGTGGAGCTCTCCTCAGGCGCTATCCGCAACCATCGCCCCGAGGTGATGAAGAAGGCCTTCGAGATCGCCGGCTACCCCGAGAGCGTGCTGATCGAGAAGTTCGGCGGCATGTATCGCGCCTTCCAGTATGGCGCACCGCCGCACGGCGGCATCGCGCCGGGCGTCGATCGCATCGTCATGCTGCTGTGCAACGAGCCCAATATCCGCGAGGTGGTGCTGTTCCCGATGAACCAGCAGGCCGAAGACCTGCTGATGGGTGCACCCTCCGAGGTAGGCCCCAAGCAGCTCCGCGAACTGCACATCCGGCTGAATCTGCCTGAGGCGTGAGATCGCCCCACGTGAAGTGAAAAACGCCCGGGCATGCCCGGGCGTTTTCATTTGGCCAGTGCAGAGTGCTGATGTTTCACTCGTTCGCCGTCACGGTTACGCCAAGCTTGGTGATGGCATCGCCAGGCTTCGCCGGATCGAGCGCGCTGAACTCCGATACTTTCATCGGCGCCGTTGGCTTGATGCTCAGCATGAGGCTCTTGGGGTCGGCGAGGAACTTGCTCACCGCGTCAACTGCCTGCTTGGTGAGCGCCTCGTGCTGGAACTGCACGAGGGTGAGCTGCACCGTGGGTGGGATGGAGGCCAGCAGCACCTTTTCGTCCATGCCCTGCATGGCGGCCACCAGCGGCAGCATCTTCTTGGTGATCGAGGCATCGTCGAAGCGGATGGAGCCGCCCTTGATCTCGACACCCTGTAGCTGCGGCGACATGGCGGCGAAGTCGATGCCCTTGCCGGCCATCTGGTCCTTCAGCATCTGCGCGTAGGCAGAAACCGGCAGGTTGTCGACGGCGGCGTTGAGGCTGAGCGAGCCGACGTCACGCGCGCCCAGCGACAGCTTGAAACTGTAGGCCAGGTTGTCGCCGGACGGGGTGAGGTCGCCTTCGGTGCCGATGTCGAAGTGGAGGCCGTTGTAGCCCAGCTGCTTCCACATGTTGCCGGCGTCCAATGCCGCCAGCACTGCCTCGGGCACAGCCAGATTGTTGACCTTCAGCGAGAACTTGCCGATTCCGGTAGCCGGGTCGCCTGTCCAGGCGGTAGCAATGCCGTCGATCTTCACCGTCTGACCCGAGGTCGTAATGGTGATCGGTCCTGAATTCATCTTGTTGGCGAAGGTGAGGTTTGCCAGCAGCTCGTCCTTGGGTGTTGGCGTCGCGGGCAGGGCGCGGATGTACCAGCCTTCGGCCGATGCCCCGGGAATGCTGACGGAGACGTTGGTGTCCTTGCCGATCACCTCCACCGCCGTGTTGGTGAAACTCGCCTTGCCGATCTGCCAGAGCGAATTGCCTTGGTCGGTGATGTCCGTCAGGTCCACTTCCGCCGTCTTGACGCTCATCGCTGGTTCGGCATCCTTGGCCGGCTTGGCGAGCGACAGGTTGGTAATGGTGACGTTGCCCCCGTCCACCTTCAGGCTGTCGTAGGTCGGCTTCACGGAGGTTTGCCGCTGGAGGTTGTCCAGGAAGGCCTGAACCGCTGGCGGTACATCGTCAGCCTGGGCAAGGCCCGGGATCAGCGCCACCGAGGACAGGCAGGCGGCAGTGAGGATTTTATGGAACAACTTCATGACGTCTCCTGGGCATTGGGCGTGGCCGTATTGGCCGAGAATAGGTGAACACCCCATGAACGTCACCAGATTATGGCAGGCTTGCGCCATCGTCGTGGCCATTGTTAAAGAGCGCGGAATGATAAGGGCAATGTTCATGCGCAAGATCTTGGTGGCTCTCATTCTGGTGCTTCTGCCTGCGGGTGTTATGGCATCGGCATCCGCGGCAACCGCGCCGACGACCGAACAGCAACAGATGCTGCTGAAGAAGAAGCAGGCCGCGGCAGATGCCAAGAAGGCTGTCGACGCCAGGAAACAGGCGGATGCCAGGAAGGCGGCCCAGGCCAAGAAGGCCGCAGACGCCAAGAAGTCGGCCGATGCGAAGAAGTTCGCCGCCGCCCGCAAGGCGCAGCAGCCGGGTTGGGCTTGTGAAGGATTCCTCGAATGCCTTTTCGAGAAGCAGAACAGGCCGCGGACCAGTGTGCAGCGGGCTTCAACGAGGTCCTCGTCCGGCGGCAAGCTCGCATCCATGGATGAAACGACGGGCAAGGACATAGATTGGGCACCGGCCAGCAAATACGCCATCGGTTCCATCATCGTCCAGACGCCTGAGAGGGCGCTCTATTTCGTGACGGCCCCCGGTCAGGCGAGACGCTACAGCGTAGGCGTGGGGCGTGAAGGCTTCCAATGGTCCGGTAACTCGACGATCGTCAACAAGGCGGAGTGGCCGACCTGGCGTCCGCCTGAGGAAATGATCAAGCGCGAGGCGGCCAAGGGCCATATCCTCCCGCCGGAGATGGCGGGTGGGCCCGAGAACCCCCTCGGCGCGCGCGCCATGTACATCGGCGGCAAGCTCTACCGCATCCATGGCACTAACTCTCCGGGCTCGATCGGCACTGCGGCCTCATCGGGTTGCATCCGCATGATGAATGCCGACGTCATAGAGCTTTATGACAAGGTCAAGGTGGGCGCGAAGGTCTACGTCTACCAGTAAGGTCTCGACAGAAACACGAAGGGCCGCAGCATGCTGCGGCCCTTTTCGTTTGGGCTCCGAACCCCAGAAAAGAACTGACCCCGGAGGCTTTCGCCGTCCGGGGTCCAGTCCTGAAGTCTCGAAGTATTACTTCTTAGCGGCCTTCTTGGCCGGCTTCTTGGCGGCCTTCTTGGCCGGCTTCTTGGCGGCCTTCTTAGCCGGCTTCTTGGCGGCCTTCTTGGCGGCCTTCTTGGCAGGCTTCTTCGCAGCTTTCTTCGCAGCCATTGCTGTCTCTCCTAGAGTTGTTAGTGCCCCACAACGCAGGTAAGCCTCACATAGACAGGTAAGCTGGCATGTTGGATACGAGCTTGACCAGTCATAGTTTTGTTTTCTGCACCCGCTTGTGTGATTCGGCAATATGCCGAACAACATCTTGTATGCTCTCGGATTCTTTCTAACAATCGGTAAACGCTCGGAAAAATGGCGAAACCGTACGTGCACGGACAAAATCGCGGAACAGAGTGGAAAACTCAATAAAACTAGGCGTTTTCACGCTCGTCAGTCTACGGATGAACGGCCGTTTCAGCACCTCCCGCAGGTGCTGGTTTCTGTCAAGTTCTGCAGGCATGGTGGCGAGGAAATTGTGGATAATTTTTCTGGGGCAGGCGGTTCGAGTGCCGTTTTGAGCCCTTGGCGAGGGCCTGAGAGGCCTTCGATGATGCCGAGATGACATGACAGCGACCGCAGGTGGATCGCCTTTGGCGGCCTTATCCGCCCCCAAAAAGCAGAGAGACCGGAACATGTCCGGCCTCTCCATCACTTCTTGTCGCGCGCGCTCTGTTACGAGCAACCGCTCGTCGAGCCGCAGGTGTCGCACTTCAGGCAGGTGCCGTTGCGTACCATCGTGAAGTTTCCGCACTCGGAGCAGCTCTCGCCCTCGTAGCCCTTCATGCGGGCTTCCGCACGGCGGTCATTTGCGGAGATGGTAGAGGTCGTCGTCTCGACCGCCACCGACATCTCCTGGCGTTTGGTCGTCACCTGCACCGGTGCATCCACCAGCGCCAGTGCGGCATCGGCACGGGCCGTCGTCACCGCCGCCGCAGGAGCCACGTTCGACATCGGCTGAGAGCTCGACATCACCACCACGTTGGAGGTAGCAAGGTTGGGGCGCCGCACGAAGCCCGACGAGAGCACGCGGGACGCCGGAACGCGCGGTCCGTTATCGCTGCCTTCGCCCTTGCCAAGAGAGTCAAAGCCCATCTCCGAGGGTTCGACATGGGCGAGGTCGCTGCGACCGAGGTAGGACACGGCAAGTTCGCGGAACACGTAGTCGAGGATCGACGTGGCGTTCTTGATCGAGTCGTTGCCCTGCACCATGCCGGCTGGTTCGAACTTGGTGAAGGTGAAGGCGTCGACGAACTCTTCCAGCGGCACGCCGTACTGGAGGCCGACCGACACCGCGATGGCGAAATTATTCATCATGGCACGGAGGGCAGCACCCTCCTTGTGCATGTCGATGAAGATTTCGCCCAGCTTGCCGTCATCATATTCACCGGTGCGGAGGTAGACCTTGTGGCCGCCCACCACCGACTTCTGGGTGTAGCCCTTGCGGCGATTGGGAAGCTTCAGGCGCGAGCGCTCACGCTCCACCACCCGCTCGACAATCTTCTCGACCACTGTCTCAACCCGGGCCGCAACGGTCTTGGTCATCAGCGCCTCAGCCACGTCGTCGGTGTCCTCGTCATCATCGGACAGGAGTTGCGAGGAGAGTGGCTGCGACAGCTTGGAGCCATCGCGGTAGAGGGCATTGGCCTTGATGGCCAGCTTCCAAGACAGCATGTAAGCGCTGGCGCAGTCCTCGACGGTAGCGTCGTTCGGCATGTTGATGGTCTTGGAGATGGCCCCCGAGATGAAGGGCTGGCTCGCCGCCATCATGCGGATGTGGCTATCGACCGAGAGGTAGCGCTTGCCGAGGCGGCCGCAGGCGTTGGCGCAGTCGAACACCGGCAGGTGCTCATCCTTGAGGGCAGGTGCCCCTTCCAGCGTCATCGCGCCGCAGACGTGGATGTTGGCCTTGTCGATGTCGGCCTTGGAGAAGCCGAGGTGGGCCAGCATGTCGAAGCCGAAGTCGTTCAGATTCTCGTCCGACAGGCCGAGAACCGAGCGGCAGAACTCCTCACCCAGCGTCCACTTGTTGAACACGAACTTGATGTCAAACGCTGAGGCGAGGCCCGACTCGATCTTGGCAATCTGTTCCTCACCGAAGCCCTTCGACTTCAGCGCCTGGTGGTTGATGCCGGGGGAGTCGGCCAGTGAACCATGGCCCACGGCATAGGCGATGATCTTCTCGATCTGCTCGGCGTTGTACGCCAGCGTACGCAGCGCCTCCGGAACGGCCTGGTTGATGATCTTGAAGTAGCCTCCGCCAGCCAGCTTCTTGAATTTCACCAGCGCGAAGTCAGGCTCGATGCCGGTGGTATCGCAATCCATGACAAGGCCGATCGTGCCGGTTGGCGCGATGACGGTCGCCTGGGCGTTGCGGTAGCCGTGTTCCTCGCCCAGCGAGACCGCGAGGTCCCAGGCGCGGCGGGCTGCAATGGCGAGTTCCCTGTCCTTCACCTCGGTTTCGTCGAGGGCTACCGGAATGGTGCGCAGGTTCTCGTAACCGACGGCCGCACCATAGGCCGCGCGGCGGTGGTTGCGCATGACACGCAGCATGTGTTCGCGGTTCTTGGCGAAGCCATTGAAGGGTCCAAGTTCCTTCGCCATCTCGGCCGAGGTGGCATAGGAGATGCCGGTCATGATCGCCGAGATTGCGGCGCAGATGGCGCGGCCCTCATGGCTGTCATAGGGAATGCCGGCAGTCATCAGCAGGCCGCCGATGTTGGCGAAGCCGAGGCCAAGGGTCCGGAACTCGTAGGACAGCTTGGCGATCTCCTTCGACGGGAACTGCGCCATCATTACCGAGATTTCGAGCACCATCGTCCACAGGCGGACGGCGTGTTCGAAGGAAGCGATGTCGAACTTGCCCGTCACCGGGTCACGGAACTGCAGAAGGTTCAGCGAGGCGAGGTTACAAGCCGTGTCGTCGAGGAACATGTACTCCGAGCACGGGTTCGATGCGCGAATCTGGCCAGATGCCGGGCAAGTGTGCCAGTCGTTGATGGTGGTGTGATACTGTATGCCCGGGTCAGCCGAGGCCCATGCGGCAAACGAAATCTTGTCCCACAGGGCGGCGGCCTTGACGGTCTTGGTCACCTTGCCCGACAGGCGCGAGTTCAGCTGCCAGTCGAGATCGCGCTCGACGGCAAGCAGGAATTCGTCGGTGACGCGCACCGAGTTGTTGGAATTCTGGCCGGAGACGGTGCGATAGGCCTCGCCGTCCCAGTCCGTGTCATAGGTGTCGAACTCGATTTCGGTATAGCCCTGCTTGGCGAACTGGATGACGCGCTTGATGTAGTTGTCCGAAACCAGCGCCTTGCGGGCGTCCTTGACGGCGCGCTTCAAGGCCGGGTTCTTATCGATCTCGTAGCAGTCGCCATCGGGGCCGTCGCAGTTGACGCAGGCCTTCATCACAGCCTGCAGGTGCTTCTTGACGGTCTTGGAACCGGTGACGAGGGCTGCCACCTTCTGTTCCTCGCGCACCTTCCACTCGACGAATTCCTCGACGTCCGGATGGTCGACGTCGACGATCACCATCTTGGCCGCACGGCGCGTGGTGCCGCCCGACTTGATGGCGCCCGCCGCGCGGTCGCCGATCTTGAGGAAGCTCATCAGGCCAGAGGACTTGCCACCGCCCGACAGTCTCTCGTTCTCGCCGCGCAGGTCCGAGAAGTTGGAGCCAGTGCCGGAACCGTATTTGAAGAGGCGCGCCTCACGCACCCACAGGTCCATGATGCCGCCCTCGTTGACGAGGTCGTCGGCCACCGACTGGATGAAGCAGGCATGCGGCTGCGGATGCTCGTAAGCCGACTTGGACTTGGTCATGCGGCCCGTCTCCGGGTCGACGTAGTAATGTCCCTGGCCGGGACCATCGATGCCATAGGCCCAGTGCAGGCCGGTGTTGAACCACTGCGGCGAGTTGGGGGCGCACTTCTGGGTGGCGAGCATGAAGCACATCTCGTCGTAGAAGGCGCGCGCGTCCTCCTCGGTGTTGAAGTACTTGCCCTTCCAGCCCCAATAGGTCCACGTGCCGGCGAGACGGTTGAACACCTGGGTGGAAGAGCGCTCTCCCACGATGCGCTCCTTCTCGGGCAACTTGGCGAGGGCTTCCTCGTCGGGCACGGAACGCCACAGCCACGAGGGAACGGTTTCTTCCTCGACACGCTTCAGCGCGGCCGGAACGCCCGCCTTGCGGAAATACTTTTGGGCGAGAATGTCGGTCGCCACCTGGCTCCAGGACGAGGGGACATCGATGTTCTCTAGGCGGAACACGATCGACCCATCGGGATTCTTGATCTCACTGGTGGCGCGGCGGAAATCGAGTTCCGCGTAAGCGTCCTGCCCTGCCTTGGTGTAGCGGCGTTCAATGCGCATTCTCTTCTAGTCCCTCTTTTAATCGTTGCCACGAGCACACGAAAGCGCCCGAGGTGCTCCATCCACCCAGCTGCAAAGACACACACACCCTGTCCTCGGAAACTGCCGTCCCCGAGCCTTTCAGGCTCTTCTTTTGAGTGTTCCGTTGAAGAAGAGGCTGCCCCCGCAACCCCATCCTCTCAGCCCCTCAGCCTTTGAACCGAATTTAGTACCTCAGGCACAGGGACGTCAATACATAGTGTCTTAACGAAAGATTAACACCAGATATTGTGCCTTAAGACCGGAGGTCGCCGCTCGCCTGCATAGGTTCATACGATTCTCAGGGTAAGCTCAAGAACTCACTTGGCTTATGCGCGCTGTCCACAGGGGTGTCCCCGTTGCGCGAGTGGTAAACTCCGTTTGGTCAAGCTGCCAAAGAGTTTGGCCATTGCACCCCAGGAGATGTCTATCACCGCTATCCCCAGGGGGCGATTGCGCGCCAGGGTCTAAAATTCCGCCTGTTGCCCCAGGGGTACCCCGGGTTTCGGCTCCCGAATCGGGCCAAGCATGACGAGCAGGACGAGCGCGGAGAGGGTGCAGGCCCCCATGAGCAGCCATGCCTCGTTGACGGCAATCGTTACCGCCCCCTCCTGAATCGTGTCCATCACGCCGAGCAGGCCCATGGGGTCAGTCGGGTCGGGAAGCTCATCGGCGGTAATGCGCAGCAGGCGGGCGGCCGCCTCCGGATCCGCCGTCATCAGGTCCTTGATACGGTCGGCATGTTCCGCTGAACGGCTGAACAGGATGGTGTCGATGAGCGCGATGCCGATGATGCCGCCGAGCGCCCGGGACAGGTTATAAAGGCCGCTCGCATCGCTCACCTTCTCGGGCGGCAGGAAGCCCATGGAGAAGCGGGTGACCGGCACGATGCACAGGCCCAGCGCCACGCCTCGCACCACCTGTGCCCAGAACAACTCGTCATAGCCCGAGAGCCTTGTCTCGAAGCCACTCATGAACAGTCCTGCAGCAAACATGGCAAAACCGATCATGCTGAGCATGCGTGCCGGCAAGACACGGTCAAGCAGCACCGAGACCGGAGCCGATATGAGCTGTGCGAGCCCGGTGACCAGGACCACGAGGCCGATCTCCACAGGGCTCAAGTAGCGCACGAGCGAAAGGAAGACCGGCAGCAGGTAAACCGAGCCATAAAGCCCGATGCCGAGCACGAAGGACAGTGCGCAGCCATAGGCAAGATAGCGGTCCTTGAACAGGCTGAAATCCACTGCGGGACGGGGTCTTCTGATGGTGAGCACCATCAGCACGGCAAAACCCGCGAACAGCGACAGCGTCACCGGCGAGAACCAGCCGAGGTCGGGAGCCTCCTTCAGGCCAATCTCAAGGCAGGCCAGCGAAATGGCGATGAACACCACCGACAGCACGTCAAGATCACGCAGCAGCCGCAGTTGCATCTTCTCGGACGGCAGGCAAAGCAGGCCGAGCACGATGGTGATCACGCCCGGGATGGTATTGATCAGGAACAGCCACTGCCAGGACAGGTTTTCGGTGATGAGCCCACCGACGATCGGGCCGGTGGAGGGCGCGATCACCGCCACGACGCCCGCCAGCACGGTCGCCACGCCCTGTTCGGTACCTGGCTTGAACAACAGGAACACGGCTGCAAAGACCAACGGCATCAGCACGCCGGCCGCCATCCCCTGCAGCACGCGGAAGCCCACCAGCGTCGCAAATCCCGTGCTCATCGCACAGCCTATCGAGGCCAAAGTGAATATGACCACGGCAATGGCCAGCAACTTGCGCATCGAGAAGATGCGCATCAGAAGCCCGGTCAGCGGAATGGTGACGATCTCGGCGATGAGATAGGAGGTCTGCACCCAGCTCATCCGGTCGGCACCGATCTTCAGTGCCTTTTCGATCACGCCGAGCGAGGTGATGACGATCTGGATGTCCAGAACTGCCATGAACATGCCCGCGCACAACGCCGCGAAGCCCAGCCACTTGCGGGTTACACTCAACGAATCTGCGGCCCAGGCACTTTCCGACATCGCGGTCGCACTATGGACCAGCCGCCGGGCCGATCCAATGGTCGATACGCAGTTGTGAGACTTGTATTTGCCACACCGATTTCATTAAGTGTGCAACATGCGTGCGCTTCTGACATGCCTTTTGATTGCCTGTTTCGGTCCCGCCCAGGCCATGACCCGGGAAGGTCACGTCGACTGGATGGCGGAACTGGCCCCGGGCCATTTTCTACATGGATGCGGTGCCGCATGCGCTGATCCTGCTGCAGCCACTGGTCTGCTGCCGGGTGGACGGCCGGAACAGCACGGCGAACCCCAACGAGCAGATCCCGTTGGTTGGGCCGGATTGTCGCGCTTCCGCGGAAGCGCGGGAGGTCGAACACTGACGCTGCTATGAACTTGCCGCCATTTCGCTAAACTCCGCGCCGCGCACCTCAAGGAAACCGCTCAGTCGTGTTGGACTATATTCAGCCCTATCTGGACTATTTCACCGCCAATCCGGAGTGGGCGCTCGTCATCATTTTCCTGATCGCGCTGGGTGAGGCGCTTCTCATTATTGGGCTTTTCGTGCCTTCGACAGCTATTCTGGTGGGGGCGGGAGTCCTCGTGGGCACGGGGCATCTGCATTTCTGGCCGGTTATCATTGCCACCTGCCTGGGCTGCATTGTGGGCGACCAATTGTCCTACTGGGCAGGCCGGATGTTCGGCGAACGGCTCAAGACGCTGTGGCCCCTCAACCGCTATCCGCAGCTCGTTGCCAAGGGTGAGGATTTCGTACGCGTGCATGGCGGCAAGTCGATTGCCATTGGTCGGTTCGTGCCTGGTGTGAAGTCGGTGGTGCCGGGTATCGTTGGCATGTTCGGCATGAACCAGCTGTTCTTCGTCTTCGTCAACGTGACGTCGGGAATATTCTGGTCCTTCGCACATGTCGTGCCGGGCGTGCTGATCGGGCAGGGGCTGGCCTTTGCCGGAGAGCTGTCTGGCCGGCTCCTGGTCGTGTTGCTCGTGCTGCTCGTCATCCTGACAGTGGCGGGGTTTGTTATCCGGCTTGCGGCGGCAGGTGTCTCGCCGTTCCTCAATCACCTGCTTGGGCGCGTCTCGGACTGGGCACGAGCAAAGCGCGGCCGCTCTTGGCAGCGTTTCGCCAGAGCCGTGGCGCCGGACAATCCGCGCTCGGTAATGATCGTGCTGTTTGCCGCCATCATTTTCACCGGCCTCATCGCTCTGATCAACCTCGCGATCCGTGCGACATCGACCAGTGCGGTTTCGAACATCGACGTCTCCATCGCCACGCTCATGCGCGAGTCGCGCAATGCGCCGGCCGACGAGCTGATGACAGTGATCACCATGATGGGCGACACCATGGTGATGAGCGCACTGGCGCTGGCCATTCTCGGCTGGCTGGTCTGGCACCGGGCGTATCGTGCTGCATGGGCGGCGGGCATTGCCATCGTTGCCGCGAAGTTCTTCGAACTCGTCATGAAGCTCGGCATCCAGCGGGCGCGGCCAACCGAGCTTTCCTATTCAGGCGCCAGCATCTTCAGCTTCCCATCGGGGCACGCAACCATGGCTGCCGTGATCTTCGGCATTCTCGCAGTGCTTGTCAGCCATTCGATGGGCCGATGGGGCAGGGCGGTTGTTTATGCCATCTGCGCCATACTCGTCGTGGCCATTGCCTATTCGCGGGTTTATCTTGGTGCCCACTGGCTTTCGGATGTGCTGGCGGGGCTCACTTTCGGTGTCGTCATGATGGCGGCCTTCGGTGTTGCCATCGAGGCCATTCCGCCGCGCCGGATAAAGCCACTCGGCCTGTTCGCCACAGCGCTTACCGCGTTCCTGGCCGCCGGTGTTTTCCATGTTGCCTCTGGCTTCACGCGGGCAAGCGAAATGTATGCCATGCCGGAACCGCAGATTCTCGTTCCCGTCGCGCAATGGGTGGAGAAGGACTGGGAGAAGCTTCCCGCCCGCCGCATCGACCTTGCTGGCAAGCCCGAAGAGACCTTCATCGCGCAATTCGCAGGCAATCTCGATCAGCTCGCTGGCCAATTGGAGGCAAATGGCTGGACGGTCTCGCCGGTCTGGACATGGCGCCAGAGCCTTCCTTACCTCAATCCCAATGCGATGCTGACCGATCTGGCGCCGCGGCCCGCCCTGCATGAAGGCCTCAAGGCGAAGCTGACACTCATCCGCGCAGCGTCGGGTGAGAGCGACGCTCGCGAAGTCATCCGCATCTACAAGACTGGCCTCGCCACTGCCGAAGAGTCGACCTACAAGCCGATCTACCTTGTGAGCCTGACGCGCGAGGTGCGCACGCATGGCTTCGATCTTTATGCGATGCCCTCGCAGCGCCCGGCGTCAGATGCCGACGTCGCCGCTTTGCGTGAAGTACTTGCACGGGCTCAGGGCATCGCCATTCTGTCGGAGCATGAGCGCTCGGGTACGCGGCAGGACCTGATCACCGCCATCCCATGAGGTTTCGTCAGGCGGCGGGCAACGTCACGGCGAAGCGCAGGCCACCAAGGGGTGACGTGGTAAAGGTGGTGGCCAGGCCATAGGCGTCGGCGATGTCCTTGACGATGGCAAGGCCAATCCCGGTGCCCTCGGTGCCCTCGTCGAGACGCCGCCCTCGCTCCAGAATGGTTTCGCTGTGGATCGCAGGAATGCCAGGACCATCGTCGCTGATGGACAGCAACACCTCGGAGGTGACTTTCTCGATCCGAATTTCAATGGTTGAGCCGGCCCACTTACGCGCATTGTCGAGAACATTGGCGATGAGTTCGATGAAATCCTCGCGCTCCATCCGTACGGGCTGGTGCCTCGGCACCTCCACGCGAAACTCCAGTTCGCGACCGCGTGGCAGCTGCCGGATGGTGGCCACGACCTCATCAATCACCAAGCGGATGTCACGCACCGGTTCGCCGTGACCTGCCGCCATGCGCGCGCGCGCCAGCTCGCGATCGACATGCTTCTTGAGTTGAGTCGTCTGGCGTCCGATTTCACCTGCACTGGCACCCTGTCCGCTTTCACGCAAGTCCGGGAGCAACGTGTCGATCACGGTGAGTGGTGTCTTGAGGCTGTGGGCGAAATTGCCAGCCCGCGCGCGTGCGCGCTCCACCATCGCCTCACGCTGCGCGAGGAGCGCGTTCAGCTTGCTGACGACCGGGTCGAATTCAATGGGATAATCGCCAGTTACCCGCGTATCCTTGCCGTCGCGGATGTCACGCACCGAGGTGCGCAGGCTGTTGATGGGGCGCATCACCATGCCGAGTTGCACCGAACTGATCACCAGCATGGCGAGCGCCAGGACCAGTAGCGAGAGTGCCATGTTCATGGCGAAGTGCTTTGCGGGCTTGGTGATTTCACTCTCGTTGACGGCGATGAGCA
This sequence comes from Aestuariivirga sp., assembly GCF_037139295.1. Taxonomy (GTDB): domain Bacteria; phylum Pseudomonadota; class Alphaproteobacteria; order Rhizobiales; family Aestuariivirgaceae; genus Aestuariivirga. The sequence continues at coordinate 26,647 of NZ_JBAXGR010000013.1, forward strand.
CCCGCAGTTGCTTGCGGTTTGGTGCTTCGCCCAGCATTACCAATCGGGCGTGGATCAGCACGGGCTCGCCGAAGGGTCCGGTAAAGGCTTGGGGTTCATCAATGTCGGTCCATGGTCCATTACCGGTGGACAGCGTCCCATCCCACAGCGAGCGAGAACGCAGCAGCATGCCGTTCTTTGCCTCTACCTGCCAATAGAGGCCGCTCAGCGGCGTCCGGAAGCGTGGGTCCGCCATGGGCTCGGTCTGGATCTCGCCATCAGGGTCGATGTTGAGGCCGCTCACCAGCTGCATCAACTGGTTATGAACCTCGGTGTTAATGCGCGCCTTGAAGTCCCGCTCGAAGAGGTAGTAGAGGAATGCCCCGGCAGCAATCAGGGCTGCAGCACTTACCGCCATGGACGTCAGCAGGAAGCGCTTCCTGAGGGACCAGCTCAAGTCTCTTCCGATCCCTTGAAGAAATAGCCAAACCCCCGTCGCGTGGCAATGTAGTCCTTGCCGACCTTGCGCCGGAGGCGGCCCACCAGAACCTCGATGGCGTTGGTGTCGCGCTCGTGGTGATGCGAATAGAGCGTCTCTGCCAGTACCGCTGCAGGGACCACTTTCCCGGCGTTCGATACGAGGTGATAAAGCAGGCGGTATTCCATCTGTGTCAGTTCCACCGGCACGCCCTTGATTGTGACCGTGGCGGACGCGGGATCGATTTCAAGACCGTCGCTAGATAGCTTGGCGGCAGTCATGCCGCTGCTGCGTCGGATCAGGCCGTGCACGCGGGCCAGCAGTTCTTCGGTCTGGAATGGCTTGGGCAAATAGTCGTCAGCACCCGCGTTGATGCCGTCGACGCGCTCGGCCCAGCTGCCGCGCGCGCTAAGAATGAGGATGGGTGTGGTGACGCCTTCGCTACGCAAGCGCTTCATCACCGTCATTCCGTCAATGCGCGGCAGGCCGAGGTCGAGGATGATTGCGGCATACTGGCCGGTGCCGGCGAGGTACCATGCGTCCTCTCCATCCTTTGCAAGGTCGACGGCGAGGCCCGATTTCCGCAGCGCGTCGGTGAGTCCTCGCGCCACGATAGCCTCGTCCTCAACCAGCAGTACCTGCATCAGCGTTCCCTGGCGCTCAGCACCTTGCGGGTCACGGCATCGATCCGAACATCGTAGATTGACCCGCTACGCTGGATGATCTTGACTCTGTAAACGTAGAGATCCTTCTTGCGGTAAAGTCGGACGTCGATGATCTCGCCGGGTACCGCCTTTCCGGCGATCGTTTCCACCTCGCCAATCGGCGCGATGCGGCCCTTCAGCTGGACGGCGAGAGCGCCATCTCGTTGTGAGTTCGGCTGGCCCTGTTGCTTGCCATCGCTCTTGGAACCTTGCGAACTGCTGCCGCTCCGCCCACTGCCCGAGTTGCTGGAACCGCTACCGTCACTGTCACCATCGTCGCCGCCGTCGTCACCGCCATCGTCGTTGCCGCTGTCGCCGCCTCCGTCGTCGCTGCCGCTGTCTCCGCCTCCGTCGTCGCTGCCGCTGTCATCGCTGCCAGTGCCGCGGCTGCCGCCGGAACCATCGCTGCCGCCAGAACCACCGCTGCCGCCGCCGTCATCGGCGCGAGCCTGCATGGCTTCAAGCCCGGTCAGCGGCAAGGCCGCTGCCAGGGAAGAAAGGATCAGGAGCAGGGCCCCGCGACGCCGGATTCGCGTCTTGCCCGAAGGTGTTGTCATTGGTCTATTTCTTAGATGTAGCTTCCTTTCATCCTGCTGACAAAATCAAACTGCTCCACCCCGAAAACAATGGGAAACGTTCAACCCTGCGTCGGTGTTTCGGTGGAAAATCCCTGGAGATCAGCAGTCTGCACTGGATTGCTGGTGCAACCTGCGATCTCTCCCGTCAAGCTCCTCCAAGATGGCAATTCGGCACTGGACGCGCGCCCTGCCTTCCGTCATATTCCGCCGCAATTTCAGGGGCTATTTGCCCATAGCGGACGAGTCGACATGTTATTCCTGAAGCAGCTCTTCACCTGGTGGAACGGCGAGACGCTGAACACGCGATTCTACACCTGGCGCAAGGGCAACTTCGTCGGCGCCGACCAGTTCGGCAACAAGTACTACCGTGCTAAGTCGGCACTGCCGGAATCAATCAAGGAGCGCCGCTGGGTGGTTTACAACGGCTATTCCGAGGCATCGTCCATCCCGCCCGGTTGGCACGGCTGGATGCACCATCGTATCGACGTGCCACCGACCCAGGAAGACTATGTCCCGTATGATTGGCAGAAGCCGTTCGTTGCCAATCAGACGGGCACGCCCAACGCCTACCGGCCCAAGGGTTCGATCCTGTCGGGCGCAAAGCCTGCGCCGAGCGTACCGGATTATTCAGCCTGGCGCCCGGAATAGGGCCGTCATATTTCGGCTGGGGTTCCCGGCTATTCCCGGCAAGCGACTGAATGGAGGGGCGGCGTGAAGAATTCAACGGTTGAAACCCTGATTGGCGCTGCGGTCATCATCATCGCAGCGGCGTTCTTTTTCTTCGCCTATCAGACATCCGGAAAAGGTCACGCTGCGGGCGCCTACCGCGTCAGCGCCGAGTTCGACAATGCCGAGGGTGTGAGCGTTGGCACAGATGTGCGTGTTGCTGGCGTCAAGATCGGCTCCGTCGTCGACTTCACGCTGAACCCGGAGAATTTCCAGGCGAATGTCGTTATGGAACTCGATCCCAAGGTGAAGTTCACCGACGACGCCACGGCCAAGGTGACGGCCGAAGGTCTTCTCGGCTCCAAGTTCATTGCCCTCGAGCAGGGCGGTTCCGATGCGTTGCTGGCCGATGGTGGCGTCATCTCCAACACCCAGGGTGCTGTCGACATCTGGTCGCTGATCAGCCAGGCGATGTTCGCCAACAAGGGGTCGGGCGATCAGGGATCCACTCCGTCGGACGGAAGCGATCAGGGCGCAGGCAACCAGGCCGCTCCGGAAGAGGGCGTGCCCTCCACCGACACCAAGACCCCGTAATGGCGCAAGCCCGGCCTGACTCGCGCCATCAGCATTGGTCCGCCGGATCATATGACACCCATGCGCGCTTCGTGTCCGACCTCGCCACCGGTGTGGTTGAGTGGTTGTCACCCAAGCCGGGCGAGCGCATTCTGGATGTCGGTTGTGGCGACGGCGTCCTCACAGCCGAACTCCGTGACATGGGCCTCGACGTGGTCGGTGTCGATTCCAGCGACGACTTCGTCACGGTCGCCCAGGCGCGCGGGCTTGATGCCCGTCTGATGGATGGGGAGGCACTGAGCTTCGGACCAGAATTCGATGCGGTTTTCTCCAACGCCGCCCTGCACTGGATGCCAAAGGCCGACGCCGTCGTGTCCGGCATAGCCCGCGCCTTGAAGCCCCGTGGCCGCTTCGTGGCCGAGTTTGGTGGTCATGGAAATGTCGCGGCCATCGTCACCGCCATGCGGGCAATCGGCGAAAGGCGTGGTGGCGATTTGGCGCTTGCCAATCCGTGGTATTTTCCAGCACCCCAGGTCTATCAGGCGCTGCTTGAGCGTCACGGCTTCAACGTGAAGCGCATCGCGCTCATTCCGCGCCCCGTGGTGCTGAAAACCGGTATCGAGGGCTGGCTCATGCTGTTCCGCAAGCCATTCTTCGCGCAGTTCGGCGATGGGGCGCAGCATGCACTGGCCGAAACCATCGACCTCTTGCGCCCTGCTCTTTGTGATGCAGATGGTAACTGGACGGCGGATTATGTGCGGCTGCGCGTAGAGGCGGTGGCGTCATGAACCGTTTGTTTCTCAGCCTGTTGCTCGTCACCTGCACCTTCGGGCCTGCAAAGGCAGAGCGCATCGCCAACCCGATCGCGCTGTTCGCGGGATTGGACAAGGTCACGGGCGTTACGACGTCCTTCGAAATTCCAATCGGTGAGCAGCGTCAGTTTGGCAACGTTATCGTCAAGCCCAATGTCTGCTTTACGAGGCCCGTCACCGAGGAGCCGATGACCACCAGCTTCGTGCAGATCGATCAGGTCGAAACCGACAACAGCCGGAAGCCCATCTTCTCCGGTTGGATGTTTGCCGAGAGCCCCGGCCTCAATGCGCTTGAGCACGCCACCTATGACGTGTGGCTGACGGGTTGCCGCGATCCGAATGCACCGCCGCCTGCTGTCGAAACAACGCCGACGCCTGACACCGCTGGCCAGCCCGAACAGCCCAAGGAAGGTCAGCCCGAGGACTGAGGCGTCGTCGCCCAGGTGAGAACTGCCTCAGGGTCGTCATCCTGTCGGAAGGCGGAAAATTCCGCATCGCGGCCCAGCAACGGCTCCATCACCTTGTGATAATCAGCGCGCGGCATGGCGACTGCGCCCAGCCGTTCAAGATGCGGGTTCACGAACTGCGCGTCCAGCAAGCCGAAACCACCTCGGTTGAGCCGTGCCACGAGGTGGACGAGCGCCACCTTCGAGGCATCCGTCGTGCGCGAGAACATGCTCTCTCCGAAGAAAACCGAGCCGATCCTCACCCCATAGAGTCCGCCCACAAGCGCACCATCGAGGCGGCACTCGATGCTGTGGCAGCACCCCATGCGGTGGAGTTGGGTGTAGAGGGCCTTGATGCGCGCATTTATCCACGTGGAGCGCCGGTCTGGTGTCTTCGCAGCGCAGGCTGTGATCACGGCTGAGAAATCACGATCGACGGACACCTCGAAGATCTTGCGGCGAACCGTCTTCCTCAGGGAGTGGGAAATTCTCAACCCATCGAGCGGTATAATGCCACGCTCTTCTGGTTCCACCCAGTACAGTGCGTTGTCCTCCGCACTCTCCGCCATTGGAAAGATTCCCGCCGCATAGGCGCGCAGCAGGATTTGTGGCGTGATTGAGCTCATCAGGCCTGGCGGGCGAGGTAGTGCTCCAGCCAGTGGATATCGTAGTGGCCGTCGATGATGTCCGGCTCCGCGAGCAGCTGCTGGAACAATGGAATGGTCGTCTCGATGCCTTCCACCACAAACTCGCTGAGCGCCCGCTTCAGCCGCATCATGCATTCTGTGCGGCTCTTGCCGGAAACGATCAGCTTGCCGATCAGGCTGTCGTAATAGGGCGGGATGCGATAGCCGGCGTAAAGCGCGGAATCGACGCGGACGCCGAGGCCACCCGGAAAGTGCACCGCGTCGACCCGGCCCGGCGATGGCGCGAAAGTCCTCGGATTCTCGGCATTGATGCGACACTCGATGGCGTGGCCGGAGAATGAAATGTCCGACTGCGTATAGGCAAGATCAGCGCCAGACGCGACGCGCAACTGCTCTTGCACAAGGTCTAGGCCAGTGATGGCCTCCGTCACCGGGTGCTCCACCTGCAGGCGGGTGTTCATTTCGATGAAATAGAATTCGCCGTTTTCGTAAAGGAACTCGATGGTGCCGACACCTTCGTAGCCGAGCTTCTCCATGGCGCGTGCCACACGGCCGCCGATCTCATCGCGCTGCGTCGCGTTGAGGGCAGGGGAATGCGCTTCTTCCCAGATCTTCTGATGGCGGCGTTGCAGTGAACAGTCGCGCTCGCCGAGGTGAATCGCGCGGCCCTTACCGTCGCCTAGAACCTGGATCTCGATGTGGCGAGGCTTCTCGAGATATTTCTCGATATAGACATCGCCATTGCCGAATGCGGCCTTGGCCTCCGACTGTGCGGTGCTCATCGCGAGTTCGAGGTCGGCTTCGGTGCGTGCCACCTTCATGCCACGCCCGCCGCCGCCTGCCGTGGCCTTGATGATCACCGGATAGCCGATGTCCTTCGCAACCTTCTTCGCCTCGGTGATGTCATTCACGCCGCCTTCCGAGCCCGGCACGACGGGAATGCCCAGTTCATGCGCGGTCAACTTCGCGGTGATCTTGTCGCCCATGATGCGGATGTGTTCCGCCGAGGGACCTATGAACTTCACCCCGTGCTCGGTCAGGATGTCGGCGAAGCGGGCATTCTCCGACAGGAAGCCATAGCCCGGGTGCACGGCATCCGCCCCCGTGATCTCGCAGGCAGCGACGATGGCGGGGATGTTGAGGTAACTGTCGCGCGCCGGCGGCGGGCCAATGCACACGCTTTCGTCGGCAAGCCGTACATGCATGGCGTCGGCATCTGCGGTGGAGTGGACGGCCACCGTCTGGATGCCAAGTTCGCGGCAGGCGCGCAGAACGCGAAGCGCAATTTCACCCCGGTTGGCGATGAGGACCTTGTCGAACATCGGCCTCTACTCGATCGCCACGAGGGGTTCGCCGTATTCGACCGGATGGCCGTTGTCGACGTAGATCGCGGTGACTTTGCCGGCGCGTGGTGCGTGGATCTGGTTCATCGTCTTCATCGCCTCGATGATGAGCAGCGTCTGGCCCTCCTTCACGCTTGCACCAACCTCAATGAAGTTCGCTGCACCCGGCGAGGGTGCCATGTAGACGGTGCCAACCATCGGCGACTTCACCGTGCCGGGATGATCGGCGCTGGCTTTGGGTGCCGCGGTAGCGGGCGCTTCATGTGCCGGAGCGGCCGGAGCGTGCATGACGGGCGCGGAGGCCACGGTGGCAACCGCCGTCACTTGCTTCGCCACGCGGAACTTGGTGCCCTTGCGGTCCAGTTCGATCTCGCTCAGGCCCGTATCGTTGAGGATCTCGGCGAGGCTTGTGATCAGCGCGAGATCGGGATCGGTAAGTGAGGACTTGGCCGACGTCTTTTTCGTGGGGGGCATTGGTCAACCCTTCTTGTTGGCTGAGATGAGGGAGTGGAGCGCGGTGAGCGCCAGCACGTAGCTGTCGCTGCCAAATCCGCAGATGACGCCACTGACCGCAGGGGCAAGCAGGCTGGTGTGCCGGAAAGCCTCGCGCTTGTGGACGTTGGACAGGTGGAGTTCGACAGACGGCAGATCGACGGCCTTCAGCGCATCATGCAGTGCCACCGACGTGTGGGTGTAGGCGCCGGCATTGATGGCAATACCGGAGGCCTTCTCGCGGGCTTCGTGTATCCAGCTGACCAGTTCGCCTTCGTGGTTGCTCTGACGGAACTCGATGGCGAGCCCCAGCGTGGCCACGTGGGCGCGGCAAAGCGCCTCCACGTCCTTGAGCGTCGCCGAACCGTAGATAGCCGGTTCACGAAGGCCCAGCAGGTTCAGGTTCGGGCCATTGAGCACATAGACAGGTTTCATCGGTCCCCGCGATTCCCCACGCCGTTCCGCCGAATATAGGCGCTCGCCGCGACGGTTGGAAGCGGTCTGCGCCATCGGCTCAGCAGAGCTTGCAGCCGCCGTCCTTGCGGATCTGGTCGATCATCTGGGCCAGGCCATCGGCCGGCAGGTAGCCAGGCGAGACCTTGTCGTCGACGATGAAGCCGGGCGTGCCGTTGATGTTCAGCGCCTGGGCCAGGGCGTGGTTGTCGGCCAGTTCCTTGGCAACCGACGGGTCCTTCATGTCGGCCTTGAGCTTGGTGACATCGATCCCCTGCTTGGCGGCGATTTCGTCGACCGCCTCCTTGGTGATCTTGCCCTCATGCTCAAACATGGCCTTGTGCAGTTCCCAGTACTTGTCCTGCTTCTTGGCGGCGATGGCAGCCATAGCGGCATAATCGGAGTCGCCGCCAAAAATCGGGAATTCCTTGAGCACGAAGCGCAGGTTCTTGTCGTTGTCGAGGAGAGTCATCACCTCGGGAAAGCCCTTCTTGCACCAGCCGCAGTTGTAGTCGAAGAACTCGACCATGGTGACGTCACCCTTCGGGTTGCCGGCAACGTAGTCGGCGGGCGAACGGAATATCTGGTCGGCGTTGGATTGCAGAACTGCGCTGCGCTGCGCGGATTCCTGTTCCTGCTGCTTGGCCTCGAGCGCCTTGGAAACATCGAGCAGCACTTCGGGATTCTCGATGAGGTACTGGCGGACGATCTCGCCGATCTCCTTCTTCTGGGAGTCGTTGAAGCTGCCATCGGCGAAGGCCACGGGAGTCAGGGCCAGCAGGGCGACCGCGGCTGCGGCAAGGCGGAACAGGAAATTCATTGAGTGTCGTCCTCTTGGTTCGGGTGTCTATTTGCCGCAAAGCGGCGTCTTAGTCCATCTCAGTCACGCCCGGCGAAGCTCATCACGTCGCTGGCGCGTGTCCATTCCGGGGTTCCTGTCTTGAAGGCCGCCTGGGCCGCCTGGGCCTTTTCCATGGCAAGCTTGCGGTCGCCCATGATCAGGGCCGCCTCGGCGGTTGCGAGCTCGGCGCGTGGAATGTCACCCGTCTGGGCATAGGCGCGGGCCAGCAGGCGGTAGGTCTCCGCAGTGTCGCCCTCGGTGCGCTGCGCCTGGCGCAAGAGCTTGATCGCCTCCTTGGCATTGGCGGGCTGCTCGGTGTCGATATAGGCCTGCGCCGCAAGGATCTGGATGAGGCCGTTGCTGGGCAGCAGTTCAAGCGCCTTCTTCACCGGTACGGCGGCTTCAGCCGCGCGGCCGTTTTCAAGGAGAGCCTGCGCTTTCAGTTCCCAGAAATAGGGGTTCTCTGGCAGATCCTTCGTCAACCCGTCGATGATCGGCAGTGCGTTCCTGATGTCACCGCGCCGGAACATGGCAATGGCCCGGGCATAGCGCGCCGGCATCGACTGGTCGGAGGATGGATATTTCTGCATCACCGCCTGTGGCCCGTCAATGTAGCCCGTCAGCTTTGCCTGCACCAGTTGGTGGCGCAGGATCAGCGCCGGCGGATCCTTGGCGTTCCAATAGGGCGACTTCTTGGCTTCGTCCTCGAGGTTGCGAATTCGCTCCATCGGCATGGGATGCGACATGACATAGGGGTCGACATTGGCAAGCACCGCGATGTTCTCGCTCGCCAGTTTCTCGAACAGCGTGATCATGCCCCTGGCTGACTGGTGTGTGTCGGTCAGGAAGGTCAGTGCCGCCTGGTCGGCGGAGGATTCCATGCCGCGCGCATAGGTGAGGAAGTTGCGTTGCGCCAGGCCCTGGCTACCGATCATCAGGCCCTGTCCCGCCTGCGCCACTTCCGCATTGCCTGCAGCAACGCCACCGGCGATGGCCGCCAGGCCGAGCAGCATGCCGATGATGGTGGTGTAGTTGGCCGAGTCGATTTCCACACCCATGCGGGCCAGGTGGCCGCCTGCGATGTGCCCGGTTTCATGGGCCAGCACACCGATCACCTCGTTGGGTGTCTTCGCCTGCTGGATCAGTCCGGTATTGATGAAGATGCGCTGTCCACCGGCCACAAAGGCGTTGATGTGGCGGTCTTTGAGTACATAGACCCTCACCGCCTTGGGATTGAGCCCAGCCGCCTTGAAGATGGGCTTGGTATAGAGCCTCAGCAGACCCTCGATTTCGGCATCGCGGATAATAGGAAGCGCCGGCCCGCGCTTCTGAGCCGCTTCGGCCTCGCTGATGGCCACGCTCATGACGGCAACCAGCACCGCCATCAGGCGGGCCGTCGCACGATAAAGAATGGCCCTTGCACGCATTGGATATCTGCCTCTCGGACCGTCAATCGGTGGAGAATGAGGCGAGTTTGAGGCTCAGCAAGGCGGCGTCAGCCGGCACGTGGTCGGCTGACGAATTTGTAATCAGCGCTTGCTCCACCAGCCGGACTTGCGCTCCACAGCGGCGGGCGTCACGGTTGGTGCCGGGGGCTGCCAGCGGCGCGCAGGCTCTTCCGGGGCAACTGCCATGGCTGCGGGCTGCGGGGCATAGACTGGGGCGGGTGCCGGAGCACGGGTCTCCACCGATGCCGGAGCAGGGGTCTCCACCGGCGCCGGAGCGGCCTCCGGTGCTTCCGCTGCGGGTTCTGCGGCGATCTCGGAGCGCTCCTCGCGGCGGCCGCGGTCTTCGCCCCGCGGGCGATCGCCACGGTCGCGGCTGCGGCCCCAGCGGTCGCGGCGTCCACGACCGCGACGCGGACGCTCTCCGTCCTCGGAACCTTCAGCAGCCTCACCCGCTGAAGCGGCTTCGGACGCGTCATCGTTCAACTCGGTCGGCTGTTCGTCGCCATTCTCGTCGGCTTCGAAATCGGGTTGGTCGCCAGTTCCCGGGATGTCGTTGCCCTGGGCATCCTGGGTCGGCTGGTCGTCGCGTCCGCGTCCACCGCGGCGGCCACGGCGGCGGCGGCGGCGGCGTCCGCCTTCGCGGTCTCCGCCATTGCCGTTCTGCAGATCCTCGGCCGAGGCCTCGCTGGTCTCGTCCGGACCGTTCTCATCCTCGGCCTCGACCTCGGACTCGTTCACCTCGACATCGATCTCCTCGTCCTCTTCCTCGAAGGCCGAGTCCATGCGAACCGGGGCAGCCATCACCTTGCGCGGCGGGATGTTGCGTTCCGGAGCGCGCTCGATCAGCGCCTGCGAGCCCTTGAACTCGTCGCTCGGCGTGATGAACACCGAGATGCCATAGGTGGTCTCGATGGTGAGCAGGTTGTCGCGCTTCTCATTGAGAATGTAGAAGGCGATCTCGCGCGTGCACTTGACGGTGAGGTTTTCGGGCTTGCGGGCAATGAGGTGCTCCTCGATGGCGCGCAACACCGACAAGCCGCAGGACGAGATCGAGCGGACGACGCCACGGCCTTCGCAATGCGGGCAAGTGCGCGATGAGCCTTCGAGAAGGCCGGGCCGCAGACGCTGGCGCGACATTTCGAGAAGGCCGAAGTGGCTGATGTGCCCGACCTGGATGCGTGCCCGGTCGTTCTTCAACGCATCCTTCAGGCGGCGCTCGACGTTCCGGTTATTGCGCTTCTCCTCCATGTCGATGAAGTCGATCACGACAAGGCCAGCCAGGTCGCGCAGGCGCAGCTGACGGGCAATTTCATCGGAGGCTTCGAGGTTGGTCTTGTAGGCTGTGTCCTCGATGTTGTGCTCGCGCGTTGCCTTGCCCGAGTTGATGTCGACCGCCACCAGCGCTTCCGTCTGGTTGATCACCATGTAGCCGCCCGACGGCAGCGTGACGGTGGGCGAGTAGAGCGCATCGAGCTGGCTCTCCGCCTGGTAGCGCGAGAACAGCGGGCGTGAATCCTTGTAGGGCTTCACGTTCTTGGCGTGGCTGGGCATCAGCATTTTCATGAAGTCTTTGACTTCACGATAGGCCTCGTCGCCCTCGACGATCACCTCGTCGACGTCCTTGGTGTAAAGATCGCGGATGGCGCGCTTCACCAGGCTGCCTTCCTCGTAGACGAGTGCGGGGGCCTGGCTCTTCAGAGTCAGGTCGCGCACGCTCTCCCACAGTCGGAGCAGGTAGTCATAGTCGCGCTTGATTTCGGTCTTGGTGCGCTGTGCGCCGGCAGTGCGGACGATGAGGCCCATGCCCTGCGGCACTTCGATTTCCTTCACCATGTCCTTCAGGCGGCGACGGTCGCCCGAGTCGGTGATCTTGCGGGAGATGCCGCCACCGCGTGCGGTGTTGGGCATCAGCACGCAATAGCGGCCGGCCAGCGAGAGGTATGTGGTGAGGGCGGCACCCTTGTTGCCGCGCTCTTCCTTGACGACTTGCACAAGGATCACCTGGCGGCGCTTGATCACTTCCTGGATCTTGTACTGCTTGCGCTGCACCTTGCGGCGGCGCTGCGGCACTTCCTCGAGAGCGTCTTCAGCACCGATCGACTCGACGCGAACCGCTTCCGGATCCTCGCCGACTTCCTCGATGCCGTTGCCGAGTTCGCCCGGCATGCCGTGCTGGACGTGCGGGGCAGGGGCCGCAGCCTCCATCTCGGCGTCAGTCGGTTCGTCGGAGTTCGGTTCGGCGAGGCGGGCTTCGATGTTTTCTTCGGGTTCAGACGGCTCGGAACCTTCCGCCACCGGTTCGGAAACCGACGGATCGTCATGGTTCGTCGACATCGGTTCGGCGCGCGGCGGCGTGTCGTCGCCATCCTCATCCGTCTCGTCGTGATATTCGACGGCCTCGCCTTCGATCACCTCGGACTGCGACATGTCGAGGACATGCGAATCCGGGCTCTCGTCTTCATTTGTTTCCGGGCCGTGGTCCTCTGCGTAGGAGTCGTCGCCCGAGGCTTCGGCGTCCTCGGCATATTCGGGCTCGGAGATTTCCTCCACGCCGCCTTCGGTGTTTTCTTCGCCACGCGGGCCACGGCGTCCGCCACGGCCACGATCACGGTCGCGACCACGGCTGCGGCGGCGGCCATTGCCTTCGCCCTCGTCGTCCTCGTCCTCGGCTTCCCGAGCGTGCTCTTCCTCTTCCGCCTGCAGCAAAGCCATGCGGTCGGCGAGCGGAATCTGGTAGTAGTCCGGGTGAATTTCCGAGAAGGCGAGGAAGCCATGGCGGTTACCGCCATATTCAATGAAGGCCGCCTGGAGTGACGGCTCTACGCGCGTCACCTTGGCGAGGTAGATATTGCCCTTCAGTTGCCGGCGAGCGGCGCTTTCAAAGTCGAATTCCTCGATGCGATTTCCCTTGAGAACCACAACGCGGGTCTCTTCGGGGTGGCTGGCATCGATGAGCATCTTGCTGCCCATGAGTCACGTCCTCTGCGCCAGCCCGGCAAACGTGCCGATAGGTTCTCCGCTCCGGTGAAGAGACGCCTGTTGGAGATGCGGGTGCTGCAGCGCGAATGGGGCATGTGGGTCCAGCCAGCGGACGGAGGCAAACAAGCAACGGGATCCGGTCTTGACCGGTCCTCGTTCAGCGCGCTCGTCGTGGCGTGGGACATGCCCAGGATTTCCTTATGTTCCGATTCAGCGGAACGGTTCAAATGGCGGACCCTTCGAAGGATCACGCTCTTCGACCGCGTCGAGCGGGGGTGGCAGGAACTGCCTCCGGACCCACGCTTCTCGCGAAATTCTCCACCTGAGGTCGATTCTGCCGCGGATTCGCGGCCCTGACGCCTAGGAGACAGAAACCTTCTATGAGGCGGGTCGTCAAATTGCAAGCATTCGTCTCATGGGCACCCGGCAACCATTGATTAACCTTGGAGGGCCTAGCCTCTGGCTCCCAGTCCACAAACCGCAGTACCGCCGACTCGAATGAAGCGAGAAACAGCCAGTCCCAGCCGCTGGGCCGCAGCCCGTCTGCTGCCAGGGCTTCTGCTTGCCGCGCTGTTCATGCTCGCCGGTTTCCGGTTGCCTGCCGCCGACGCCGCAGATCTGCCGGTGGCCACCGCAGCCCGCCTCGCCGGTGATGACACCCGCACGCGCTTCGTGGCCGATCTTACGGTGCCAGTCGGATATACCGTGTACATCATGGCGAACCCCTACCGGGTCATGATCGACCTGCCGCAGGTCGCCTTTTCCCTGCCGGAGGGGTCAGGTGACGACGCCCGGGGCCTGGTCACACAATATCGTTATGGCCCGGTGGATGATGCCCATTCCCGCATCGTGCTCGAGACTGATGGACCGGTGTTGATCGACAAGGCCTTCCTGCTGAAGCCGAAGGACGGTCAACCGGCCCGTATCGTCGTCGATGTGGTCAAGACTACCAAGCAGGCCTTCGATGCCCAGCTCGCAGCGGATCAGGACACCGAAACGGCAGACGCCGCGCCGCAGGACGCGCCGCCCGCCGAGGCAGCGTCGGCTGGTCCTCGCGAACGCAAGCTGGTGGTCATTGACCCAGGACACGGGGGCATCGATCCCGGTGCCATCGGCGTTAAAAAGACGAAGGAAAAGGATGTCGTCCTCGCTTTTGGGCTGAAGCTCAAGCGAATCCTTGAAGCAACCGGCACCATCGACGTGGTGATGACTCGCTCGGACGACACGTTCCTCACGCTGCGCGACCGCGTGAAGGTGGCGCGCGACAAGGAGGCGGACTTGTTTATCGCCATCCACGCCGACACGGTGCGGGGAGGCGATGCACGCGGCGCCACAATCTATACGCTTTCGGAGAAGGCTTCGGACGCCGAGGCCGAAGCACTCGCCCACAAGGAGAACCGTGCTGACATCATCGCGGGCGTTGACCTCGAGGCCGAGAACAAGGAAGTTACCGACATCCTGATCGACCTCGTCCAGCGGGAGTCGAAAACCCACTCACTCGTCTTTGCCAAGAAGGCTGTGTCCGAGATGGCGCCTGTTACCGCCTTCACCGGCAAGCCGATGCGTTCGGCGGGCTTCATGGTGCTGAAGGCAGCAGACGTTCCTTCGGTCCTCATCGAGCTCGGTTTTTTGTCGAGCAAGCACGACGAGAGCCAGCTGACCTCACCCGAATGGCAGCAGAAGGTGGCGGGTGCCATGGCCCGCGCCGTTGAGAAGTATTTCGCGACACAGCTCGCATCCAAGGCGCCCTGATCCTCGGGTCATTTATACAACCCAGACCTGATGAAACTTCCGTTATCGACGGTTCTCTTTCGAACTGATCACAATCAGGTCTTCCGCCGGTGGTTTTTCGCACAGCCGTCACGATTGCAGTTTTCTATCGTTGTTCGCTGAGGTTGCGCTTTGTAGCGGTCTTATCGGTTTCGACGAGGGCAATTCATGACAAGCTGGATCGTTAGGGCTCTTCTGCTCGGCGCTGCGCTGATGGTGCCGGTTATCGCGTTGAACTTCACTCCGAAGGCGGAAGCAGCACAGCCGTGCATCGATGTGGCCTTGGTGCTGGCGGTCGATTCCTCGGCCAGCGTATCGCCGGGCGAGTACCTGCTTCAGCAGCAGGGGATCGTCGCCGCTTTCCGCAATGACAGCGTTCTGAACGCCATGGCCATGGCGGGTCGCGTTGCGGTGTCCGTAGTGTTCTGGGGCTCGGAAGGCCAAGCCAAACCGCAGTCCGCCTGGGTGATGATTGACGGCAAGCAGGCTGCCGAGCAATTCGCCCGCATCGTGGAATCCATGCCACGCCAGGTTACTGGAGATACTGGCCTCGCTTCAGGACTCATGACGTCAGTGGCAAAACTCCAGTCCCTCGACAGCTGCACTGTCCGCAGGATCATCAATGTCTCTGGCGATGGCGAGGAAACACGTGCGGTGCGTGGCACGCGCCGCGTTTCGTTCCCGAAGCAGGTCAGGGACCTTGCAGAAGCATTGAAGGTTGAGATCAACGCGCTCGCTATCTCCAACAAGCCGAGCCTTGCTCAGTACTAAACTTACAATGTCATCACCGGCCCTGATGCCTTTGTCATGGAAGTCCACAACTATGCTGGCTTCGGCGACGCATTGCGGCGCAAGCTGATCCGCGAGATCAGCCCGCGGGTCGTCTCATCGCTTGCCATCGCGCCTTCGATCCCCACACCCTGAGTTGATTTCGGACTTACTAGTCCCAGCTGCATCTTCCTGGCGACTAAGTAGTAACACCCATGTTTCTGGCGTGGACATTACAGTAGATTAAGTTACGATAAATATCGGCCTGTTTCGCAGGCTTTTGCTGGTCATGGTACTGCTGTGCACCCTGTGCGCGAACCTTTCCCAACAGATCGCCTTCCGAAAGCTGCAAACAAATTTTTCCGGAGTGCAAATGAAACTCATCATCAGGCTTCTGGCGCTGGCAATCTCCGCCATGGCCATCACCTACACCGTCAATGCGGCGCCGGCGCCGTCCGGGTCTTCCAAAACCTCGATCGAGCTCTGCAAGTCCAACCAGCCCGAGGGTTACGAGTTTGCCCTTTGCGCCGCCTCCACCTGCACGCCCACCGGCAAGCGCATCGCAGTCAACACGCCGCGTGGCGGCAAGCGCTGGTTTCGTGAGTCCGTCTGCACCTGCCCCGTTCTGAACACCAATGACACGGGTCCCGCCATCGCCAACGTGACGGGCGGAAACATGCAGGGCAGCTGCGCCCGACCGAACGTGGCGACTGTCTGGTCGCTCTATTCACTGGTTTCTCCCTTCCCGCAGGAAACGGCTGGCTGGCAGAGTGTCACCGCCTATCCTCACACCTGCTCGGCGAGCCTCAACCAGGGCCGTGAATACGCCAACTGCTTCAGCTTCAAGTGCGACAACATCCGCACCCAGGCCGTTGATGGCGGTGGAACCATCAAGGTCGCCGACTGCCACTGCCCGCTGGGTGAGGACGTGTTCTCGGCACTCCCGGCCGCTCCGGCGACGAGCTTCTTCACCGACGCCGGTGGCGCTGCCTCCGATGGCACCGAGGCCACCGCCGAGGCTCAGCAAGCTGCCTGTTACGACCACCCCGTCGGCGGCTTCTGACCAACATTCGTCGACCACCCAGATTTTGCCCGTGGGACATTCGTCCCGCGGGCATTTTCGTCAGAAGGTCCCTTGCCCTGCCACCCCGAGGCCACAATCGCCCCCTAGCGAATTAATTGTAAATGGTCCCTCCGGCTGTGTTATCCGGCGGACCTCAGCAGGCAGGTGTCGTTTCAGAGAATGCTTCGTTTCCTCGGGTGGCTTTTTGCGGTTGGTTTCATGCTCTTCGTCGCCGGTGCGGCGGGCGTGGGCTTTGTGATCTGGACCGCCTCGAAGGACCTGCCCGACTACACCCAGCTCGCCAATTATGCTCCCCCGGTGATGACGCGCATCTATGCCGCCGACGGCTCGATGCTGGCCGAGTATGCCGAGGAGCGTCGCCTCTTCGTGCCGGTCAGCCAGATGCCGAAGCTGCTGATCGACGCCTTCACCTCGGCCGAGGACAAGACCTTCTTCACGCATGGCGGGTTGGACTGGCAGGGCATCGCCGCCGCCGCCTACCGCTATGCCCAGGTGAAGATGACCGGCAAGGGTCAGATCGTTGGTGCCTCCACTATCACTCAGCAGGTAGCCAAGAACTTCCTTCTCAGCAACGAGCGATCGATCGACCGCAAGCTGAAGGAGGCGATCCTCGTCCGCCGTATCGAGCAGACCTTCACCAAGGACCAGATCCTCGAGCTCTATCTGAACGAGATCTTCCTTGGCATGAACTCCTATGGCGTGGCCGCCGCCTCGCTCAACTACTTCGGCAAGTCGCTCGACCAGCTGTCGCTCGAAGAGATGGCCTATCTCGCGGCGCTGCCCAAGGGCCCCAACAACTACCATCCGTTCCGCCAGAAGGAGCGCGCCATCGAGCGTCGCAACTGGGTGCTGCTGCAAATGCAGGAGAACGGCTTTATCACCGAGGAGCAGATGAAGGCGGCGCAGGCCAAGCCGCTGGAGGTGACGCCGCGTCCCTTCGGCGCTCAACTTTTCGCCGCTGAAAGCTTCGCCGAGGAAGTACGCCGCGAGCTGATTGGGCTCTATGGCAAGGACAAGATGGAGAAGGGCGGCCTGTCGGTCAGGACGACGCTCGATCCCAAGCTGCAGCTCTATGCCCGCCAGTCGCTGGCGCGTGGTCTCATCGCCTTCGACCGCAAGCGTGGCTTCCGCGGCCCGCTCGCCGTGGCCGAACTCGGCGCCGTCCCGGACTGGGCCTTGCTGATGAAGGGCAAGAAGGTGCCTGACGATATGGCGCCCTGGCGCATCGCCGTGGTGCTTGACGCCAATGACGAGGAAGCGACGATCGGCCTGCAGCCCAAGACCCAGCCGGACGGCACGCTGGCGACCGAGCGCGAGACCGGCAAGGTGCCGCTGGCGCTTCTCAGCTGGGCGAGGCCCTATGTCGACGGCACCTCGCTGGGGCCGCAGGTCAAGAAGGCTTCGGACGTCCTGAAGCCTGGTGACATCGTCTATGTCGCGCCCAACAAGGACACCGGCCAGTATCACCTGATGCAGATGCCGGAGGTTGATGGCGCGATGATCGCCATGGACCCACATACCGGCCGCGTGCTCGCCCTCGTCGGCGGCTTCTCCTATGGCCGCAGCCAGTTCAACCGCGCCGTTCAGGCGCTGCGCCAGCCCGGTTCGTCATTCAAGCCGATCGTCTATGCGGCGGCGCTGGACAATGGTTATTCGCCAGCCTCGGTGATCATGGACGCGCCCGTCGAGTTCAAGATGCCGGACGGCTCGATGTGGAAGCCCAAGAACTACCAGAACAAGTTCTTCGGCCCCTCGACGTTGCGCCGTGGCATCGAGCAGTCGCGTAACGTGATGACGGTGCGTCTCGCCAACGAGCTCGGCATGGCCAAGATCATCGACCTCGCGACCAGGCTTGGCATCTACGACAAGCTGCCCGCCCAGCTCGCCATGGCACTGGGTGCGGGCGAGACCACGCTGATGAAGATGGTCACCGCCTATGCCATGATTGACAACAGCGGCAAGCGCGTCGAGCCGACGCTCATCGACCGTATTCAGGACCGCTACGGCAAGACCATCTACAAGCATGACAAGCGCGACTGCGCCAACTGCATGGCTGCGGGCTGGAACCCGGAACTGCCGGAGCCAGAGCTGGTCGACGTCAGCGAGCAGGTGATGAACCCCTACACCGCCTACCAGATCACCTCGATGATGGAAGGTGTCGTGCAGCGCGGCACCGGCAAGAAGGTGCTGGCGGTGGGCAAGCCCGTGGCGGGCAAGACCGGCACCTCGAACGAGGAGCGCGATGCCTGGTTCATCGGCTTCACGCCGGACATGGTCGTCGGAACCTACGTCGGCTTCGACAACCCAAAGCCCATGGGCAAAGGGCGCACCGGTGGCGAGCTCGTGGCACCCATCGTTGCCGACTTCATGAAGCTGGCGCTCAAGGACGAGCCCGCCAAGCCCTTCCGGGTGCCGCGTGCCATCGAGCTCATCCCCATCGACGCCAAGAGCGGCAAGCGCGCCATCTTTGGCCATGACGGCGTCATCCTCGAGGCCTTCAAGCCGGGTGATGAGCCGCCTGATTCGACCAAGATTATCGGCGAGGGCGCCATTGCAGCTGCCGGGACCACGGCCGGAGGCGGGGTCATGCTGGTGCCGCCGTCGCAGGGCGTTGCCCCGGCTCCCGACCAGCCCGCCGCCAGTGGCGGGTTGACGGGGCAGGGCGGCGGCCTCTATTGAGCCCACTCAATGTCACTCTCATTCTGAGCAGGAATCATGCGCGCTGAAGTCTCGTCGGTCGTCGACGAAATGAAGCAGTCCATCGGACTGCTGAGGAGGCATCTTTGACTGGGACAATTCCCTCCGCCGCCTCGCTGAACTGAATGCCAAGTCCGAAGACCCGTCGATCTGGAACGATCCCCAGAAGGCGCAGAAGCTCATGCGCGAGCGCCAGGACCTCGACAAGCGCATCACCATGATCCGCGACCTCGAGCAGTTGATCGCCGACAATGCTGAGCTGATCGAAATGGGCGAGAGCGAAGGCGATCAGTCGATCGTCACCGACGCCGAAAAGGCGCTGCTCGCGCTGAAGCCCAAGGTGGCCGAGACCGAGATCGAGACGCTTCTTTCGGGCGAAGCCGATCCCCTGGATGCCTTTGTCCAGATCAACGCCGGCGCAGGCGGCACCGAGAGCCAGGACTGGGCCTCGATGCTGATGCGCATGTACATGCGCTATGCCAACAAATACGGCTACAAGGCCGAGGTGCTGGACGAACACGTGGGCGAAGAGGCGGGCATCAAGTCCTGCACGCTCCAGATCAAGGGCCACAACGCCTACGGCAAGCTCAAGACCGAGTCGGGTGTGCACCGCCTGGTGCGCATCTCGCCCTATGACTCGAATGCGCGCCGCCACACGTCCTTCTCTTCCGTATGGGTCTATCCGGTGGTCGATGACAACATCGACATCGTGGTGGTGGAGTCCGACTTGAAGATCGACACCTACCGCGCGTCGGGTGCTGGCGGCCAGCACGTCAACACCACCGATTCCGCCGTGCGTATCACCCACATGCCCACCGGCATCATCGTCGCCTGCCAGGCGGAGCGCTCGCAGCACAAGAACCGCGCCACCGCCATGAAGATGCTGAAGGCGCGCCTTTACGAAATGGAACTGCAGAAGCAGCAAGAAAAGATCGACGCTGCCAACGCCAAGAAGACTGAGATCGGCTGGGGCCACCAGATCCGCTCCTATGTGTTGCAGCCATACCAGCTGGTGAAGGACCTGCGCACCGGCCACACCTCGACCGCCCCGGGCGATGTGCTCGATGGCGAAGTTGAGGAGTTCATCCAGGCCTCGCTCGCCCACAAGGTGAAGGGCGGCGGTGATCAGGTGATCGAGGATATTGAATAGCCCGCGCAACTGAGGCACTCTTTCCGCCGAAGGAGTGCCGCCATGCTCAACCTCGATCCGCGCCTCTATGTCGATCCCGCCGTGCTGCCGCGCGAGCGTATCGATATTTTCGCCAAAACCTGGCAGATGCTGGGGCCTGCAGCCCAGGTGGCCGAGCGCGGGCAGTATGTCGCCGCCGACATTGCCGGCATCAAGGTCTTTGCCATCAGGGGTCGTGACGGTGAACTCCGCGCCTTCCGCAATGTCTGCCGCCACCGCGGCGCGCAATTGCTGGAGGAGGGCACGGGCCGCTGCGCCACTATCCGCTGCCCCTATCACCAGTGGGTCTTCGCCGATGACGGCCACCTCATCAATGCGCCATGGTTTGGCGAGGAGCCCGGCTTCGATCCCGTGGACTGGCCGCTGGAGCCGATCCACGTCGCCACCTGGCGCGGTCTGCTCTTCGTCGCCATCGACCCGCAGGAAGATCTCGTCTCGCAGCTCGGTGACCTCGTCGCCGAGCTTGCCGATGAACCGATCGAAACCTACCAGTCGGTCCGCACTGAAACGGTGAATTTCGACGCCAACTGGAAGATCTACACTGACAATTTCGTTGAGGGATACCACATCCCCGGCATCCACCCGAAGTTCTTCGCCGCCATCGACTTCGAACAGTTCAAGACCACGGCCCACAAGGGCTTCATCCGCATGACGGCCCCCCCACGCGAGGGCCTGTTCTATCGGGGCAAGTGGCTGTGGATGTGGCCTAACTGGACGCTCTCGTTGTTCGAGGGCGGCATGAACACCTCGCGCATCAATCCCATCGGCACCAAGCGCACCGAGCAGCTCTATCACTTCTATTTTGCCGATCTGGCGCCCGAACTCGACGAGAAGCGCAGCGACACCATCGCCCGCAACCTCGCCGTGGTCCGCGAAGACTTCGAAATCTGTGCCAAGACCCACAATAATTACGAAGCCGGCAACTACAGCGCCGGTCCGCTGTCACCCCGCCATGAGCAGGGGGTGCGGTATTTCCAGGACAAGGTGAAGGAGAGCCTGGGGGTCTGAGCCCAGCATCCGGTTCTCTCTCATCATGGCCGGTCTTGACCCGGCCATCCTCTTTCAAGGTCGCCCAAAAAAGATGCCCGAGTGAAGCCCGGGCATGATGGGATGAGTGGTTGATAGGTCTTAAGCCAGCACTTCCACCGACACCGGCCTTGAATCCGCCCCCAGCCGGTAGACCACCGGCACACCTGTATCCAGTTCACGCTTCAGGATCTGCTCCGGCGTCAGCCCCTCGATTGCCATGATCAGTGAACGGATGGAATTGCCGTGCGCTGCCACCAGCACGTGTTTGCCGGAAAGGACGTCCGGCTGGATATGTTTCATGTAATAGGGCAACGCGCGGGCCAGTGTGTCCTTCAGGCTCTCGCCGCCGGGAGGCGGCACGTCATAGGAACGGCGCCAGATGTGCACCTGTTCCTCACCCCACTTCGCGCGCGCGTCGTCCTTGTTCAGGCCGGTCAGGTCGCCATAATCGCGTTCGTTCAGCGCCTGGTCCTTTACCGTCGCAAGGCCCTGCTGGCCCAGTTCTTCGAGCATGATCTTCAGCGTGCGCTGGGCGCGGCCGAGCGCGCTGGTGTAGGCGATATCGAAGTGGAACCCCTTGGCCTTCAACTTCCTGCCCGCCGCATGGGCTTCGGCCACGCCCTGTTCAGTCAGGTCGGGGTCCTTCCAGCCGGTGAACAGGTTCTTGAGGTTCCATTCGCTCTGTCCATGGCGGACGAGCACGAGAAGACGGTCCATGCTTACTCCAATCCCAAAACGTCGATCATCGAATAGAGGCCGGGCTTCTTGTCGAAGGCCCAGAGTGCCGCGCGAACCGCACCTCGCGCGAAGATGTCACGGCTCTCGGCCTTGTGAGTGAGTTCGATGCGCTCGGCAGCACCCGCAAACATCACCGTATGCTCGCCCACCACGGAACCACCGCGCAGCGTGGCAAAGCCGATGTCGCCCACCGGCCTTGCACCCGTATGCCCGTCGCGCGAACGCACCGAGCGTTCCTTGAGGTCGATGCCGCGACCAGCGGCAGCCGCCTGGCCGAGCAGCAGGGCAGTCCCCGATGGCGCGTCGATCTTGTGCTTGTGGTGCATCTCCAGCACCTCGATGTCGAAGTCCTCGCCCAGCGCGGCCGCCACCTTTCTCACCATCACGGCGAGCAGGTTCACGCCCAGGCTCATGTTGCCGGACTTTACGACGCGCGCATGGCGTGCCGCCGCCTTGATTTTGGCTTCGCCTGCCTCGTCGATGCCGGTGGTGCCGATCACGTGCACGATGCGGGCCTGCGCGGAAAGCTCAACCAGCGCCAGCGTCGCCTTCGGCACGGTGAAGTCGATGATGCCGTCGACATGGGTGAGCAGCGCGATCGGGTCGTCAGTGATCGCCACATCAAGCCGCCCCACACCCGCAAGTTCGCCCATGTCGGCACCCACATGCGGCGAACCCTTCGGTTCCAGCCCGCCTGCAACTTCGGCCCCCGGCGTCTCGTTGATGATGCGCGTCAGCACCCGGCCCATGCGGCCCGCTGCTCCGGCAATGGCAATCTTCATGTCGGTCACCCCTCGTTGGGTCCGGCTTTAGCAACGGACCCCGGTGATGGAAAGCACCTAGACGCCCTCGACGAGCACGATGTTGGCGATGCCCGCTCCCTCGCGCTTCTTCTTCGCCGCCTGGTATTCTGGCGAATTGTAGCAGTCGACGGCCGCCTGGAGGCTCGGGAACTCGATCACCACGTTGCGCGGATGGCCGGGGCCTTCCAGCTGCTGGAAGCTGCCGCCACGGGCCAGGATGTTGGCGCCATATTTCTGAAAGGCCTCACGCGTCCCGCTCGCATAGTGCTGGTACTGCTCCGGGTCGGTGACCGTGACATGGGCGATCCAGTATCCCTTCGGCATTCTCTCAACTCCTTGATTTCAGCAGCACTATAGCGCGGGAGGCGACAGCCCGAAAATATTCTTTCAGGGCTCCCAAGAATCCGCCCAATCGCGGCGTCTAACTCCCCGAAACACATGAGTGAAACCGACGAGGCACTGGCCCAGAGGGCTGGACGGGGTGACAGGCCGGCGCTGCAGCGCCTGCTGGAGCGCCACCATGACACGGCCTTCCGCTTCTCCTACCGCCTGCTCGGCTCGAGGGCCGATGCCCAGGACGTGGCACAGGAGGTCTGCATCAGGCTTGTGGATCGGATCGGCTCTTTCCGGGGCGAGAGCCGCTTCTCCACCTGGCTCTACCAGCTGGTGCTCAACGCCTGTCACGACCACAGGCGGCGACAGGGCAGGGTGAGAGAGTTGCAACAGGGCTTCGCGCTGGCTGTGGCGGGGCACCGGGCGGACTGGGCCGACAGCGACATGAAGGTGCGCTGGCTCTACAGGGCGCTGGACCATTTGAAGCCCGACCTGAAGGAAACGGCACTCCTCATCCTTGCCGAGGAGGTTACCCAAGAAGACGCAGCCACGATCCTTTGCATCAGTGCGGGGACCGTAGCCTGGCGCATGAGCGAGGTGAAGAAGCGCCTGCGGGCAATGGCGGATCATGACGATGAACGAGTTTGACGACCTCAAGAAGCTATTCCGCGACGAGGTGCTGCCGCGTCCGGATGAAGGAGCACGCGCGACCGCCATCTCCGCGGCCATGTCTCATGCGGAAAAAATCTCGGATACGTTCCAAGAAGCCGGCATCGCCAAGCGTCTCAGGAACCGGATGGCCAACATCTGGAACCGGAGAACACACATGCGCAGCTTCACCCGCAACCACGCCCTCGTTTACGGCGGAAGCCTTGCCGCACTCACCCTGCTGGTGGTGGCAAGCCCCGCTTTCCTGCAGATGATGAAGGAGGGGCAGACCGGGCTGCCTGAGTGGAAGAACGAAACCATCATCACAAGGACCTCGAACGAGAATGCCCAGCAGATCGCGCCCAATGGGGTCGCGCCGAAGGACGCACTGCATAAAACGGCACAGCTTCCGCCCCGATCGGCTCCCGCGAAGCTTCCGACCAGTCAGCTCGAGTCGCTTCTGAACAAATCAACGGATGGCGTGCCAGACCTGACGTCACAGATTGCGCCTGCCAAGGCCATAACGGGCATCATGTCGTCCGAGCCCGAAGCGGACAGCACTGTCTATGCACCGCCGCCACCTGCACTGGAAGCGGGCCGCGACCGTTTCACCGACATCACGGCAAATCCGGTGAAGCAGGTGGCGACAGATCCGCTCTCCACCTTCTCGCTCGATGTCGACACGGCCTCCTACAGCTTCGTGCGGCGGTCGCTGATGCAGAACGTGCTGCCGCCGAAGGATGCGGTGCGGGTGGAGGAGATGGTCAATTACTTCCCATATGACTATGCGGGTCCGAAAGACCGCGCCGAGCCCTTCAAGGCGAACGTCAGCCTCATGCAGACGCCATGGAATGCCGATACCAAGCTCATGCGCATCGGCATCAGGGGCTTCTCACTCGACGGCCTGACCAAGCCCCATTCCAACCTCGTCTTACTCATTGATACCTCGGGGTCGATGGAAGAGCCTGACAAGCTGCCGCTGCTGCTCAACTCTTTCCGCTTGCTCCTTGATACGCTGGGCCCTGAAGATACAGTTTCCATCGTCACCTATGCCGGCAGTGCGGGCACGGTGCTGGAGCCAACGAAGGCCTCCGAGAAGACGAAGATCCTCGCGGCGCTGGACAGCCTATCTGCTGGCGGGTCGACGGCGGGTGCGCAGGGCATACGCCAGGCTTACAACCTCGCTGAACAACACTTCGACAAGGCAGGCGTCAACCGCGTCATCCTTGCCACCGACGGCGACTTCAACGTCGGCATCTCGGACCCGCGCGAGCTGCAGGATTTCGTGGAGCGGAAGCGCCAGTCCGGTGTCTATCTGTCCGTCCTCGGCTTCGGCGAGGGCAACTACAATGACGAGCTGATGCAGACGTTGGCGCAGAACGGCAACGGCAATGCGGCCTACATCGATAGCCTCAGCGAAGCCCGCAAGGTGTTGGTCGACGAGGCCACGTCCACGCTCTTCCCCATCGCCAACGACGTAAAGATCCAGGTCGAGTTCAACCCCGCCGCCGTCTCCGAATATCGTCTCATCGGCTACGAGACCCGGCTTCTGAACAAGGACGACTTCAACAACGATCACGTGGATGCAGGGGACATCGGCGCAAGCCACACCGTCACCGCGCTTTACGAGGTGACGCCGAAGGGCTCCAAAGGCCAGCTCGTCGATCCGCTGCGCTATGGCACGGCGGAGCAGCCGGGCAGCACCGCCGGCGACTATGCCTTCGTCAAGATCCGCTACAAGCTGCCGGGTGAGGACAAGAGCCACCTGATCACCGAGCCTGTCACCGCAGCTGACGAGATGCCCGATGCGGAAGCGAATTTCGCAGCCGCCGTTGCCGCTTTCGGCCAGCTCCTGCGGGGGGCGGAGTTCACAAAAGCGTATGGCTATGACGATGTGATCGCGCTCGCTACGGCCAATCGCGGACCCGACCCTTATGGCTACCGTGCCGAATTCATCAACCTGGTGCGCCTCGCGAAGTCGGCGAGGGCGATGCAGTAGCGGCTTGATTTCAGATGACTAAGGCCGCCGTCCGGTCTGGACGGCGGCTTCCGACTGCCCTAACCATGGGCGATGGACGCGGCGGCCAATACCAACACGCTCAGAAAGCGCATCTGGACCCTCTATGAGGGCAACGTGCCGGCTGGCCATCGCTTCCGCTACGCGCTCCTCATCTTCGATCTCGCAACCGTCGCCTTCATCATTGCCACCTCCTTCCTGCAGTGGCAGGGCACCAAGTATGTCGACGTGGCACTGGGCGTGCTGTTGCTGTTCGATTTCGCGGCGCGGCTGTTCATCGCCAAGCGGCCTTGGCGCATGGTGTTCAGCTTCTATGGCCTCATCGACATCGTTGTGATCATCGCCATGCTGGCGCCGATCGGCGGCGAGGGGCTGGGCTTCCTGCGCGTCGCCCGGGTGTTCCGGCTGTTGCGCTCCTACACGATGGTGAGGCGCCTCCGGCAGGACTTCCCGTGGTTCAGGAGGCATGAGCAGCTCATCGGCTCGGCTCTCAACCTCGGGATATTCGTCTTCGTAATGACGGCGCTGGTCTATGAGACCCAGCATCATTCCAACGCCGACATCAATGACTATGCCGACGCCCTCTATTTCACGGTGACGGCGCTCACCACCACGGGCTTCGGTGACGTGGTGCTGACTGGCACCGGCGGGCGTTTGCTGGCGGTCGTCATCATGATTTTCGGGATTTCGCTTTTCCTGCGGCTCGTCCAGGTGATGCTGCGGCCGGACAAGGTGTTCTTCAAATGCCCCGATTGCGGCCTCACCCGGCATGACCGGGATGCCGTCCACTGCAAGGCTTGTGGCCGGCTCCTCAATATTCCCGACGAGGGCGAGGTCTAGCCCCGCCCAGGCGTCACATTTGCAGCCGATTTACAGCCCTGCATTGACAGCTTTGCCGCAGCGGAACATTACAGGATTGAAAGCCACGGTTTGGCCTATCTTTGGTGGCCAATGACGAGGGAAGCGGCCACGGTGGCTTTCCGGATTGCCTGCGGCAAGCTGCGGTGGCACATGTTTGGTCTGAATGGGGTCAGTGGAACAGGAAGACGTTGCGGCGCCTTGTGAAGATAAGCGCTTACAGCTTGATGTCGGTCTTGGCCGTTCTGCTGGTTCTCGCCGTTGGCGTCTATGTCCGCCTGGCGCAGGGGCCGGTGCAACTGGATTTTCTGCGCTCGACAGTACAGAACAAGATCAACCAGAGCCTCCCGAGCATGTCCGTCACGGTCGGCGGGGTGACGCTGCAGCGAACCGGCTCGGGCGGCGTTCCGCATGTGCTGCTCGACAATCTGCGGCTGGAGGACAAGCAGGGCACCTACCTCGCCAGCGCGCCTCATGCCTCCCTGGGGATCGATGAGGCGGCTCTTTTCTCCGGCCGCGTGGTGCCCACCTCCATCACACTCATCGGGCCAAGAATCCGCGCCCGCCGGGATCTCGACGGCAGCTTTGCGCTGGGTTTCGACGAACCCACGCCTGAAAACGAATCCGTCACCATCGATGCGGGTGATGGCGGAAAGTCCGACCTGCAGCCGGGCTCGGGGAGTTCCGCCCCACCCAAGTTCAGCAGCTCGGGAACCGCCCTGATTGACCTGGTCAGTGGCGGTTCGCGTGCGGCGGGCATGGGCTCGATCGACGCCATCAACATCAACCGTGCCAACATCAATTTCTATGACGAGGCCAATGACGCGAGCTGGAACATCCGTGACGCCGACCTGGCCTTTACCCGCCAGCCGGACGGTTTCCGGGTGGAGGCGAACGCCGCAGTCATGAACGGCGACCTGAGTGAGGGGAGCTGGACCGCGGGTGGCAGCGCCACCTACCGGCGCGACACCCACTCCTTCCTCGTCAGCGCCCATGTGACGGATGTGTCGCCGGCCAAGATCTCGGACCAGGTCTATGCCTTTTCGAAACTCGCCCGCGTCGACGTTCCACTGTCGGGCCGGGTGGATATGGAGATGACCGACACCGGCCTTGTCACCCGCGCGGTGGGCGAGTTCACGGCGGCGGCGGGCGTCGTGGAGCTTCCGGAATATCTGGCGGGCAAGCTCAACGTCGACGAAGGCTCGCTGCGCGCCGAATATGACCCTGCCACGGGCAGCATCGCCATCACCGATTCCACGCTGCTCATCGGCAGCTCGCATGCCCAGATGACGGGCCGCCTCTCGCCGGAGCGCACCGCCGATGGTCGTCTCACCGCCATCGATATCTCGCTCGGCGCGCGCAATGCGGCAATCGACGCTCAAGGCTCGATCAAGAACCCGGTGGCGATCGACCAGGTGCTGTTCCAGGGCCGCGCCGGGATCGAGGAGGCGCGCCTCGACATTGGTGACCTCCGGATCATCTCCGGCAACGCTGTGGTGCGCCTGACGGGAGCCATCGCCGGCGGCAATGAGTCGCCTGCCATCTCGATGGGCGGACGCATCCAGCAGATGCCGGCTGCCTTGCTCAAGCGCCTCTGGCCACCGATCATTGCCGAGAAGACCCGCAACTTCGTCAATGAGAACGTCAAGGACGGCATCATCACCGATGGCGATTTCAAGGTTGTGCTGCAGGCAGATGCGATGGCCCAGGCCAAGCGCGTGCGCAAGCTGCCGCCGGGCTCGATCATCATGAACATGAAGATGGAGGGCGTCACCAGCGGCTATTTCAAGAAATTGCCGCCGCTCATCAACGCCTCGGGTGAGGCGCATCTGGTCGACAATGATTTTTCGCTCAAGATCGACGGCGCCGACGTTGTGCTTCCCTCTGGCGCAAAGGGCCGCCTCGCCTCTGGCACCATGTCCGCCAAGAGCATTCTCGCCCTCGAGACCATGTCGGACTTCGACCTCGATATTGCCGCGGGCGCGCAGGCTCTCATCGAGTATCTCGACCAGCCGGACCTCAACCTCATCCGCCACACTGGCCTCGACACCTCGAATCTCCAGGGCGACGCGACGATGAAGGTCCATCTGTCCTTCCCCATGATCAAGCCGCTCCCGCCGGAGCGTGTGAAGGTCGCTGCCGTGGCAAGGCTCGTCAACGCCTCGCTCAAGGATGCGCTGCCAGGCGTCGACGTGACCGACGGCAAGATCGATGTGGCGATGGAGAATGGCATGCTCACCGCCAAGGGACCCGCCAAGATTGCGGGCATCCCCTCCGAGATTGCCTGGCAGCGAGGTCCGGCACCGGAGTTCCTCCAGTCGGCCGTGCTGAAAACTAGGCTCGATGGCGAGCAGCGCCGTAAGCTGGGGATTGACCTCGGAACCTTCGTCAGGGGCCCCGTCGCCGTCACAGCCACGATTGACAATCTCGCCGACCCGCAGGGCAGGGTGGACCTCACGGCTGATCTTGGTGAGGTTGACATGCGCATCCAGCAGATCGGCTGGTCGCGGCCGGCAATCCCCAAGACGACGGCCAAGATGACCTTCTACAGCAAGGGCGACAAGGGACCGCGCGTCGAGGACCTTGAGATCAAGGGCAAGGGCCTGTCGATCAAGGGCAGCATGCTGCTTGCTCCCAAGCGCCAGGGCCTGCGCTCGGCCACCTTCACCGAAATGAAGCTCTCCGATGAGAACCGCTTCGCTGCCAAGGTGACGGTCACCGACAGCGTGATGGATGTGCAGGTCACGGGTGACAGCTTCGACGCGCGTCCGCTCATCCGCGGCCTGTTCGGCAACCAGAACCGGGACGAAGCCGCCCAGGCGGCGGAAGAGGCCAAGGCCAATTCTGGCCGCACTGTAAAGATCGTCCTCTCGATCGGCCGCATCTATGCCAACTTGGGCGAGATCATCACCAGCGTTACCGGCAACCTCACCTCGCAATCCTCCCGCCTCACCGCGGCGGAAATCAACGGCACTTTCCTCAGTGGCCAGCCCATCGTCTTCCGGGTAACACCGGTTGACGGCGGTCGCGAGATGCGGATCAACGGGCGTGACGGCGGCGCTGCGATCCGTGCCGCCAATCTCTATTCCAAGGTGGCGGGCGGCCAGATCGAGTTCTATGCGCTGCTTAATCGTGATGGCACCTCGGTGCGCAACGGCAAGCTGATTTTGCGCGACTTCGAGGTGCGCAACGAGGCCGCCCTGGCTGAGCTCGATGCCCGCGGCAAGCCGAAGCGCGACGCCCCCCGGCGCGACGGCCCACGCCGCGATGCGCTGAGTTTCAAGAAGCTCACCTTGCCCTTCACCTCCGACAGTCGCTTCATCTGCATCGGCGAGGCTTTGGTGCGCGGGCCCGAGCTCGGCGCCAGCGCGGCTGGCCTCATCCGCAAGTCGGACGGTGCCATCGACATTGCCGGCACGATCACCCCTGCCTATGCGCTCAATGCCGCACTGGGCGACATCCCGCTGCTCGGCGACATCATCACCGGCGGCAAGGGGCAGGGCATCATTGGCGTTACCTTCGCCATGGGGGGTACGGTAGACAAGCCGGACTTCCAGATGAACCCGGTCTCTGCGGTGGCGCCCGGATTCCTGCGGAAGTTCTTTGAATACAGCAGCCGCTGCGAGCCGATGAAGCCGGTGAAGAAGACCGGCAAGGGTGCCGAGGAGCCGGTAGTCCCCGGCCAGTAGATTGCGTGGGGTGCATCGAGCTCCGCGTAAGCAGCCCGGCTGCCCGCCTTACACTTTTTCGTGAGAGCCAACCCGGCCGTTTTGAAAGAGCACGGGCTTTTTTTCGACATGCCCGGACTGCTGCACCGCGCAATTGTCCGTTCCTGAATGTTTGCAGCTTTAACGCCCCCAAAGGCTCGCGGACGCGCCCCTCCCATATAACGAAAGAATCTAGAACGAAATAACTTTGGGTGGATACTCCACAATTCGGCACTATTCACTCGCGCAATCCTCATGTTAAGAAACTCTCTGTTGCTTCACTAGTGTCCGGTTAAAAACCGAATAAATTCAATTGCTTGTCGTTGGTGGGT